>LS483371.1:1870312-2493750 GCA_900475325.1 Paucimonas lemoignei
GACCGGCAATAAAAGTGATGACACTGGCCCACAGGAAGGAGCGCAGGTCCTCGAAGCGGTCGTAGATCACCAGCGTGACCATGGGCACGATCATGGCGATGGCCAGCGTGATCAGGAATATGCCGATAATGAAACCGATGATGCGAAGGGTCGGCAACGCCATGTAGTCACTCTGACTTGTTCGAGGAAAGGCGCCATTCTACCTGCGGCCTACGGCATGTAAACCAGACGTCGCTCGACACAGCTTGTAAGTAATTGCCCTGCAGGTTCGTTATCCGAGGGCGCAGGCTCTAGAATGAGCCGTCAATTCTCAAGGAGGTTGCCCATGGAGGCGCTCGACGTATTGCTCAATCGGGTTTCGGTTCCACGATTGATCGACCCGGCCCCGGATGCCGCTCAGCGTGAAATCCTTTTCAACGCGGCCATGCGTGCCCCGGACCATGGCCAGTTGCGGCCATTCCGTTTCATCACCGTGGAAGGCGACGCGCGTGAGCGTATGGGCGATCTGCTGGCTCAGGCGTTGCAGGCCAGCGGCGCAGAGGTGACTCCGCAAGCGCTGGAAAAGGCCCGGTTGGGCCCGCTGCGTGCGCCATTGGTTGTGGTGGTGGTTGCGCGGTTGCAGGATCACTACAAAGTGCCGAAGGCCGAGCAGTTGATCACCGCCGGTTGTGCGGCGCACAGCGTGTTGCTGGCGTCCTACGCGCTGGGTGTGGGGGCGGTGTGGCGCACGGGGGATCTTTCCTATTCGCCGTTGGTTGCCCAGGGTTTTGGTCTGCAGGCCGGTGAGGAGGTGATTGCTTTTCTGTATCTGGGTACGCCGCTGAATCCGCCGCGTACTGCAGCGAAAGTGGATGTGGTGGATTTTGTGAGTGAGTGGCAGGGCTGAGCTGAAGATATAGATATGTCGCATTACTCCTGTGTGGCGGTTGATCTGGGCCGCATCAGGGCGAAAGGCATGGGTATGTACATTTGCGTACATATCCATTGTTGCGGTAACGGCCACTTAGGGTTGCGCCCTTACGGCGCGTCACTTTTTTCAGACGCCAAAAAAGTAACCAAAAAGGCTGTGCCCCACCACTCGGTCCCTCGCCTAGGCTCGGCATGCCCGTAATCCAACATTGATGCGTGGGGCCGCCGCCAACGGCCATCCATGGCCTGGGGCGGCTAAACCGGCATCCCTGCCGGTTTGCCCCACACCTCAACATCGGATTCCGGCCAGCGTGGTTTGACGGGGCGCTTAAGATCAAAATCAAAAGCAGATCGAGATCAAGATCGAGATCAAGATCGAGATCAAGATCGAGATCAAGATCGAGATCAAGATCGAGATCAAGATCGAGATCAAGATCGAGATCAAGATCGAGATCAAGATCGAGATCAAGATCGAGATCAAGATCGAGATCAAGATCGAGATCAAGATCAACTGAGGCGATGGATGGCGCTACGTGAATTAAGGTAGGAGCTACCGAAGGCTGCGAAGGCGGCTACCGATTCGCAGCCTTCGGCAGCTCCTACAGAGAATTGCGCACGCCGTGGATTACGTGGGGGCGAATTCATTCGCGAAGAGGGCGGTACATTCGATGCATTTTCATCGGCTGTAACATTGCCTTCGCGAATGAATTCGCTCCCACAGGTCCGAGGTCTTCGGCGGCGGAGGATGATTTCAGGGTGGCGTCGACCCCAACGGCTCGGCCGGCAAATCGATGATCGCCACAAATCCGCCGTCCGGATGATTGCTCAGGATCAGGTCGCCGCCATGGCGTTGTGCGGCGCGGCGGGCGATGGCCAGGCCCAGGCCGTGCCCTGCCGCGGTCTGGCCGGGGGCGCGGTAGAAGGGTTCGCCCAGTTGCGTCAAATGTTCGGGCGCAACGCCGGGGCCGCGATCGCGCACGCTCAGTTGCAGCCGATCGCCCACCCGCGCGGCCTGCACGTCAATTGGCTGGCCTTGAGGGTTGAAGCGCAGGGCATTGCGCAGCAGGTTGTCGGCAGCGCGTTCGATCATGTCGGGCCAGCCATGCAAAGTCAGGTGATCCTGAACCTGGACGCGAATCTGCTGATCGCCACCGTCAAGGGTGGCGTCGTTCTTGATGCGCAACAGCAGCGCCTTGAGGTCAACCGGTTCGGCGCTGCTCAGCTCAGCATCGAGCCTTGCCAGCGCCAGAATCTCGCTGATCAGCGCTTCCAGGCGATCACACTCGCGGCTCAGGCGCGGCCAGAGTTTTTCACGCTCGGCCGGTTCGGCGCGCTCTGCCAATGCCAGCGCGATACGCAGCCGCGCCAGGGGGGAGCGCAGTTCATGGGAGACATCGCGCAGCAGTTGTCGCTGGCTGCCGATCAGGCTTTGCAGACGAGCGCCCATACGATTGAAATCGTTGGCCAGCACGCCGAACTCATCACGGCGGTTGGCCAGTTGAGCGAGGCTGTTCTGTTGGTAGGTGGTCTGCCCGAGGTCATGCACCGCGCCGCGCAGGCGACTCAGCGGCCGGGTAATGGACAGGGTCACGAACAGGCTGAACAGCGTCAGCACAACGAGCGCAATGCCCAGCGCGCTCAATGGCCACATCAGGCTGTCGCGGTGCCAGGCGTCCAGTTCCGGGTGGGGAATGCGATAGATGAACAGGTAGGTTTCGCCGGTTTTATCGCTGGTGTATTCGCTGGTCAGGCGCCGCCACGGCAGTTGCCGAGGGTCGTCGCCCTGGCGGGCTTCGAGCGCTGCCGCACGGGGTGAGAACGTGCCGCGCACCACCGGATCACCGGTGTCATTGAGGACCTGAACATCCATGTGGTTCTTGCGCTTGAGGCTTTGCAGGTAGTCCTGGGCAGCATCCGCGCCTTGGGCTTCATAGCGCTCGGTCCAGCTCTGCGGCAGTTTGCTCAATACCGGGTGCCGACTGAGAATCCAGGCGTCCTGATTGAGCATGTGCCCCAGCAGAATCGACAGGCCTGCAACCAGGGCAATGGCTAGCCAGAAACTGGCCAGAATTCGCCAGAACAATGAGCGCACAGGAAAAACCTCACATAAAGAAAACCCGGCACCCTTGGGGAGTGCCGGGTTCGGACAGACCTGTAGCTTACTGGGCTTTTTGAGCTTTTTGCGCTTTCCATGCTTCGAATTCAGCACGTTCGGCCATT
This sequence comes from Paucimonas lemoignei, assembly GCA_900475325.1. Classification (GTDB taxonomy): domain Bacteria; phylum Pseudomonadota; class Gammaproteobacteria; order Pseudomonadales; family Pseudomonadaceae; genus Aquipseudomonas. The sequence goes on from LS483371.1 coordinate 1,873,442, forward strand.
TTGGCGGCGCGCTCCTTCATCATTTCGTCGAACTCCTTCTGCTGGTCAGGCTTGAGCAGAGCGCGGATGTCGCTGTCGGTCTTGGTGCGTTTGGCGTCCAGTTCATCCTTCATGGCTTTCTGGTCGGCGGGCGACAGTTTGGCCAGGTACTTCTGGGTAACTTCCTTGCGGTCGTGCATTTGGTCGCCCATCAGTCTGCGTACCTGGTCACGCTGTTCGCGGGTCAGGTCCAGCTTGCCAAGTGGGCCGCGATCATGATGCATGCCGGCACGCGGGCCATCAGGGCCACCGAAACCAGGGCCGTCTGCAGGTGGCATCGCCATGGCGACGGTAGGCAGAGCAGCAGCGAACATCAAAGCGATCAGGGTCTTGCGCATGGTGTATCTCCTTGTCTCGAATCCGGCTCGTTGCCGGTTGAGGCCAGTTTAGGGAGATCAAGGTCAAGAGCGGTCAGGGGACTGTAAAGAGTGGGTAAAGGCGATGGGAGCAGCTACAAGCTACAAGCTTCAAGCTGCAAGAGGAAAAGCAGGACTGTGCCGTGCTTTGACTTGTAGCTTGCAGCTTGAAACTTGCAGCTCGGCCGTCAGGCCGAATAGAAATACCCACGACTGCGCAGCGCGACGATCCGTGGTCGACCATCAGGGTGCGGACCGATTTTCTTGCGCAGGTTACTGACGTGCATGTCCAGGCTGCGATCATAGAGCGTCAGTTTGCGGCCCAGTGCCAGTTGCGCCAGTTCCTGCTTGTCCAGCGGTTCACCGGGTTGGCGCAGCAGGGCTTCCAGCAGGCGGCTTTCGGACATGGTCAGGGTCAGCTCCTGCTCGGCGATGATGACCACGCCCCGCACAGGGCTGAAGCTCAGGTCGCCGAGCTCCAGTTGGGTCGACACTGCCGTCGGATGGCTGCGGCGCAACACCGCCCGTAAGCGGGCAGTCAGCTCCCGGGGATCGCAAGGTTTGGCCAGGTAATCGTCAGCGCCCAGTTCAAGGCCCAGAATGCGATCCAGCGGCTCGCCACGTGCCGACAGCATCAGTACCGGCAGATCAGGGTGGTCGTTGCGCAATTGCTTGAGCAGTTCCAGGCCGCTACCGTCAGGCAGCATCACGTCCAGCACCACGGCGGCGGGCGCTGATTCGGCAAGGGCACGACGGGCACTGCTGCCGTCGTGGCAGGCGCGGACCAGAAAACCTTCCTGGCTCAGCCAACTGCACAGAAGCTCGCAGAGCTCCTGATCATCATCAATAAGTAACAGCTCGCTCATTTCTCACTCAATTTAGCCACTGTCGACGCTGCTTACGTCCACCGCGAGCAAAGATACCGCACAGAAGGGCGATTAGCGCAACGCCACCGCCGGTCACGAACCATTGCTGTGGTTCGGTGAGCAGGCGTTGCGGTTCAACGGATTGTGCTTCTTTGAGCTGCAACTTGAGCCTTTGGTTCTCCTGCCGGAGCCGACTCAGTTGTGCGCTGTCGCGTTCGGCATCAACGTTCTGCACCTGCTTGAGCAATTCCTGGCGCTGGCGCTCGCTTTCGGCCAACCGCTGCTGCAGCTCGCTGATCTGACTCGCTGAGGTCGACAGCGGCATTGCATGAGCCCCGGAACCGTTTGTTTCCTCGGCAAAGGCGTTTGCGGCCATCGCCAGAACCACCACCAACAGACACACCGAACCTGAACGCATCTGAACTCCTGTTGTTTTAGTCGCAGCTAAATCAGCGTTCTCGATAATGAATCGAGTATTCAACAGGTTGTCGGCAGGACGTAAAAAAGGATTAGCGAGGGGCTAAGCCGTCGCGGAGTAGAAGAAGCCGTTGGGTAGACCGTGTGGGATTGATTGCGATGGCCGTGTATCTGGCAAGCAGATGCCGAATGTCCCGGCCTCTTCGCAAGCAAGCTTGCTCCCACGGATGTGTGGATGTACCTGATGCTGTGGGAACACCACCCCGGTAGTTCCCACTGTGTCAGGTCTCCACATCTGTAACTAAGGCAGGACTTGCTTGAACGGTTTGACCACAACATTGCCATAGACACCCGCCGCCACGAACGGGTCGGCCTCAGCCCAGCTTTTAGCCGCGCTCAGGGATTCGAACTCGGCAACGATCAGGCTGCCGGAAAAACCTGCGGCGCCAGGGTCGTTGCTGTCCACGGCAGGGTGCGGTCCGGCCAGCACCAGGCGACCTTCAGCCTTGAGCGCATTGAGGCGTTCAAGGTGAGCGGGGCGCACGCTCAAGCGTTTTTCCAGGGAGTTTTCGACGTCTGTGGCAATGATTGCGTAGAGCATGTCAGTCCTCGGTTTTCGTGGTTGGCGGCGTTGCGGCCGGGTCATTCATGTGTTTGGCAAGGAATACGCCTTGGCCAATCAGGAACAGCAGGGTCATGCCCAGGCTGCCGAATACTTTGAAGTCGACCCAGAATTCCTGGTAGGTGAAAGCCACATAAAGGTTGGCCGCACCGCAGAACAGGAAGAAGATGATCCAGGCGATGTTCAGTTTGGTCCAGATGGCCTGCGGCAGGCTCAGCGCGTGACCCATGATGCGCTGGATCAGCGGGCGGTCGCCGATGAAATGGCTGCCGAGAAAAGCCAGCGCAAACAGCCAGTTCACCACGGGTGCTTTCCACTTCAGAAAGGTTTCGCTGTGGAAGGCCAGGGTCAGGCTACCGAACACTAGGCAGGCGGCGAGGGTCAGCCATTGGCTCTTTTCCAGCTTGCCCTGCTTGACGAACAGGATGCCGTAGACCACCACTGAACTGACGATCAGCATCGCGGTCGCACTGAAAATACCCCCCAGTGTGTAGCTGTTGCCAAGGATCTCGACAGCACGAGGCTCGATCTTGTAAACGATGAAAAACAGCAGCAGCGGGATGAAGTCGATGAATTGTTTCACAATGGGAGCCAGAATCAGGATGTGGCGGCATAATAACAAACATCAATGATAGCGAAAGCGCCACCTATGAATGTTGACCTGCACTGCCACAGCACCGCCTCCGATGGCGCCCTCGCGCCTTCGGTGTTGGTTGCCCGTGCTTATGAAAACGGCGTGCGCGTCCTTTCCCTGACTGATCACGACACCCTCGAAGGCCTCGCCGAGGCCCGAACGGCGGCGCATGCGCTGGGTATGCAGTTGGTTAACGGTGTGGAATTGTCCTGCACCTGGGGTGGCGCGACGATCCATATTCTGGGCTATGGCTTTGCTGTCGATGCCCCGGCTTTGGTCGCGGCCATCGCCCGTTTGCATGAGGGTCGCTGGTTGCGCGCTGAAGAAATCAGCCGAAAGTTGGCGATCAAAGGTATGCCTGGGGCGCTGGAAGGTGCTCGTGCCGTTCAACAAGAGCTGGGCGATAGCGGCAATGCACCGGCCAGACCGCATTTTGCGGACTTCATGGTGCGGGCCGGGTTCGTCAAGGATCGGGCCGAGGCGTTCCGCAAGTGGCTGGGCGCGGGCAAGCTGGGGGACGTCAAGCAACACTGGCCGACCCTGGAAGAGACCGTTTCCACCTTGCGAGAGTCAAACGCCTGGGTCAGCCTCGCGCACCCTACGCATTACGATTTCACCCGCAGCAAGCGTCGCAAACTGGTCGCCGACTTTATCGAGGCAGGTGGCCATGCCATTGAAGTTGTCAACGGTCTGCAGCCTGCCGAGCAGGTCGGAACCCTGGCCATTCTGGCTCGTGAATTTGGTCTGCTGGTCACCGCCGGCAGTGATTTTCATGCCCCGGGCGGATGGGCCGAAATAGGTATCTATCGCCCGGTCCCCGAGGACTTACCGCCACTCTGGGCGCGATTCAAACATGACCAGCCTACTGCCGCCGTCTGAACAGGAAGTTACCGTGAGTCAATTTTTCCAGATCCATCCGGAAAACCCGCAGGCGCGCCTGATCAAACAGGCTGTGGAGATCATCAAGGGTGGCGGTCTGGTGGTTTACCCGACCGATTCGTCCTACGCGCTGGGTTGTCAGCTGGGTGACAAGAGCGCCATCGAGCGCATCCGCCGTTTGCGTCAACTGGACGACAAGCACAACTTCACCCTGATGTGCTGCGACCTGTCGCAGCTTGGGCTGTTTGCCAAGGTCGACACGGGTGCGTTCCGTGCGTTGAAGGCCCATACGCCGGGGCCTTACACCTTTATTCTCAACGCCACCCGGGAAGTCCCGCGCCTGATCCTGCACCCCAAGCGCCGCACCATCGGCCTGCGCGTGCCGGAGCACCCTATCGCCCAGGCGCTGCTTGAGGAATTGGGTGAGCCGCTGATGAGCGTCAGCCTGATCATGCCCGGCGAGACCGTGCCGTTAAGCGACCCGTACGACATGCGCCAGATTCTCGAACATCAAGTCGACCTGATCATCGACGGCGGTATCGGCGGCATCTCCGCGTCAACCGTCATCAACCTGGCCGAAGGCGAGCCACAGGTGATCCGTGTGGGTTGCGGCGACCCGTCGCCCTTTGGCGTACAGGCGTAATGAGCAGCGTTGAAACCGTCGACAGCCAGGCCGGTGCCCAGCAGGAACTGCCGTTTGCCATGGTCTATGGTCAGGCGGTCATGCAGATGCCCATGGACCTGTACATTCCGCCGGATGCCCTGGAAGTCTTCCTCGAAGCCTTCGAAGGCCCGCTGGATTTGCTGCTGTACCTGATCCGCAAACAGAACATCGACATCCTCGACATCCCGGTGGCAGAGATCACCAAGCAATACATGGGTTACGTCGAGTTGATGAAGAGCGTGCGCCTGGAGTTGGCGGCCGAATACCTGGTCATGGCCGCCATGCTGGCCGAGATCAAGTCGCGCATGCTGCTCCCGCGTTCCGCCGAGGTCGAAGCCGAAGAGGACGACCCACGCGCCGAGCTGATTCGACGGCTGCAGGAATACGAGCGCTTCAAGGCGGCTGCCGAGGGCATTGACCAGTTGACCCGGGTCGGGCGCGACGTGGTGGTGCCCAAACTCGACGCTCCCGAAGCCCGTGCGCGCAAATTACTGCCTGATGTCAGCCTGGATGAACTGCTGATGTCCATGGCCGAAGTCCTGCGGCGTGGCGATATGTTTGAAAGCCATCAGATCAGCCGCGAGGCTTTGTCGACCCGCGAACGCATGAGTGATGTACTCGAACGCCTCAAGGGCGGTGGATTTGTGCCGTTTGCCGAGCTGTTCACCGCTGAAGAAGGGCGTCTGGGCGTGGTGGTGACCTTTATGGCCGTGCTTGAGCTGGTCAAGGAATCCTTGGTGGAGCTGGTGCAGAATGAGCCCTTCGCCGTTATCCATGTGCGGGCCCGAGCCGAGTAAGAGCCGATCAATGAACCTGAATGAACCTCGCGAGCTGGCCCCGCTGCTCGAAGCTTTTCTGTTGGCCTCGGGTAAGCCGCAATCCCTGGAGCGCCTGTTCGAGCTGTTCGAAGAGGGCGAGCGTCCTGAGCCGCCGGTTTTCAGGAAAGCCCTGCAGTTGCTCGGCAAGTCCTGCGAAGGGCGCGCGTTCGAGCTTAAAGAAGTGGCGTCCGGCTATCGCCTGCAGATTCGCGAGAAATTTTCCCCGTGGGTGGGGCGCTTGTGGGAAGAGCGGCCCCAGCGTTATTCGCGGGCCATGCTGGAAACCATGGCGTTGATCGCCTATCGCCAGCCCATTACCCGAGGCGAAATCGAAGACGTGCGCGGTGTGGCGGTCAACAGCCATATCGTCAAGACACTGCTGGAGCGCGAATGGATCCGGGTGGTGGGGTATCGGGAAGTGCCTGGCCGTCCGGCGATGTTCGCGACGACCAAGGCGTTTCTCGATCACTTCAACCTGAAAAACCTCGATGACTTGCCACCGTTGGCTGATTTGCGTGAGCTTGAGCCGGATCCGGTGATGGACTTTGAAGACGCACCGGTGCCTGCGCATCTGCAAGCCCTGGCCGACGCCAGCCTTGACCCCGATGCCGAGCCTGAGCCGCCCCGGGACGAAACCAGCTTCCGCAGCCTGTTGGTCGAACTTGACTCCATGGAGCAGGGTCTGAAGATCGACTTTGATGATTTGTTGCCGGATGAGCCTGATAAGGAATCAGACGACGGGGCCGGTCCACTGTAGGCGCAGCCTCTCTGTGGGAGCGAGCTTGTTCGCGAAAGCGATATTACATGCTAGAAAAATGTGCCGAATGTACCGGCCTCTTCGCGAGCAAGCTCGCTCCCACAAGGTTTTATACCGTCTCTGTGCAGGGCATTAGTGATGAGCAGCTCAAAAAACCCCTGCATCAGCCTCTGCAAATTCGACGACGACATCTGCATCGGCTGTGGCCGCAGCAAAAAGGAGATCAAGGGCTGGAAGAAAATGGACAAGGACGAGCGCAAGGTCGTGCTGGCCGATTCTGCGAGTCGTCTGAAGGATTTGAAGAAAACCGGTCGGCGGAAAAAGAAATGATGCGGATAATTTCGACTAGGCTCTGATGCGCATTGCGCTGGGTGAGCGTATGATTCGCGACCTTTTGGCGAATCATGTTCGTCATCAGCTTTTTATAGAATCAAGTCCGGAGGTTTTCCACAGCCCCGGGCAACAGGTCACGCCGGTCCTCGGCGTCCCCTGAATCGACACACCGGGAGGTGCCCAGATGAGTGAAAAAGACAAGCAGGACAGCCAGGAAATCGGACCCGCAGGCGAAAAGCTGCAGAAGGTTCTGGCACGTATTGGCGTAGGCTCGCGTCGCGACGTCGAAGCCTGGATCAGCCAGGGCCGGATCAAGGTCAATGGCAAGGACGCGACCCTTGGTCAACGCGTCGATCTGCACGATGCCATCAGCGTTGATGGCCGCGTCATCAAGCGCGAAGAGGCCGCCGAAACGGTGCGCCGCGTGATCATGTACAACAAGCCGGACGGTGAAATCTGTACCCGTGACGACCCTGAAGGTCGCCCGACGGTGTTCGATCGCCTGCCGCGTCCAAAAGAAGGCCGTTGGGTCAACATCGGTCGTCTGGACATCAACACCACCGGTTTGCTGATGTTCACCACCGACGGTGAGCTGGCCAACCGCCTGATGCACCCTTCGTTCGAGATGGACCGCGAATACGCTGTGCGCGTACGTGGCGAAGTCGACGACGACATGATCGCGCGCCTCAAAGCCGGTGTTGTCCTTGAAGACGGCCCGGCGCGTTTCACCGACATCCAGCAAGCGCCGGGCGGTGAAGGCTTCAACCACTGGTACCACTGCGTGGTGATGGAAGGTCGCAACCGCGAAGTTCGTCGTCTGTGGGAATCCCAGGGGCTGGTGGTCAGCCGTCTGAAGCGTGTGCGTTATGGGCCGGTGTTCCTCAACTCTGACCTGCCGATGGGCCGCTGGCGCGAAATGAGCCAGTACGAAGTCGACGTGCTCAGCGCTGAAGTTGGCCTGACTCCTGTGGCCCAGCCGCAGATGAACGCCAAGACCAAGGATAAACTGGAGCGCCTGCAGCGTCAGTCGTCCCGTCCGTTGGGCAAAGGCGAGCGCGTTGTGCGGACCTTGCGTCCGGCCAAGGAAGGGGCGCCGACCCATGATCGTGCGCCGCGTCAGCCGCAGATCACTGGCAGCGACCGTGATCGCGCCCAGCGTCCAGCTGCGCCGCGTAGCGATTCAAACCGCGGTCAGCGCAACGACCCTAGCAAGCCGTCGCCGCGCAGCCCGCGTCCGGCCAATGGTCGCAGCGACAACAGCCGTGGCACGCCAGTGGCTGAGCGTCCAAGCGACATGAACAAGCGGCCAGCCAAGCCGTCGCCGAAACGTCCGGGTATCACCCTGGTCGACGACGCGCCGTCCGGCAAGCGCCGTGGCCCGGCATCGGGTTCGGGCCAACGTCCGGGCTTTGGTCGTCGCAAGCCGCAGTAAACGTTAGCCGTGACAAAAAACGCTCATCTTCGGATGGGCGTTTTTTTTGCCTGAAACAGCCCGGCACAGTGTGGGCGATGCGTCTCCTGTAGGAGCCAACGTGTTGGCGAAGCGTTCGGTCGGGCACCACCTCGCCAACACGTTGGCTCCCATCAAACATAAAATAATTATCTAAATTGAAATGATTTGTGGGAGATCCCCCGTCTTCCCACTGGTCCTGTATTTGCTTGGTGGTGTGTTTCGCACCTGACAAAGCCAGTGACACTCGATTCCGCCCCACAACCCAGCATGCGCTAAGCCTTGTGATGATCTTCGTGGTTATCAGGATGAGCGTGTATGCGCGCAGGGATGTTCGCGTTTGCCTTGGGTTTGCTGGCGTTGCGATTTTTACCCGCATTGCCGCCAGTCTGGCTATTGGTAGTGATGCCGGTGCTGGCATTGATGCTGCTGCCGTTTCGCAGCTACCCACTGGCGTTGTTTTTATTCGGTTTCACCTGGGCCTGCATCTCGGCTCAGTCCGCGCTCAACGACCGGTTACCCGCACGGCTCGATGGCCAGACGTTATGGCTGGAAGGCAAGGTGGTTGGCCTGCCTGCTGCGGCTGACGGGGTTGTACGTTTCGAGCTGGAAGAGCCGCAATCGCGACGGACCCGATTGCCGCAGCTGATCCGCGTGGCGTGGTATGGCGGCCCGCAGATTCGCAGTGGCGAGCGTTGGCGCCTGGCAGTGAAGCTCAAGCGTCCCGGCGGGTTGGTCAACCCTGATGCCTTTGATTATGAAGCCTGGCTGCTGGCCCAACGGATTGGCGCGACCGGGACCGTGGCGGACGGTCAACGACTGACTTCAGCGGCATCAGGCTGGCGTGACGCAATCCGCCAGCGCCTGCTGGCTGTGGATGCACAGGGGCGAGAAGGCGGTCTGGCGGCCCTGGTGCTCGGTGATGGCTCGGGTTTGAGTCGTGCCGACTGGGAAATCCTGCAGACCACCGGAGCTGTTCATCTACTGGTCATTTCCGGGCAGCACATCGGTTTGCTCGCTGCAGTGATGTATGGGCTGATAGCGGGTCTGGCCCGTTGGGGATTATGGCCTCGGGCGTTGCCCTGGCTGCCTTGGGCCTGTGGGCTGGCATTCGCTGCAGCGCTGGCCTACGGCTTGCTGGCGGGTTTCGAGGTGCCGGTGCGCCGTGCCTGCGTCATGGTTGGCCTGGTGCTGCTCTGGCGCATGCGCTTTCGCCACCTGGGTGTCACGTTGCCGCTTCTGCTGTCGCTCAATGTGGTGCTGATCCTGGAGCCGCTGGCCAGCCTGCAGCCTGGTCTGTGGCTGTCGTTTGGCGCGGTGGCGATTCTGATCCTGATTTTCAACGGTCGTCTGGGGGCGTGGAGCTGGCTGCGCAGTTGGACCCGCGCACAATGGCTGATCGCCGTCGGGTTGTTGCCGCTGCTTCTGGCGCTGAATCTACCCATCAGCCTCAGCGGGCCAGCGGCCAATCTGGTGGCGGTGCCCTGGGTCAGTTTCGTGGTGCTGCCCCCTGCGTTGCTGGGGACTTTACTGTTGACAGTACCGCTGCTGGGGGAAGGTTTGCTTTGGCTCGCCGGGGGCGCGTTGGAATGGTTGTTCATCTTTCTGGGCTGGATGGCCGATTGGCTGACGCCCTGGACACCGGTTGCAGTGCCATTCTGGGTCTGGCTGCTAAGCCTACTGGGAGCTCTACTGCTGCTCGTGCCCAGCGGTGTACCGCTGCGGCCCTTGGGTTGGCCTTTATTACTGCTGTGTGTGTTTCCTCCATTGAAGAGCGTGCCCCATGGTCAAGCCGAAGTGCTGCAGCTTGATGTGGGGCAGGGCCTGGCGATTCTTGTGCGCACTCGGCAGCACACGCTGCTGTACGACGCGGGCCCTCGATTTGGCGAGTTCGATATCGGTCAGCGGGTGGTGCTGCCGGTGATTCGCAAAAGCGGCGTACGAAGACTGGACCTGATGCTGCTCAGCCACGCCGACGCCGATCATGCCGGGGGCGCGCTGGCGGTTTATCAAGGCTTGCCGGTGGAGCGGGTCCTGGGCGGCGAGTTGGCCCGATTGCCTGCGTTGCTCAACACCCGGATTTGTGAGAACGACCAGCGCTGGGAGTGGGACAGCGTTACGTTTTCGATCTGGCGCTGGGAGCACGCCAGGGAGGGTAACCAGGCATCCTGCGTGTTGATGATTGATGCTCAGGGCGAACGGCTGCTGTTGACCGGCGATATCGACGCCGAGGCTGAGCGGGCCCTGATCGACAGCAGCTTCGACCTGCGCGCCGACTGGTTGCAGGCACCGCATCATGGCAGTCGCACCTCATCCTCAAAAATTTTCCTTCAGGCCGTGGCGCCGCAGGGGGTGTTGATTTCCCGAGGTCGCAACAATGCTTTCGGCCATCCGCATCCCATGGTCATGGCGCGCTACGGCTGGTTGGGTATTCGGGCCTATGACAGCGCTGAGCTCGGTGCCATCAACCTGCAACTGGGCACCTTCGGGCAGCCTCACTCACAACGGCATGAGCGGCGCTTCTGGCGTGACGGCAATCAATGATATTGATCGCAAACTTCGGCGCGACGCTGACCCTATGTTAGAGTGGCGCCCACTTTTCCGAGGGGGTCGTCACTGTGTGGGAACTGGTCAAATCTGGCGGCTGGATGATGCTGCCGATCATTCTGAGTTCCATTGCCGCGGTCGGCATCATCATCGAGCGTCTCTGGACCTTGCGTGCCAGCCGTATCGCGCCACCGCATCTGGTGGGGCAGGTATGGCGCTGGCTTCAGGATAAAAAACTCGATGGCGACAAGCTCAAGGAGCTGCGCGCCGATTCGCCACTGGGTGAAATCCTTGCCGCGGGTCTGGCGAACTCCCGACATGGTCGCGAGATTATGAAAGAGTGCATCGAAGAAGCTGCCGCCCGGGTCATTCATGACCTGGAGCGCTATCTGAGTGCCCTGGGTTCTATTGCTGCCATGGCACCGTTGCTGGGTTTGCTGGGCACCGTGCTGGGCATGATCGATATTTTCGGCTCGTTCAACGCCACCGGTAACACCGCCAATGCGTCAGTGCTGGCCGGTGGTATTTCCAAGGCGCTGATCTGTACCGCCTCAGGCCTGATCGTCGCCATTCCCGCGATCTTCCTCCATCGTTACCTGCAAAGCCGCGTCGACGAGCTGGTGGTCGGTATGGAGCAGGAAGCGATCAAGCTGGTCGAAGTGGTGCAGGGTGACCGTGATGTGGATCTGAACGACCCCAAGATCGCACTTAAACTGCAAGCGCGTGGCGAGGGTCGCAAGAAGTGAAGTTTCGTCGCCGCAAAGTCAGGGAGAACATCGACATCAACCTCGTTTCGTTGATTGATGTGGTGTTCATTCTGCTGCTGTTTTTCATCGTGACCACGACCTTCACCCGCGAAACCCAATTGCGAGTGGATCTGCCTCAAGCGGTCACCGGCACCCCGGAAACCGATGCCGATCTCAAGCATCTGGACATCACCATCAATGCCGACGGGGTCTTTTCCCTGAACAACCAGCTGCTGCCCAAGAACGATCTGCCAACGCTGATCGACGCTTTGCAGCGTGAGTCGGCCGGTGACACCAGCTTGCCGTTGTCGATCAGCGCCGATGGCAAGACGCCGCACCAGGCGGTGATCACCGCGATGGATGCCGCTGGCAAGCTGGGTTTCAGTCATCTGCGCATGACCACCATTGAAGCCGCATCGGCTAACTGATGTCACTTTCTGATCGCTTGCTCAACGCCTGGTACACAGGCCATCCGGCGCTGACGCTGTTGCGTCCGCTGGAGTGCCTTTATCGCCGGGTCGTCAATGGCAAGCGCGAACGTTTCCTGGCCGGGCAGGGCGATATCTACAAAGCCCAGGTGCCGGTTATCGTTGTCGGTAACATCACCATCGGCGGCACTGGCAAGACGCCGCTGATCCTGTGGATGATCGAACATTGCCGCCAGCAGGGCCTGCGGGTGGGCGTGGTCAGCCGCGGTTATGGCGCCACGCCGCCGAGCTTGCCGTGGCGGGTGACAGTCGAGCAGAGCGCCAGCCAGGCGGGCGATGAGCCTTTGTTGATCGTGCAGCGCAGCGGCGTACCGCTGATGATCGACCCGGACCGCAGCCGCGCAGTCAAAGCCTTGCTCGACAGCGAACCTCTGGACCTGATTCTCTCCGACGATGGCCTGCAGCATTACCGGCTGGCCCGGGACCTTGAACTGGTGTTGGTTGATGCCGCTCGCGGGCTGGGTAACCGCCGTTGCCTCCCCGCAGGGCCATTGCGCGAGCCGGTGGAGCGCCTGGAAAGCGTCGACGCGCTGCTCTACAACGGTGCCAGCGCTGACCGGGAAGACGGATATGCCTTCCAGCTCAAGCCATCGGCTCTGATCAACCTGCGCAGCGGCGAGCGTCAGCCGGTGGACTTCTTCCCGCCAGGGCAGGCGGTGCATGCCGTGGCCGGTATCGGTAATCCGCAACGTTTCTTCAATACCCTCGAAGGGCTACACTGGCGGCCAATCGCTCATGCGTTCGCCGACCATGCTGTTTTCAGTGCTCAGTCGCTGACTTTTACGCCAGCACTGCCAGTGATCATGACCGAAAAGGATGCCGTGAAATGCCGATCCTTTGCGGCGGATGACTGGTGGTACCTGGCAGTGGATGCGGTGCCATCGGACGCTTTCGTCAGTTGGTTCGATTCGCAGTTGTTACGTCTTTTGCCATGATTCGCTCAGGAATGCCTATGGACACCAAATTGCTCGACATCCTTGCCTGCCCGATCTGCAAGGGTCCGCTGAAACTCAGCGCCGACAAAACCGAACTGATCAGCAAAGGCGCAGGCCTGGCGTATCCGATTCGTGATGGCATCCCGGTGATGCTGGAAAGCGAAGCTCGCACCCTGACCACCGATGAGCGTCTGGATAAATGACCACAGCCTTCACCGTGGTCATTCCGGCCCGTTATGGTTCGACCCGTTTTCCCGGCAAGCCGCTCAAGGACATTGCTGGCAAACCCATGATTCAGCACGTCTGGGAACAGGCGCGCAAAAGCAGCGCCACCCGAGTGGTCGTGGCCACTGACGACCCGCGTATTGTCGAGGCTTGCCACGGTTTTGGCGCACAAGTGCTGCTGACTCGCGATGATCACAACTCCGGTACTGATCGGCTGGCGGAAGTCGCCACTCAATTGGGCCTGGAGGCGGATGCCATCGTGGTCAATGTGCAGGGCGACGAACCCATGATTCCGCCTTCGGTGATTGATCAGGTGGCGGCTAATCTGGCTGCACACCCTGAGGCGCGCATGTCGACACTCGCTGAGCCGATCAATGACGTCGCTGCGCTGTTCAATCCCAATGTGGTCAAAGTGGTTGCCGACATCAATGGCCTGGCGCTGACCTTCAGCCGCGCGCCGCTGCCTTGGGCGCGCGATGCCCTGGCCAGGGACCGCGAGCAACTTCCCGCTGACGTCCCTTATCGTCGACATATCGGGATCTACGCCTATCGCGCGGGCTTCCTCCAGGATTTCGTCAGCTGGGGCCCGTGCTGGCTTGAAGACACTGAAAGCCTTGAGCAGCTGCGCGCCTTGTGGCACGGCGTACGCATCCACGTTGCCGACGCCCTGGAAGCCCCTCCTGCCGGGGTTGATACGGTCGAAGACCTTGAACGCGTGCGCCGCTTGCTGGAGGTTTGACGTTGCAGCTGCAATCCGCCGTTTCCCTCAAGCCCTTCAACACCTTTGGCGTCGATGTTCAGGCGCAGCTGTTTGCCCAGGCGCACAACGATGACGACGTGCGTCAGGCCTTGGCTTACTGCGCCGAGCATCATCTGCCACTGATGGTAGTGGGTGGCGGCAGCAATCTGCTGCTGACGGGCGATGTGCAGGCGCTGGTGTTGCGCATGGCCAGCCGTGGTATCCGCATCGTGCGCGAGGATTGCAAACAGGCGATCGTTGAAGCCGAAGCGGGGGAGCCATGGCATCCCTTCGTGCAGGCATGCCTGGAGTTGGGGCTCGCGGGGCTTGAAAACCTCAGCCTGATCCCTGGCACGGTTGGCGCTGCGCCGATGCAAAACATCGGTGCCTATGGGGTCGAGATCAAGGATGTGTTTGACAGCCTGACCGCCCTTGATCGCGAGACCGGCGAATTACGCGACTTTTCCCTTGAGGAGTGTGCCTTTGGTTACCGCGACAGTGTGTTCAAGCACCAGACCGGTCGCTGGATCATTCTGCGAGTGCGCTTTCGCCTCTCTATGAACTCGCACGTGAACCTGGAATACGGTCCTGTGCGACAGCGGCTGATCGATCAGGGGATCCGCGAGCCCAATCCCCATCATGTCAGCGCGGCGATTTGCGCTATCCGCAGCGAGAAGTTGCCTGATCCTGCGGTCTTGGGAAACGCGGGCAGCTTTTTCAAGAATCCGATGGTCCCCGCTGAGCTGGCCGAGCGTATTCGGCAGCAATACCCCGCGCTGGTGGGCTACCCGCAGCCGGATGGGCAGGTGAAGCTCGCAGCAGGCTGGCTCATCGAGCAGGCTGGCTGGAAGGGCTATCGCGAAGGCGATGCGGGCGTCCATCGCCTGCAGTCTTTGGTGCTGGTTAATTATGGTCAGGCCAGTGGCACGCAGTTGCTGGCGCTGGCCCGCCGGATTCAGGCTGACATCGCCAAGCGTTTCGGTGTCGAGCTGGAAATGGAACCTAATCTGTATTAAGTCGGCTTTATCTCTTCTGGACTCACCATGACTGAAAGCATTTGCGCCATTGTTCTTGCCGCCGGTCATGGCAGTCGCTTTCAAGCCATCGCCGGTGAGGGCAGCAGCAAGCTCTTGGCCGCCTGCGTCGGGCGTGATGGCGTCGAGCGGTCTGTGCTGGAGCAGACGTTGATCAACCTGCAGGGGGTTGTCGATAAGGTCTGTTTGGTCACGCGTCCAGACTCCTCTGAAATCATCGCACTGGCCCATCGATTTGGCTGCGAGCTTCTGGTGCTGGATTCTCCCGGCATGGGCGATAGCATCGCGGCGGCTGTGGCTGCTGAGCCTGATCACCGCGCCTGGCTGATGGTGCTGGGCGACATGCCGTTTATCCTGCCGCAAACCCTCCATCAGATCGCTGCCGCACTGAACGATGAGCTGATTATCCTGCCGTTCCATGAAGGCAAGCGCGGCCATCCGGTGGGCTTCGGTCGCCAATATGGCCCGGCGCTGATGACATTGACGGGTGACCAGGGTGGCAAACGCCTGTTCAAGGACGGCAGCGTTCAAACGGTCGAAGTGGCTGATCCCGGTATCTTGTGGGATGTCGATGTGCCTGAGCGCTTGGTGTTTAGCGCAAATTCCTTTTAGGGGCTCGCCGAGGTTACGAAGCCAGCGATGGAGGTGTGTAGGGCAAGCCGCTGTTCGCAGCCTTCGGCAGCTCCTACAGGGGCTGCGTTATTTCAGGGGTACTTTGGCCAAGCACTGTCGCGCAGCAAACACAGACCCGTGGGACTGGCTTTAGCCGGGAAGGCGGCAGTTCTGCCAATAGAGATGTGCAGGGTATGTGGGCCTCTTCCCGGGTAAAGCCGGTCCCACGAGCGGTGTGCCATACAAGCCGGGGTTCGCAGCCTTCGGCAGCTCCTACAGGATCGGCGCTTGTAGCAGCCACAAAAAAGCCCCACCTGCTTTCACAGGTGGGGCTTTTTATTCAGCGTGGATCAAGCGAGCGGTTTAGGCTCTTTGCTGTCTTCCGATGCTTCGTGGTGCTGTTGTACGACTTCATCTGCAGATTGCAGGTTTTCGTCGACAACCGGTGCTGCTTCAGGAGCCGCCTTGGCTTCTTCTGCTTCTTTCTGCAGGCGCTCGGCTTCACGCTTGCGACGACGCACTTCACGAGGATCGTTCGGCGCGCGGCCGTTGCTGCTGACCGGCAGTGCAGGGGTTTCGGCAACCACGTCCACTGCTGCTTCTGCGGCAGGTGAGGTGGCGACGATTTCCGCGGCGGCGTAAGGAGCAGGCTCTTCAGCGACAACCAGCGCCGGGGTTGGCAGTTCTGCCGACTCGGTCACCGATTCAGCTGCCGATTCAACTACAGCAGCTTCTTCACGGGCGGGAGCAACGGCTTCAACCTGTGGTGTTGGCTCTGGCGTTGGCGTGAACGGTACAACGCGTTCAGCGTGAGGTGCTTCGAACAGTTCTGGCTGAGCGGCCAGGGCTGGAGCTTCTGTTACAGGCTCTGGAGCAGCTTCAACGACAGGCTGTACTTCAACATCCGGCGTGCTTTCGGTTTTTGCAGCGTACTCGGTGACAGGTGCTTCGACGGCTGGCGTTTCAACGACAGGGGTTTCAACCACCGACGTCTCAACCACTGGCTTCTCGACTTCGCCCACTTCGAACGCTGGGGTCTGGATCGACGGCGTTTCAACAACAGGCTGGGCAACGAACGACGAATCGGACGCTTCGACCGTTGCATTGGCGCGTTCGGCCTGGCGATTAGCTTCTGCTTCGGCTGGAGCGCTGATGACAACGCTTGCAACCGCTGCAGTGACTGCCAGATCGGCGCTGCCTTCTTCGCTACCGTTCTCTTCAGAACCGTCAGTGCCTTCCGAACCTTCGATCACGTTGCCGTTGGCATCGCGTTGACGCTCGCGGCGGTTGCTGCGACGACGTTGACCACGGGAGCGGCGGCGAGGGCGATCGCCTTCTGCACCGTCTTGCTGATCGTCGTTCGCCAGCTCTTCAGTTGGCAGCACTTCGTCTTCGCTCACTGCTACAGCAGCTTGCTCGGCACGTGGCTGACGCTCTTCACGGGGTGCGCGTGGCTGGCGTTCTTCACGCGGAGCGCGCTCTGGGCGTTCTTCGCGGGCAACGTTGACGGCCGGGGCGGCATCCAGTGGCTCACGCAGTTCACGCACGCGCTCTTCGCGAGGCTTGCGATCTTCACGCGGGGCGCGGCCATTGCGAGCCGGGCGTTCTTCACGTGCTGCTGGTGCAGTTGTGCTGTTTTCTTCAACAGCGACAGCGACGGCAGCTTCACGTGGTTGGCGTGGAGCACGCTCTTCACGCGGCGCACGTTCTTCGCGGGGAGCGCGTTCTGCACGCTCTTCACGAGGGGCGCGTTCTTCACGCGGCTTGCGTTCTTCGTCGCGACGGTTGTTGCGGCCACGGCTCTGTTGGCGACCGTTGCGACGCTCTTCATTGCGCGCAGGGCGTTCGGCAGCTGGTTTCTCGACCACAACCGGTGCTACAGGCTCTTCCTTGGTGGCAAACAGGCTGACCAGGGATTTGACCAGGCCTTTGAACAGGCTTGGTTCGTGAGCGACAGGCGCAGGTGCGGCAGCAACGGCTTCAACCGGTACCGGTGCGTTGGCGCGCGGCGGAGCGGTCTTGACGGCGGCTTCCTGGCGAACCAGGGTACGGGTCGCGGCAGCTGGCTGGACTTCTTCCACTTCGGCAGCGGCAGCAGCGATTTCGTAGCTGGACTGAAGGGTGTGGGCTTCCGGGCTGTCATCACGCAGGCGCTGCACTTCGAAGTGCGGCGTTTCGAGATGATCGTTCGGCAGGATGATGATGCGGGCACGAGTGCGCAGTTCGATCTTGGTGATCGAGTTGCGTTTTTCGTTGAGCAGGAAAGCGGCAACCGGAATCGGCACTTGAGCGCGAACTTCGGCAGTGCGGTCTTTCAGGGCTTCTTCTTCGATCAGGCGCAGAATCGCCAGCGACAGCGATTCAACATCACGGATGATGCCGGTGCCGTTGCAACGCGGGCAAACGATGCCGCTGCTTTCACCCAGGGAAGGGCGCAGGCGCTGACGGGACATTTCCAGCAGGCCGAAGCGCGAGATGCGACCCACCTGAACACGGGCACGGTCAGCTTCCAGGCTTTCGCGGACTTTCTCTTCCACGGCGCGCTGGTTCTTGGCAGGCGTCATGTCGATGAAGTCGATGACGATCAGGCCGCCGATGTCACGCAGGCGCAATTGACGGGCGATTTCTTCAGCCGCTTCAAGGTTGGTCTGCAGGGCGGTTTCTTCGATGTCGCTGCCTTTGGTGGCGCGCGCCGAGTTGATGTCGATGGACACCAGGGCTTCGGTCGGATCGATGACGATGGAGCCGCCGGAAGGCAGTTCAACGACGCGCTGGAAAGCGGTCTCGATCTGGCTTTCGATCTGGAAGCGGTTGAACAGCGGAACGCTGTCTTCGTACAGCTTGATCTTGCTGGCGTACTGCGGCATCACCTGGCGGATGAAGGTCAGGGCTTCTTCCTGGGCTTCAACGCTGTCGATCAGTACTTCGCCGATGTCCTGGCGCAGGTAGTCGCGAATCGCGCGGATGATCACGTTGCTTTCCTGGTAGATCAGGAAAGGCGCGGAACGATCCAGCGAGGCTTCTTTAATGGCGGTCCAGAGTTGCAGCAGGTAATCGAGGTCCCACTGCATTTCTTCGCTGCTGCGGCCCAGGCCGGCAGTGCGCACGATCAAACCCATGTCGGCAGGGGCGATCAGGCCGTTCAGCGCTTCACGCAGTTCATTGCGCTCTTCGCCTTCGATGCGGCGGGAGATGCCGCCAGCACGCGGGTTGTTAGGCATCAGGACCAGATAACGACCGGCCAGACTGATGAAGGTGGTCAGGGCTGCGCCTTTGTTGCCGCGCTCTTCCTTTTCCACCTGAACGATGACTTCCTGGCCTTCGGTCAGGACGTCTTTGATATTGACGCGGCCTTCCGGGGCTTTCTTGAAGTACTCGCGGGAGATTTCCTTGAGGGGCAGGAAGCCGTGGCGCTCAGAGCCGAAATCGACAAAGGCAGCCTCAAGGCTTGGCTCGATGCGAGTGATCCGGCCTTTATAGATATTGGCCTTCTTCTGCTCGCGTGCCCCGGACTCGATGTCCAGGTCGTATAGGCGCTGGCCGTCTACCAGTGCAACGCGCAACTCTTCAGGTTGAGTTGCGTTAATCAACATTCTTTTCATGTAGTACCGTCGGTTTCCGGGCTGCCGGAAACGGCGTTCGGCACACACGACTTCTCACGGTCGGTGTCAGGGCACGTCAAGAGTGGTTGGACACTCAAGTGTCTAGCGAGGTACCGACCAACGGGGCCGGAGTCGCGACGACGTTTCCTGCTTGCTGTGGTGACAAAAGGCACCCATTCAGCAAAAGCTTTGTCAGGAGGAGGAATCGACCATCGGTAGCGGACGAGATGAAGCGTCTAAAACAAGCCTTGTGCTACACAGTCCGATGGTTGTGCGTCTCCACCCTACACGTATCCCTGATAATTCGGGTGCTGCCGCGCGCAGAATCCGCAACGGGTTGGCATTTACCGCGATCTTCGATGGGAAGCTCGCGCATCTATGGCTTAAGGCGTGGTTTCCGAAGCATCCGCTCAGAACGTCTGCAAACGACTGCACTTTGTGAACTGGCCGTGAATTATTAGCTCTGAAGGCGAGTGATAACTCTGCGATCTGGCGTCTTTCAGGCCTTATGTCACCTGCGCTTGTAACGTCTGCAGCCTATCCGTTGTCACCGAAAGCCCCGTAGGACGGCCTCGCGTCCTCGTGAATTGCGTAGGGCAGGGCCGGTCATAAACTGTTTGTCCGCTGTCCAGGCCGCTTTTGGCGGCGTTCGCGACTATAGCAGCAATCATTAAGTGCTTCAAATCCATAAAAAATTGTTATGATTTGCGCCATGACGACTACCACACCCCCAACCCCCGGCGTCCAGCTGGTTGAGGTTGCGCCGGAATATGCCGGTCAACGCATCGATAATTATCTTGTCACTTTCCTCAAAGGCGTGCCCAAGACCTTGATCTACCGTATTTTGCGCAAAGGCGAAGTGCGGGTGAACAAAGGGCGGATCAAGCCCGAGTACAAGTTGCAGGCAGGCGACATCATTCGTGTCCCGCCTGTGCGCGTGCCCGAGCGCGATGCGCCGGTGCCGGTGGCCCAGGGTCTCTTGCAGCGCCTGGAAGCGGCAATTGTCTATGAGGACAAGGCACTCATCGTGCTGAACAAGCCTGCCGGTATTGCGGTGCATGGCGGCAGTGGCCTGAACTTCGGTGTGATCGAAGCCTTCCGGCAAATGCGCCCGGATGCCAAGGAGCTGGAGCTGGTGCATCGGCTTGACCGTGACACCTCCGGCCTGTTGATGATCGCCAAGAAGCGCAGCATGTTGCGCCATTTGCACGAAGCCTTGCGTGGCGACGGCGTCGACAAGCGCTACATGGCGCTGGTCCGCGGGCATTGGGATACCTCGCAGAAGCGCATCAACGCGCCGCTGCTCAAAAGCAATCTGCGTTCCGGCGAACGCATGGTCGAGGTCAATGACGAAGGCAAGGAGGCGCTGACCCTCTTCAAGGTCCTGCGTCGCTTCAGTGATTTCGCCACCCTGGTCGAGGCCAAGCCGGTCACCGGGCGTACTCACCAGATCCGGGTGCATACTCTGCACGCCGGGCATGCCATCGCCGGTGATACCAAATATGGTGATGAGGATTTCAGTCGCGAGATTCGCGACCTGGGTGGCAAGCGCCTGTTCCTGCACGCTTACATGCTGACCGTTCCCATGCAGGACGGCAGCGAGCTTAAATTGCAGGCCCCTGTCGATGAGATGTGGGCCAAGACCGTGGAGCGTTTGAGTGCGCCGTGATGTCGGGCCGTCTGGCTATGAATTGTTGATTTTCGATTGGGACGGCACCCTGGCCGACTCCATCTGTCGTATCGTCCAGGCCATGCGAGTGGCTGCCGAGCGCAGTGGCAGGCCGGTGCGTGATGACCTTGCTATCAAAGGCATCATTGGTCTGGGCTTGCCTGAGGCCATTCGCACGCTCTACCCGGATATTGCCGGCGGCGACCTCATCGATTTTCGTCAGCACTACGCCGATAGCTATATGGCGATGGATAACGACGTGCCGTCGCCGCTGTTTGAGGGTGTGCTGGAATCCATCGAAGGGTTCCGTGCTCAGGGTTACAAACTGGCGGTCGCCACCGGCAAGGCGCGTCGCGGTCTGGACCGGGTACTCAAGGCCCATGGCTGGATCGATTATTTCGATATCACCCGGGCAGCAGACGAAACGGCCAGCAAGCCTGATCCTTTGATGCTGCACGAGATCCTTCAGCATTGCGGCGTCCAGCCGGAGCGGGCGCTGATGGTGGGGGATTCGTCGTTCGATCTGCTGATGGCGCGCAATGCCGGCATGGATTCGGTGGCGGTCGGTTACGGTGCGCAGACGCTGGATTCGTTGCGCGAGTATGAGCCGCGCCTGGCGATTGAACGTTTTCCCGAGCTGCGTGCCTGGTTAGGTGAGCGCAGTGGTCAGTCTTCGTTGTTGGGGTAATAGATAAATGTCGGACGAATGGAAACCACCGGTCTCGCAAGACAAAGACGAGATCGCAGACGCCAAGGCTGATGCAAAGAGTTGGAAATTGCTGGAGAAAACCCTGCTGGCGGGCGTGCAGGAGCAGCGTCGTTCGCGTCGCTGGGGGATATTTTTCAAATCCCTGACGTTTCTTTATCTGATTGGCGTGTTGTTCATGTTCTCGCCGCTGATGGATTTCGAGAAGGGCGCAGCGCGCAGCGCGAACCATACCGCGCTGATCGAAATCGAGGGCATGATCGCCGCCAAGGAGCCCGCCAGTGCCGACAACATCGTTGGCAGCTTGCGCGCGGCCTTCGCTGATGAAAAAACCAAGGGTGTGATCCTGCGTATCAACAGCCCGGGCGGCAGCCCTGTGCAGTCGGGCTATGTGGCGGATGAAATCCGTCGTCTGCGCGCAGAAAAGCCGGCGATCAAGGTGTATGCAGTGATCACCGATCTAGGCGCCTCGGGTGCTTATTACATTGCCAGTGCCGCTGATCAGATCTATGCCGACAAGGCTAGCCTGGTGGGCTCTATCGGTGTGACGGCGGCAGGCTTCGGCTTTGTCGGGGCCATGGAGAAGCTGGGTGTGGATCGCCGCACGTACACCTCGGGTGAGCACAAGGCCTTTCTGGATCCGTTCCAGCCGCCCAAGGCTGATGAAACGGCGTTCTGGCAGAGTGTGCTGGACACCACCCATCGGCAGTTCATCGCCAGCGTCAAGCAGGGGCGTGGTGACCGCCTGAAGGACAAGGATCATCCCGAGCTGTTTTCCGGGCTGGTCTGGACGGGTGAGCAGGCGTTGCCGCTGGGCTTGATCGACGGGCTGGGGAGCGCCAGCTATGTGGCGCGTGATGTGATCGGTGAAAAAGAACTGGTGGACTACACCGTTCAGGAATCGCCGTTCGACCGCTTCTCGAAGAAGCTCGGCGCCAGCGTTGCGGATCAGATTGCGATGTGGGCGGGCTTCAAGGGGCCGACCCTGCGTTAAGCCGCCTGGTTATAAAAAAGCCTGACCTTTGGTCGGGCTTTTTTGTCCGTGTCAGATCAGGGGATCTGTACGCCTTCCTTTATAAGCATGTCCACAAGGCGGATCAGCGGCAGGCCGACCAGGCTGGTGGCGTCACTGCCTTCAGTGGCCTGAAACAGGCTCACACCCAAGCCTTCGGCCTTGAAGCTGCCAGCGCAGTCATAGGGTTGCTCGGCGTGCAGGTAGCGCGTGATGCTGGCCTGGTCCAGAGTGCGCATGTGCACGGTAAACGGCACGCAGTCCACCTGGCATTGGCCTGTGGAGCTGTTGAGCAGGGCCAGCCCGGTAAGGAAGGTAACGCTTGAGCCGCTGGCGGCGCTGAGTTGTTCCAGTGCGCGCTCGAACGTGTGGGGCTTGCCAAGTATTTGTTCGCCCAGCACAGCTACCTGGTCCGAGCCGATGATCAGGTGGTCTGGAAATTGGCTGGCCAAGGCCTGTGCCTTTTCCATTGCCAGGCGCTGCACCAGTTCAACGGCCTCCTCGCCAGGTCGATGGCTTTCGTCGATGTCGGGCGAGCTGCAGGCGAATGGAAGCCGCAATCTGGCGAGCAATTCACGGCGATAGGGTGAGCTGGAAGCAAGGAGCAGAGGCTGCATGCGGTTCTCCAATAAGTGAAAGTTGATTCTAATCAGTCCTGTGCAGGATTATTGCCCTGAATTTCCTTTGACATGCATTAGGCTCATCCCTAGAATGCTGCGCCTATGTTGAATGACCCGATTCCACCTCACGTTGACCCGCGCAAACTGGCTGATCGTGGCACTACCCTCCAAGGTGAAGTGTTGCTGGCCAGTTTGGAGAGACTCTGCGACCCGCTTTCCGATGATGTCGGTACGGTGCAGGCCAAATTCATTTTTGAACGAGACGAACGCCGGTCTGTGGTTATCCACAGTTCCATCGACGCCGAAGTCAAAATGGTTTGCCAGCGTTGTCTTGAGCTGGTCACCCTGCCGATCCATAGCGAGTGCAGTTACGCTGTGGTGAAGGAGGGTGCGAATACCCAGTCGTTACCGAAAGGTTATGACGTGCTGGAACTGGGCGAAGATCCATTGGATCTGCTGGCATTGATCGAGGAGGAGCTTTTGCTCGCCTTGCCCATTGTGCCTGCTCATCATCCGGAAGAATGCCAGCAGCCGGCGGGTCTCGATGAGCCCGAACCGAGCGTGGACGAGGTAACGCGGTCCAACCCGTTCAGTGTATTGGCGCAGTTAAAGCGTGACCCAAACGTTTAGGAGTTAATCAATTATGGCTGTTCAGCAGAACAAAAAATCCCGCTCTGCCCGTGACATGCGTCGTTCGCACGATGCCCTGTCGGCTAGCACTCTGTCGGTAGAAAAGACCACTGGTGAAATTCACCTGCGTCACCACGTATCGCCGGAAGGTGTTTACCGTGGTCGTAAAGTGATCGACAAGGGCGCTGACGAGTAATTTCTTGTCCGCTCCGATCATCGCGATCGACGCAATGGGCGGGGACTTCGGTCCCCGCAACATTGTTCAGGCCAGCCTCGCGTGCCTGATTGCTACGCCCTCGCTTCATCTGACCCTCGTTGGTCAAGCTCCCCTTATTGAAGAACTGATCGCCCGCCAACCTGGTGTGGATCGCTCGCGTCTGCGCGTTGTAAATGCCAGCGAAGTGATCGGCATGGATGAAAAGCCGTCTCAGGCGTTGCGTAGCAAGCCCGATTCTTCGATGCGGGTGGCGCTGGATCTAGTGGCTGGCGGTCAGGCCCAGGCCTGTGTCAGTGCCGGTAACACCGGTGCCTTGATGGCGCTCTCGCGTTTGGTACTCAAGACCTTGCCGGGCATTGATCGCCCGGCGATGGTCGCGGCGATTCCTACCCAGCGTGGCTACTGCCAGTTGCTTGATCTGGGGGCGAACGTCGATTGCAGTGCTGACAATCTGTACCAGTTTGCCGTGATGGGCTCGGTGGCCGCCGAGGCGCTCGGGGTTGTACGGCCCAGGGTTGCGCTGCTCAACATCGGCACCGAGGACATCAAGGGTAACCAGCAGGTCAAGCTAGCTGCGAGCCTGTTGCAGGCCGCGCCGGGCTTGAACTACACCGGATTTGTCGAGGGTGATGGCCTGTATCGAGGCGAGGCGGACGTCGTCGTTTGCGACGGCTTTGTCGGCAATATCCTGCTCAAGTCCAGTGAAGGACTTGCCAGCATGATTTCTGCGCGGATTGAAACATTGTTCAACCAGAATCTGCTGTCGAGGGCGGTCGGTGCGCTGGCGTTGCCGCTGCTCAAGCGCTTGCAGGCTGATCTCGCGCCGGCGCGACACAATGGCGCGAGCTTTCTCGGGTTGCAGGGCATTGTCGTCAAGAGTCATGGCTCGGCCAGCATGCAGGGCTTTCAGAGCGCCATTCATCGTGCGTTGATCGAAGTGGAGGGTAACCTGCCACAACATCTGCACGGGCGCCTGGCTGAGCTGCTTTAGGGTGTGTGTGCAGCGTTTATGCTCGTCGTCCGCTAGAATGTGACCCTGCTGACTGGCCAGTCATCAAACTGGCGGCTCAGTTTTTAACGAATTCTTCGCGCTCGGTCATGGCCGGGCGTTTATTTTGACGACCACAATCAGAGGCTTGTTCAATGTCTGCATCCCTCGCATTCGTCTTCCCGGGTCAGGGCTCCCAGTCTCTGGGTATGCTGGCCGACCAGGGCGCGCAACACCCGCTGATCCTTGATACTTTCGAGCAGGCATCCGATGCCTTGGGTTATGACCTTTGGGCTTTGACTCAGCAAGGTCCAGCCGAACTGCTCAATCAGACCGACAAGACCCAGCCTGCCATCCTGACCGCTTCCATTGCCCTCTGGCACGTATGGCTGGCTGAAGGCGGCGCGGTTCCGGCGTATGTTGCCGGTCACAGCCTGGGTGAATACAGCGCCCTGGTTGCCGCCCAAAGCCTGAGCCTGGCCGATGCGGTCAAGCTGGTGGAGCGTCGTGGTCAGCTGATGCAGGAAGCGGTTCCGGCCGGTCAGGGTGGCATGGCCGCCATCCTGGGCCTGGACGATGCCGATGTGATTGCCGCCTGTGCCGAAGCGGCGCAGGGCGAGGTGGTCAGTGCGGTGAACTTCAACTCCCCAGGCCAGGTCGTCATTGCCGGTGCCGCAGAAGCGGTCAAGCGTGCCATGGAGCTGTGCAAGGCCCGTGGTGCCAAGCGTGCATTGCCGCTGCCGGTGAGCGTTCCGTCCCATTGCGAATTGATGCGCCCTGCGGCAGAGCGCTTTGCTGCGTCCATCGAGGCGATTGAGTGGCAGGAACCCAATATTGCACTGGTGCAGAACGTCAGTGCCGCTGCAGTGAGTGATCTGGCTACGCTCAAGCGTGATTTGTTGGAGCAGTTGTACAAGCCGGTTCGCTGGGTGGAATCCATCCAGTGCCTGGCAAGCCATGGTGCGACCCAGCTGGTTGAATGTGGGCCGGGCAAAGTACTGGCTGGTCTGAACAAGCGTTGCGCCGAAGGCGTGACAACCTACAACCTGGATACCCCGGATGCCTTCGCCGCCGCTCGCGCGGCGCTGGCCTGATTAGGAGAAACTTGCATGAGTCTGCAAGGTAAAGTTGCACTGGTCACTGGTGCCAGCCGCGGGATTGGCCAAGCCATTGCCCTGGAATTGGGTCGCAATGGCGCGATCGTGGTGGGAACGGCGACTTCCGAGTCCGGTGCCGAACGCATCAGCGCTACCTTCAAGGAAAACGGCATCGAAGGCTTTGGCCTGATGCTGGATGTCTGCAGTGCCGCTTCTGTGGAAGCGACACTGTCGCTGATCCAGGAACGAGTTGGCGCGCCGCTGATCCTGGTCAATAACGCCGGTATCACCCGTGACAACCTGATGATGCGCATGAAAGATGACGAATGGCATGATGTCGTCGATACCAACCTGAACAGCCTGTTCCGCCTCTCCAAGGGCGTTTTGCGTGGCATGACCAAGGCGCGTTGGGGTCGAATCATCAGTATTGGCTCTGTTGTGGGTGCCATGGGCAACGCAGGCCAAGTAAACTACGCATCCGCTAAAGCAGGGCTGGAAGGTTTCAGTCGTGCCTTGGCTCGGGAAGTAGGTTCGCGTTCGGTTACCGTCAACTCGGTAGCCCCCGGTTTCATTGATACCGACATGACCCGCGAACTGCCGGAAACGCAGCGTGAGACCCTGATCAACCAGATTCCTCTGGGACGTCTGGGGCAGGCGCAAGAGATTGCGCACGTGGTCGCTTTTCTCGCGTCTGACGGTGCAGCCTACGTTACCGGGGCTACAATCCCGGTGAACGGCGGCATGTACATGAGCTAAAAGTGACGCACTGCATCAAAAAAATGTCATACGTGCTGTCTAAAATCCGTTATAAAGCTGCAATCTATTTGATGGGCAGATGAGCGGTGCGGTTCGAAGGGGTGAGCATTAAGCTTGAAATGCGCAAAACCTCTTCTATACACTTACCCACCGGTCAGTTGCCCGAATTTGTCCACTAGGAGTTAAAACTAGGTATGAGCACCATCGAAGAGCGCGTCAAGAAAATCGTTACCGAGCAACTTGGCGTCAAGGCTGAGGAAGTTACCAACAGTGCTTCCTTCGTTGAAGACCTGGGTGCTGACTCCCTTGATACCGTTGAGCTGGTGATGGCTCTGGAAGAGGAATTCGAGACTGAAATCCCTGACGAAGAAGCTGAGAAAATCACTACCGTTCAAGCTGCAATCGATTACGTTACTGCCCACCAGGCGTAAGATTTTGTAATCGTTGTTGCTGTCATGGGAAAACCGCACTGCCTTACCGGCGTGCGGTTTTTTCTTTAAAACGATGTTTTTAGGTCGTCAATGAGAGAAGAGGAGAGTCCTGTGTCGCGTAGACGCGTCGTGGTCACCGGTATGGGTATGCTGTCGCCATTGGGTACGGATGTGCCAAGCAGTTGGCAGGGCATTCTGGCTGGTCGCAGTGGCATCGGCCTTATCGAGCACACGGACCTTTCGGCTTATACGACCCGCTTTGGCGGTTCGATCAAAGGCTTCAACGTCGAAGAGTATCTGGCGCCCAAAGAGGCTCGCCGGCTCGATCTTTTCATCCAGTACGGTCTCGCTGCCAGCTTTCAGGCTGTGCGTAATTCCGGTCTGGAAGTCACTGATGCAAATCGCGAGCGCATTGGCGTTGCCATGGGTTCGGGTATCGGTGGCCTGACCAATATCGAAAACAACAGCCGTTCACTGCATGAGCAGGGTCCGGGGCGTATCTCGCCGTTTTTCGTGCCGGGTTCGATCATCAACATGATTTCCGGGTTCCTGTCGATCCACCTGGGCGCACAGGGGCCTAATTACGCCATCGCCACCGCCTGTACCACCGGTACACATTGCATTGGCATGGCGGCACGCAACATCGCTTATGGCGAAGCAGACGTCATGATCGCCGGTGGTGCCGAAATGGCAGCCTGCGGTCTGGGCATGGGCGGCTTCGGTGCTTCCCGTGCACTCTCGACCCGTAATGACGATCCGACTCGCGCCAGTCGTCCGTGGGACAAAGGCCGTGACGGTTTCGTGCTGTCCGATGGTGCCGGCGCTCTGGTGCTAGAAGAGCTGGAGCACGCCAAGGCGCGTGGTGCGACGATTTACGCCGAGCTCATTGGCTTCGGCATGAGCGGTGATGCCTATCACATGACCTCGCCGCCGGATGACGGTGCAGGGGCTGCGCGCTGCATCGTCAATGCGCTGCGCGATGCCAAGGTCAACGCCGACGAGGTCCAGTACATCAATGCCCACGGCACCTCCACGCCGGCGGGTGACCTCGCTGAAGCCAATGCGATCAAGAGTGTGTTTGGTGATCACGCCTACAAACTGGCCGTGAGTTCGACCAAGTCCATGACCGGTCACTTGCTGGGTGCTGCAGGCGCTGTAGAAGCGATCTTCAGCGTGCTGGCCATTAACGGCCAGGTGGCGCCGCCTACGATCAACCTCGATGAGCCGGGCGAGGGCTGCGATCTGGATTTCGTACCTCATGAAGCGCGCAACATGCCGATCGATGTGGTGCTGTCCAACTCCTTTGGCTTCGGCGGTACCAACGGCTCACTGGTGTTCCGCCGGTTCGCCGAGTAATGCCTGACTGGATCGATGGCCAACCTGCCAGCGCGCTCTCTGTCAGAGACAGGGGCCTGGCTTACGGCGATGGCTTGTTTGAAACCATCGCTGTAAAGGCGGGGAGACCATTGCTGCTGGATCGTCACGTGCAACGCCTGCTCGGTGGTTGTGAGCGTCTGGCGATCCCGATCGACCCCACGCTGATCCATCACGAGCTGCTGGCTTTTGCTGCCCAGCTCGGCGAGGGCGTCCTGAAGCTGATTCTGACCCGGGGCGATGGCCAGCGAGGCTACGCGCCTTCCAGCGATGCTGAACCTAGAAGAATTCTCCAGGGCAGCCCGGCGCCAGCCTATCCGTCGAGTCACGCCGAACACGGCATCCGGCTGTTCCCCTGTGCAACCCGTCTGGCCGAGCAACCACTGCTGGCGGGCTTGAAGCATCTGAATCGCCTTGAGCAGGTACTGGCGCGCTCCGAATGGCAGGATGCTACCCATGCCGAAGGCTTGATGCGCGATATCAGCGGACGGATTATCGAAGGGGTCTACAGCAACCTGTTCCTGATCAAGGATCAGACATTGCTGACCGCTGACCTGAGCCGTTGTGGGGTCGCTGGCGTCATGCGTGCCGAGTTGCTTGAGCAGGCCAGTCAACTGGGTATTGCTTCGAGCATTCGCGACTTGCACAGCATTGACCTGCAACACGCCGACGAAGTCTTTGTCTGTAACAGTGTCTATGGCATCTGGCCTGTCACCGGCTTCGAACAGCTGAGCTGGCCGGTCGGTCCGCTCACCCGTAAACTGCAACGCACAGCCCATGCGCTTCTGGATATCGCTTAGTGATTCGAAAATTATTGCTGTTACTGGAAACCGGTGTCGTCCTGGTGGGTCTTGGCCTGGGCGTGGCTTACTGGCAGCAGAAAGAGGCGCTGCACCAACCCTTGAACGTCAGTCAGGAACAACTGCTGGACGTTCCTGCCGGTTCCACGCCGACAGGCCTGCTCAACCGTCTGCAGACCGAGGGGGTGATCAAGGACGCGTTCTGGCTGCGTCTCTACTGGCGCTTCAATCTGGCGGACGAGTCGCTGCACAGTGGTGAGTACCGCATGACGCCAGGGATGGATGCCCAGGGCTTGCTTGCGCTGTGGCAGCGGGGCGAAGTGGTGCAGTACAGCGTGACCCTGGTCGAAGGCTGGAACTTCCGCCAGGTTCGAGCGGCACTGGCCAAACAGCCCAAGCTGGAACAAACCCTCGCGGGCCTCACAGACACCGAGCTGATGAGCAAAATCGGCCACCCGGACGTGTTCCCCGAAGGTCGATTTTTCCCCGACACCTATCGCTTCGTACGTGGCATGAGTGATGCCGAATTGCTCAAGCAGGCCTATAAGCGTCTGGATGAAGTGCTCGATGAAGAATGGGCCAAGCGCGCTCCCGAGGCGCCGTATTCGAACCCTTATCAGGCGCTGATCATGGCCTCGCTGGTTGAGAAGGAGACCGGTGTGCCTCAAGAGCGTGGGCAGATCGCCGGTGTGTTTGTTCGGCGTCTTGAGCTGGGCATGCTGCTGCAGACCGACCCGACCGTGATTTATGGGATGGGCGAGCGCTACAACGGCAAGTTGACCCGGGCTCATCTTCGCGAGCCCACCCCTTACAACACCTATGTGATTGCCGGTTTGCCGCCGACGCCCATCTCCCTGGTCGGTCGTGAAGCGATTCATGCCGCGCTCAATCCGGTTGCGGGTAAAAGCCTGTACTTCGTCGCGCGCGGCGACGGCAGCCATGTGTTTTCCAACGATCTGGACGCTCACAATGCGGCCGTTCGCGAGTACCAACTCAAGCGCCGTGCAGATTACCGCTCCAGTCCGGCGCCTGCTCCGGCAGCAACGCCTGAACCCGCTCCGGTCGTCACGCCTGCGACCCCGGCCGAGCCGACGCCGCCTGTCGAGCCCGACGCGACCGTAGACGCCCCCGCAGCGCAAGGTGCCGAGCCGCCTGCTGACAGTGCCGCTGCGCAGAGTGAGCAAAGCCCTAAATGAAGATGACTGAGGACTGCCTGTGACTGGCCTGTTCATTACCCTTGAGGGGCCGGAAGGCGCAGGTAAAAGCACTAATCGTGAATACCTGGCGGGCCGTCTGCGTGCCGAAGGGATTGATGTTGTCCTGACCCGTGAACCGGGCGGGACTCCGCTGGCCGAACGCATTCGTGATCTGTTGCTGGCGCCCAGTGATGAGTCGATGCATGCCGATACCGAGTTGCTGTTGGTCTTCGCGGCGCGGGCACAGCATCTGGCGCAAGTGATTCGACCGGCCCTGGCGCGTGGCGCCATTGTTTTATGTGATCGGTTCACGGATGCAACCTACGCCTATCAGGGCGGCGGGCGCGGTTTGTCCCAGGAGCGGATCGCTGTGCTGGAGGCCTTTGTTCAGGGTCAATTGCACCCGGACCTGACCCTGGTGTTCGATCTGCCGGTGGAGATCGGCTTGGCAAGAGCTTCCGCGCGGGGTCAGTTGGACCGTTTCGAGCAAGAAGGCCGGTCGTTTTTCGAGGCCGTACGCAGTACCTATCTGAACAGGGCCAAGGCCGCGCCCGAACGCTATCGCCTGGTGGACGCCGCGTTGCCACTGGCTGAGGTTCAGCAATCCCTGGACGCTTTGCTGCCGCAATTGCTGGAGCTTTATCGCCGTGGCTGAGGCCTATCCCTGGCAGGACCAGCTCTGGCAGCAGATGGCCGGACGCGCCCAGCATGCCCACGCTTATCTGTTGCACGGCCCCATTGGTATCGGCAAGCGGGCATTGGCCGAGCGCTTGATGGCCACGTTGCTGTGTCAGCGCCCGCAAGGGCTGGATGCTTGCGGCCAGTGCAAATCCTGCATGCTGCTGGCGGCAGGCAGCCATCCTGATAATTACGTGCTGGAGCCCGAAGAGGCGGACAAGGCGATCAAGGTCGATCAGGTCCGTGATCTGGTGAGCTTTGTCGTGCAGACCGCGCAAATGGGCGGTCGCAAGGTAGTGTTGATCGAGCCTGTGGAGTCGATGAACATCAACGCCGCCAACGCCTTGTTGAAGAGTCTCGAAGAGCCTTCAGGTAACACTGTCCTGCTGCTGGTCAGCCACCAGTCGAGCAGATTGCTGCCGACCGTGCGAAGCCGCTGTGTGCAGCAGGCCTGCCCGTTGCCCAGCGAGCAAATGAGTCTGGACTGGCTGGCCCAGGCGCTGCCCGAGTGCAGTGAGGATCAGCGGCGCGAATTGCTGGTCCTGGCGGCAGGGTCGCCGTTGGCGGCCGTCAAGCTTCAGGCTCAGGGCGTGCGTGAACAGCGTGCTCAGGTGGTCGACGGCGTCAAGAAGCTGCTCAAGCAGCAGCAATCGCCAACCCAGTTGGCTGAAGGCTGGAAAGATATCCCGCTGTTGCTGCTGTTTGACTGGTTCTGTGATTGGTCGAACCTGATTCTGCGTTACCAATTGACCGAAGATGAAGAAGGCCTTGGGCTGGCTGACATGCGCAAAGTTTTGCAATACCTGGGGCAGAAAACGGCTCAGGGCCGGGTGCTGGAGATTCAGGACTGGATCCTCGCGCAGCGTCAGAAAGTCATGTCCAAAGCCAACCTCAATCGTGTGCTGTTGCTTGAAGCCTTGCTGGTGCAGTGGGCAGCGATGCCCCAACAACGTTAGGATTACTCATTCCCGATCCAAGGAGTTGTCATGAGCTTGCCGCTGAATTCCGGTCCACGTAATGGCATTTTATCCCTGACCATCAAGGACAAGTCTGTCCTGTACGCCGCCTACATGCCGTTCATCAAGAACGGCGGGCTGTTCATCCCCACCAGCAAAAGCTACAAGCTGGGTGATGAGGTGTTCATGCTGCTCAACCTGATGGATGAGCCGGAGAAGGTGCCGGTGGCGGGCAAGGTCACCTGGATTACGCCCAAGGGCGCTCAGGGTAACCGTGCCGCGGGCGTCGGCGTGCAATTCAATGACGGGGACAATACCGCGCGCAATCTGATTGAAACCTACCTGGCCGGTGCTTTGAAATCCGACCGTCCGACCCACACGATGTAGATGCCTGATTCCATGCTTGTAGATTCCCATTGTCACCTCGACCGTCTAGACCTCGCCGAGCACGCTGGCTCCCTTGATGCTGCGCTTGACGCAGCCCGGGCGCGGGGCGTTGGTCATTTTCTCTGTATCGGTGTCAGTGCCGATAACGCTGCGGCAGTCAAAAGCCTCGCTGAGCGTTATGACGACGTGGATTGCTCCGTGGGTATCCACCCGCTGGACTTGAAGCCCGGCGAAGCGCCCGCGCTGGACTGGCTGCTTGAGGAGTTGAATCATCCGCGGGTGGTCGCCATTGGCGAGACGGGTCTGGATTACCACTACGAGCCTGAAGCGGCAGAGCTGCAACAGGCTTCGTTTCGTCTGCACCTTGAGGCCGCCAAGGTCACTGCAAAGCCGGTGATCGTCCACACCCGGGGCGCGCGTGCTGACACCCTGGCGCTCTTGCGTGAAGCGGCGTTGCCCCAGGGCGGCGTCCTGCACTGCTTCACCGAAGACTGGGACATGGCCAAAGCCGCGCTGGATTTGGGGTTCTATATCTCGTTGTCCGGAATTGTCACCTTCCGCAATGCCGATGCCCTTCGCGACGTCGCGCGCCAAGTGCCTGCCGACCGCTTGCTGGTTGAAACCGATTCGCCTTACCTGGCGCCGATTCCGTATCGCGGCAAACCGAATCTGCCGCAATACGTGCGCGAAGTGGCCGAGTTTCTGGCCATGTTGCGCGGTGAGTCGTATGACGATTTTGCCGCGATGACCACGGCCAACTTCGCTCGGCTGTTTCCGTTAGCCCATGTGAAGAGCTGAGGCGCTCAAAGCCTGAATCCCGGGCAAAAAAAACCCGGGTTCTGGGGGGTGAATCCGGGTTAAGACCATTAGGAGTAAAACAAAGGTGCGCTATCCGTCGGCACCTTTACTGGCGCGTCACTTGGGGGAGATGCCGCGCCAACGGTGTAAGTATTGGCCAGTATTGCTGCGCGTCCAGTCGCTTTTGTACGTTTTTTAAACAGTTTTGGAATAGCACGGCTGCTGCTGAGTTCGATCTGGCGCTATGGGTGCTGCTGCCCCTGTAGAAGCTGCCGAAGGCTGCGAAACGCGTCGTGTCAGCCAGGCCGCATTTGTCGCGTCCGTAACCTGCGACAACTCCTGCAGGACCGGGGTGCGCCCAGAATACTCCTGATCTGTAGCGCCCGCGTTCTGCGCATTTGCGTTGCCATGGTGGGATGATCCGTGCAATTTCGCGCCAGTTAGGCATAATACCGGGCTTCGATTTAGAGCCCCTACAGACCCTTTCCTATGCAAAAAGAACCTCGTAAGGTCCGTGAGTTTCGCCGCCGCGAGCAGGAAATCCTCGACACCGCGCTAAAGCTTTTCCTCGATGAAGGAGAAGACAGCGTCACCGTCGAGATGATTGCGGATGCTGTGGGTATCGGCAAAGGCACCATTTACAAGCACTTCAAATCCAAGGCTGAAATCTATCTGCGCCTGATGCTCGACTACGAGCGTGATTTGAACGAGCTGCTGCACTCTGCTGACCTGGAAAAGGACAAGGAGGCGCTGTCCCGCGCCTACTTCGAATTCCGTATGCGTGATCCGCAGCGTTATCGGTTGTTCGACCGGCTCGAAGAAAAGGTCGTTAAAGGCAATCAGGTGCCTGAAATGGTCGAGGAGCTGCACAAGATTCGCGCCTCGAACTTCGAGCATCTGACGCTGCTGATCAAAGGCCGTATCAACGAAGGCAAGCTGGAGGACGTCCCGCCATATTTCCACTACTGCGCAGCCTGGGCCTTGGTGCATGGCGCTGTGGCGCTTTACCACTCGCCGTTCTGGAGCAATGTGCTGGAAGATCAGGAAGGCTTCTTTCAATTCCTCATGGATATCGGCGTGCGGATGGGCAACAAGCGCAAGCGTGACCCGGATGCGGTGACTGAAGTGGCGGCAACTGAGCCCAAGAGCGATCCTGCTGACATCTGATGCCGCCTGAAGTAAATCTGTGGGAGCGAATTCATTCGCGAAGAGGCCAGTACAGTCGATGTATCTTTATCGGCTTCAGTATTGCCTTCGCGAATGAATTCGCTCCCACAGGGTTCCCATCCCGCCGAAATTTGCCCTCCTGTTTTATGCCATGAAGCGCAGATTATTCGCCTCCATGGCCGCTCTGGCGCGGAAGCTGCATTCGCTGACCATTCGCCGGTTTTCCGTCACCGGCATTTGGGAGGGAATAATGCGTAGCCTGGTTCTGCTACTGGCGCTGTTGGCGTTGAATGGTTGTATGAGTGTCAGCGATATGGCCCAGGGCACTCGCGATCAACTCAGTGATGCGGGGATTCTCGATCACAGCAATACCCGGCGCTTGAGCAATTTTCGCCTGCAGGCTGACTCCTTCATTTATATAGCGCAGGGTGCCTTCGCGCCCCACGGCGCCGGGGCTCTTCCCCGCCAAAACGTGGTCGCTGAAGAAGCCTTCAATGGTTTTGTCGAGTATTTCCCCATGGTCCGTCGTGCACGTGCGCCGCTTGGGCTGGACGAAGCCATGACCGAGGCCCGTTCCATGGGCGCTCATTACTTGCTCTATACCCGCTTTGCCAAGGCTGACGACCGCATCGGCAATACCGATGAGTGGTCTGATCAAGAGGCGGTTGATCGTCTCGGTATCGATAATGGCGTGATTCAGCTGATGGTCATTGAAACCAGCACCCGTTACCTGATCGACAGTGCGCGGATTCATATCCGTGGCGGTTTGCTGACGCTGTACGACACCAGCCCTGAAGATTTGCTTGCCCCGCCCCTTGAGGAATACGCTCGCAGTTTGTTGGGCGTCAGTCGTTAAGGAGCAAATCATGAGCGGTTCCGGCAAGGTCAACGATCTGTTTGCGCAGATCCCCAAAGGCAAAGGGTTGCCGCCTGTTCACCTGTGGAATCCGGATTTCTGTGGCGATATCGACATGCGTATCGCTCGGGACGGCACCTGGTACTACCTGGGCACGCCCATTGGCCGCAAGCCGATGGTCCGTCTGTTTTCGACCATCATGCGTCGCGACGGTGACGATTACTTCCTGATTACGCCGGTTGAGAAGGTGCGGATCACGGTCGATGACGCGCCCTTTGTGGCGGTCAGCCTGGAGGTCGAAGGGGAGGGTGAGCAGCAGGTTTTGCGGTTCACCACCAATGTCGAGGATCAAACGGTGGCGGGGCCCGAGCATCTACTGCGGGTAGTTACTGATCCGCACACGGGCGAGCCTGCTCCCTATGTAAATGTCAGGGTCAATCTCGAAGCCCTCATCCATCGCAACGTGTTTTACCAGTTGGTAGAGCTGGCGGTTCCCCGCGAGATAGACGGGCAACGATGGCTGGGGGTGTGGAGTTCAGGACAATTTTTTCCTGTGGGGCTGGAACCCTGACCGATAAATCACTTGCTCAATTGCCTGCGCCAGACTGCGCGGTTAAAGTGCCGCTCCCCGTTTTACCTGAGGTTTTTGCATGGATCAGTCCTTTGATATTGCCGTGATCGGCGCCACCGGTACTGTCGGCGAAACCATCGTCCAGATTCTTGAAGAACGCAATTTTCCGGTCGCGCAGCTGCATTTGCTGGCCAGCATCGAATCGGCAGGCCATTCAGTTCCGTTCAGGGGCAAGAACGTGCGCGTGCGCGAAGTCGACGAATTCGATTTCAGCAAAGCTCAAGTCGCGTTCTTCGCTGCAGGCCCGGCGATTACCCGCAGCTACGCGGCGCGCGCCACGGCGGCGGGGTGTTCGGTGATCGATCTGTCGGGCGGACTGACCTGCGAGGAGGCGCCAGGCGTTGTTCCTGAAATCAACGCCGCACTGCTCGAATCGTTCGGCAAGCCTTTTCAGGTCGGCAGCCCCAGCGCTTCTGGCGCTGCGTTGTCGTTGACCCTGGCGCCCTTGCGCGAGGTTTTGGAAATCCTGCGCGTGAATGTCACTGCCTGTCTGGCGGTTTCCAGCCAGGGCCGCGAGGGTGTCGCAGAGCTGGCGCGTCAGACCACCGAACTGCTCAACGTACGTCCGCTAGAACCGCGCTTCTTTGATCGGCAGATGGCGTTCAACGTGCTGGCTCAGGTGGGCGCGCCAGACGCAGACGGCCATGCGCCGTTGGAAAAACGTCTGGTCGCCGAGTTGCGTGAGTTGCTTGACCTGCCTTTACTCAAAGTCGCCGCGACTTGCATCCAGGTGCCGGTGTTCTTTGGCGACAGCTTTACTGTTTCGCTGGAGACAGCGGCGCCCGTTGATCTTGCGGCGGTGAACAAGGCGTTGGAAGCGGCAGCGGGTATCGAGCTTGTGGAAGAGGGCGATTACCCCACGGCGGTCGGTGATGCTGTAGGGCAAGACGTTGTTTATGTAGGAAGGGTGCGTAGCGGAATTGACGACCCGTGTCAGCTCAATCTGTGGGTAACCGCCGACAATGTTCGCAAAGGCGCGGCCTTGAACGCTGTGCAGGTTGCTGAATTGTTGATAAAAGACTATGTGTAAAAGATACTTGGCAACAATTTGAAGAATCATTCTAGCCAGGCGTGTCCTCGACGCTGAGATGAGTGCTTTTCACCTTCTCGGCTACCGAGGAATTTTTAAACAAGGGATGGGCTATGGTTCAGGTTCGCAAACTGGTTTTAGCAATTGCCGCGGCTTCAGCGCTGTCATCGGGAATGGCGCAGGCGCTGGGCCTTGGGGAATTGTCGGTCAAGTCGACCCTGAACCAACCATTGGTAGCCGAGATTGAGTTGACCGAAGCGCAGGGACTCAATCCTGCGCAAGTGGTCCCAAGTCTGGCGACCACCGCTGACTTCGCTCAGGCCGGGATTACCCGTCAGGCTTTTCTCAACGACTTGAC
Organism: Paucimonas lemoignei; assembly: GCA_900475325.1. GTDB lineage: Bacteria > Pseudomonadota > Gammaproteobacteria > Pseudomonadales > Pseudomonadaceae > Aquipseudomonas. The sequence goes on from LS483371.1 coordinate 1,910,562, forward strand.
GTTCACGCCGGTGATCAATGCCAGCGGCAAAAGCGTCTTGCGTATCACCTCGACCAGGCCGGTACGTGAGCCTTTCGTAAAATTCCTGGTGCAAGTGCTCTGGCCTAACGGCCGTCTGCTACGCGAGTACAGCCTGCTGCTGGATCCGCCCAAGTATTCGCCTGAGGCCGCGGCAGCAGCCACAGCGGCCGCGAATCCGGCGGCTCCGGCACAATTGCCGAGTACGGCGCCGGCCACCACTGAGCCTGCGACCCCACCCGCAGCGCCTGCGCCAGAGCCTGCGGCACAGACGCCACCTGCCGCAGCGCCTGCGTCGGACGCAAAACCTGTTCTCTACACCACCAGCAATAACGACACGCTGTGGGAAATCGCCGAAAAGGTCCGCAATGGCGGCACGGTCCAGCAAACCATGCTGGCGATTCAGGCGTTGAATCCCAACGCCTTCATCGGTGGCAACATCAACCGTCTTAAAAAAGGCCAGGTGTTACGCCTGCCCAACGCCGAGCAATCAAAGGTCACGCCCCAGCCACAGGCAATCAACGAAGTAGCGGCGCAAAACCAGGCCTGGCGCCAAGGGCGCAGCACTCCAACGGGCGCTCGCCAACTGGACGCCACGCGCCGCGACCGCGCGGGCTCCGCGCCTTCGCAGGTGGAGGCCAAAGACAATCTGAGTCTGGTCTCAGCAGGTTCAAATGGCGCCAACGGCGCGGCGGGTGACAAGAATCTCGCTAACAAGCTGGCTGTGGCTGAGGAAAACCTTGATACGGCGCGTCGTGATAACGCCGAACTCAAGAGCCGCATGAATGATCTGCAAAGTCAGCTCGACAAAATGCAGCGTCTGATTCAGCTCAAAAGCGATCAGCTGGCCAAGATGCAGGCTTCAGGCGCTGTGGTTCCAGCGGCTGCGCCGGCCACTCCAGCCACTCCGGCCGCTAATCCGTCCATGCCTGCAGCCTTGGCCGCCACGCCCGGCTCGCCGGAAGCCGCCGCCAAGCCACCCGGCGAAATTGCCCCGGAAGACGCGTTGCCAGCAGGTGCCGCTCAAGTCACGACGCCTGGCATGGAGACACCGTTGGTGGTTGATCCGGCTGCGGTGCAGGGTGCCGAAGAGCAGGATCCGTTCAAACAGTTGCTGAACAACCCGATCGTGCTCGGCATCATCGGTGGCGCAGTGGTGTTGTTGCTGCTGCTGTTGATGCTGTTCCTGGCGCGTCGCCGCAACGCCAAGGCTGAAGCCGAGAAGCATCGCCGTATGGCCCGCGCCCTGGCTGAAGAGTCCGAGTTTGTTTCGGACATGGACATGGAGCTGCCACAGGCTAGCTTCGACGGTCTCGATGTTCCTCCGCCGGGTGTGCGAATGGCGCCCGCCGCCGCAGCCGCAGGTGTGGCGGCTAAAGAGCGTCCTGCCGATCCGCTGGTGCAGGCCGAAATCCATATTGCTTATGGCCGTATGAATCAGGCGGTCGAGCTGTTGGAAGAGTCCGTCAAGGTCGACCCGACTCGCGATGATATTCGCCTCAAACTGATGGAAATCTACGCCGAGCAGGGCAACACCAAAGCGTTCGCTGCACATGAGCGCAAAGTGGTGGCCCGGGGAAAGAACCAAGCTGAGGTCGAGCAGCTAAAAGATAACAACCCGACCATCGCTGCTGCCGCCGTCACTGCAGCAGCTGCAACCGCGACTGCCGCTGCATTGGCAGCCGAGATGGACGCCAAATACGTTGAAAGCCTGCTGCTCGATGAGCAGGAGCCGGAATCTGAGGTCGTAGCGGCTGAGCCAGCGCCACAACCTGAGCCGGAACCGGCTCCGATTGTCGATGCTGATGATCAGGACAACGATTTTGACTTGAGCATGGATGATCTGGAGCAGGCTGCGCCTGAGCCTGAGCCTGTGTTGCCAGCCAGTGACTTCGAGCTTGATGCGCCGGTTGTAGCGGCAGATGAGCCAAGTTTCGAAACCTTGCTCAGGCAGCAAAATGAAACGCCGGCGATCAACACCCCTGATGATCTGGACGATTTTGATCTCGATCTGGCTGAAGACGAGCCCGCGTTGACCACCGAAGACGATTTCCTGCTCAGCCTGGAAAACGACCCGCTGGACCTGGGTGAAACGCCGACCGTTGCACCACAGCCAGAGCCCGAGCTGGAACATGATCTAGATCTTCCGGACGATTTTGATCTGTCGCTAGCTGATGAGATCGAGACCGATCAGGCCACTCAGGCTTTTGCTTCGGAAATCGACGACGTCAACGCTGAACTGGAGCGTCTGTCGCAGAACCTGGAAAGCCCACCGATAGCCGAGCCATTTCAGACGCCAAGTTTTACGGCCGACGACATGGCAGCCATGGACGACGAACCTGAGTTCGACTTCCTTTCCGGCACCGACGAGGCCGCCACCAAACTCGATCTGGCGCGAGCCTACATTGAGATGGGTGACAGCGACGGCGCGCGGGATATCCTCGATGAAGTGGTCACCGAGGGCGATGACAGCCAGAAAACCGAGGCCAGAGAGATGCTCGGTCGCCTGGTCTGAATCATCCCGGCAACACAGCAACGGCCGCTTATGCGGCCGTTTGCATTTAAAGTGCCCAGACGTGGCGTCTTTTTTCGGCGGCCCTATAATGGCCGCCATTTCGCAAACCGACAGGCTTTAACTTCTTGGCGAACATAGACACTCCGGCGGCCGAAATGGCTGCTGATGGCTTTTCCCGAATTGCGCTCGGGGTCGAATACAAGGGCTCGCGATACTGCGGCTGGCAGCGTCAGGCATCCGGCGTGTTGACCGTGCAGGAAACACTCGAAAACGCGTTGTCGAAGGTGGCCGACTCGCCCGTGTCGCTGATGTGCGCCGGTCGGACCGATGCGGGCGTGCACGCCTGCGGTCAAGTGGTGCATTTCGACACCCGTGCCGAGCGCTCCTTGAAGGCCTGGGTGATGGGCGCCAATATCAACCTGCCTCACGATATCAGCGTGAGCTGGGCCAGAGTCATGCCCGCTGATTTCCATGCGCGCTTCAAGGCCATCGCCCGGCGTTATCGCTACGTCATCTACAACGATCAGATCCGACCCGCGCACCTGAACCAGGAAATCACCTGGAATCACCGGCCGCTGGATGTCGAACGCATGGCCGAGGCTGCGCAGTATCTGGTCGGTACCCATGATTTCAGCGCGTTCCGGGCCGGGCAATGCCAGGCCAAATCGCCTATCAAGCAACTGCACCATCTGCGGGTGACGCGGCACGGCAAGATGATTGTCATTGATGTGCGCGCCAATGCCTTCCTGCATCACATGGTGCGCAACATTGCCGGGGTGCTGATGACCATCGGTACCGGCGAGCGGCCGATCGAGTGGGCGCGCGAGGTGTTGGAAAGCAAAGTGCGGCGCACTGGCGGGGTCACGGCCCATCCATTTGGCCTTTATCTGGTACAGGTGGAGTACCGGGACGAATTCCCGCTGCCGGATCGCTACATCGGGCCGCATTTTCTGACAGGTTTCTCGGAATTGGACGGCTGACGCTCGGTGCAGCATTTGCTAATATCCGGGCCTTTCCCGAAAGGCTTGAGGTTATTTACATGTCAGCCGTTCGCAGCAAGATCTGCGGTATTACCCGCATAGAAGATGCCTTGGCCGCTGTTGAAGCGGGTGCCGACGCCATCGGTTTTGTGTTCTACCCTAAAAGTCCCAGGGCCGTCAGCGTGCATCAGGCTCGGGCGATCATCGCTGCGTTGCCGCCTTTCATCAGTACGGTGGGGCTGTTTGTCAACGCCAGCCGCTGTGAATTGAACGAGATGCTCGACGCCGTGCCTCTGGACCTGCTGCAGTTCCACGGCGATGAGACGCCGGAGCAGTGCGAGGGTTATCATCGCCCGTTCATCAAGGCGCTGCGCGTGCAGGCCAGTGACGATATTGCAGGCAGTTGCCGGGCTTATGCCAAGGCCAGCGGCATTCTGCTGGACACGTTTGTCTCGGGCGTGCCGGGTGGTACAGGTGAAACATTTGACTGGGCATTGATTCCGGACAATCTGGACAAGCCGATTATCCTGGCGGGCGGGCTTACCTCCGCCAATGTCGCCCAGGCCATTGCCCAGGTTCGCCCTTATGCGGTTGATGTCAGTGGCGGGGTCGAAAAAAGCAAAGGCATCAAGGATCATGACAAGATCCGCGCGTTCATGAGTGCGGTGCATGGCGCTTGATGGCGGCTGAACCGGGTTGCACGTACGATGTGACGGCTTTTGGCCGACCATCGTCCACAACCCTGTCTGCACCGCATGCGGGTAGTCTGAATTTTACGCGGCGAGGGCGGCAGCATCCCCTGGTCACGATTGAAAAGAGTCACGATTGAAGTTGCACGCGTTGCAGGTCTCGCCCTACGGCGGCCGCAGTCGGCAGCTCCAAGCCATTTACGAATTTAGCTCAAGGGCATGCGCAGGCGCTGAGTCGCCTCGCGTTCGAGCCATCGGTACTGGAGAAACAAAGCATGAGCAACTGGTTGGTAGACAAGCTGATCCCCTCGATCATGCGTTCCGAGGTCAAGAAAAGCTCGGTCCCCGAAGGCCTTTGGCACAAGTGCCCGTCCTGTGAAGCGGTGCTTTATCGTCCAGAGCTGGAGAAGACCCTGGACGTCTGCCCCAAGTGCAACCACCACATGCGCATCGGTGCGCGTGCGCGTCTGGACATTTTCCTGGATGCCGAAGGTCGTGCTGAAATCGGTGCAGACCTGGAGCCGGTGGATCGCCTGAAGTTTCGCGACAGCAAGAAGTACAAGGATCGCCTGACCGGCGCGCAGAAGCAGACCGGCGAAAAAGACGCCCTGATTTCCATGAGTGGCTCCCTGCTGGGTATGCCGGTTGTGGCGTGTGCGTTCGAATTTTCTTTCATGGGCGGCTCGATGGGCGCCATCGTCGGTGAGCGCTTTGTACAAGCGGCCAACTACGCGCTGGAAAAACGCTGCCCGATGATCTGCTTCGCTGCGTCCGGTGGTGCACGGATGCAGGAAGCGCTGATTTCCCTTATGCAGATGGCCAAAACCTCTGCTGTTCTGGCGCGCCTGCGTGAAGAAGGCCTGCCGTTCATTTCCGTGCTGACCGATCCGGTCTACGGTGGCGTATCCGCGAGTCTGGCGATGCTGGGTGACGTGATCGTTGCCGAGCCTAAAGCGCTGATCGGTTTCGCCGGTCCGCGTGTGATCGAACAGACCGTTCGTGAAAAGCTGCCGGAAGGCTTCCAGCGCAGTGAGTTCCTGCTGGATCACGGCGCTATCGACATGATCATTCATCGCCAGGAGCTGCGTCAGCGCCTGGGCAACCTGCTGGCACAGATGATGAACCTGCCTACGCCCAAGTTCGTGGCGCCGGTTATCGAACCTATCGTCGTTCCGCCGGCTCCGGCTACCGTATGACCCCAGGATCCCTGGGCGACTGGCTCGCTTACCTGGAGCAATTGCACCCTTCGGCCATCGACATGGGGCTGAATCGGTCGCGACAGGTGGCGCAGCAGTTGGGTCTTACCCGACCTGCGCCTCGGGTCATCACCGTCACGGGCACCAATGGCAAGGGTTCTACCTGCGCGTTCCTGGCTTCATTGCTCCGAGCCCAGGGCCTGAAAGTCGGCGTCTACAGCTCTCCGCATCTGCTGCGCTACAACGAGCGTGTGCAAGTGCAGGGCGTTGAAGCCACGGACCTTGAGCTGTGTGACGCATTCGCTGTCGTTGAAGCGGCTCGCGGTGATGTAACCCTGACCTACTTCGAGATGGGCACCCTGGCTGCATTCTGGTTGTTCGAGCAAGCCGCGCTGGATGTCGCTGTGCTTGAAGTCGGCCTTGGTGGTCGCCTTGATGCGGTCAACCTTGTTGATTCCGATATCGCCGTGGTCACCAGCATTGGTGTTGACCATGCGGACTGGCTGGGTGATACCCGCGAATCGGTAGCCTTCGAGAAGGCAGGGATTTTCCGTGCAGACCGCCCGGCGGTGTGCGGCGATCCGTTGCCGCCGACCCCGTTGCTGGACAAGGCACAAGAGTTGAATTGCCCGATATGGGTCAGAGGGCGTGAGTTCGACCTTTCGATCGGTGATCGGCACTGGAGTTGGGTGGGGCAGGACGGGCAGGGGCAGCGGGTTGAGCTGCATGACCTGCCTTTGCTCGACTTGCCCATGGAGAACGCCGCGTTGGCGCTTCAGACCTTCCTGTTGCTGGGAATGGCTTGGGAGCCTGAGCAGATTCGCGCGGCGCTGGACGCAACCCGTATCATCGGTCGTCTCGATCGTCGCTCGTTTATCTGGCATGGCAAGCGGCTCAATCTGCTTCTGGATGTGGGCCACAATCCCCATGCGGCGCAGTTTCTGGCCAGTCGTCTGGCACAGCGCGCTATTACGGGCCAGCGTTTCGCCGTGTTCGGCTTGCTGGCCGACAAGGAGCTGGAAGGCGTCGTGGCCGAACTGGCTTCGAGTATCGAGAACTGGGCCGTTGCCCCGTTGCCGACCTCCCGCAGTCGCCCGGCAGCCGATTTACAGGCTGCGCTCCAGAACCTTGGGGCCAAGGTGACGTCTTATCAGAGCGTCGCTTTGGCACTGGAGGCTCAGTGCGCGCACGCCACGGCCGATGACGAAATTTTGCTGTTCGGGTCTTTTTACTGTGTAGCCGAGGCCCTGGAATGGTTGACCCGGCACGCCAAAGAGGAAGCTGCAAATGGCACTGCTGGATAACGTATTCAAACAGCGAATGGTTGGCGCTCTGGTGCTGATTGCCGTGGCGGTGATTTTCCTGCCCATGCTGTTCACGCGTCAGGATGAAACCCACCACGTTCAGGTGGATGCGCCCGCTGCGCCGCAAGCGCCCGTGGCACCTCAGGTTCAGGTCGAGCCAGTACCGGTGCCTGAGCCTCAGGCATTGCCGCAGGAGCCGGTGCCTACCGACGATGACTTGAGCGACCAGGCCCAGCCGCCGTCGATGCCCATCGCACCTGCGCCGCCAGCGGCCAAGCCAGTGACGCCACCTGCGGCTGCTGCGCAACCTGCTCCTGCAGCGAAACCAGCGACCAAGCCTGCCACTGCTCCAGCCACTCCCGCTACTCCGGCCACTGCGCCTGCTGCTGCGGCCGCCAAGCCTGCAGTGCCGAGCGGCGTGGATGCCAACGGCCTGTCGGTCAGCTGGTCGGTGCAGCTGGCGAGCATGTCCAACCGTGCCAATGCCGACAACCTGCAGAAAACGCTTCGCACCCAGGGTTATAACGCTTACATCCGCACCGCTGACGGTGTGAACCGGGTGTTCGTCGGCCCGCTGATCGAGCGCGCAGAGGCTGATCGCCTGCGTGATCAGCTCGACAAACAGCAGAAACTCAAGGGTATTGTGGTGCGCTTCCAGCCTGAGCGCGGCTGACACGTTCAAAGTGTTTACAGGCTGCCCAGGCTGTGTGTAAACGTAGCGAGCGATGGCAAGACAAGGCGCACCGAGCGGAGCGAGTAACAGCCGCAGGCTGGCCCGAAGGGTGAGCGAAGCGAATCAAAACAGGCGAAAAACGGCTCGGGTCGCGTCTGACTCTAGTGTTCTAAATGAGCATTTTTCGACTGTTTTTAACGCAGTATTGCGCGCGTAGAAACGAAGTTTCCCAGCCCGCAGTAGTTTTCACACGGTCTGGGCCGGAAATCTCGCTTACCGGCAGGTCGGCGCTCTGCTAAAATGCGCCGCCTTATCTGTTCGCAGGCTCAAACGTGCCCTTTACCCCGGTCGACTGGGCGATCCTCGGGATCGTCGTCATCTCCGCTCTGATCAGTCTCAAGCGCGGCTTCGTCAAAGAAGCTCTGTCGCTGGTGACCTGGATCATTGCAGGTGTCGTCGCCTGGATGTTCGGCGCGGGGTTATCAGTTTATCTGGTCAATTACATCGAAACGCCGTCGTTTCGGGTTATCGGGGCCTGTACTATTCTATTCGTCGCCACCTTGCTGGTTGGCGCAATGATCAACTTTCTTATCGGAGAACTGATTCGAGTCACCGGGCTTTCCGGGACCGATCGTTTTCTCGGCATGGTCTTTGGCGCAGCGCGCGGAGGCTTGCTTGTCGTAGTGGCAGTCGGGCTGTTGAGCCTGGGGCCGGTGCAACAGGATCAATGGTGGCAGCAATCGAGGTTGTTGCCGCAATTTCTCATGGTCGCTGACTGGTCGAAAAACCTGATTCTCGGGATGTCCAGCAAGTGGCTCGCCAGCGGCATCAGCGTACCTGCTGAACTGCCGTTCAAGGATCACCTCCTGCCGCCTACAATGCCGCAGGAAGTGATCGGTAAATCCAGTACCACTAAGTAGGGGTTGTGTCGCATGTGTGGCATCGTCGGTATCGTCGGTAAGTCGAACGTCAATCAGGCGCTGTATGACGCGCTCACCGTCCTCCAGCACCGCGGCCAGGACGCTGCCGGTATCGTAACCAGCCACGACGGCCGGTTATTCCTGCGCAAGGACAACGGGTTGGTCCGTGATGTGTTCCACCAACGCCATATGCAGCGTCTGGTCGGGCACATGGGGATCGGCCATGTGCGTTATCCAACAGCAGGCAGCTCGACTTCAGCCGAAGCTCAGCCTTTCTATGTCAACTCGCCTTACGGCATCACGTTGGCCCACAACGGCAACCTGACCAACGTTGAGCAACTGGCCAAGGAGATTTACGAATCTGACCTGCGCCACGTGAACACCAATTCCGATTCGGAAGTGCTGCTCAACGTCTTCGCCCATGAACTGGCCGTGCGTGGCAAGTTGCAGCCCACCGAAGAAGACATCTTCGCTGCTGTGACCGACGTGCATAAGCGCTGCCGTGGCGGTTACGCCGTGGTCGCGATGATCACCGGTTATGGCATCGTCGGTTTCCGCGACCCGGACGCCATCCGCCCGATCGTCTTCGGCCAACGTCATACCGACGAAGGCGTCGAGTACATGATCGCCTCGGAGAGCGTTTCCCTGGACGTGCTGGGCTTCACGCTGATCCGCGACCTGGCACCGGGCGAAGCGGTTTACATCACTGAAGATGGCAAGCTGCACACCCGTCAGTGCGCCACCAACCCAAAATACGCACCGTGCATTTTCGAACACGTCTACCTGGCGCGTCCGGATTCGATCATCGACGGCATCTCGGTTTACAAAGCGCGTCTGCGCATGGGCGAGAAGCTGGCCGACAAGATCATGCGCGAGCGTCCGGATCACGACATCGACGTGGTCATCCCGATTCCGGACACCAGCCGTACGGCTGCGCTGGAACTGGCCAACCACCTGGGCGTCAAGTTCCGCGAAGGTTTCGTCAAGAACCGATACATCGGCCGCACCTTCATCATGCCCGGTCAGGCTGCGCGGAAAAAATCCGTGCGCCAGAAGCTCAATGCCATCGAGCTTGAGTTCCGCGGCAAGAACGTGATGCTGGTCGACGATTCCATCGTGCGTGGCACCACCTGCAAGCAGATCATCCAGATGGCTCGCGAAGCCGGTGCCAAGAACGTTTACTTCTGTTCCGCTGCGCCAGCCGTTCGTTACCCGAACGTCTACGGCATCGACATGCCAAGCGCTCACGAGCTGATTGCCCACAACCGCACCACGCAAGACGTTGCCGATCTGATCGGTGCCGACTGGCTGATCTATCAGGATCTCAACGACCTGATCGAAGCGGTCAGCGGCAGCAAGAAGATCAAGATTGATAACTTCGACTGCTCGGTGTTCGATGGCAAGTACGTGACCGGTGATATCGACGAGCATTACCTGAACAAGATCGAGCAGGCGCGCAACGACGCCTCCAAGGTCAAGACTCAGGCCGTGAGCGCGATCATCGATCTGTACAACAACTAACATCAGGGAGAGGGCGCATGACTCAGGAATGGGATGCCGGTCGGCTGGACAGCGACCTTGAAGGCGTAGGGTTCGACACACTTGCGGTGCGTGCCGGCCAACACCGCACGCCGGAAGGCGAGCATGGCGATCCGATGTTCTTCACCTCCAGTTACGTGTTCCGCACGGCCGCCGACGCGGCCGCGCGCTTCGCCGGTGAAGTGCCTGGCAACGTTTATTCGCGCTACACCAACCCGACGGTGCGTTCTTTCGAAGAGCGGATCGCGGCGCTCGAAGGTGCGGAGCAGGCGGTGGCTACGGCCACTGGCATGGCCGCGATCATGGCTGTGGTCATGAGCCTGTGCAGTGCTGGCGACCACGTGCTGGTGTCGCGCAGTGTGTTTGGCTCGACCATCAGCCTGTTCGAGAAGTACTTCAAGCGTTTCGGCGTTGAAGTCGACTACGTCCCGCTGGCCGAACTGGCTGGCTGGGATGCTGCCATCAAGCCCAACACCAAACTGCTGTTCGTCGAGTCTCCGTCCAATCCGTTGGCGGAGCTGGTCGATATTGCCGCACTGGCTGAAATCGCTCACGCCAAGGGCACGATGCTGGTCGTCGATAACTGCTTCTGTACGCCTGCGCTGCAGCAGCCATTGCTGTTGGGAGCTGACGTGGTGGTGCATTCGGCCACCAAGTTCATCGATGGCCAGGGCCGTTGCATGGGCGGTGTGGTTGCCGGTCGTAGCGAACAGATGAAAGAAGTGGTCGGCTTCCTGCGTACTGCCGGGCCAACGCTGAGTCCATTCAACGCCTGGATCTTCCTCAAGGGGCTGGAAACCTTGAACCTGCGCATGCGTGCCCACTGCGCCAGTGCGCTGGAACTCGCACAGTGGCTGGAGCAGCAGGATGGCATCGACAAGGTGCATTACGCCGGTCTCGAAAGCCATCCTCAACACGCTCTCGCACAGCGTCAGCAAAAGGGTTTCGGCGCGGTCGTGAGTTTTGAGGTCAAGGGTGGCAAAGAGGGCGCCTGGCGCTTCATCGATGCCACGCGGTTGATTTCCATCACTGCCAACCTGGGCGACAGCAAGACCACCATCACCCACCCGAGCACCACGTCCCACGGGCGTCTGGCGCCTCAGGAGCGTGAAGCCGCAGGGATTCGCGACAGCCTGATCCGGGTTGCCGTAGGTCTGGAAGATGTTGCCGACCTTAAGGCGGACCTTGCCCGAGGCTTGGCGGCACTGTGAATGATTGGGTAATGCCGGCCACCACGACCAGCAATGGTCGGGTGGCGCTGGTCACCGGTGCTGCCCGGGGGATTGGTCTGGGCATTGCTGCCTGGCTGATCGCCGAAGGCTGGCAGGTCGTCCTGGTTGACGTTGATCGCGGGCGCGGTGAGTTGGTCGCTCAAGCCTTGGGCACCAACGCCACCTTCATTGCCATGGACGTGGCCAGTGAGGATCAGGTTGCCGCGGGTGTGGCCCAGGTGATCGGTCAATTCGGACGCCTGGATGCACTGGTCTGCAATGCAGCAATCGCCGACCCTCATAACAGCACCCTGGAAAGCCTCAGCCTTGCCCACTGGAATCGCGTGCTGGCAGTGAACCTGAGCGGCCCCATGTTGCTGGCCAAGCACTGCGCGCCCTATCTGCGTGCTCACGCTGGCAGCATCATCAATCTGGCCTCGACCCGCGCCCGTCAATCAGAAGCCGATACAGAGGCTTATGCGGCGAGCAAGGGCGGTCTGCTGGCATTGACGCACTCGCTCGCGATCAGCCTTGGGCCTGAGATCAGAGTCAATGCCGTCAGCCCCGGCTGGATCGATACCCGTGATGCCGCTGTGCGGCGCGCTGAGCCCCTCTCAGAGGCCGATCACGCCCAACATCCGGCTGGCAGGGTAGGGACTGTTGAAGACGTCGCAGCGATGGTTGCCTGGCTGTTGTCCAGAAATGCAGGATTTGTCACCGGCCAGGAGTTCGTGGTCGACGGCGGCATCAGCAAGAAGATGATCTACCTGTAGGAGCGGCAAGCTGCAAGCGACAAGAGAAAAGCGAGCCGTTCGGTTCGCTTTTTTTGTTTCTGGCTTGCAACTCGACGCTTGGCGCTTGAAGCTGCTTTTTTGCTTCTTCTAAAAAAAACTTCAAGCAGGGTATTGACTTAGGTTCGTTAGGTGCGTAAATTTCGCGGCCTCAACGAAGCAAAGGGTGATTAGCTCAGCTGGGAGAGCAGCTGCCTTACAAGCAGCGGGTCGGCGGTTCGATCCCGTCATCACCCACCACTTCGTGAGTTTCAATGTTGCAACATTGAAAGGTTACATAGCGACACCGGACGCAAGTCCACCGACAAGCAGCGGTAGTTCAGTCGGTTAGAATACCGGCCTGTCACGCCGGGGGTCGCGGGTTCGAGTCCCGTCCGCTGCGCCATATTTTACGGATCAGGTCAGCCTGGTCTGCGATTGAAAAGCCTCAAGGCTGATCAGTCAGGGTTACAACGAAACAGTTTCTCGAAAGACTGTTTCAACGATTCAAACGGACGAAAGTTCGAGCGATACGCAGCGGTAGTTCAGTCGGTTAGAATACCGGCCTGTCACGCCGGGGGTCGCGGGTTCGAGTCCCGTCCGCTGCGCCATACATAGCTTCGAGGCCCTTGAACTCCTTGAAGCGAAAGAAAGCGACCTTAACGGGTCGCTTTTTTTTTGCTCTTTTTTTGAGGTCCGTGCTGGAGCAAGTTGGTGAGGCGAAGCCGACTGTGCTGGTCTGCTCTACAACTGCTGCACGGATTCCATGGAAGGACTCGCGACTTCTGGCACCTCTTTCTGCGATCTACGTTGCTGACTCTCTTGGGATGTCCGAAAAGCTGGGCCATCCGCCGTGGATCCCATCAGATCCCGCTACCTTCCTGCACAAAAATAGAGCTTCGATGTGCTATTTGGTAGCACATACGCCTCTGCGCTTTACGCACCTCCTCCGTGTGTAAATTGAAAAATCTTAGCTTAATCAGATGCTTAACCATGAAGTGAATGTTGGCATGCATAATGCTAATTTGGATTTATGGATAATTGGATACAAAAATACAAAGAGGCTGCCCATGCAATTCGCCCCCGCTTACGTTGATCGCCAGCCTCTCACTGCAGAGGAGGAGGCCTACACCTTCCTCCTCGACGCCATCTGTGGCGGTCGCTACCGCAAAGGTGATCGCCTGATTGCCGAGGATATCGCCGGCGAGATCGGCATGAGCCGCATGCCCGTGCGCGAAGCATTCCGCCGCCTGGATGCCCAAGGCTTGGTGACGCTGCGGCCCAATCGCGGTGCCATCGTGAGCGGTCTGGATATTGATGAGCTGCATGAAGTGTTCGAGATGCGCAGCGCACTTGAGGGCCTGGCGGTTCGTGTCGCGGTCAGTCGCATTGGCGAGCGTCAGATGGCGGCCCTGGAGCGGCTGCTGGACGCGATGGATGATTATCGCGACGAGAGCACCGCGTGGGTCCGCTGCCACCGTGCCTTTCACGAGTACCTGTGCAGCCTTAGCGGCCGCCCGCGCCTGATGAAGCAGATTTGCGCACTGTATTCGCTGGTCGAGGCGCCCATGCGCTTGTGGCTGCAGCACAGTGAGAAACCCCTCAGCGCGCGCGAAGAACATGCGGTGATCCTCGACGCGATTCGCGCAGGTGACGCCGCTCGTGCCGAAGCCGTGGTGCGCGAACATATCGAAAGCACCGTCCCGTTACTGATTCAGTTTCTGCAATCGAGAAAATAAGAGAGACGGGGTCCTGACCCGTCCGTGTTTTGACTTTAGTCCTGCCCCCTTTATCCAACGAAGTGGAGTGTCTGGTCATGCATAAACAACGCCGCGCCTTGCTGGTGGCTGTAACCCTGGGTCTCTGCACTCAATGGGCGTCTGCCACGCCCCAAGTACCGGAGCGTCTGCAAAAGGTCAATAAACTCACGTACTGCTCGGGGATGGATTCACCGCCCCTGGTGTCGTTCGACGAAGCCCAGAAACCGCGCGGGCTCACGGTTGATCTGGGGCTTGAGATCGCCAAACGGCTGGGCGACAAGCAGGTGCAGTGGCGGGTGATTCCGTTCTCCGGCCTGCTACCCGCGCTGCTTGCCCAGCAGTGCGACATGATCGTCGATCAGCTGTTCGACAAGCCCGAGCGGCGCGAAGTCATCGATATCGTCAACTACATGTATTCCAGCCAGTCGGTGGTGGTGCCCAAGGGCAACCCTAAAGGCATCAAGACCCTGGATGACCTTTCCGGCCGCAAAGTGGCGGTGCTCAACGGCTCCACCATCAAAACCCTGCTGGACACCCGGAACGAAAACCTCGTCAAGGCGGGCAAGCCACCGATGAAGCTGGTGGTCTACAACACCGACACTGATGCTTTCCAGGCGCTGCGCATCAGTCAGGCCGATGCCTACGGCACCACTGTAGAAACCGCGGGCTACTACGCGGCGATGGCACCGAACCTGTTCGAGGAAGGGGTGCCAGCATTCAGCCGCATCCTCACCGGCCTGGGCATGCGCAAGGACGACCCACAACTGACCGCCGCCGTGCAGCAGATCATCAGCGACATGCGCAGCGACGGCAGCTACGCGCAATTGCTCAACAAATGGCATGTCAGCAGCGACACACTCGACTGAGGCTCTACAACGATGAATTTCAATTGGGATGTGTTCTGGCAATACCTGCTGCAGCCCAGTGGGGTCTACCTCACCGGGCTGTGGCTGACTTGCCTGATCAGCGTACTGGCGATGCTGCTGGGCTGTGCGCTGGGCCTGGCGGCGGCGCTGTTGCGTTTGTCGACGAACCCGCTGCTGCATCTGCCGGTGCGCCTTTACGTGTGGCTGATGCGCGGCACGCCGTTACTGGTGCAGATCGTGTTTTTGTACACGGCGCTGGCGGCGGGCGGGATCTTCCGCTTCGAGGACATTGAGCTGTTTGGGCTGATCATCCCCGGCAATATCCAGGCGGCGATCATTGCTCTGGGCCTGAATGAAGGCGCTTACATGGCCGAGATCATCCGCGCCGGGATCGGCGCGGTGGACAAGGGCCAGTACGAAGCGGGGCGTTCCCTGGGCATGGGGTTCGGCAAGCTGATGCGGCGCATCGTGTTGCCCCAGGCATTTCGGGTGATCGTGCCGCCGCTGGGCAACGAGTTCAATGTAATGCTCAAGAACACCACGCTGGTCAGTGTGATCGGTGTGCAGGAGTTGTTGCTCAGTACGCAGATGGTGACCTCGGCGACTTTTCGCGTATTCGAGTTGTACCTGGTCGTCGCGATTTACTTCCTGACGTTGACCACCCTGTGGGGCTTTTTTCAGAGCTGGCTCGAACGCCGCTTCGGCCAGTCCGATCGACCTTCGGCGCCACCTCCGGCCGCTAGCCGTATGTTTGGTCGCAGCACCCTGAAACTGCTGAGGGGACGTTAGCCATGGCGCACCAAAGTGAAGAGCTGATCATAGAGGCACTGGATGTTCAGAAGTCGTTCGGCGAGTTGCAGATACTCAAGGGCATCTCCCTGCAAGTGCGGCGCGGCGAAGTGGTGGTGCTGATCGGTGCCTCCGGTTCCGGCAAGACAACTTTTATCCGCTGTATCAACCTGCTCGAAGACATCCAGGGCGGGCGTATTCGGGTCAACGGCCGCGCCATGGGTTACCTCGAACGCGCCGATGGAAGCCTGGTGCGCGATTCGGAGCGCAACATCGCCCGCCAGCGCCGCGACATTGGCATGGTATTCCAGCGCTTCAACCTATTCCCGCACATGACTGCGCTGGAGAACATCATCGAAGCGCCAATCCAAGTGCTCGGCGTGCCGCGTGCCCAAGCGCTGGAACAGGCTCGCGGCTTGCTGGCGCGGGTCGGCCTGGCGGACAAGGCCAGCCACTACCCGTCGATGCTCTCCGGCGGCCAGCAGCAGCGTGTGGCGATTGCCCGTGCGCTGGCGATGAAACCTCAGGCGATGCTGTTCGACGAACCCACCAGCGCCCTCGACCCGGAAACCGTCGGCGAGGTTTTGCAGGTCATGAAGGAGCTGGCCGAGGAGGGCATGACCATGGTGGTGGTCACCCATGAAATGGGCTTCGCCCGCGAAGTGGCCGACCGTGTGGTGGTGCTTGATCAGGGCGAATTAATCGAACAAGGGCCGCCAGAGCAGATTTTCAGCCACCCCAGCCATCCCCGGACCCGGGCGTTTCTCAGCCGCGTGTTATGACCTTTTTTGAAGAGTCTTTGCCATGTTGAAATTCTCCGCTCACGAATACCCCTATGCGTCGCAACGCCAAAGCGTGTTTGCCCGTCGCGGCATGGTCGCGGCGTCCCAGCCGCTGGCGGCCCAGGCCGGCATCGAAATCATGCAGAAGGGCGGTAATGCCATCGATGCCGCCATCGCCACGGCGGCGGCGCTCACCGTCGTCGAACCTACTGGCTGCGGCATTGGCGGCGACGCATTTGCCCTGGTGTGGTGCAAGGGGCAGTTGCATGGCCTGAACGGCAACGGCCACGCACCGGCAGCCTTGAGTATCGAGGCGGTCAAGGCGGCTGGGCATGCGCAGATGCCGATGTATGGCTGGACCCCGGTCACCGTGCCGGGCTGCCCATCGGCCTGGGCCGAGCTGTCGCAACGCTTCGGCAAATTGCCGTTTGCCGAGTTGCTGCAGCCTGCTATCAGCCTGGCACGCGATGGTTTTCCGTTGTCGCCGGTGGTTGCCCATCAATGGCAGATCTCCTTGAACGAATTCGGCCCGCATCGCGATGAAGTGCTGCAAGCCTGGTTCGACACCTTTCTCATTGATGGACGCGCGCCCCAGGCGGGCGAGATTTTCCGCAACCCGGCCCAGGCACGTACCCTGGAAGAACTTGCCGCCACCCGCTGCGAAAGCCTGTATCGCGGCGCTCTGGCCGAGCGCCTGGATGCGCATTCGCGTGCCAGCGGCGGCTACCTGCGCGCCAGCGACCTCGAGGGTTATCGAGCGCAGTGGGTGGAGCCGATCCACATCAATTACCGTGGTGTGGATGTCTGGGAAATCCCGCCCAGCGGCCAGGGCCTGGTCGCATTGATGGCGCTGAAGATCCTCGAAGGCTTCAGCTTCGATCACCGCGACAGCCAGCACACCTGGCATCGCCAATTGGAAGCCATGAAGCTGGCCTACAGCGATGGCCTGCACTACATCACCGACCCGGCGCACATGCGTGTGGCAGTGGCCGACCTGCTCAGCGACGACTACAGCACCCGCCGCCGTGGCCAGATCGGCGAGCAGGCCCTGGCGCCCAAACCCGGCGACCCTCACGCCAGCGGTACGGTGTACCTGGCCACCGCGGATGCCGAAGGCAATATGGTCTCGTTCATCCAGAGCAACTACCACGGCTTCGGCTCCGGCGTGGTGCTGCCCGACAGCGGCATCGCCTTGCAGAATCGCGGGCAGGAATTCAGCCTCGATGAGGGGCATGCCAACTGCCTGGCGCCGGGCAAGAAAACCTTCCACACCATCATTCCGGGTTTCCTCAGCAAGGACGGCAAAGCCCTTGGACCGTTCGGCGTGATGGGCGGCTACATGCAGCCTCAGGGCCATGTGCAGATGGTGATGAACCTGGTGGACTTCGGCCTCAACCCCCAGGCGGCATTGGACGCGCCGCGCTGGCAATGGCTGGGCGACATGAAGGTCGGCATCGAACATGGAGCTTCGCGCGACCTGGTCAATGCGCTGGCGCGGCGCGGGCACAAGGTGCAGACCGACAGCGACCTGACCGACTACGGGCGTGGGCAGATCATCCTGCGTGACCCGGTCACCGGCGTGTTGTGCGGGGGCACTGAGCCACGGGCGGATTCGCATATCGCGGTCTGGTGAGCGGCTACACAAGCGCTGAGCCAGACGGGTAATAACGATGGGGGTTGATGAGTTGTTTGATCTTTGCTGCGGCGGGTTGGCGCTCGTTGAAGCAAGGATTGAACCTCACAACTCAGACCTCTGTTGCGTCTATCTGTCTCTCGACATCCTTGCTCGTGCAACGCTGCTATTGGCCAGCACCTCGTCACTCACGCTCGCCGCGTCGTGGCAGGTAAATATCATGACATTGTCAATTTCTCTGATATTAATCGTCTTTTTTCAATCAGATAAAAGCGCCTAAATTCCACCTCCACGACGTCAGCATCCATGCAAGGGAGCCCGGATTGTGGGAATTGCTGGGGCGAGAACAAGGCTCTTTGAGCCTGGATCCACCCTATATGTTCTTAAACTCTTTCCTGGCAGGAGATTCCATGGCCCCTCGAACTGTACTTGTCACTGGCGCAGCAGGTGGTGTTGGTCGCGCGCTGGTTGAGCGTTTTTCAAATGAAGACTTCAAGGTTTTCGCGACAGATCTGGACGCGGGAAAGCTCGCGGACCTACAGGTTGAATATCAAGTGTCAGGTATTTTTTGCGGTGATATCCGCCAACCCGCTGTGTGTGCTGCAGCCGTTAATGCAGCCGTTATGGCGATGGGCCGACTGGATGTTTTGATCAACGCTGCGGGAGTATGGCGCGAAGGTCCGGTTGAAGATTTTACCGAAGAGGATTTCGACCTCGTTCTGGACGTAAACCTAAAGGCAACGTTCTTCATGTGTTCAGCCGCTATTCCCCATCTGAAATTATCAGAGGGTTCCATCCTGAATATTTCAAGCGATGCCGGCCGGCAAGGCAATCGAAACGCCGCAGCTTATTGCGCAAGCAAGGGCGGCGTGACCCTGCTGACAAAAACCCTGGCATTGGACCTGGCACCCTTTGGCGTGCGCTGCAACGCTATTTCCCCAGGTGATATCGAAACCCCAATGCTCAAATTTCAAGCCACTCAATATGGGCAGGGAGACCCTCAGGCCTACTATCAGGATCTGTTGGACAAGTACCCCCAAGGTGCCCGAGCCCGATTTATCCAGCCGGAAGAGGTTGCCGAGCTGGCGTTTTTCTTGTCCCAACCCGGTGCGCGATCCATCACTGGCGCGGACATGGCGATTGATTGCGGCGTCTCCGCTGGAAACTAACAGTGGCCCATTGATACCGATGGGGGCGATACCAAAGGGGGCGCTATGACAGCGGCCGAGAACCGTCGTCTCCAGACTGCGCGTTTAGCGCAGGCGTCTAGAAGGCATTAGTGAGGGGGCCATCGCCCTTGGCGATGGCTGCGTAACGGACGGCGAAAGTCGCTCTTGTGAATCATCCGTCGGGCCGCATCTGGACGCCGCCGCAAGCCTCAATGTGTACTTTTACTCATCAAACACGACGAGGTTCGCCCTCCGCAATTTCGCGTATCAGGCTCAGGTAACGAAGCGCGCCCAGTCCCAGGGGCCGGTTTTTTACCCAGATGATATCGACCCATAGCCGCATCTGACTCGGCATGTAGTCAAACACCACCTCCGTCAATGCGCCTGACGTGATGAGAGGGTGTACCAGCGATTTTGGAAGATAAGCCCAACCCAATCCTTGCTGCACCAGGTCCAGCGTGGCCAGATAATTGTCGCTGTGCCAAATCCGCCGCGACAGTACAACACGTGGGTCAGAGTCTGCAGGCCCTCCTGTAGCGACGATGATCTGCCGAACATTGACCAGTTGCTCCTCACTCAAGGGGCTTTTTTTGCCGGCGGCCGCAGGGTGATCCGGAGCAGCAACCGCGATTAACAATTGGCTCCCCGCCTCAAGAAATGTCTCGCGCTCGTCAAGCCCTGGTCGTTCGAACCCAAGTGCCAATTGCACACGCCCTTCATGGAGCATGCGCATCGCTTCTGGATGGGATGCGGAGCGAATCTCGATTTCCAGCGTGGGAAACTCCCTGGCGATAGTGGACAGCGGACGATTCCAGATGCCTGTTTGCAACTCCGGCGCCATCGCAAGGACCAAGCGCTCTTCCAACCCCTGATGAAGCTGCAGCGCATGGGCGTCCAGCAGGTTCAGTTGGCTCGCGACCTGTCTTGCCTGGGGCTCAAGTGCTTTGGCGGCAGCCGTTGGAATGGCTTTGCGGGTTGATCGGTCAAAAAGCAACAAATCCAGCTCGGCTTCAAGCTGCGCCACCGCCATGTTGATGGCCGAGGGCACCCGGCCTAATTTTCGCGCCGCCGCCGAAAAGGATCCGCTGTCGATGACCGAGAGGAAAATTTTAAGTGACTCACTGGTAAACGCCATAGGTGTTGTCAAATTTTCTGATGATGATCGACTTTATGTATCAGGTTTATTCGCCTAGTTTCTACTCTCTTTCAAATTAAATACGTGGGCACACCATGTTGGATACGCAATTGAGAGGGCATGTCGCAATCGTCAGCGGTGCCGGAAGTGAAGCCGGGATCGGCATGGCTATCGCTCGCAGGCTAGGTACATCCGGGGCGAGGTTGATCATTACTGCGAGCAGCCCTCGTATTCTGGATCGGGTGAATGAACTGCGCGCTGAAGGGTTCGATGTTGAAGGCCGACCCGCTGACCTCACTGATGAAATTCAGGTGCGTGAGTTCAGCCTGTGGGCAGAGTCAGTCTGGGGACGGGTCGATATTCTGGTGAATAACGCCGGTATGGCCATGCAAGGAAGCCCTGAGGTTTTCTCGGAATTGGCAACGATGAAACTTCATGAGTGGAATCTTTCACTGGCTAGAAATTTGACCACGGCGTTTCTTCTGACCCGCGCTTTTTTGCCTGGTATGAGGGCGAGAAGTTACGGGCGCATCGTCAATATCAGCTCCACCACAGGCACCCGTTGCAGCAATCCTGGTGAAGCCGCTTATAGCGCCGCCAAGGCCGCGATGGTGGGTATGAATATGGGGCTTGCACTTGAAGTCGCCAGGCAGGGAATTACTGTAAACAGCGTGGCGCCGGGATGGATCAGCACCGGCTCAACCACGGCCGCTGAAGCAGAGGCGGGGCGCTTTACCCCGATTGGGCGTGCAGGCAGCCCCCGAGAAGTAGCGGCGGCGGTTGCATTTCTGGCGTCGCCTGACGCCAGTTACATCACCGGTGAAGTCCTCGTGGTGGATGGCGGGAATTGTCTGGTCGAGAACAAATCCCCTCACACCTGACGTCAAAAACGGGGCTATCACTGCGCGCTATAAAAGCTTGAAGTTTCGAAGAATGGGTAAGTTTGCCGAGCCGTATTAATGCATCCGTCGGGAGCCGATAACGCTTGAATGTGGTGTTGGATTTTCCCTCTCTGAGCGGCCAGGACTTTTAACTGGTTTTTGTAATTAACATAGAGTGTTGATCATGTCGAAAAGTGGAATTAGTGAATCAGCGATTGCTGCTTTTACCGCCTCCGAGCGTGCTCGTTTTATAGAAAACAACCCAACGTCAATGGCGCTGGCCAAACGCGCCAAGGCGAATCTGTTCAACGGTGTTCCCATGCACTGGATGAGCGATTGGTCGATGCCTTCGCCGCTTTTCGTCCAGCGTGCCAAAGGGGCGCGCTTCACCGATGTTGACGGTCATGAGTACATGGATTTTTGCCTGGGCGACACCGGCACGATGTTTGGTCATTCACCTGATCCTGTTGCTCGTGCAATAGCCGAGCAGGCCAATAATGGCTTGACCACGATGCTGCCTGGCGAAGACGCGGTTATCTGCGGCGAGTTGCTGGCTGAGCGATTCGGGCTGCCTTACTGGCAGGTGACCGCCACTGCGACAGACGCCAACCGTTATGTGTTGCGCTGGGCGCGCGCGATTACCAAACGCAACGTCTTGCTGGTGTTCGACGGCTGCTATCACGGCACCGTGGATGACGTCATGGTGCGCTACCGCGACGGCAAAACAGTGCACCGTTCAGGTCTTGTGGGCCAGGCCTATGACTTGACCCAGTACAGTCGATCCATCCCCTTCAACGATGTCGACGCACTGGAGGCAGCTTTAGCCCAGGGCGATGTGTGCGCGCTGATGTGCGAGCCGGCAATGACGAACATAGGCATGGTCCTGCCCGATCCGGGGTTCATGCAGAAGTGCCGAGAGTTGACCCTCAAATACGGCAGCCTGCTGATCATTGATGAGACCCATACCATTTCCACTGGCCTGGGTGGATGCACTCGCCAATGGGATTTGAAGCCTGACTTTTTCGTGGTGGGTAAACCCATCGCGGGGGGCGTGCCTTGCGCAGTGTTTGGCGTGACCGAGCAAGTGGCCCAGGCCATGCACGACGCACAGAAGAGCGCACAGGCCGGCGGGCATGGCCACAGCGGTATGGGAACAACGCTGTCCGCCAACTCGCTGGCGATGCGTTGCATGCGAGTCAGCCTCGAAGAGGTCATGACAGAGTCCGCCTACCAACATATGTTGCCTCTTGCCTCGGGATTGGCTCAGGGACTTCGGTACTTGTTCAAGCAGCACCAACTGAACTGGTCCGTCACAGAGTTGGGGGCTCGTTGTGAGTTTCAATTCTGTGCCACCTCGCCCAGAACCGGTGCGCAAGCCGAGGCGGCTTTTAATGACAGCCTTCAAATGGCGCTGCACCTGTACTTGATCAATCGCGGCATCCTGATCACGCCTTTTCACAACATGACCCTGTGCTGTCCGCAAACAAGCCATTCGGATGTCGACAGGCTGATCGGTGAGTTGGATAACGCGTTGACCACGCTGCTTGCCATGCCTGATGCCAGGGTCATCCCTTCATGACTGGACGTTTGACGCCCCATCTTTTTCAAATACTGCCAAGTCGCTTGAATGAGCGCGAAGAGGTTTGACATGCAATTTGCTGATAAAAGAGAGGCCGTGGATTATCTGGCCGCCCACCCTGAAGTCCTGAGTATCGAGTTGTTTCTTATAGACGCCAATGGTGTTCCGCGGGGCAAACTGTTGCATCGCGACGAGCTACTGGCGATCTACGAAAATGGTCGGCCGCTGCCCAGTTCCATTCTCGCCCTGACCGTTCAGGGGGAGGACGTGGACGAGACTGGCCTGGTCTGGGATGTCGCTGACGCTGATTGCTGGACCTATCCCTTGCCGGGGAGCCTTACCCTGCAACCCTGGCGCACCCAACCCACCGGTCAAGTGCAAGTGAGCATGCACCCGACCCAAGGACTTCCCGCCGCGCCCGCCGACCCGCGCCATGTACTGGTGAACACCATCGAGCGGCTCAAAGCCGATGGATTCCATCCGGTCATGGCCGTTGAGTTGGAGTTTTACCTGCTGGACCAGAAGCGCGACGTCAATGGTCGCCCGCAGCCTGCGACGCAAACCAACGGCGTACGCCCTGTTGCTCCGCAGGTTTACGGCGTCTACGAACTGGAGCAGGTTCAACCGTTTCTTGATGACCTCTATGCGGCTTGCGCGCTGCAAGGGCTGCCGGTACGCACCGCGATCTCCGAGTACGCTCCGGGCCAGCTCGAGTTGACGCTGGAGCATCGTTTCGACGCACTCCAGGCCATTGATGAAGGCGTACGTTACAAACGGCTGGTCAAAGGCGTGGCCAACAAACACGGACTGCAAGCGTGCTTCATGGCCAAGCCATTCAGTGATCAGGCCGGTAGCGGTCTGCATCTGCACGTCAGCCTGGCGGACGTGCAGGGCAACAACCTGTATGCGAGCGAAGACCCGCAAGGCACGCCGCTGTTGCGTCACTCCATCGGCGGGATGATGGCAACCTTGTTTGACTCGCTGGCGATATTTTGCCCCCATGCCAACTCATATCGCCGCTTCCAGACCGGCAGTTACGCGCCGCTGGCCAAAAGTTGGGGCGTCAACAACCGTACGGTGTCGTTCCGCGTGCCCGGCGGCCCCGCGATAAGTCGGCACATCGAGCACCGGATTTGCGGTGCCGACGCCAACCCCTATCTCGCCGCTGCCGCATTACTGGCGGGCATTCACCACGGCATCACTCAGCAAAGCGATCCTGGCGCAGCGATTGTGGGCAATGGCTATGAACAAGCGACCGATTTTCTACCCACCGACTGGCTGACAGCGTTGCAGGCGCTGGAACGTTCTACCTGGGCACGCGAGGCGCTGGGCGCCGAATTCCTCAAGGTGTACCTGGCGATCAAGTGGCGCGAGTTCCGTACATTCAATGCCGAAGTCGGGGAACAGGACTGGCGCTGGTACCTCACTCACGCCTGAATGACGGCGCTGACTTCTGAGCCGTATCAACTCAACGTGTGGGGGCCGAGCTGCCACTCGGTTTCCAGTTAACCAGAGACAAACCATGAACAATGCGCTCAAGTTCTACATCGATGGCCAGTGGGTCGAGACTGGGTCGGGAAATACGCTGGAGGTGATCGATCCTTCCACCGAGCAAGCCTTCGTCAGCATCGCGCTGGGCAACACGGCGGACGTGGACAGCGCGGTAAACGCCGCTGCCAAGGCCTTTCCCGCGTTCTCGGTGACTAGCGTCGGCGAGCGCCTGGCACTGCTCGAAAACATTCTGCGGGTCTACAACCTGCGCTACGAAGATTTGGCCAAGGCCGTCAGCCAGGAGATGGGCGCGCCGCTGCATTTCGCCCGTGACTCGCAAGTCTGGAGCGGTCGCGCGCACCTGGAATCGACCATCAGTGCCCTTGAGACATTTCAGTTCAGCGAGACGCACGGCATCACTCAGGTGGAGCGTGAAGCCATCGGCGTCTGCGCCCTGATCACACCG
Organism: Paucimonas lemoignei; assembly: GCA_900475325.1. Taxonomy (GTDB): domain Bacteria; phylum Pseudomonadota; class Gammaproteobacteria; order Pseudomonadales; family Pseudomonadaceae; genus Aquipseudomonas. The sequence goes on from LS483371.1 coordinate 1,934,928, forward strand.
TGGAACTGGCCGCTGAACCAGATCGTCTGCAAGGTCGCGCCCGCCATCGCCGCTGGCTGCACCGTGGTGCTCAAACCCAGCGAAATCGCGCCGCTGACTGGCATCATCTTTGCCGAAATCCTGCATGAGGCAGGCGTGCCGGCCGGGGTGTTCAACCTGCTCAACGGCACCGGGGCGGATGTCGGCCAGTACATGGCCAGCCACCCGAAGGTCGATATGGTCTCGTTCACCGGTTCCACCCGCGCAGGTATTCTTGTCGCCAAGGCGGCTGCGGATACGGTCAAGCGCGTGGCTCAGGAGTTGGGCGGCAAGTCGGCCAATATCCTGCTGGAAGATGCGGACTTCGAAGTGGCCGTGGCCAAGGGGGTGAAGAGCTGCTTCTCCAACTCGGGCCAATCCTGCAATGCGCCGACACGTATGCTGGTGCCTCGCGCGCAGCTTGCCCGTGCCATGCACATCGCCAAAGCGGCCGCTGAGCAGTTGGTGACCGGCAGCCCGCTGGATGCCGGCACCCATCTCGGTCCGGTCATCAGCGAGGCACAGTTCGACAAGATTCAGGACCTGATTGCCATCGGTATCGAGGAAGGCGCCACGCTGGTGACGGGCGGTCTGGGTCGTCCTGAAGGTCTGGACAAAGGCTACTACGTGCGCCCCACCGTGTTTGGCGACGTGACCGCGCAGATGACCATCGCCCGCGAAGAAATCTTCGGCCCCGTGCTGTCGATCATTCCCTATGACAGCGAAGCGCACGCCATCGAAATGGCCAACGACACCGTGTACGGCCTGGCCGCCTACATACAGTCCGGTAATATCGAGCACGCTCGCGCCGTTGCCAGACAGATGCGGGCCGGCTCGGTGTACCTGAACTACCCGGTCTGGGACACGTTCGCGCCGTTCGGTGGCTACAAACAATCCGGCAATGGCCGCGAGTACGCGGGCTGGGGTATTCACGACTTTCTGGAAATCAAGGGTGTGGTCGGTTGGAGCGAGTGACAGCTGGGCAGATCATATTTACGCGCTGAGCTAAAGATGGGTCGTAACTGTCGCAAGCAAGTACTTTATTTTCGGTAGTCTCCGATCCTGACTCAGGAGATTTGCAATGATTCGACGCGCTTGTCTGACCGCTCTATTGGCATTGACTGTATCAAGTGCCTTTGGCGCCCCCCGCTATGATCATCTTTATGCGTTCGGTGACAGCTACTCCGACAACGGTGCGGGTGAAAGCTTTACCAAAGCCTTGAGCACGCAGAAGGTCAAAGATGCCCAAGAGCTACCTGGCTCTTTATATTGGAAGGGCCGCTGGAGCAATGGCCCCACCGCCGTAGAGAACGTGGCCAGTGCTCTGAAAGTACCCTTGACCGATTACGCGATTGGCGGCGCCAAGAGCGGTAACGGCAACTACTACGCCTGGATGCCGCCGTCTCGCGACACCGGTGTTTTCGGGCAAATCGCCGAACACCTGAACGCCGCTAAATCACACAAAGCGGATCCGAATGCGCTCTATTTCATTTTCATTTCTGCCAACGACTTTTTTGAATGGGCCGATTTTTCGCACCCGGAGTCGATTGACGTGCTCAGCCAGAACAGCGTGGCGAACATAAAAAAGGCGACCGAAATGCTGATTGCCGCGGGCGCCAGGCACGTCATGGTGGTTGGCAGCACGGATTTGAGCCATGTGCCGGCTGTGGTGCAGGGCAATCAAGTCAAGAATGCTGAGGAATACCAACGGATACTGGAACAAAAACTGCCGGAAGTGCTGACAACATTGGCTAAGGCCCAGCACGTCAGTCTCATCTATTTTGATCACTTGGCTTTCAGCAACAAGCTTCGCGCGGCGCCCGATGTGGCGGGGTTCAAGAATATGGATTCCCCTTGCCAACCCACCTACCCAGAGGTCAAAGCGGCCTGTGGAAATCCAGACACTTACTATTACTGGGATGAGTGGCACCCGACCCGCAAAGTCCACGCTTTGGCCGCTGAAGCGATGCTTGAAACACTAAAAGCCAGCCGTTGATACTCTTTCACGGCCTCTTTTGAACTTCCGGCGAAAACGTTGAGTGTCGCTAAGGCCGCTCATAAGACATCTCATCAATGATCAGCCAGTACCGCATGGGGCCTGCGTTGATTGCGCCAGTTATGTAAGGATACCCTCCACCCTAAAAGGAGTACGTCATGGAGAAAATAATAAGACTCGCCAACCTAGCGGATATCGATGCCATTTTTGATATTCGAACCAGCGTTCACGAAAATCACTTATCCCTTGTTCAGCTAGCGGAAATGGGGATTACTCCCAGCACTATACGACAGGCAATCCTAGAGGCCCCATGCGCTTGGGTCGCCGAGGTCAATGGTGCCCCTGTAGGTTTTTCTATGGTCGATGTCGAGGACGGATGTGTGTTTGCCGCTTTCGTTCTACCCGAATTCGAGCGGAACGGATTGGGGCGCAGACTGATGGATAAAGCAGAGACTTTCCTGTTTCAACACCACCAGGCGATATGGCTGGAAACAGCAGAGGCTAGCCGTGCCAGTGGCTTCTATCGAAGCCTCGGCTGGCAGCCCGTGCAGAACTTGCCAGACGGTGATATTCGTTTTGAGAAGTACCTGACGTAACAACTCACCAAGTATTCAGAGGCTAGGAGGGCGTGCGCGAAATCATGGGTGCCGATCTCTGCATGTTCCTGAACGACGCCAGCCGGCCGCACTGGGTTAAGCTGCCTTTCTCTCCTTTCCTGGAAACGTTTGATGCTTCATAAACAGCTTATCCGGCGTCTGGATCTGGTCACCTTGCAGTTGTTCGTGGCGGTCCATGAGGAAGGCACCTTGACGCGCGCTGCGTCGAGAGAAGCCATCGCGGTTTCGGCTGCCAGCAAGCGGTTGGTGGAGCTGGAAGCGGTGTTGGGCATTGCCTTGTTTTCGCGCACAGCGAAAGGGATGACGCTGACGGCGGCGGGCGAAACGCTATTGCACCATGCCCGTCGCATGCTGACCGAGGTCGAGAAGGTCGGTATCGAGGTGGGAGAACACTTGCAGGGGCTGCGGGGCTACGTTCGCATGCTTGCCAATCTCTCCGCGATCATCCAGTTCTTGCCGGAGGATCTGCACGATTTCGTGTTGAGTCATTCTCAAGTGAAGGTTGATCTCGAAGAGCGCCCGAGTGACGGGGTGGTTCAAGGCATCATCGACGGTGTGGCTGACGTGGGCATCTGTTCGATGGAGAGCGATGCGCGAGGTCTCTTCAGCGTGCCCTATCGCCGCGACCGGCTTATCGTTGCCATGCGCAATGACCATCCGTTGGCAAACCTGGAAGAAATCGCGTTCCTCCAGACATTGCAGTACGACCAGATAGGCCTGCACTCCGCCAGCTCCATCAATAACCGTATTCACGCGGCGGCCAAGGCATTAGGCGAACCTTTGCGCCTGCGCATTCATGTTCCAGGTTTCGACGCCGTGTGCCGTATGGTTCAAGCCAACATGGGTATCGGCATCCTGCCGCTAAAAGCGTTCGAGCTATTTGGAAGAGGGTTGGGCCTGACAGCGGTGCACCTCAGTGATGAGTGGTCTCACCGGACGCTGATGTTGCTGGTCCGTGAGCGCGAGTCCTTGTCGCCGGTCAGCCAGTTATTATTTGACCATCTGCAGCAATCCCGGCCTTGAATCATTCGTTCGCGAAACGCGAACGCCTCTTTCCGAATCACCGTTGGATTACGCAGGCATCTGTCCTCTAGTCTTGGCTCAAATTCCAAGAAACAAGAGGACGTCCCATGACTGCTCTGAGCGGTATCCGCGTAATCGAAATCGGTACTCTTATCGCTGCCCCTTTTGCTGCTCGCATCATGGCGGAGTTTGGCGCTGAGGTGATCAAGATTGAGACGCTGGGGCAGGGGGACCCTCTTCGGAAATGGCGAAAATTGCACGAAGGCACTTCGCTCTGGTGGTACCTGCAATCGCGGAATAAAAAGTCCCTGGCTTTGAATCTCAAGTCCCCCGAAGGCATCGCCATCGTCAAGCAATTAGCGGAAAGCGCTGATGTGTTGATTGAGAACCTGCGCCCTGGTGCACTCGAGAAACTGGGCATTGGCTGGGATGTCCTGCATGAGCTGAACCCCAGGCTGACGTTGGTGCGGATATCAGGTTATGGCCAATCGGGCCCTTATCGTGACCGCCCTGGTTTCGGCGCTATCGGGGAGGCGATGGGAGGCATTCGCTACACAACCGGCACTCCCGGGAGTCCACCGGCACGCGTCGGCGTGAGCCTTGGAGATTCGCTGGCTTCGATGCATGCGGTCATCGGCGCACTGATGTCGCTCCTGCGGGTCAAGACGGGGCAGGGTGAGGGGCAAGTGGTGGACGTATCCCTGGCGGAAAGCGTCTTCAACGTGATGGAAAGTCTCGTGCCTGAGTACGACATGCTGGGCCATGTCCGTGAGCGCAGCGGCGGCGCGCTACCGGGTATCGCACCGTCGAACACCTACCCTACCGCCGATGGTGCGTACGTGGTCATTGCAGGCAACAGCGACCCCATTTTCAAACGTCTTATGGCTGCAATTGGCCGATCTGATTTAGGCGAGGATCCTGCGTTTGCGCACAACGATGGTCGGGCTATCCAGTGCAACCTGCTTGATGAAGCCATCAGTCAGTGGAGCTCCAGCCATCCCATCGATTTCGTCCTCGACACGTTAGAAAAGGCCGAAGTGCCTGCCGGGCGCATCTATTCCGTAGCAGACATCGTTGCCGACCCACACTACCTGGCTCGGGGCATGATCCTGGATGCCGATCTGCCAGGTGGAGCCTCCGTCAAGATGCCAGGCATTGTGCCCAAAATGTCGGACACGCCAGGCAATGTGAATTGGCAAGGCCCAAGCCTGGGCCAGCACACCCAAGCGGTGCTGGGCGATCTAGGTCTGAGTGAAGAGACGATTCAGCGCTTGAAGGATGAGGGGGTGGTGCAATGATTACTGACTACTCGCAGCGTCTCATCATCCAGGAAGTCTCCCCGCGCGATGGGCTGCAAATTGAACCTGTCTGGGTTGAAACGGCGGACAAGATCAACCTGATCAATGAGCTGTCGTTGTGCGGTTTCAGCCGCATCGAAGCGGGCTCTTTTGTGTCTCCCAAGGCCATTCCAGCCTTGCGCGACGGGGAAGAAGTGTTCCAGGGCATCAAGCGTCAGGCGGGTGTGATCTACGTTGCCCTCATACCGAATTTGAAAGGCGCTCAGCGGGCTATTCAGGCTAATGCAGATGAACTGAACCTGGTGTTGTCGGCAAGTCAGAGCCACAACCAGGCGAATATGCGAATGACCCGCGAGCAGTCGCTGGCCGCCTTCGGTGAAGTGGTGGCGCTGGCCCGCGACAGCTCGGTTCGCCTGAACGGCACGGTGGCGACAACGTTCGGCTGCCCCTTCGAAGGCCACATTGATGAGGACGTCGTCATGCGGCTGGTCGACGCCTATCTGGAACTCGGAGTACAGGGCATTACGTTGGCAGATACAACCGGCATGGCAAATCCCCGTCAGGTTTATCAACTCGTGCAACGCCTGCTAGGTCGATTGCCAGCATCCGCAATCACCCTTCACTTTCACAATACCCGTGGCTTGGGACTGAGCAACGTATTGGCTGCTTATGAAGCGGGCGCTCGTCGGTTTGACGCTTCGCTGGGCGGGTTGGGTGGATGTCCTTTTGCACCGGGTGCGTCTGGAAACATATGCACTGAAGACTTGGTGAATCTCTGCGATGAGATGGGTATTACGACAGGCGTAGACCTGCCGCAGTTACTGACGCTATCGCGCACCTTGCCGTCATTGCTGGGCCATGACCTGCCTGGACAAGTGGTGAAGGCAGGACGCAACTGTGACCTGCATCCGCTACCCCCTCACTGAATCTGATTTTTAAAAGACGGCCAGTGTCGTCAGCCAGACAACAAAAACAAAGTAGCCCCTTAAAGGGAGCTCGCCTGGAGAAAGTACCATGTCCATTTCTGTTTCTACCGTTGATGTAGGCACCGCTGCTGCGTCGATAGATGAGAAAAAGCTCATTTCAAAAGTGGCGTGGCGTCTCATGCCATTGATCATGGTCTGTTATTTATTCGCGTTCTTTGACCGAATAAATATCAGCTTCGCAAAGTTTCAGTTGCAGACAGATCTTGGCTTGAGTAACACCGCCTATGGTTTAGGTGCCGGCCTGTTTGTCGTCGGTTATGTGTTGTTCGAAGTGCCCAGCAACATGATGCTTTACAAGGTGGGTGCGCGTCGCTGGATTGCACGCATCATGATGTCTTGGGGTGTGGCAACGGCCTTGATGATTTTCGTGACGACCGAATGGCAATTCTATGTGCTTCGATTTCTTATCGGCGCCATGGAAGCTGGCTTTGCGCCGGGTGTGCTCTACTACTTGACGTTATGGTTCCCGCAAAACTATCGAGGTCGTATTACCTCAACATTGTTCCTGGCCTCTGCTTTCGCCGGGTTGATAGGCGCGCCCGTGTCCGGTTTGGTGCTGGGTCATATGGACGGCTTGTTCGAGGTGCGTGGTTGGCATTGGCTTTTTCTCCTGGGAGGCATTCCCTGCGTAGGGCTAGGTCTGGTGGTTTTCTTCACGCTAAAAGATCGCATTGCCGATGCCCATTGGCTCAGCCCTGATGAGCAAACTTACCTGGCCTCTCGTATTGCAAGCCATGAGCCTAATCAGCAACATGGTTCATTGCTGTCGGCCTTGAAACTGCCAGGTTTCGCGATGCTGGCGTTGATTTATTTCCTTATTCAAGTGGCGTCCTACGGGCTTAACTTCTGGGCTCCACAGTTGATTCGCAGCGCAGGGACTGAAAGCCCGACGATTATCGGTCTGTTAACGGCCATACCCTACGTCTGCGGTGCGATCAGCATGCTGGTGATTGGCCGTTTGTCTGATGCAACAGGCGAGCGACGCAAGTTTGTCTGCGGCTTGATAGTTGTGGGCGCAATCGGGTTCGTCAGTGCCGGTGTATTCGCCAATCACACGGTGTTTCTGATCGTGTCACTGGCGTTGATGGGCACCGGTATCATCGCCTCGATACCGGCGTTCTGGGCTCTGCCGCCGAAGTTGCTTGCGGGTGCAGGAGCCGGGGCTGCTGGCGGTATAGCGTTAATCAATACGGTTGGGCAAATGGGCGGCATTGTCAGTCCCGTGATGGTTGGGTACATAAAAGATATTACCGGCAGCACAACGCCGGCTCTTTACATCATTGGGGCGACAAGCCTGATCGCCGCAGCACTTCTCATCTGGGGTTTGCCTGAAAGTCTCAGGACCCGTGATAAAAAATAACGTCCAAGGCTGCCATGTCCGCCACGACTCATGCCGGTAGATTGACCATTCGATGTGTCCATCGTGCTTCGCTTTGCAGTTCGAGGACTTGCCGATGGAAACCCTCCAGCGACGTATTGTGGCCAATGCTGATCAGGATGGTGTCTGGCAGGACCTGTTTCAGCAGCTCATAGCAGCGTGCCTCGTTCACTTTATCCAGCGCTGAACTGGCCTCATCGAGAAACAGCACGGCGGGACGCGCCAGCAACGCGCGGATGAAGGCGCAACGTTGTTGTTCGCCCACGCTCAGGATTTGCGACCAGTCATGTTCCTGATCCACATCACCAATAACCGTGGCGGCGACATCATTGATGCCGGTGCGCCACGCACCTTTGGTATGGCTGTGCGCTACGACCTGTAAGCCCATGAACGCGGGGAGGGTGACTCCCCGCGTCTGCTACACCTGATTCAGCTGCGGGTTCCCGGATTTGCTCACCACTTCATCTCGCCCTTGGCCACTTTCGCGCTCAGTTCGAGGGACGATTCATCCGCCAGTTTCGGGTAGTGCGCTTTCATCGCTTTGATTAACGCGGCGGAATCTTTGGCCTTGGCTGTCTCGGCATCAAAGGTCTTGATGTAGGCAGCGGTAAAGGCGGGGGATTGCTCAGCCTTCAACTCGCCCGGCAGGAAGTGGCCTGGCACGACGATCGATGGTTTCAACTTTTCAATGGTCGCCAAGGTCGCTAGCCAATCCTGGTGGGATTTAGCGCTTTGGGTGTCAGCCATCCACACGTGGATATTGCTGGACAGCACCACGCCGCCCACCACTGCCTTGACCGATGGAATCCAGACGAAGCTGCGATCAGGCTGCGGACCGTCCAGGCCAATGACCTGCAGTTTCTGCCCTTCGAGCGTCAGCTCGTTGCCTTCCAGGACTTGGGGAACGATAAGCTTGCTCGGTGCCGCTGCGCCCAGCTTGGGGCCCCAGTACTGAAGTTTGGCGTCTTTGGTTTCGTTGATGTGCGCGACGGTCTGGGCGCTGGCAACCACCTTGGCTTTCGGGTACGCAGCGGTAAGGGTCTGCAGGCCGAAGTAGTAGTCTGGGTCACCATGGCTGACGTAAATGGTGGTGAGGTTTTTGCCGCTCTTGCGGATCTTTTCGACGACTTTGCCCGCATCGCTGCTCGAGAACTGCGCATCCACCAGCACGGCGTCTTTCTCGCCGGTCACCAGAACCGAAGACACCGGAAAGATCCCTTCTTCCCCAGGGTTATACACATCCAGCTTCAGTGGCTGTGCAGCATAGCTGGCACCGGCGAAGCCAAGCAGGGCAGCCGTGGCGAGCAGGCGGCGGGTAGGCAGTGAAAACATGTCGAGCTCCAGAAGACTGATACAAGAGTCGGCAGGTTAATTGAGATTTATCGTACGAAAAACGCTAACTTGGCGGCTGGTTTGTTTCTGAAAGCGGTCGAATCATGGACAGGTTGTTGGCAATGCAGGCGTTCGTCACGGTGATTGATTGCAAAAGTCAGACTGCAGCGGCAGACAAACTTGGTATATCCAGGCCAGTGATTTCAAGATTGCTCGCCGAGCTTGAAGACTGGACAGGCGCGCGCCTGATGCACCGCACGACGCGACGCCTGACGCTGACGGCAGCGGGGGCTGACGTGTTGCCGCTGTGCCGACGCATGCTGGACCTGGCCGAAGACATGCGTGCCGTGGTCGCAACCCCGGAAGACGAGCCCAAAGGGCTGCTGCGCATCACCGCCAGCACCTCATTTGGACAGGCGCAGCTGATGCACGCGATCACCGAGTTTGTCGCACGTTATTCACAGGTCAATGTGGACATGGTGCTGCTGGACCGCACGGTCAATCTGGTCGATGAGCGTCTGGACCTCGCTATCCGCATCACCAATGAGCTGGACCCCAACCTGATCGCCCGACGCCTGACCACGTGCCGCTCGGTGGTGTGTGCTTCGCCGGGATATCTAGAGCGGCATTCAGCGCCACAGGTCGTTGCGGACCTGACGCTGCACAATTGCTTGACCCACAGCTATCACAGCAGCAGCCTCTGGCACTTCACGCGCAAGGAGCTGCCCCACAGCGTTGCCGTCAAAGGCAATCTGAGCAGCAATGATTCGGTGACCACGATGCAGGCGGCCCTGTGTGGTGGTGGGGTGGCGTTATTGCCTACTTATCTGGCTGCGCCGCTGATCAGGCAAGGCCAACTGGTGGCGCTGCTCACGGACTACCAGCCTATGGAGCTGAGCATCTTTGCGGTCTACGCCTCGCGCAAACACATGTCATCCGCGTTGCGCGCCATGATGGATTTCCTGGCCGAACGCTTCGGGCCCGAGCCTGTCTGGGACGCCATTGAAGGTGTCAGCGGTAACAGCCGGCGCTGATAAAGCAGCCTTTAACCGCCTTCGCACGGCCCTGCTGTGCTCCGGCTGATCGTGACGAGCTAGCGCTTGAACAGCTCACGGCTCTGCTCTTTGCAGATAGGGCCTCGCCGCGTCGGCAAAGGCCTATCCAGTTGCTACTTATCGAGCAATCATTCCGGCGGCTTGTTCGGTGGCTTCAGTGGTGCGCGTCGCGAGCTTGCGGACCTCGTCGGCTACCACGGCGAAACCTCGTCCGGCTTCTCCCGCGCGTGCAGCTTCAATCGCCGCGTTCAGGGCGAGCAGGTTTGTCTGACTTGCAATGCTCTGGATCGTACCGACGATTTGCGACAGTTGGGCAATATTGGTCTCCAGCGTTTGTTGGTGAACCGCCTCAGCCGATCGCAGCGCTTCCTGCTCGTGCTGCAGATGAACGTCTACCAGTGCACCCACCACGCGAAGTGGTGCGCCATGCGGGTCGCGCCGAGTCTGACCGCGAGCCCTGAACCAGCGATATTCACCACTCTTCATCTTCAAGCGGTATTCGATGTCGAAGGGTGTTTTTCCAGACTTGTCATTCAAGTGAGCACCGAATGCGTTGAGGCTTCGCTCTTTATCATCCGGGTGCAGTCTGGATGCCCAGCTATCGAGCACATCAGGAAACTCTTCAACGGTTTTAAAACCGAGCAATCTTCGGAATTGCGGCGACCACCAGAAGGGATTGTTCGGATTGACGGGATCTCCGGCGATCACTTCCATATCCCACAAGCCATCGGAGAGCATCTCTCTGGCCAGTTCAAACCGGGTGATGATGACGTCGTGTTCACGGTCGCGTTCCAACTGATCATGAATATCGCGCAGCGAGCCGGCGACCCGGATGGGCATGCCGCGTTCATCACGCAGTGTTTCACCTTGCGCGTGAAACCAGCGAAAGGAACCATCCTTCATCGCAAGCCGGTTTTTTACCTTGTAGGGGGTGTTGCCTGTTTTGTCGTTGAGATGACGAGCAAAGGCGTCAAGGGTGGCCTGCTTGTCCTGCGGATGAAGGCGATCGGCCCAGCTGGCGAGAACATTGGGGAAGTCGCGTTCGTCCTTGAACCCCAGGAGGTTGCGAAACTGTTGCGACCACCAGAAGCGGTTCTTTGGATTAACCGGATCACCGGCCACCACTTCCATATCCCAAAGGCCCTCACTGGAGGCCCGATTGACCAGGTCGAACCTGATGTCGTAGGCCAGCGCGGAAGCTGCCGACTCGCGAAGCAATTCACGGGCCGATTCCAGCTCCTGTTCGAGCTGGCTTATGTGCAGTTGGGATTCATGACGCGAGGATTCAAGCTCACTCCAGGCGCTCAGAACGGCAGGCGCTTCTTTGCACCCGTCAACGTCAGGTGCCTTGCCCGTCCTGATCGCGGCTGTCAGTTGCTGCAGGGCATAACGATCACGGCGCAGAAAGGAAAAAATGGACATAGGGTAAAGGCTCATTAAGCGTGGCGGGCCTCATCCATGGCACCTCATTTAGCTGTATCGTCGCGCCTTGCAAAAACTGTACATTTTTTTTGTTTTTGTATAGCTCTGTGAACACAAGCTGCAATCTTGATGCATTCTTTATCGCTGCAGAAAGGCTCGACCTCGAACTTCGCGTCGATGAAATGCTTCAGCGGCTGAACTGCTGAGACGATCTTGCAGTTTCAGCCGCTGATCGTGCACCTCTTAAAGCTTGAAGCGCGCCACTACCGTGCGCAGTTCACCCGCCAGCAACGACAACTCGTCGGCGGTGATTTCGTTCTCTTCCACGCCTTGCATCAGCGTCACGCTGCCATTACGGATGCCCATCACGTTGCGGTTGATGTCTTCCGAGACGGCATGTTGCTGGACCGCTGCGCTGGCAATCTGAGTGTTCATGCCCACGATGCGCTCAACCTCTTCATTGATATCACCCAGGCTTGCCGAGGCTTTGACGGCTGAGTCGATACAGGCTTGCGCGCGACTCTGGCCGGCGGTCATCTGTTCCACTGCGGCGCCCGTGGCCTGTTGCAGCTCCTGGATGATGCGGCGGATTTCCTCGGTGGAGTTCTGAGTGCGCGAGGCCAGCGTGCGCACTTCGTCAGCCACTACCGCAAAACCGCGACCCTGTTCACCCGCCCGTGCAGCTTCGATGGCAGCGTTCAGGGCCAGCAAGTTGGTCTGATCGGCAATGTTGCGGATGACCTCGATCACGCCGCCGATTTCCTGGCTGTGAACCGCCAGGGCAGAAACCCGCTGGGAGCTGACTTCCACTTCCTTGGCCAGCGCCTCGATGGTGGTGCGGGTCACCTGCATGACATCCAGGCCGATGCTTGAGGCACTTCGGGCCTGTTCTGCCGCACGGGCTGCGCCTTCGGTGTTCTGCGCGACGTCCGCGACACTGGCGGTCATCTCGTTGATGGCGGTCGCCACTTGTTCGGTTTCGGCTTGCTGCGAGTTCATCGACTGCTTGGCGTTCTGGATCGACAGCTCCATGCGCCGGGCGGCATCGGATACCGATTGTGAGCTGCGCTCGACCTGGGCCAGAGAGCTGGCAAAGGCCTCGGCCATCAGGTTCAGCCCGTTGCCGATATCCGCCAGCTCGTCCTTGCTGCGCACTTTCACCCGCGCGCTCAAGTCGCCCTGGGCAATGGACCGCGTGGCAGCGAGCACTTCTTCGATGGCGCCGCGCATGGCGCTGTAGATGCCGCTAAAGGCGTAGATCAGCAGAAAGCCCATTAAAGCGAATGCCGACAGGATTATCGTCCGCTCCAGAGACATCTGCTGTTCGCGACTGGCCAGTTCGTTGTGCAAAGCGTCCTGCAGAAGATCCTGTGCCTTGAAGAACTCGGCGACCGTGGCGTTGCCCTCGGCCGTCAGGGTATCGATGTTCTTGATCACGCTGTCACTGGCGGCCAATAGGTCGGCCAAGTCTTTTCGGAACTGCTCCATACTCTTCATCGCAGCAAGAATGGGAGGCTCGATCCGGTCTGTCAGTGCAGGCTCTTTGCGGCGCAGCAGTTTCAGGCTCTGCAACAGTTCCTGGCGGATCTGGGTTTCCTGCCTGAACATCGATTGCGCCACATTGCGGGTGGCCTCGGTGATCGGCTGGCCGTTGCGCAGGCCGCTGGTGAAGCCGCGCAACTGACCGACGATGTTGATCTGGCGCGGCAGCCGCAAGGTGCTCTGATCGATCATGAACAGCGTGGCGTAGTCTTCATCCAGCACCATCCCCGAAGTGGCGGATACGAAGTAGATAAAGTCCAGGGTGGCGGTCAGTTGATCGTTCCAGTCGTCGAACGCTTTAGCCTGATTGGCGCCGGGTTTGACCTGGGCAATCAATTGTTGAGCGGCGCTGCGCAGGCGCTGAACCCGGTCACCGGTTTCCAGTGTGGCGTTGTAGCGGGCGTCCGTGCTGCTCAAGGTGGAGAATGCATCCTCAAGCTTGGCCTGGTTGGCGGCCAGGTCACTTGCCGCGCTCGGGTCGCCGCTCAGCAAGCGGTTGCTCAGGGCGCGTTGGGTCATGGACAGGCGAAGCACCGGGGTGGCGTCCAGAAGATAGCCCTGGCCGGACTGCTCCAGGCGCACAGCCTCAATGCTGTTGTTGATCTGGTTCAGAACCCGGTATCCCAAGAGGACGATCGGAATCAGCACAATGATTGCCAAAACAGTGAACTTGGCAGGGAAGCGTAAGCGGTTGGTCAGGTAAACGGCAGGCGCAAGAAGGCTCATGGGATCTCTCATGCCGACTAATCGGCAGTAAATTTCTAAGTATGAGAAAGATCCGTTTCTCTGGTTATGAAGGTCTCACCAGACCTTGTTTTGTTTGTTCTGATAGTTATCGGGCACACTTTTGAAAAAAAGAGGCGTATTGCCACTATCCGGACAGATCTGTGACCGGTGGTCTTTTGGGAAGGTTGCATCGGGTTTTGAAATTATTTGTAACGTGCTGAAATAGTCGGGTAAATGGCGGTTATGCCCTCATGTGGGAACTGTTAATAAGTCTCATATCCGCGTTGGGGAAGGGCTGTAGCCTGATTCGCTCAAATCGTTACGAGCACTTGTCTGTTTGCATCCGGACCCCGGTCATGAGCGTTCGGCTTTCTTGTAACAAGATCCATCCAATGTCTGCGTTGATCCTGCGCCAGCCTTGTTGCAGACTTACCGACGTTTTTCCGGTCCGCAGATCTGCTGACCGTGACTTTCTCCAGGATTCTTGATGCCTAACTCAGTTAATTTTCGCCTCGGCTGCTGTGCTATTGCCTTACTGGCAATCTCAGGCTGCGCGGCGAAAAAAACAGCCGTCTACGAACACGAGAATTTCGACGACGCGGGGACTTTCTCGAGAAATTACCCGGTCAGTGATTCCGCTTCCTGCGAGGCCGCACGGCGGGCCTTGCTCAGCCAGGGTTACATCATCACCAGCAGCGACCCGAAGATGATCAGCGGCCATAAAAGCTTTCAGCAAACCGGCGAAACCCACATGGAGATCAGCTTCAATGTGGTCTGTGCCGCTGATGGCTCCGCTGACAATGGCTCGACGATGTTCGCCAATGCCTTGCAGGATCGCTACGCACTGAAGAAGACCAACAACTCTGCCAGTCTTGGGGTCGGGGTATTGGGTTCTCTGTCGATGCCGATTGGCTCCACGGACGACTCCATGGTCAAGGTGGCCAGTGAGACGGTGGCCTCGGACAAGTTCTACGACCGCTTCTTCATTCTGGTGGAAAACTTCCTGCCGCCCGAAGTGAAGAAAGCCGCGCATATCAAAGAAAAGCCCAAGACTGATCTGGGGATGCCAGAACCGGCTCCGGCTGCGGCTAAACCTGCTGGGTTGGTGGAGCAGAAAGCGGCTGAGCCAAAAGCAGCTGAGGCTGCGCCTGCGACCAAGGCAGCACCAGAAGCACCGGCTGTTGAATCAAGTGAGCCAGTGGCAGCGCCGGCCACTAATGATTCATTCAAGGCTGAGCCAGTGGTTGCTCCTCAGACTGAGCCGGTTGAGGCCGCTCCGGCGGCAGAGCCGCAAGCGACCCCGGCGCAGTAGTCATCGCCACAACACAAACCCCCTGTGGGAGCGAATTCATTCGCGAAGAGGCCGGTACATTCGACACACGTTCATCGTCTGTACCTTTGCCTTCGCGAATGAATTCGCTCTCATCAAACAAGAAATAACTGCTTGAATTGAAATACTTTTCTGTGGGAGCGAGCTTGCTCGCGAAGGCTATTTTCCTGCCTTCAGAAATATGTCTCAATGTCCTGGCCTCTTCGCGAGCAAGGTGGAGCGCCACCCCGGTCGTCCCACAGGTCCTGTGTTTGCTGCGGGACAGCGCGGGGTCGAAGACGGAGCGGATCTCCCACGGGGAATGCGCGAACCTCTGAGCATTACCCCAAAAACAGTTTATAAGCCGGGTTCTCGCTCTCATCCCAGTATGGATAACCAATCTCGGCCAGCGCTGCCGGGATCAGGTGCCGTTCGTCTTCCGGCACCACCAGCCCTGCCACCACACGGCCATCGGCCGCGCCATGGTTGCGGTAATGGAACATCGAGATGGTCCACTGGCCGCCCAGCTTGTTCAAAAAGTTAAACAACGCACCCGGCCGCTCCGGGAATTCAAAACGGAACACCACTTCATCGCTGACCCGCTCGGCATGCCCGCCGACCATATGGCGGATGTGCAGCTTGGCCAGTTCGTTGTCGGTCAGGTCGATGACCGGGAAGCCTTGTTCGGTCAGGCTGGACACCAGCTCAGCGCGGGGATCGGTGTCGGGATGCGTCTGCACGCCAACGAAAATATGCGCTTCGCGGTCGGTGTGGTAACGGTAGTTGAATTCGGTAATCTGCCGCTTGCCGATGGCCTGGCAGAACGCCTTGAAGCTGCCCGGTTGCTCGGGAATGGTCACGGCGATGATGGCTTCGCGGCCTTCGCCCAGCTCGGCGCGCTCGGCCACGTGGCGCAGGCGGTCGAAGTTGACGTTGGCGCCGGAGTCGATGGCGACAAAGGTCTGGCCCGTCACGCCGTAATGCTCGACGTACTTCTTGATCCCGGCCACGCCCAGGGCGCCGGCGGGTTCGGTGATCGAGCGGGTGTCGTCGAAGATGTCCTTGATGGCCGCGCAGATTTCATCGGTGCTGACGGTGAGCACTTCGTCGACGTAATCCTTGCAGACCTCAAACGTATGCTGGCCGATCTGCGCCACCGCCACGCCATCGGCAAACAGCCCGACCTGCTGCAACACCACGCGCTCGCCGTAGGCCATGGCCTGTTGCAGGCAGTTGGAATCGTCCGGTTCAACGCCGATCACCTTGATGTCCGGGCGCAGGTATTTGACGTACGCCGCAATGCCCGCGATCAAACCGCCGCCGCCCACCGGGACAAAAATCGCGTCCAGCGGCCCTTGGTGCTGGCGCAGGATTTCCATCGCCACCGTGCCTTGCCCGGCGATGGTGTCGGGGTCGTCGTACGGGTGGATGTAGACGAAGCCCATTTCCTCGACCAGCTTCAAGGAGTACGCCAGCGCTTCAGGGAAGGAGTCGCCATGCAGCACCACTTTGCCGCCACGGGAGCGCACGCCTTCGACTTTGATCTCCGGGGTGGTTTTGGGCATCACGATGGTGGCTTCGACCCCGAGGGTCTTGGCCGCCAGCGCCAAGCCTTGGGCGTGGTTGCCTGCCGACGCCGTGACCACGCCGCGCGCCAGGTCTTGCGGGCTCAGCTGCGCGAGCTTGTTGTACGCGCCGCGAATCTTGAAGGAGTAGACCGGCTGCAGGTCTTCGCGCTTGAGCAGCACCTGATTGCCGAGGCGTTCGGACAGCTGACGCGCGCCATGCAGAGGTGTTTCCACGGCGACGTCGTAGACGCGGGAGGTGAGGATCTTGCGGGCGTAGTGGTTGAGCAGGTCGGTCATCGCGGCGTCCCCGTACCGTGGGCGCCGAGGCGCTGAACGTTGGTGGAGAAGAGGGCGGCTTTGATAATGATCATGTCTGACTCCTGGTTCAGGGGGTTGGCCCAGGAGACAGAAAAAACCCGCCTCTAGGGCGGGTTGGGTGCACGCGTCGGCTAACCCGCCATGATAGGAATGGCGGTAATAATAATCTGGCCGAAGACGTGCTGATTTGAGTTCATGACCCGAAGACTATTTCGGTTGCCTGGGGCAAGTCAAGGGGGCGACGGCTTGTGGGACCGGCTTTAGCCGGGAAGGGGTAGGTTCATTCAGTACATCTGCGGGATCCGGGGCGCCGCCTTCCCGGCTGAAGCCGGTCCCACGGGTTTGCGTGGCTTTTAAATTACCTTTGGTGCGCCACGTATCTTTAATCACCGGGTCATTTTTCCTTCACGCTGGCACTTTATGGTGAAGGCCGTGGTCAGTGAATGACGTCATTTAAAGAACAGCCAAGAGGGCACGCGTTATGGACGACTATCAAGAAGAATTGCTGGAATATCAGGCTTTTGAACTCGATCCGCTGGAGCCGGCGGATGATGCGACTGAGTTGTAGAATCTCGCGAACGTTGTAGATACTCTGTTAGAAGAGCACTAAAACCATGCATATCCAGCAGCGGCGGTGACGCTGATTCACCTTTGCGCCCTTACGGCGCGTCACTTTCGAAAAGCCGGAATGCCGGCCCAGACGAAAGTAACCAAAGCGCTCCCGCTCCTTTGTCCGGGTCTTCGCCAAGGCTCAGACTTCCCTCACTCCGGCATTGCTCCGTGGGCCGCCGCAATGGGCCATCCATGGCCCGGTGCGGCTAACCCGGCATCCATGCCGGGTTGCCCACTGCGCAATACCTGCGCTCGGCCGGCCACAAGTCGCAATTTATGTCGCTCATAAATTTTGCGCAGACCCACAGAATCAAAAGCAGCGTGTGGGTCAGGAAGGAATTGATGCTAAAAATCTGCAAAGCAGATTTGCTTTTGCCTTTGCTTTTCCTGCCACGATTTCACAGGCGACGCAAAATGCGCGTCGGGAGGCTGAGTGGAGGTGCCGTGGGGTGGGTCGCTCGGCATGGATGCCGAGCGAGCGCCGTTGGGCCATGGATGGCCCGTCGGCGCGTGCCCGCCCCACGGTGCCGGAGCGAAGGTACCGCCGCGAAGCGGGGGCCGTACGCCAGCGCAGAGGTTTTGGTTACTTTTGGCACCAAAAGTGACCCGGCCGTCAGGACGGAACCTGACTCAGCAGCACCCGGATGCTGTTGTTGCTACTCCATTCAAGGCGCAGTGCTTTGATTCGTCGAAGCTACAGACATACAAAGAGCTGCCGAAGGCTGCGAATCAAAGTGTGTCATATGCAGTGCTTTCGCAGCCTGCGGCAGCTCCTACAGGTTGAACTCAACCTTGCTGCCGCTGGCCCCGCCGAAATTCCCCAGGTGTCTGACTGCTCCAGCGCTTGAACGCGCGCTGGAAGGCTTCGGCCGAGGCAAAGCCCAGCAGGTAGGCAATTTCACCAAACGCCAGTTCAGTATCCCGAATGTAGGTCATGGCCAGGTCGCGTCGAGTATCGTTGAGCACGTTACGAAAACCAGTCCCTTCTTCGGCCAGCTTGCGGCGCAATGTCCAGGCCGGGAGTTTGAGCCTGGCAGCGATTTCGTCCAGCTCCGGCTCCCTTCCGCCATTGAGCAATGGTCCCAGTAACTGGCTGATCCGTTCGCGCAGGCTGCGGGTGCGGGTCAGCTGTTCGAGTTCCTTTTCGCACAACTGCAGCAAATGGTGCCAAGTGCCGGGGCAGTGCTGGGGGTTGCGCAGACCCAGTGCGGTGTTATCGAGCCTGATCTGATTGGCCCCTGCGCCAAACACCACCGGTTGGCTGCACAAGCCTGCATAGTCGGCGGCATAGTCCGGTGCGTCGAATTCGATTTCGACTTTCTGCGCCCGTATTTCGACCCCGCTCAAGTCGGACAACTGCTGTAGCCAGCTGGCGAAAATCGAGTCCACGACAAAGCGGTTATAGCTGTTGTAAGGGCTGATGGAATAGAAGCGCAGCCAGGCGCCTTCGGCGTCCTCATGCAATGACGACTGACCGCGATAGTTGGAGCCGTACAGTGCCTCGAAACGAATCAAGGTCCGGGCAGCTTCGCGCACGTCGGGGGCCTGCGCGGCGGTGACACCCGCCAGGCCGGTCTGGCTGATGCGGCTGACTCGGCCCATGCGCAAACCCAGTGCAGGTTGGCCGGTGAGCTGGATAGCCGCGTGGCCCAGGCGCATATAGCGCGGTATCGATAACCGTCCGGCAGGTTCTGCGAGCCAGGTGGCATGCAGGCCATATTGCTCCAGCAGCGGCGCCGGGTCGTGGCCGAAGCTGCACACCGCGTCGGCCAGATTCTGCACGAAGCCTGTGGACAGGTCCCCCAGACGCATCGGTGATGGGCTCATGCTTACAACCAGATGTTGATCAGGCGCGCGCCATGGCTGGCTTTGTCATCGCCCAGCGGCTCGACAACGTGCTGGCCGTCTCGGCTGGCGAAACTGTGGCCCGAACTGCCTTGATCCCAGAGTTGGCCCCGCATGAACACACTGACGCCGGCGCGGGCGCTGCTGATGGTTGGCTGGCTGGTCAGCGTCAGGCGTTGCCAGGCTTCACCTTCGGTGGCATCGGCTGGGGCGCCGGTCTGGCTGACAACCGTGGGTGTTCGATAGCCACGCCATGGACGCGCCCAGTTGTTGGCACCGATCACGAAGGCCGGTACGGCGATCAGCTCGGCGCCTTTGGCATTGAGGGTTTTGTAGTTGGCCGGGTACCAGCTGTCGCTGCCAATCAGAATGCCAAGCCGCCCGGCCGGGGTGTCGAACACGTTCAGCTCAGTGTCCCCGGCGGCGTGGATGTAGTTGAGTTGATAGGCGTTGGGAAACAACTGGCGCTGCGGCTGGCCAATGGGCTGGCCGTCGCTGGCGAAAGCAACGCTGCTGTTGTATAGCGGGCCACTGCCGGATTTCAGCTGGCCGCCGTCGATACTCGGCTCGGGCAGCACGATGGAGCCCGCCACCAGCGTCACGCCAAACTCTTTGGCAAGCCCGCCGAACAGCGCCTGGTACTGCGCGGCCATGTATGGCGCCTTCATACGCAGGTGAGCGTCGTCGACGCGATTGTCACCCTTGGCCTGCAGCATGGCGGTGATGAATTTGAGCGGGTTGCTGGCCGATACCCAGCTCATGGCCTCATCAATGGTGGTGGCCTGATAGACCTCATTTTTCTCGCCGCTGGCAAACAGCCAGGTGCCCACGTGCTCGGGCAGCACGACAATGGTTTTGCTGTTGATCAGCCCCTGGTCGCGGGCCTGTTGCAGATAGGCCGCCAGCTTGCGATGCAGGCGTGCGGTGCTTTGATAGTCGGCGGGGAACAGTTCGGGCTGGATGCCCAGCAGGTTGCCGCGCTCACTGGGCTGACCTTCATCGACCGCCAGTTGGATGCGCAAGTCAGACAGGTAGTGACCCACCGGACGCTGTTGTGTCCAGATGCCGTAGCCAGCGAGTGCAACGATCAGCCCGAGGCCGAAAACGGTAATGATGAATGTACGCATAGGTGGCTGGAAGCGCTGAAGATCCCGGATCGTGAGTCACTCAAAAAGTGGGCCCGAGCCTACGGGAAAACAACGGTTTAACGAAGTTTTTTTGCCTGTTTGCGCACGATCAGGGGACTGAAATACAGAAACTGTAGGAGCTGCCGAAGGCTGCGAAGGCATTCTGACGGGCGCTGCGCCATTCGCAGCCTGCGGCAACTCCTACAGGGGCTGTGTGGTTACGCGTTACCTCAAATCAAACCGGTCCAGGTTCATCACCTTGTCCCAGACCTCGACAAACTTCTGCACAAAGATTTCCTGGGCATCGGCGCTCGCATACACCTCCGCCAGGGCGCGCAACTGAGCGTGTGAACCGAAGACCAGATCGACTCGCGTACCGGTCCATTTCACTGCGCCGGTCTTGCGATCGCGTCCTTCGAATTCTTCCTTGGCGTCGGAAACCGCTCTCCATTCCGTGCCCATGTCCAGCAGGTTGATGAAGAAGTCGTTGGTCAGGGTTTCAGGCCGTTCGGTGAAGACGCCATGCGGGGTCTGCCCGACGTTGGTATTCAGCACCCGCAGACCACCGAGCAGCACGGTCATTTCCGGGGCTGTCAGGTTCAGCAACTGCGCCTTGTCCACCAGCCAGGCTTCGGCGGAAACGCCGTGGCGTCCTTTAAGGTAATTGCGGAAACCATCAGCGACGGGCTCCAGAAAACCAAACGACTCCACATCCGTCTGTTCCTGGGAGGCATCGGTGCGGCCCGGCGAGAAGGGCACGTTGATCGAGAGCCCTGCATTTTTCGCAGCCTGCTCAACGCCCGCGCAACCGGCCAGCACGATCAGGTCAGCGAGAGAGATTTTCTTGCCATCACCTTGAGCGCCGTTGAAGTCCTGCTGGATGCCTTCAAGTGTTTGCAGCACGTTGGCCAGCTGTTCCGGCTGGTTGGCCTGCCAGAACTTCTGCGGTGCAAGACGCAGGCGCCCGCCGTTGGCGCCGCCACGTTTGTCCGAGCCACGGAACGTCGATGCAGCGGCCCAGGCGGTGGACACCAACTGCGAGACCGACAGGCCGGACGCCAGGACTTTGCTTTTGAGTGCCGCCACATCACCTTCATTAACCAACGCGTGATCGACATCCGGAATCGGGTCCTGCCAGATCAACTCTTCGGCGGGCATTTCCGGGCCCAGGTAGCGGGACAGCGGCCCCATGTCGCGGTGGGTCAGCTTGAACCAGGCGCGGGCAAAGGCGTCAGTCAGCTGCTCGGGGTTCTCCAGGAAGCGCCGGGAAATCGCTTCATAAGCCGGGTCAAAACGCAGCGCCAGGTCTGATGTCAGCATGGTAGGCGCGTGTCGCTTGGATGGATCGTGGGCATCGGGAATCAGCCCTGCACCGGCTCCGTCTTTGGGGCGCCATTGATGGGCACCGGCCGGACTCTTGGTCAGCTCCCATTCGAAACCGAACAGATTCTCCAGGTAGTTGTTGCTCCACCGGGTCGGGGTCGTGGTCCAGGTGACTTCCAGGCCGCTGGTAATGGTGTCCGGGCCTTTACCGCTGCCAAAGCTGTTCTTCCAGCCCAGGCCTTGCTGCTCGATGTCGGCGGCTTCAGGCTCGGCGCCGACGTTGTCTGCGGGGCCTGCGCCGTGGGTCTTGCCGAATGCGTGACCGCCAGCAATCAGCGCCACGGTTTCTTCGTCGTTCATGGCCATGCGGCCGAAGGTCTCGCGGATGTCCTTGGCCGAAGCTACAGGGTCGGGGTTGCCTTCCGGGCCTTCCGGGTTGACGTAAATCAGGCCCATCTGCACGGCGGCAAGAGGGTTTTCCAGGTTGCGGCCCTGATCGGTCCGGCTTTCTTCGGTGCCATGTTTATCCGGTTCGGCCACCAGCACGCCTTCGCCTGGCGGTTGCGCCTTCTTGCCGTAACGGGTGTCGCCGCCCAGCCAGGTTTTCTCCGAGCCCCAATAGACAGCTTCCTCCGGCTCCCAGACATCGGGACGGCCGCCCGAAAAACCAAAGGGCTTGAAGCCCATGGTTTCCAGCGCCACGTTGCCGGTGAGGATGATCAGGTCAGCCCAGGAAATTTTCCGGCCGTACTTTTGTTTGATCGGCCAGATCAGCCGCCGCGCTTTATCCAGGCTGACGTTGTCCGGCCAGCTGTTGAGTGGAGCGAAACGCTGCTGGCCTGCCCCGGCACCGCCACGCCCGTCTGCAGTGCGGTAGGTGCCCGCACTGTGCCAGGCCATGCGAATGAACAGTGGGCCATAGTGGCCGAAGTCCGCTGGCCACCAGTCTTGAGACTCGGTCATCAGCGCACGCAAGTCCTGTTTTACCGCTTCCAGGTCAAGGCTCTTGAAGGCTTCGGCGTAATTGAAGTGGTCGCCCATGGGATCCGAGAGCGACGAGTGCTGGTGCAGGATTTTCAGATTCAGCTGGTTGGGCCACCAGTCACGGTTCGTGGTGCCACCGCCAGCTGCTTGATTGAACGGGCATTTTCCTTCTGTTGCCATGGTGTCTTACCTCAGGTCATTGTCGCCAACTATCCGGCCCGCTCAGGCTTGCGGGCTGTTATGAGTCAAATCAGTTGCACCGGCTGAGCAAACATATTGGTCGAGGTTCTTCAGGCTCACATGTGCCAGCGCCAGATCAAGCCTAGTCCACGACCTTGAGACGGCCAATACACCCAGACTAAGGGAGTGATAGGTAAAACCACGCTGTGCGCTATGATCATTAACTTGTCATATACGGTCATTGAGCCTGGTGTGCGGGCTCTTTACTGTGGCGCAATGAACGGGCCTGCCAAGGCCTGAATAATTGACGGTTGCCCAAGGCACCGCATCCCGTGATTCGCTCGATGGAGTTCTTATGGCCGCCGCCCCTTACCCGCACCTGCTTGCGCCCCTTGACCTGGGCTTTACCACGTTGCGCAACCGCACGCTGATGGGCTCGATGCACACCGGGCTGGAAGAGAAACCCGGTGGGTTCGAGCGTATGGCGGTTTATTTTGCCGAGCGTGCCCGAGGCGGCGTTGGCTTGATGGTGACAGGCGGTATCGCTCCGAACGAAGAGGGCGGGGTGTACGGCGGCGCGGCCAAGCTGACCACCGCACAGGAAGCTGATCAACATCGCGTCGTGACCCAGGCGGTGCATGAGGCGGGTGGCAAGATCTGCCTGCAGATCCTGCATGCCGGGCGCTATGCCTACAGCAAGAATCAGGTCGCGCCCAGCGCCATTCAGGCGCCGATCAACCCGTTCAAGCCACGGGAGCTGGACGAAGCCGGTATCGAGAAACAGATTGCCGATTTCGTCACCTGCTCGGTCCTTGCACAGGACGCCGAATACGATGGCGTTGAAATCATGGGCTCTGAAGGCTACTTCATTAACCAGTTCCTCGCGGCCCACACTAACCATCGCACTGACCGCTGGGGCGGCAGCTACGAAAACCGCATGCGCCTGCCGGTTGAAATCGTGCGTCGGGTGCGTGAAGCCGTTGGCCCGCACTTCATCATCATCTTCCGCCTGTCGATGCTGGACCTGGTAGAAGGCGGCAGCAGTTGGGAAGAAATCGTGCAACTGGCCAAAGCTATCGAGCAGGCTGGTGCGACCCTCATTAACACCGGCATCGGCTGGCATGAAGCTCGGATCCCGACCATCGCCACCAAGGTCCCGCGCGCGGCGTTCAGCAAAGTCACCGCCAAGCTGCGTGGTTCGGTGAAGATCCCGCTGATCACCACCAACCGTATCAACACCCCGGAAATCGCCGAGCAGATTCTCAGCGAAGGCGACGCGGACATGGTGTCCATGGCGCGGCCGTTCCTGGCCGACCCTGAGTTCGTCAACAAGGCGGCCGCCGGGCGTGGCGACGAGATCAACACCTGCATCGGCTGCAACCAGGCCTGCCTGGATCACACCTTCGGCGGCAAGTTGACCAGTTGCCTGGTCAACCCGCGGGCCTGTCACGAGACCGAACTCAACTACATCCCGACTCGCCAGAGCAAGAAAATCGCCGTGATCGGTGCCGGCCCCGCAGGCCTGGCGGCGGCCACGGTGGCGGCGGAGCGCGGGCATCAGGTCACCCTGTTCGATTCGGCCAGTGAGATCGGCGGCCAGTTCAATATCGCCAAGCGGGTGCCGGGCAAGGAAGAGTTTTTCGAAACCCTGCGTTATTTCGGTCGCAAGCTGCAAACCACGGGCGTGGATGTGCGTCTCAATACCCGGGTGGCGGTCCAGGATCTGCTGGGCGCAGGCTACGACGAGGTGATCCTCGCCACCGGCATTGCGCCACGCACTCCGGCGATCCCGGGTATCGATAACCCCAAGGTATTGAGCTACCTGGACGTCATTCTTCAGCGCAAGCCGGTCGGGCATAGTGTTGCGGTCATTGGCGCGGGCGGCATTGGTTTCGACGTCTCGGAGTTTCTGGTGCATCAGGGTATTGCGACCAGCCTGGACCGCGCGGCGTTCTGGAAGGAGTGGGGCATCGACACCACCCTGCAGGCGCGCGGCGGCGTGGTTGGGATCAAGCCACAGGTGCATGCCCCGGCGCGTCAGGTTTTCCTGTTGCAGCGCAAAGCGTCCAAGGTGGGCGACGGGCTGGGCAAGACCACCGGCTGGATCCACCGCACAGGCTTGAAGAACAAACAGGTGCAAATGCTCAACAGCGTCGAATACCTGAAGATCGATGACGCGGGCCTGCATATCCGCATTGGCGAGGGCGAAGAGAAGCTGCTCCCGGTGGACAACATCGTGATCTGCGCCGGGCAGGATCCGTTGCGTGAGTTGTATGACGGGCTGGTCGAAGCCGGGCAGGCCGTGCATTTGATCGGCGGCGCAGACGTGGCGGCCGAGCTGGATGCAAAGCGGGCCATTGATCAGGGATCGCGGTTGGCGGCGGGGTTGTAATACCCGAACTTTCAGCTCACACACCTCTCTTGTGGGACCGGCTTTAGCCGGGAAGAGGTCGGCACAGGCGCTGCATTTGCCTCGTTAGATACGCCGCCTTCCCGGCTAAAGCCGGTCCCACGAGAAACTCCAGGCCAAATGCTAAACTCCCGCTTTTTCCTGGCGGCCCACTTCTGTGTCTGTCCCTTTTATCGACTGGCAACCCAGCGCTCCCCTCGAACGCCTGAACCTACATTGGCTTGCCCAAGCCGGGGTTGAGGTCGCGGTGCTGCGCCTGGACCTTATCGACCCGCTCATCAGTGGCAACAAGTGGTTCAAGCTCGCGCATCATCTGGCGGCCGCCAGCGACGCGGGGGCTCAAGGCGTTATCAGCCTCGGCGGCGGCCATTCCAACCATTTGCATGCCTTGGCAGCAGCGGGCAAGCGTTTTGGCTTTGCCACGGTGGGGCTGCTTCGTGGGCATCCCGTGCAAACGCCCACCATCGAAGACGTGCAGGCATTCGGCATGCAACTGCACTGGCTGGGTTATGGCGGCTATCGGGCGCGGCATGAGGCCGGTTTCTGGAGGCCTTGGTTAGAGCAATACCTCGATTTCTACCCGATCCCTGAAGGCGGAGGTGGTGTGCCGGGTGCGTTGGGCTGTGCCGGATTGCCGGGTATGGTTCGCGATCAGCTGAGCCAAATGGGGTGGGATGACTACCACGGCTGGTGGCTGGCCGCCGGGACTGGCACGACCCTGGCTGGATTGGTGCTGGCCGAGGCCGGAGCGCGGCCGGTGTATGGCGCGATGGCGGTGCCGGATGATCATGGGGTTGCGCAGAATGTCGCGGCGATCTGTGGGTTGAGCAAAACCTGTGGGAGCAAGCTTGCTTGCGAAAGCGATTTTTCAGGCGCAAAAGATGCGTCGATTGTAATGGCCTCTTCGCGAGCAAGCTCGCTCCCACGGGAGCTGTATTCCGGGGCAGACCGTGATGCCTACCACTTGATCAACGCCAGCCGTGGCGGCTTCGCCAAAACCGATCCGCAGTTGCTGGATTTCATCGCCCGCAGCGAAGCGCAATGCAGTATTCCACTCGAACCGCTTTACACCGGCAAGGCACTGTTGGCGCTGCATGATGAAGTGCTCGGCGGGCGATTTCCTCGTGGCACGCGGCTGATCTTTGTGCACACCGGTGGCCTGCAAGGTCGGCGGGGCATGGGGCTGTAGGCCCGGCAACCCGGCGCGTGGCATGAATCATGCGCTGTGGATGGACGACGAGTCGGTCCTGACTATGTGGATGACACTTTCAGAGTGAGCCATCGCGGCGACTGTCTCGATAATCGAACGCTTACTGATGAAACGTCGAGGTCCAGCATGACAAGCGCCGCTACCGAGCAAGTCAGCCCCAAAACCCTGAGAAAAGTGATTGTCGCCGCGGCCATCGGTAACTTCGTCGAATGGTTCGACTTCGCTGTCTATGGCTTTCTGGCCACCACCATCGCCCAGCAGTTTTTTCCCAGTGGCGACCCTAGCGCGGCATTGCTCAAGACCTTCGCAGTGTTTGCCGTGGCATTTGCCTTTCGGCCGCTGGGCGGGATTTTCTTCGGCATGCTGGGTGACCGGATTGGCCGCAAACGAACCCTGGCGATGACCATATTGCTGATGGCAGGGGCTACGACCTTGATCGGCGTGTTGCCGACCTATGCCGCTATTGGCGTCATGGCGCCGATTCTCCTGACCTTGATCCGCTGCGCCCAGGGCTTCTCTGCCGGGGGCGAATACGCCGGGGCCTGCGCTTACCTGATGGAGCATGCGCCCAATGACAAACGCGCCTGGTATGGCAGCTTCATTCCGGTGTCGACCTTTTCCGCCTTTGCGGCGGCAGCGGTGGTGGCCTATGCCCTTGAAGCGTCGCTCTCGGCTGAAGCCATGGGCAGTTGGGGCTGGCGTCTGCCGTTCCTGATTGCTGCACCGCTGGGCCTGGTCGGTTTGTATCTACGCTGGAAGCTGGACGAAACCCCGGCATTCCAGGCCGTGACCCAGGAACATGCCGTCGCCCATTCCCCGCTCAAGGAAACCCTGCGCCACCATGGCGCGGCCATCTGCTGCCTGGGTGCGTTCGTGTCGCTGACGGCGTTGTCCTTCTATATGTTCACCACCTACTTTGCGACCTACCTGCAAGTGGCGGGCGGCCTGAGCCGTGCGACGGCCTTGCTGGTGTCACTGATTGCCTTGATCTTCGCTGCTGCCATCTGCCCGTTGGCCGGTTTGTACTCGGACAAGGTCGGACGGCGAGCCACGGTCATGACGGCCTGCGCGCTGTTGATAGTGGTCGTGTATCCGTCCTTCCTGATGGCCAGCTCCGGCTCGTTTGCCGCATCGATCGTCGGCGTCATGCTGCTGGCGGTGGGCGCCGTGCTGTGTGGCGTGGTGACAGCGGCGTTGCTGTCGGAGACCTTTCCGACCCGCACGCGCTACACCGCTTCGGCGATTACCTACAACATGGCCTACACCATTTTCGGTGGCACGGCACCGTTGATGGCCACCTGGCTGATCAGCACCACTGGCAGCAACCTGTCTCCGGCGTTCTACCTGATTGCGGTGGCGCTGCTGGCGTTGGCTGGCGGCCTGGCATTGCCCGAGACGTCGCGGATTTCGCTGCATGATGTTCCGGCGGGGGACAAGGCTGTGGGGGTAGGTGCGGCTGCCTGAGCCCACATCCCTGGATTCACACGATCCCCCGTGGGAGCGAATTCATTCGCGAAAGGTCCGGTACAGGCGATAGAAGTCCGTCGTCTGTACCTCCGTATTCGCGAATGAATTCGCTCCCACCGATTATTCCTACAGGGATTTCCTGCAACAAAATGTAGCCCCAACGCCCCTAAAAGTGGCACATTGGCGGACCTTGTGCCGCCGACATATCTTGCAATGACTGGGTCGTGGCACATCCAATAGTTCCACGGATGAACTTCATGGCCGTCAGCACTCCTCCTGCAACTGCAATTCCCACTGCCACCCCTGCAAGTACCTCAAGCCCTTTGGTCATGCGCATCATCGGCGCCGTGGCACTGGCGCATCTGGTCAATGACCTGATCCAGGCCGTGCTCCCTTCGATCTATCCGATGCTCAAGGAAAGTTACGGGCTGACGTTCACGCAGATCGGGCTGATTACCCTGACCTTTCAGATCACGGCTTCGCTGCTGCAACCCTGGGTTGGTTACTACACCGACCGTCACCCCAATCCGCTGGTCCTGCCGGTAGGGTCGCTGTGCACTTTGATCGGGATTCTGATGCTGTCAGTGGTCGGTAGTTTTCCGATGATTCTGCTGGCGTCGGCCCTGGTTGGCATTGGCTCCTCGACCTTCCACCCAGAGGCCTCGCGCATCGCTCGACTGGCTTCTGGCGGGCGGTTTGGCCTGGCGCAGTCGACCTTTCAAGTGGGCGGCAACACCGGTACGGCTTTTGGCCCTTTGCTGGCGGCAGCGATCGTCATCCCGTTCGGTCAGGGGCATGTGGCGTGGTTCGGCCTTGTGGCGCTGTTTTCCATCGGCCTGCTTTACGCCATCAGCCGCTGGTATCGCAGCCACCTCAATCTGTTCAAGCTCAAACAGGGCCAGGCAGCCAGCCATGGCCTGTCCAAAGGCCGGGTGACGGCCGCACTGGTGGTGCTGGGCTTCCTGATGTTTTCCAAGTTCTTCTACATGTCGAGCATCACCAGCTACTTCACCTTCTACCTGATCGAGAAGTTCGACCTGCCGGTCGCCACCTCGCAGTTGTACCTGTTCCTGTTTCTCGGCGCCGTCGCGGCAGGCACCTTCTTCGGTGGGCCTATCGGCGACAAGATCGGCCGTAAGGCGGTGATCTGGTTCTCGATTCTTGGCGCCGCGCCGTTCACCCTCGCGCTGCCCTATGCGGACCTGTTCTGGACCGGCGTGCTGAGCGTGATCATCGGTTTTATCCTGGCGTCGGCGTTTTCCGCGATTGTGGTGTACGCCCAGGAACTGGTGCCGGGTAACGTCGGCATGATCGCCGGGATTTTCTTTGGCCTGATGTTTGGCTTCGGCGGCATTGGCGCGGCCTTGCTCGGTTACCTGGCGGACAGTCACGGGATTCTGTTCGTCTACAACCTCTGCTCGTACCTGCCGTTGCTGGGCATTCTGGCGATTCTGTTGCCGCGCACCCGAAAAGCCGCCTGAGGTTTAAAGCGTTATAGCGGGCAATGCGACAGGCTGAGTCGCATTGCTCGTATCGCCGAGCCGGGGCCAGAGGTCGGACACCAGAAACACCCGCTCGGCTTCTTCCCACCCGCCGTCATCGTTTTGAATCAAACGTACCAACAGCTGCGCCGGTGCCAGCGGATTGAGTTGGGCCAGCCACTCGTCCAGTTGCTCGACACTCCAGGCCTGGGCGTAATGGGCCGGTGCCAGCCATGCGTGGCGGGGCAGCAATTGCCAGCGGCCGTTCGGACGTTGCGCCACGAATGGGTGCCAGTCTTTCTGATGCAACCAGCCGCCACGCAGGTGCTGATGGTGTGCACCGTGGGGCGATTGCGCTTGACCCGGCCACGGATACAACAGATAGCCACCCAGCCACAGTTCAGCGTTGAAACCGGAAATACCCAGTTCGGCGAGGGCCTGCTGGCTTTCCGGTCGCGAAGAGATCGGCAATTGGTGTTGGCTCAGGTGGGCGAGTTTGCGGTCCAGTCGATCATGGCAGCCGGGGCCGAGCCATTGTGCCGGGTCGCTGCCGTCGCCTTGTTGCGGTCCGAGATACAACTTGATCGCCAGTTCCACGTGGTGCACGCCTTCGGCATCGCGCAGCAGCATGTCCAGTTCGCCCAAGGTTTGCCCGGCCTGGCGGATCTGAAGGTTGGCGGCGATCATCTCTACGCCGGGTGCCTGGGCCACGGCGAACTGCCACAGTCGTTCGTAATACAAGCCCAGCCTCCGAGTAGCGCCCAGGGCCAGCCAGTGGAGCAGGGCGCGACTGTCCTGATCCAGGCGGCGGAGAAAGTCTGCCAGTTGCTGCGGCTCCTGAACCCAGTGGCTGGCTGTCAATGGATGGCGCTGCGGCCATGGGGTTTCACTCAGCATCGGCGGCGCGAGGATCACCCACGCCAGATCCCGCACTTGAGGGGTGCGAAGCTGGCGGGGCAGGTTGGTGAGGCTGGGGAATAGGGTCATGGTCGGAGAATAGCGGAATCCCAAGGCCGTATCTTTTGTGGAGTTCTGTTTGTGTACATATCCATTGTTGCGGTTATGGCTGCTATTGGTTGCGCCCTTACGGCGCCTCACTTATGGGCCCAAAAGTAAGCAAAAGGCTCTTGCCCCACCACTCGGTCCCTCGCTGGTGCTCGGCATGCCCGTAATCCGACATTGATGCGTGGGGCCGCCGCCAACGGCCATCCATGGCCTAGGGCGGCTAAACCGGCTTCCCTGCCGGTTTGCCCCACGCCTCAACATCGGATTCCGGCCAGCGTGGTTTAACGGGGCGCCTAAGATCAATAGCCAGTCCGAGGCCGCCTGATAGCCGGCCTGTTTTTTGTGTGAGCTTGTCTCGATTTATTTGTTGTCTGCACAATCGCCTTCGCGAATGAATTCGCTCCCACGGGTTTGTAAGTTTCTGTGGGTGCAAGCTTGCTCGCGAATCAATCGAAGCGGTGGATCAGACACACCGCGTCATCGTTCGTCGGGGGCAAATTGGAATGCCGTCCACACGCTCTAACAGACAATTGCGTACCCCTGTAGGAGCGAACTTGTTCGCGAGGCGGTATTTATGTGCACGCAGGTCCATCGCCCTCGCCAACAAGTTGGCTCCTACAACGTCCGCGTCTGCCGTTGATCTGCCGTTGATCTGCCTTTGATCTGCTTTTGATTTTGATCCTGGCGCCCCGTCAAACCACGCTGGCCGGAATTCGATATTGAGTCGGCGGGGCGCCCTTGATTGAAAAGCAGGGCAGGGATGCCGGTTTAGCCGCGCTGGGCCAGGGATGGCCCTTCGCGGCGGCCCGCCGACTCAATGTCGGATTTCGGGCATGCCGAGCCTAGGCGAGGGACCGAGTGGTGGGGCAAGCGTTTTGGGTTACCTTTTAGGCGTTTGTAAAAGGTGACCCGCTGTAAGAGCGGAACCATAGGTGGCCATTACCGCAGCAATGGATATGTACACAAACACCACATCATACCCACCACATAGCATCCACCCCCATCGCGGCCAAGCACCGTCCCACAGGTTTCAATGTTTAACCTGGAAGACAAAATCACGCCCCGTTTGCCGCTACCCCAACCTTTCACCCATAATCCACGTCTCTAAGCCGTATCGACCCCCGCAGGAGCCCCATGGAGCAATTTCGTAATATCGGCATCATCGGCCGCCTGGGCAGTGCTCAGGTGCTCGATACCGTTCGCCGACTCAAGAGATTCCTGCTGGAACGGCACCTGCACGTCATTCTGGAAGACACCATCGCCGAAGTACTCCCCGGCCACGGCCTGCAAACCTCCTCGCGCAAGATGCTCGGCGAAGTCTGCGACATGGTCATCGTGGTCGGCGGTGATGGCAGCTTGCTGGGCGCTGCACGGGCGCTGGCCAAACATAACGTGCCGGTGCTGGGCATCAACCGCGGCAGTCTGGGGTTTCTTACCGACATTCGCCCCGATGAGCTGGAAGTCAAAGTCGCTGAAGTCCTCGACGGCCACTACCTGGTCGAGAACCGCTTCCTGTTGCAGGCCGAGGTTCGTCGTCACGGTGAGGCGATCGGCCAGGGCGACGCCCTCAATGACGTGGTGCTGCACCCAGGCAAATCCACGCGAATGATCGAGTTCGAGATTTACATCGACGGCCAATTCGTCTGCAGCCAGAAGGCCGACGGCCTGATCGTGGCCACGCCCACCGGCTCCACCGCGTATGCGCTGTCCGCTGGCGGGCCGATCATGCATCCCAAGCTCGATGCCATTGTGATCGTACCGATGTACCCCCATACCTTGTCGGGTCGGCCAATTGTGGTCGACGGCAACAGTGAGCTGAAAATCGTGGTTTCCAAGGACATGACGATTTACCCACAGGTCTCCTGCGACGGGCAGAACCACTTCACCTGCGCACCCGGTGACACCATTACCGTCAGCAAGAAGCCGCAAAAGCTGCGCCTGATCCACCCTCTGGACCATAACTATTACGAAGTCTGTCGCACCAAGCTGGGCTGGGGTAGCCGACTTGGTGGTGGAGGCGACTGATGCTCGATCCCGCGCGTAGCTACGATCTGATCGGTGACGTGCATGGATGTGCCCATACGTTAGAGCAATTGCTCAGCGTGCTGGGTTATCGCTTTCAGGCTGGCGTCTGGCGCCATCCTGAACGCATCGCGTTGTTCCTCGGTGACATCATCGACCGTGGCCCGTTGATCCGCGAGTCGCTGCACATCGTGCGCGACATGGTGGTGGCTGGCCACGCCCTGTGCATCATGGGCAACCACGAGTTCAACGCCCTGGGCTGGGAAACACCTGCACTGCCGGAAAGCGGCAAGCAGTTCGTGCGCGAGCATTCGTTGCGTCACGCGCGCCTGATTGGCGAAACCCTGACCCAGTTCGAGCAATACCCTGCGGAGTGGCAGGAGTTCGTCAACTGGTTCTACGAGCTGCCGCTGTTCATCGATGCCGGACGTTTCCGGGTGGTGCACGCCTGCTGGGATTCGAGCCTGATCACACCGTTGCTGGCCATGCACGGCACTGGCTGCATCGATCGCCATTTTGTGCAGGCATCGGCCGTGCAGGGCAGTTTTGCCTGTGCGGTATTCGACCGGCTGCTGCGCGGCACTGACTTGCGCCTGCCCCACGGCATGACCTTGACCGGCGGTGACGGCCTGACGCGTGCGTTTTTCCGCACCAAATTCTGGGAAGACGATCCGCAAACCTATGGCGACGTGGTGTTCCAGCCTGACGCGCTGCCTGAAGGCGTGGCCAAGACACCGCTATCCACCACTGAAAAGAACGCCTTGCTGCGCTATGGCGTCGACGAACCGTTGCTGTTCGTCGGCCATTACTGGCGCAGCGGCATACCCGCGCCGATTCGACCGAATCTGGCGTGTCTGGATTACAGCGCCGTGCTCTACGGCAAACTGGTCGCCTACCGGCTGGACCAGGAAACCCGCATCGATCCGGCGAAGTTCGTCTGGGTCGATGTAGAACGCCCCGAGGCTGTTTGATGAGTCCTGTTGCTGTCATGCGTCTGCCGTTGACCACCGACCTGAGTGGTTTCGTCAGCCTGTTGAACCGCCTGCGCGTCCCCCATCGGGTCAGTGAAGAAGCGGGCGAGCAAGTGCTATGGGTGCCGGATACGCCGCAACTGGCTGATGACGTTCGTGCCTTGTATCAGCAATACCCGCAAGGTGATGAGCACTACCAATTGCCAGCAGGCGAGCAGGGCGGCAACTCCTCGCGCCCTGGTTTTGTTCAGCAGTTGAAGGACAGCCCGGTCACAGCGCTGGTGCTGCTGGCCTCGCTGATCGTCGGCGGTATCACGCTGCTGGGCGACAACCTTGAAGCCGTGCGCTGGCTGACCTTTCTGGATTTCCAGGTGCGTGGCGATTACGCGACCTTCGTGCCCTTGGCCGATACCCTGGCGTCGGGCCAGTGGTGGCGGATCGTCACGCCGATGCTGATCCACTTCGGCATCCTGCACCTGGCCATGAACGCCTTGTGGTACTGGGAGTTGGGGCGGCGGATCGAATGGCGTCAGGGAGGCCTGCAGCTGCTGGGCCTGACGCTGTTGTTCAGTGCGGTATCGAACTTCATTCAATACCAGTTCGGCGGTCCCAGCCTGTTTGGTGGTTTGTCCGGCGTGCTGTATGGCCTGCTGGGCCATTGCTGGATTTTTCAAATGCTCGCACCCAACCCCATCTACCATCTGCCGCGCGGGGTGCTGGTGATGATGCTGATCTGGCTGGCGCTGTGCCTGTCGGGTCTGGTGAGCATGCTGGGCTTTGGCGAAATCGCCAATGGCGCGCATGTGGGTGGTCTGCTTATTGGTTGTGCCACAGGTCTGATCGGCGGTGTTATCGCTCGGGCCCGGACTTAATATTGACCGTTTAATTCAGGAGTGCTCTATGTCCTCTTTTGCTGAAATGATTGAAAACATCACCCCGGACATCTACGAGAGCCTGAAGCTGGCCGTGGAAATCGGCAAGTGGTCCGACGGCCGCAAGCTGACTCAGGAACAACGTGAGTTGTCCTTGCAGGCCTTGATTGCCTGGGAAGTGCAGAACCTGCCCGAAGACCAGCGCATCGGTTACATGGGCCCGCAGGAATGCGCCTCCAAGTCGACGACTGTGCCCAACATCCTGTTCAAGTCGGATGCTATCCATTGATTGAGATTGGTCGTGGTGCAGTCAACAAAATGTCAGCGCGCCTTGATACGCCGCTGGTGCAGTACGCGTTTCGTCTGGGTGACAGCGAAATCCCGGTCAATCCGCTGATTGGCAAAACGGTCCGCCTGGAGTTTCTGGGGGCGATTCATTGCAGCCATTGCGGGCGCAAGACCAAATCCAGCTACAGCCAGGGCTATTGCTACCCGTGCATGCTCAAGCTGGCGCAGTGCGATATCTGCATCATGAGCCCCGAGAAGTGCCACCACGAACACGGCACCTGCCGCGATCCGGCGTGGGGCGAACAGTTCTGCATGACCGATCATGTGGTCTATCTGGCCAACTCTTCTGGCGTGAAAGTCGGTATTACTCGTGCCACACAGTTGCCGACCCGCTGGCTGGATCAGGGCGCCAGCCAGGCCTTGCCAATCCTGCGGGTTGCGACGCGCCAGCAGTCCGGTTTCGTTGAAGACCTGCTGCGCAGCCAGGTGGCCGACCGCACCAACTGGCGAGCCTTGCTCAAGGGCGATGCCGAGCCGGTGGATCTGGCTGCGATCCGTCAGCAGTTGTTCGAAAGCTGCGCCGAGGGCCTGGCCGGATTGCAAGAACGATTTGGCCTGCAAGCCATCCAAATGCTGCATGACGTCGAACCGATCGAGATCCGCTACCCCGTCGAGGCGTACCCGACCAAGATCGTCAGCTTCAATCTGGACAAGAATCCGATCGCCGAAGGCACACTGCTGGGGATCAAGGGCCAGTACCTGATCTTCGATACCGGCGTGATCAATATTCGCAAGTACACGGCTTATCAGCTCGCCGTGCATCAGTAAGAGGACTCATCATGCGCACCGAACAACCGCAAATGATCTACCTGAAGGACTATCAGGCTCCCGAGTACCTCATCGACGAAACGCACCTGACGTTCGAGCTGTTCGATGACCATTCGCTGGTCCACGCCCAATTGGTGATGCGCCGCAACCCGGCCCGTGGCGCAGGTTTGCCGCCGCTGGTGCTGGATGGCCAGTTGCTGGAACTGCTCTCGGTGCAGCTCGACGATACCGAACTCAGTGCCGCCGATTACCAGCTGACCCCGGACCACCTGACCCTGCACCCCAAGGCCGAGTCGTTTACGGTCGACACCAGCGTGCGCATCCACCCGGAAACCAACACCGCCCTGGAAGGCCTGTACAAATCCAGCGGCATGTTCTGCACCCAGTGCGAGGCCGAGGGTTTTCGCAAGATCACCTATTACCTCGACCGCCCGGACGTGATGAGCAAGTTCACCACGACCCTGAGCGCCGACAAACACAACTTCCCGGTCCTGCTATCCAACGGCAACCCGATTGCCAGCGGGCCGGAAGACGACGGCCGGCACTGGGCGACCTGGGAAGACCCGTTCATGAAACCGGCCTACCTGTTTGCGCTGGTGGCCGGTGATCTATGGTGTGTCGAAGACAAGTTCACCACCATGAGCCAGCGGGAAGTGACCCTGCGCATTTACGTCGAGCCGGAAAACATCGACAAGTGCCAGCACGCCATGACCAGCCTGCAGAAGTCCATGCGCTGGGATGAAGAAACCTACGGTCGCGAGTACGACCTGGACATCTTCATGATTGTTGCGGTCAACGACTTCAACATGGGCGCCATGGAAAACAAGGGCCTGAACATCTTCAACTCCAGCGCCGTGCTGGCCCGTGCCGAAACCGCCACCGATGCCGCTCACCAGCGGGTCGAAGCCATCGTCGCCCACGAATACTTCCACAACTGGTCGGGCAACCGCGTGACTTGCCGCGACTGGTTCCAGCTGTCGCTCAAGGAAGGTTTCACCGTGTACCGCGATTCCGGCTTCTCGGCGGACATGAACTCGGCCACCGTCAAGCGCATTCAGGACGTGGCGTACCTGCGTACCCACCAGTTCGCCGAAGATGCAGGCCCCATGGCCCACGCCGTGCGCCCGGACAGCTTCATCGAGATCTCCAACTTCTACACCCTGACCGTGTACGAAAAGGGCTCTGAAGTCGTCGGCATGCTCCACACCCTGTTGGGCGCCGCTGGCTTTCGCAAAGGCAGCGACCTGTACTTCGAACGTCATGACGGCCAGGCCGTGACCTGTGATGACTTCATCAAGGCCATGGAAGACGCCAATGGCGTGGACCTGACCCAGTTCAAGCGCTGGTACAGCCAGGCCGGTACGCCGCGTCTGGCGGTGAGCGAGTCCTACGACAGCGCCGCGAAATCCTACAGCCTGACTTTCCGCCAGAGCTGCCCGACTACACCGGGCCAGCCGGGCGAAAGCAAAAAACCGTTCGTGATCCCGGTCGAACTGGGTTTGCTGGACAAGCAAGGCGGCGAGATTGCATTGCGCCTGCAAGGCGAAGCAGAGGCTGGCGGCACCACACGGGTTATCTCGGTGACCGAAGCCGAGCAGACCTTCACCTTTGTCGATATCGCCGAACAGCCATTGCCATCGCTGCTGCGCGGCTTCTCGGCGCCGGTGAAACTCAGCTTCCCGTACAATCGCGACCAACTGATGTTCCTGATGCAGCATGACAGCGACGGCTTCAATCGCTGGGATGCGGGCCAGCAGCTGTCGGTTCAGGTGTTGCAGGAATTGATCGCCCAATATCAGCAAGGGCAGGCGCTGGTGCTGGATCAGCGGCTGGTCACAGCACTGGGCACGGTACTGGCTGATACCTCGCTGGATCAGGCCATGATCGCGGAAATGCTGTCGTTGCCGGGCGAAGCCTATCTGACCGAAATCAGCGAAGTGGCTGACGTGGATGCGATCCATGCGGCACGCGAGTTTGTGCGCAAACAGCTGGCGGACAGCCTGTTCGACGGCCTGTGGAAGCGCTACACCGCCAACCGTCAGGTGTCCAAAGCGACGCCTTATGTGGCAGAAGCCGAACACTTCGCCCGTCGCGCCTTGCAGAACATCGCGTTGTCGTACCTGATGCTCAGCGAGAAGCCAGAGGTGCTGGCCGCCACCATTGAGCAGTTCGACAGCAGCGACAACATGACCGAACGCCTGACCGCGTTGGCCGTGCTGGTCAACTCGCCGTTCACCGCCGAGAAAGACAAGGCGTTGGCGGTGTTTGCCGAGAACTTCAAGGACAACCCGCTGGTCATGGATCAGTGGTTCAGCGTTCAGGCTGGCAGCCCGTTGCCGGGTGGCCTGGATCGGGTCAAGGCGTTGATGCAGCACCCTGCGTTCAACATCAAGAACCCGAACAAGGTGCGTGCCCTGATCGGCGCTTTCGCGGGCCAGAACCTGATCAACTTCCATGCGGCAGATGGCTCCGGCTATCGCTTCCTGGCGGATCTGGTGATCCAGCTCAACGGCTTCAACCCGCAGATCGCGTCTCGCCAATTGGCCCCGCTGACCCGCTGGCGCAAATACGACAGCGGCCGTCAGGCGTTGATGAAGGCCGAGCTGGTGCGCATCCGTGATTCGGGTGAACTGTCCAGTGACGTGTTCGAGGTCGTCAGCAAAAGCCTTGCCGACTAAAGCCGACAGGTGATGCAGGGGCCTTCCGCGCATGCGGTAGGCCCCTTTTTTTGTGTGGCATTGTTGTAGGGGCTTTCCAGCGCTCTGCGGCGATTTTTCATACAGGTTCATAACGCTTTGTCTGGCAGAAGCATCCTGCGGCAAAGCTCATCCTTTCGGGCTCCTGCGTACCGGCCTCAACCGACGCGCGTATGACCCTGATCGAGGTGATGGATGTTGTTGAAAAATGGACGCAAGATACTGCTTTTCATGACTGCGCTAGGGCTAAGTGCCATTGGCCAGCAGGCATTCGCAGATGCCAGGGTGACCAACGAACAGCGCTTGAAGGTGGGCAGCGTTGATTTGAGCATAGGGCTTGGGCTGTTGAATGGGCGATCTCAGGAAAAGGTCTACGACGATGGCGCCAAGATCAGCCAGTTGACCTGGGACATCAAGCAAGTCCCTACGTTGCATTTGGGCGTGGCGTTCCACCCGCTGGACTGGCTGTCTTATGACGTGCGAGGCTGGACGCGGATCAGCGACGGCAACAGCCACATGAAGGATTACGACTGGACCAGCGATGAGGATGTCGGCTGGACTCATTATTCGGATCATCCCAAGACCCGCCTCAAGAACGCGTGGCAATTGGAGCTCGCGGCCACTGCCTGGGCGCTCAAGCGTGAAGACCTTGCCTTGGGGTTAACGGCAGGTTACCAACGCAGCCGGTTTGACTGGGAATCGCGTGGCGGCAGCTATATCTATTCCTCTGACGACGGCTTTCGTGATGATGTCGGACAATTTCCGGCTGGCGAGAAAGGCATCAGTTATCAGCAGACCTATGACACGCCTTATCTGGGCCTCGTCGGGTTCTACACACTGAAGAATTGGACGTTGGAAAGCCGTTACAAGTACAGCCAGTGGGTCCGGTCAAGAGGGTTCGATACCCACCACGAGCGTGACACAACCTTCAGCGACAAAAATGGCAACACCGGCAGCATGCAAAGCCTTGCCCTGGGGCTGACGTATAGCGTGAATCCGCAGCTGTCGTTCAAGGCGGGTATCGATCATCAGTTCTACACGTCGACCAAGGGCAGTGCGTTGATCAAAAACGCTTCCAACGGTTACACCGGGCGTACCGAACCCAAATCCACTGCTCAAACCAACCGCACCACCATGACCACCCTGGCGGTCGCCTACAAGTTCTGATAATTGCAGGCCGGGCGCTCAAACCCGGCCTACACTCGGATTCGGGAGCGCCCGGCAGTCTTGGTAGCCCCTCGGACCTGTGGGAGCGAATTCATTCGCGAGGGCAATGTAATGACCGGCAGATATGTATCGGATTTACTGGCCTCTTCGCGAATGAATTCGCTCCCACAGGGTTTCATCAGGTTTCACGACCAAGTGTCTGCATCAGCCAGGCTGATAACCCGCCAATCACAACAGAGGGCTAGACCAAAGATAGGCCCATGTCGATTGTCACGGGTTTCCAAAGCTGGATAGGATAGGTCTGCTTCCAGAAAGCCAAGCGCTAGAGCACCTGGCTGGGGTCGACCTCATAAAAATAAAATGGATAGGGGACGCTTCATGAGTGAGCCTGTTAAGCGGCGCACGCGATCCAGGGTGGATGCGGTAGTCGGTCAGCCACTGGTTTTACCCACAGGCACGCTCCAGGCCACAGCCTATTCGCTAGTGGCGGCCGTCGCTCTGGCGTGGGCCACCAGCCCAGCCTATGCAGTCACGGCGCCTGCCGATCCGGCGCAGTACGCCATCGAATCGGCAAAATCCTCCCGCGGCCTGCTGCTGGACGTCGACCACGCGGGGTCCCGGCTGGTGGTGGTCGGTGATCGCGGGCACATTCTCTATTCCGATGACCAGGGCAAATCCTGGGTGCAGGCCAAGGTGCCGAGCCGTCAGTTGCTGACCGCGGTCGCTTTTGTCGATGACAAGCATGGCTGGGCGGTCGGCCATGACGCGCAGATCCTCGCCAGCAGCGACGGTGGCGCGACCTGGACCAAACAATTCGAAGACCTCAAGCGCGAAGCGCCACTGCTGGACGTCTGGTTCAAGGACACCAGCAACGGCTTTGCGGTGGGTGCATACGGCTCTTTGATGGCCACCACCGACGGCGGCAAAGACTGGCAGGATGTCAGCGAGCGCCTCGATAACGAAGACCAATACCACCTCAACGGCATCACCCAGGTGGCTGACAGCGGGTTGTTCATTGTCGGCGAGGCGGGGGCGATGTTCCGTT
Source organism: Paucimonas lemoignei (assembly GCA_900475325.1). Lineage (GTDB taxonomy): Bacteria > Pseudomonadota > Gammaproteobacteria > Pseudomonadales > Pseudomonadaceae > Aquipseudomonas. Next base: position 1,975,049 of record LS483371.1, read on the forward strand.
CCGCTGATGACGGCCAGACCTGGGAAAAGCTCGAAGGTCCTTATCAAGGCTCGCTGTTCGGCGCGGTCGGCACCGGCCAGCCCGGCACGCTGCTGGTCTATGGCCTGCGTGGCAATCTGTTCCGCTCCACTGATTTTGGCGACAGCTGGACCCCCATCGAACTCAAGGCGGCCCGCGGGCCATTGGAGTTCGGCCTGTCCAATGCCACGGTGCTGGAGGATGGCTCTGTGGTGCTGGTGGGCAACGGCGGCAGCGTAATGCGCAGCACTGACGATGGCCAGACGTTCGAGGTCTTCAACCGTCCCGACCGGATTTCGTTGTCCGGGGTTACGGCCAATGCACAGGGCAATCTGATCCTCGTGGGGCAGGGGGGCGTGCGCCTCACCTCGCCGACGGGCGCCGAGTCGACCCAACAATAAGAACTATCAGGGCGGGGAAAGTCCGGCATGAGTAACCTTCAAGACACGCAGCAGCACAAGGGCGAAAAGGAAACCTTCCTTGAGCGCCTGATCTTCAATAACCGACCGGCCGTGATCGTGATCTGCCTGTTGGTCAGCATCTTTCTGTTCTGGCAGGCGACCCTGGTGCGGCCCTCTACCAGCTTCGAGAAAATGATCCCGCTGGATCATCCGTTCATTCAGAACATGATGGAGCACCGAAACGACCTGGCGAACCTGGGCAACACGGTGCGCATCTCGGTCGAAGCCCTTGATGGCGACATCTTCTCCAAGCAGTACATGGAAACCCTGCGCGAGATCAACGACGAGGTGTTTTACATTCCCGGCGTTGACCGCTCCGGGCTCAAATCCCTGTGGAGCCCCAGCGTGCGCTGGACCGAGGTGACCGAAGAAGGTTTTGCGGGCGGCGAAGTCATACCTCAGAGCTACAACGGCTCCGACGACAGCCTGGACCTGCTGCGTAACAACGTGCTCAAGTCCGGGCAGGTCGGGCGGCTGGTGGCCAACGACTTCAAGTCGAGCATCGTTGACGTCCCGTTGCTGGAGTCGTACCCCGACCCTGAGGATCAGGGCAAGCTGATCAAGCTCGACTATCAGCAGTTCTCCCATCAGCTCGAAGAAAAGATTCGAGACAAATACCAGGCCCAGAACCCGAATATCAAAGTCCACATCGTCGGCTTCGCCAAGAAGGTTGGGGACCTGATCGATGGGCTGTTGATGGTGGTGCTGTTCTTCGGCGTGGCGTTTGTGATCACGCTGGTATTACTGATCTGGTTTACCCGCTGCATCCGCAGCACCATCGCCGTGCTCTGTACCACGTTGATTGCGGTGGTCTGGCAGCTGGGGCTGATGCATGTGGTCGGCTTCGGGCTGGACCCTTATTCAATGCTGGTGCCGTTTCTGATCTTCGCCATCGGCATTTCCCATGGCGTGCAGAAGATCAACGGGATCGCCCTGCAATCGAGTGACGCCGACAACGCGCTGACGGCGGCGCGGCGCACTTTCCGCCAACTGTTCCTGCCTGGCATGATCGCGATTCTCGCCGACGCGGTGGGCTTCATTACCTTGCTGATCATTGATATCGGGGTGATCCGCGAGCTGGCGATTGGCGCATCCATTGGTGTGGCAGTGATCGTGTTCACCAACCTGATCCTGCTGCCGGTGGCGATTTCCTACGCGGGCATCAGTAAAAGGGCGATCAGCCGCAGCAAGAAAGACGCGGTCTCCGAGCATCCGTTCTGGCGCCTGCTGTCGAACTTTGCCAGTGCCAAAGTCGCACCGGTGTCCATCGTGCTGGCGTTGCTGGCCTTTGGTGGCGGCCTCTGGTACAGCCAGAACCTGAAAATCGGCGACCTGGATCAGGGCGCACCGGAGCTTCGCCCGGACTCGCGCTACAACCAGGACAACAGTTTCATCATCAACAATTACTCCACCAGCTCCGACGTGCTGGTGGTGATGGTCAAGACGCCCCGCGAAGGCTGCTCGGCTTACGGGACGCTGTCGGCGATCAACGAATTGACCTGGAAAATGGAGAACACCCCGGGAGTGCAGTCGGCGATTTCGCTGGTCACCGTGTCCAAGCAGATGATCAAGGGCATGAACGAGGGCAACCTGAAATGGGAGTCGCTGTCGCGTAACAAGGACGTGCTCAACAGCTCGATTGCCCGGGCTGATGGCTTGTACAACAACGCCTGTTCACTGGCACCGCTGCTGATCTTCCTCAATGACCACAAGGCCGAAACCCTCGACCGCGCGGTGCATGCCGTGCAGACCTTTGCCGACGAGAACAATCGCGAGGGCCTGGAGTTTCTGCTGGCTGCCGGTAACGCGGGGATCGAAGCGGCGACCAACGAGGTGATCAAGCAGTCCGAGCTGATGATTCTGATCCTGGTTTATATCTGCGTCGCGGCCATGTGCATGATCACCTTCCGCTCATGGGCGGCGACCCTGTGCATTGTGCTGCCGCTGGTGCTGACCTCGGTACTGGGCAACGCGCTGATGGCGTTCATGGGCATCGGCGTCAAGGTCGCGACCTTGCCGGTGGTGGCGCTGGGAGTGGGCATTGGCGTGGATTACGGCATCTACATCTACAGCCGTCTGGAAAGCTTCCTGCGCGCCGGTTTGCCGCTGCAGGAAGCGTATTACGAAACCCTGAAGTCCACGGGTAAAGCGGTGCTGTTCACCGGGCTGTGTCTGGCGATCGGTGTGTGCACCTGGATCTTCTCGGCGATCAAGTTCCAGGCCGACATGGGCCTGATGCTGACCTTCATGCTGCTGTGGAACATGTTCGGCGCACTGTGGCTGCTGCCAGCGCTGGCGCGGTTCCTGATCAAACCGGAGAAAATGGCCGGGAAGGTGGGGAATTCGCTGTTTTCACATTGATTGAGGTGGAATGAAGCCTGTGGGAGCGAATTCATTCGCGAAGGCGGCCTGACAACCGACGATTGTGTATCGGATGTACCGGCCCCTTCGGGAATGAATTCCCTCCCACAGTGATGTCATTGCCAGATAATCGGCCAGTTACAACCCCAACTCTCTCCCCAACACCACACTCAACGCATTCCTCGCATCATCCAGCTGCACCAAAGTGGCATGCCGAGCGCCAAGGGCGTCACGGTTTTCGATGGCGGTCAGGATTGCCTTGTGACGCGGCAACGCCAGCTCATGCAGGTTCGGTCGTTTATTGGAGTGCTTGAGCGCCTCGCGCAGTGCCAGTGACAGCATGTTGCACAGGTGGGCCAGCAAGTCGTTGTGGGTCGCGTCGGCAATCCGGCTGTGGAAATCCAGGTCCGGTTGCAACAAGGCCTCAGGCGTTGGTGCGGCTTCCATGCGCTGGTAGGCCTCGCCAATGGCGGCAATTTCTTCGTCGGTGGCGTGCTGCGCGGCAAGGGCTGCCACGGCAGGTTCAATGACCGCGCGGACGCTGGTCAGCAGATGGAAGAACTCATTCTGCGGCGTGCTCTGCATGATCCAGTGCAGTACGTCCGGATCGAGCAGATGCCATTCGCGACGCGCCTTGACCACCGTGCCCACCCGCGGCCTGGAATACACCAGGCCCTTGGCGACCAATACTCGGGTGGCTTCACGCAACACAGGGCGGCTGACCGCATACTCTTCGCACAGCAGCGCTTCGGCAGGCAGTTTCTCGTCTGGCTTGAAACGCCCGGAGACGATCTGCATGCCCAGCTCCTGGACGATGCGGGCATGCATGCTTTTACGTTCGGAGGGCTTTCGGTAATCCATGGGGTCGCAAGTCGATCCTGAGCGATGAATGCGGGGCATCATAGCATCGGCGATGAATCCTGGCGCCCATCCCCTGTGGGAGCGAATTCATTCGCGAAGAGGCCGGTACAGCCGATACATTTCTGCCGGCTGTACCGACGCATTCGCGAATGAATTCGCTCCCACAGAGCCGGGGTCAGCCAAGGCCTCTATGTGTGTTCAGATGACCTGCACCTAGACATAGAACCTCCCAAAAGGGTATTCATTCGGCATCAATCAGGCGATCAATGCGAATGCCTCGGCACCTCAGCCCCGCGCATGCCCACCAGAAAATCAAAGTCGCAACCCTGATCCGCCTGCAGTACGTGCTTCACATACAACTCGCGATAGCCGCCCACCAGCAGTTGCTGCTGTTGCGGTGGCTGCCAGTCGGCCAGGCGCGCGGCCAGTTCGGCGTCGGGGATGTCCAGATGCAAGCGCCCGGTGGCGCAATCGAGTTCGATCCAGTCGCCTTCCTGCACCACCGCCAACGGCCCGCCAGCGGCTGCTTCCGGCGCCACATGCAACACCACGGTGCCGTAGGCGGTGCCGCTCATGCGGGCATCGGAAATGCGCACCATGTCGGTCACGCCCTGAGCCAACAGCTTGGCGGGCAAGCCCATGTTGCCGACTTCAGCCATGCCTGGATAACCCTTGGGCCCGCAGTTCTTCATGACCATGATCGAATTGGCGTCAATGTCCAGATCCGGGTCGTTGATGCGTGCCTTGTACATGTCGAAGTTTTCGAAGACCACGGCGCGACCCCGGTGCTGCATCAGCGAAGCGGTAGCGGCAGAAGGTTTGAGCACCGCACCCAGCGGCGCCAGGTTGCCGCGCAACACACAGATGCCGCCGTCGGCGCGGATCGGGTTGTCCAGGGCGCGGATCACTTCGTTTTCGCCATAGATCGGTGCGTTCTGGTTGTTCTCCCGGATGGTTTTGCCGTTAACGGTCAAAGCGTCGGGGTTGGGCAGCAGATTGGCTTCGTCCATGCGCCGCAGCACAGCCGGCAGACCACCTGCGTAGTAGAACTCTTCCATCAGAAAACGCCCGGACGGTTGCAGGTCGACGATGGTCGGCATGCCGCGACCGATGCGGGTCCAGTCGTCCAGCTCCAGGTCGACGCCGATACGCCCGGCAATGGCTTTCAAGTGGATCACCGCGTTGGTCGAGCCACCAATGGCGGCGTTGACCCGAATCGCGTTTTCAAACGCAGCCTTGGTGAGGATCTTCGACAGGCGCAGGTCTTCTTTGACCATCTCCACGGCGCGCATGCCGGACATATGCGCCAGCACATAACGGCGCGAATCGACAGCCGGAATCGCGGCGTTGTGGGGCAGGGAAGTCCCGAGCGCTTCGGCCATGCATGCCATGGTCGAGGCAGTGCCCATGGTGTTGCAGGTGCCTGCCGAGCGGGACATGTCACCTTCGGCCGCCAGGAAGTCATCCAGGGTGATTTGCCCGCCTTTATAGGCTTCGTGCATCTGCCAGACCACGGTTCCCGAACCGATGTCCTTGCCTTTGTGCTTGCCGTTGAGCATTGGCCCACCGGTCACGACGATGGCCGGGACATCGCAACTGGCCGCGCCCATCAGCAGCGCCGGGGTGGTCTTGTCGCAACCGGTCAGCAGCACCACGCCATCAATCGGATTGCCGCGAATCGCTTCTTCGACATCCATGCTGGTCAGGTTGCGGGTGAACATCGCGGTAGGGCGCAGGTTGGATTCGCCGTTGGAAAACACCGGGAATTCCACCGGCCAGCCACCGGCTTCGATCACGCCGCGTTTGACGTGCTCGGCGATCTGCCGGAAGTGGGCGTTGCAGGGGGTGAGTTCTGACCACGTGTTGCAGATCCCGATAATGGGCTTGCCCTGAAACTGATGGTCGGCGATGCCCTGGTTCTTCATCCAGCTGCGGTACATGAAGCCGTTCTTGTCGGCAGTACCAAACCATTGGGCGGAACGCAGGGGTTTTTTATCGGAATCAGACATGATCGGCTCTCTTATTGTAAGACTTAATGGCGTTTCTACCGATTAAGTTAAGCGCAAATTCGCCTCATTGGAAGTGTTGTTAGCTAAATAGTAATACTATATAGTCGATTTTCAGTGAGGGATTGACCCTGGCAAAAGCACGTCACGTGCTCGAAGCGAGAGGCAAAACCCGCGGGTTCCACAATAAAAACAAATGGAGACCACACACATGAGCCAGGAACTCAGGCTTATCCGTCGCATCACCCTGAAATTGATCCCTTTCCTGATCCTGCTGTACCTGATCGCTTATGTGGACCGCTCCGCCGTGGGTTTCGCCAAGCTGCACATGGGCGCAGACATCGGCATCGGCGACGCCGCCTACGGGCTGGGCGCCGGGCTGTTTTTCATCGGTTATTTCCTGTTTGAAATCCCCAGCAACCTGATGCTCGAACGCTTCGGCGCCCGGCGCTGGTTTGCGCGGATCATGATCACCTGGGGCGCGATCACCATTGGCATGGCCTTCGTGCAGGGGCCGCATAGCTTCTATGTGATGCGCTTTCTGCTGGGGGCCGCCGAAGCGGGTTTCTTCCCCGGCGTGCTGTACTACATCACGCAGTGGTTCCCGGTTCGGCATCGCGGCAAGATCCTGGGCCTGTTCATCCTTTCGCAACCCATCGCCATGATGATCACCGGCCCGGTTTCCGGTGGTTTGCTGGGCATGGATGGCGTGCTCGGGCTGCATGGCTGGCAGTGGTTGTTCATCGTGATCGGTACCCCTGCGATCCTGCTGACCTGGCCGGTATTGCGCTGGTTGCCGGACGGTCCGAAGCAGGTCGACTGGATGGATCAGGCCGAAAAGGACTGGCTCACCGGTGAACTGAAAAAAGACCTGGAAGAATACGGCCAGACCCGTCACGGCAACCCGCTGCATGCCCTCAAAGACAAGCGCGTTCTGCTGCTGGCGTTGTTCTACCTGCCGGTGACCTTGAGCATTTACGGCCTGGGCCTGTGGTTGCCGACCCTGATCAAGCAGTTTGGCGGCACCGATCTGGTGACCGGCTTCGTGTCCTCGGTGCCCTACATCTTCGGCATCGTCGGCCTGCTGATCGTGCCGCGCAGTTCCGATCGGCTTAACGACCGTTACGGCCATCTCGCGGTGCTCTATGTACTGGGCGCCATCGGCCTGTTCCTCAGTGCCTGGCTGACCTTGCCGGTGGCGCAACTGGCGGCGCTGTGTCTAGTGGCGTTCTCGCTGTTTTCCTGCACGGCGGTGTTCTGGACGTTGCCAGGGCGATTCTTCGCTGGCGCCAGTGCGGCGGCCGGTATCGCCTTGATCAACTCGGTGGGCAACCTGGGCGGCTACATCGGCCCGTTCGTGATCGGTGCGCTCAAGGAGTACACCGGCAACCTCGCATCTGGCTTGTACTTCCTGTCCGGGGTGATGGTGTTTGGGTTGATTCTGACGGGCGTGGTTTACCGAGTGCTGGAGCGTAAACACGTGTTGCCCGCCAGCGATTTCGCCGCCAGCGCCCGTAGCCGACAGGCCTGATATCTGTGGCGCGGTGAACCCTGTGGGAGCGAATTCATTCGCGAAGAGGCCAGCCTGAAAATACATCAGTGTCTGACACACCGCTTTCGCGAATGAATTCGCTCCCACAGGGGACCGCGACGCCTGCAATGACTTTGGAAAGGAGCAAAACCATGAACCTGGTGCAATTTGAATTGAGCAACGGCCAGCGCCGCGTCGGCCTGGTAGACGGCGAGCTGATTCGCGAAGTGAAGGGCGCACAGAGCGTGCGCGAGCTGGCGTTGTCGGCGATTGATGCCGGTATCGGCCTGGCGCAACAGGTCGACAACCAAGGTCTGGGCGACAGTCACGATTACGCTCAACTGTTACAAGAGCTTCGCATCCTGCCGCCACTGGATCATCCCGATCCTGCTCACCTGTTGGTCAGTGGCACGGGCCTGACCCATTTGGGCAGCGCTTCGGCACGGGACAAGATGCATCAGCAGGCGGGTGACGAAGCCGCTATGACCGACACCATGCGCATCTTCAAATGGGGCGTCGAAGGCGGCAAACCTGAAGCAGGGCAGGCCGGGGTGCAGCCGGAGTGGTTTTACAAAGGCGACGGCAGCATTGTGGTGCGCCCCGGTGCGTCGTTTTCGTTACCGCCATTTGCCGAGGACGGTGGTGAAGAACCTGAGCTCAGCGGCCTGTATGTGATCGGCAACGACGGCAAACCGTATCGCCTGGGTTTCGCCATCGGCAACGAGTACTCCGACCACATCATGGAACGGCGCAATTATCTGTATCTGGCCCATTCCAAGCTGCGCGCCTGTTCGTTCGGCCCGGAATTGCGGGTGGGTGAACTGCCACAAAATCTGGCCGGGACCAGCCGCGTCCTGCGCGACGGTGAAGTGCTGTGGGAGAAAGAGTTCCTCAGCGGCGAAGCGAACATGTGCCACAGCCTGGAAAACCTCGAATACCACCACTTCAAATACAGCCAGTTCCTGCGACCGGGTGATGTGCACGTGCATTTCTTCGGCACCGCAACCCTGTCCTTCGCCGATGGCGTGCGTACCCAGCCGGGGGATCAGTTCCAGATCAGCCAGAGCGAGTTTGGCAAGCCGCTGGTCAATGGCATCGAGAAGACCGAAGCAGCGTTTTTGCCGGGTGGGATAGGCCGGTTGTAAACCGATCCTTGTAGGAGCTGCCGAAGGCTGCGAACCCTTCTGTCTGACACACCGCTGTTCGCAGCCTTCGGCAGCTCCTACAGGTATCGCAACTCCCCTAATAACAACAAGGAGGTATGCCCATGGCCATCAGCACTGTGCCGTCCGAGGCGTTCGACGAGGACGCTTTCGAGGAGAAGATCTATCGCAAGGTGAACTGGCGGATCATCCCGCTGTTCATCGTCTGCTTCCTGTTTGCCTACCTGGACCGGGTCAATATCAGTTTCGCCAAGCTGCAGATGCAGAGCGATCTGGGCTTCAGCGAGACGGTCTACGGGCTGGGTGCCAGCCTGTTCTTCGTCGGCTATTTTCTGTTCGAAGTGCCCAGCAACATGCTCCTGCACAAGATCGGCGCCCGCGTCTGGATCGCGCGGATCATGGTCACCTGGGGGATTACATCGGCCTGCATGATGTTTGTGCAGACCGAATTCTGGTTCTACACCCTGCGCTTTCTGATCGGCGTGATGGAAGCCGGGTTTGTCCCTGGTGTGCTGTACTTCTTCACCCAGTGGTACCCAAGCAATCGTCGGGCCCGGGTCAACTCCTACTTCAAGAGCTCGATCTGCCTGTGCGGGATCGTCGGCGGACCGCTGGCGGGGTTGATCCTCGGCCATTTCGACGGGGTGCTGGGCATGCCCGGCTGGCGCTGGCTGTTTCTGCTCGAAGGCATTCCATCCATCGTGCTTGGGGTGGTGGTGTTCTGGTTCGTCTGTGACCGGATCGAAGACGCCAAGTGGCTCAACGATGCCGAAAAGAAAGTCGTGCTGGCGCGCATGGCCCGTGAAGTTCAGCCAGAGACGCCGCAGACCTTCAAGGACATCTGGAAACATCCCACCACTTATGTGATGTCGGTGATTTACCTGTGTCTGGTGATGGCCCTGACCGGCTTGCTGTTCTGGATGCCGCAACTGATCAAGAGCGCAGGGGTGGCCGACACCATGAACATCGGGCTGTTGACGGTGATTCCGTACCTGGGCGCGGTGGTGGGCAACCTGTTGATCGGTTCCAGTTCCGACCGCCGTGGCGAGCGGCGTTGGCACATGGCCGGATGTGCGCTGCTCACCGCTGCCGGTTATCTGGTCTGTGCGTTGTTCCCTGGCCAACTGCTGCCGTTGATGATCGGCATGACCATGATCCTCACCGGGATCATCGCCTGGATGCCGATTTTCTGGACCATCCCGCCACGCTTTCTCAGCGGTCTGGCCGCTGCGGCGGGCATTGCCTTGATCAACTCGATCGGCCAGTTGGGCGGGATCATCGCGCCGTTCATGGTCGGGCGCATCAAGGACCTGACCGGCGCGGCCACGCCTGCGCTGTTCGTGCTGTGTGCAGTGTGCGTACTGGCTACGGCGCTGATTATCTGGGGCATCCCGAACCGTTATTACGTGCGCGAAACCACGCACGACAAGCCTCAAACGGGTGCAGTTCAAGCAACCGCTTAAACTTGCGGGTGGTTTTGGCCTATCATTCGCGCTTTTACACAGACGAAGACTGCCATGACCACCAACTCGACCGACCTCAAAGCAGCCCTGAAAGAAGCCACCATGCTGGAAATCGATGGGCTGCATGCCTGGGATTTCTTTCTGGGTGACTTTCTGACGCTTGAGTGCATGGATGGTCGCGAGCGCAAGACCTGGCGTTTTGAAATGGCTCAGGTCGAGGCCGCAACCTTCGACGAAGCGCAGCAATGCTGGCTGCTCACCAAAGATGACGTGGTGTACCGGATGAAGTGCCTTGAAGCCTTCACCCCAGGCAAGGACGACGAAGAAGACGTGCAGGAAGACTGATCCGCGTAAAACAATCAGGGGCAGGCAGTGTCATAGGGGGTTACTGCGTCTATGGCGCCCGACAATAATCCTCGAAAGAAGGCCTAGCCCCATGACTCGAACATTTCTGCCGTTGCTGGCGTTTGCCGGCGCAATGAGCGCTTTTCCGATACAGGCCCAAAGCATGACTGAATACGACGTGCTGATTGGTTCCTACACCCAGGGCGCCAGCGAAGGCATCTACCGTTATCGCTTCGACAGCCAGACCGGCAAGCTCGACAGCAAACCTGTACAAGTGATCACGACGGACAACCCGTCCTGGCTGACCTTGTCCAAGGATCAGCGCCACCTGTTCGTGGTCAACGAAAACGGCCCCGGTGGCAAGGACGTAGTGGGTAAGGTCAGCAGCTTTGCCATCGATCCCAAGACCCATAACGTCACGCCGATCAACCAGGTGCAGAGTCGTGGCGAAGAACCGACGCATTCGAGCCTCAGCCCGGACCAGCGCTTCCTGTTCGTGTCCAACTACGCGGTACACCCTAATCCGGGTGGCGCGCTGGCCGTGATTCCGGTGGGCAAGGACGGCAAGCTGTCCGAGGTCGTGCAGGTCAGCAACAACCACGGCGCGAGCAAGGTCAACCCTGAGCGCCAGGCTTCTTCTCACGTGCACTCGGCCATCCCGACGCCGGACGACAAATACGTGGTGACCAGTGACCTGGGCGCCGACAAGATGCTGGTGTTCAGCTATGACGGTAACCGCGCCGAGCCACTGCAACCGGCCAAGAATCCGACCGTGCAGTTGCCGCCGGGCAGCGGTCCGCGTCATCTGCTGTTCAGCAAGGATGGCAAACATGCCTGGCTGACCCTGGAAATGGTTGCGCAGGTCGCGGTCTTTGATTACCACGACGGCGTTTTCAAGCAGACGCAAACGGTCGATCTGAAAAACAAGGATGCCCAGCAGAAAGTCGGCGGGGGAGGCCTGCATACCTCGCCGGACGGCAAGTTCCTGTACGTCGCCAACCGTGGTGAGGCCAATCAGTTGCTGGTGTTCGCCATTGATGGCAAAGGCCAGCTCAAGGAAATTCAGCGTCGCTCGGTGGAAGGCGTCGAGCCTCGTGAGTTCAGCTTCGATCCCAGCGGCCATTTCATGCTGATCGCCAATCAGAAAAGCAACCAGATCGTCACGGTCAAGGTTGATCCGAAGACCGGCATGCTGGGCGATACGGTGCAGAAGGTTGACTTCGATTCGCCGTCGGATTTCCGCTTCCTGACTGGCAAATAACCTCTCGGATGAGCCTCCAGCCCCCGTTGCTCAAGGGCTGGAGGGTTCTATCAATTCAGATGATATGAGTTAGTGCTACAAAACATTTCGGCTGAGCGGCCCTCGGGGGTAAGTTTGAGTCACGGCCAAGACGGTCAAGACTTGAAACGCAGTTAAATACTGCACTTACTGACAACAACCGAGGTTACCGCCATGAACTTCAATCTCTTCTCCATCATCGCCGCGTCTGCCATTTCAGCCACTGCTGCATTGCCTGCCCATGCCAGTGTTGATGTCACTACCAACAAGAACCAAACCACCCAGACTTACACCCCTAAATACTTGCAGCAAAGTGCTAATTTCTACGCAGCACTGGATCATAAGACTCAACAATGAATAAGCGATTGAATCCATTCCCGGTTAACGAACATATCGCTACCCGGGAATGGATTCGCAAAAAACACTGTCGTTGAACAAGGCCGCTTTCGCGAGCATGTTCGCTTACCCAGGTTTGTGCGACCCACTGATCATTGCGTGTCAGACCCATGCACATTCTGCCAGTGAGCCTGCTCGCGAAAGCGTCACCTGTATCCCCTCTTGGCCCGCGTCTCTCATAGGATGCGGGCTTTTTTTTGTGAATGATTTCTGGACGGGCCACGGACCTGTGGGAGCGAATTCATTCGCGAAGAGGCCAGTACATCCGATGCATTTTCATCGGCCATGACATTGCCTTCGCGAATGAATTCGCTCCCACAGGGGAATGCGTCATATCCTTGCGCCTATCAACCCAACTGATATCCGCTATCTCCAGCCATGGTTGTTCAATAGTTCGGTCTTTAACTATCTTGTCGGCCAGGAAACATAGACGGAGTAACACCCATGGCCACTGCCATTTTGCATTCAATCAAGCAAGGCGCGTATATCGCCATTTCGCTTTATGTGGTCTTTATTGCAGTGGTCACGCTTACCAGCATGAATCCGCAATTGACGACGCCCTCCACTCAGTCCCTTGTCGAGCGCACTGCGTTGAATACTCAGGAGCGTGCATCGTGAGCGGCGGCAAGTTGTGGGTGACCGCAGGGCTGGCCGTCATGATCAATGGCGGATCATTGCTGGGCATCGGCCAGAACTCGGTGGGCGGGGTGGCACGTAATATCGAATGCAGGCATGAAATCGCCCAGGCCATCGCCGTCGCCCGAGCGCAGAAAGTGGTGGCGGGCAATCGCCCGGAGAGGATAGGGGGTGTGGTGTGATGGGAAGACGCGAACTCTGGTAGGAGCCAACTTATTGGCGAGGTGTTCTGTCAGACACATCGTTTTCGCAGCCTTCGGCAGCTCCTACAGGTGTTGCGAACCTGGCTTCACCATCACCGCTATAAACAGCGCTGACTCCACAAACCGCTGCAACCAGTCGCGCAATTTGGGATAGGGGCTGGTGGCAAACCATTCGGGATCAACCGCACTGAACTGCCGGATGAAGGGCGCCAGGGCGATGTCGGCCAGGGTCACTTGATCCTTGATCAGAAAGTCCCGCTGTTGCAAACGCGTTTCCAGTTTCTGCAAAAACACCTCTCCCAGTTGCCGATAGTGTTGTTGCGGATGCTCAGGGTGGCGCACGAAATACTTGTAGCGATCCAGGTGCTGTTTGAACACCTGATCGTTGTGCTCCACCAGTGCCTGAATCTCACGGCGACCATCGCCATCGCTGATCAACAGCCAGTTATCCGGGTCATTCTGCGCCAATGCCCAGTGCATGATGTCCAGGCTTTGCTCCAGTACCCGATCGCCCATGACCAACACGGGAACAGTCCCTTTGGGTGAGCGTTCGAGCATTTGCGGCGGTTTGGCCTTGAGGCTGATTTCGTGGATCTGCACCGCGCAGCCTGCGTAACGCAACGCCATGCGGGCGCGCATGGCGTAGGGGCAACGGCGAAACGAGTAAAGCACTGCATCCATCAGTGGCTGACCTCCACGGTGCTCAAGCCATTGCCCTGACGGCGGACCTGAATCTGCACCGGAATCCGTTCGTGCATTTCCTGCACATGAGAAATCACCCCGACCTTGCGACCCTGAGCCTGCAAGCCATCCAGCGCATCCATGGCCAACTGCAGGGATTCCGGGTCGAGGCTGCCAAAGCCTTCGTCGATAAACAAGGATTCGATCTTTAGCGTGCTGGACGCCATTGACGCCAGGCCGAGGGCCAACGCCAGCGACACCAGAAAAGTTTCGCCACCGGACAGCGAATGCACTGAGCGCAGTTCGTCGCCCATTTCCGTGTCCATCACGAGCAGGCCCAGCATGCTGCCGCCGCGCTTGAGGCGATAGCGACGCACCAGTTGCTTGAGTTGCGCGTTAGCGTGATGAACCAGCAGGTCGAGGTTGTAGGCCTGGGCAATCTTGCGGAATTTGTCGCCCTCAGCCGAACCGATCAGCGCCGCCAGCCTGGCCCAGCGCAGGTACTCCGCATGGGCGCTGGCGATCTGTTCCTGCAACTCGCGGCTGGCGTTGTTGCGGCGCTCGTCTTCGCTCAGTTGTGCGCGCAGCTCGGCGCAGTGCTGTTCGTGATCGGCGCTGGATTTCTGTGCGTCCAGCAAGGCTGCATTCAACTGCGCAGTATCACCGACGTCGCTGTGATGCGCTTGATGCTGCTGCACTTGCTTGTCGCGCTCCTGCAGCAGGATGCGGCTCTGTTCGAGGTTTTTGTCGGCTTGCTGCAACTGCTGACGCACCTGGCTGACGCTCTCGTCGCTGTAACCCAGCAAGGCATCCAGGGCGGTATCGTCCAGCTCCGCATGGTTGGCGCGCCATTGGGTGATCTGCTGATTCAGCTCGGCGAACTCGTGTTGCAGCTCTTGCAAACGCGCTTGCTCGCTTTCAAGACCGGTGGCCAGTTTGATCAGCTCGCTGCGGCCCTGTTGCAACGCCTCGCTGGCGCTGCCCTGAGCACCGCGCGCCTGTTCCAGCGCGGTTTCAAGCTGCTGTTGCCAATACTCGGCGCTGGCATGTTCGCCCAGCATGTCGCCAAGACGTTGCTGAGTGGCCGCTTGCTGGGTTTGCAGCGCCGTGAGGCGTTGTTGCTGCTGGACCCGCGTCTGCTCAAGGTTGTGCTGGTTGTCTTGCTCGCGCTCGATCTTGCGGGCGCGCTCGCTGTGTTCCTGCTGTTCATCCTGCTGGCGGTCCAGCTGTTCCAGGCGTTGCGCGATGTCGTTGTCCAGTTGCATGAAACTGTCTGTGGCCGCCTCACGCCAGCGCGGCAGGCTTTCGGCGGGCAACAACGGCTCGAACTCCTGTAGCGCAGCTTCGAAGGCCTGGTTGTCCAGTGCGATATTGCGCTGCTGGTCGTCGAGCATCTTCATCGCTTGCTGGCTGGCATCGCGCGCGGTTTGCACGTTCTGCTGCAACTGCTCGGCCTGTTGTTGCACCTTGAGCAGCAGGCTCTGGCGTTGCTCGCTGCTGGCGATTTCTTCGCGCAAGGTGTGCAGCCGTTCGCTCAGCCAGTCAGCGCGTTGCAGCTCGGGCTGTTCCAGCAGACGCGGGTACAGCGCATGGGCTTCAAGTTCGGGAGTGAGTTTCTGCAGTTGCTCGGTGAGCTGCTCCAACTGGGGTCGGGCTTGCTTGAGGCGGGCGTTGAGCTCGGTAACCTCGCTGCGCAACTCGACGAGCTTTTCCGCGAGCTGGCTGACCTTGAGCCGCGCGCTGGTTTCTTCGCTGTCGTCATGGCCGGACAGCGCCTGGAGCAGCGCGTCGGACTGGTGATAAGGATGCTCCTGGCTGCCACACACCGGGCACGGCTGATCATCGATCAACTGGCCGCGCAATTCTTCAACGCTGGCGCTGCGGGCCAGGCGTTGGCGTTGTAGAAGTTCAACCGTGGTTTTAAGTGCCAGTTCTGCGGCTTCGTGTTCGGTTTTCAGTTGCAGGCCGCTGGCGATCGCCTGCGTGCGTCGCTCGTTGGCCTGCTGCTGTTGCAGTTCGACGTCCCGCAGGCGGCTGTCGATGTCCTGATGCCGCTGCCAGATGCGCTCCAGCGAATCGTAGCCAGCGTGTTGCTGGCGGTTGTCCTGCAACAACTGACCCAGGCGCTGGATCTCGGCAGTGACCGCCTCGGCCTTGACCTGAGCTTCGCTGTAGAGCGTTTGCAGGGCATTGCGTCGATCAGTCAGTTCCTGCTCGGCACGGGTCGAATTTTTCTCCAGCTCCGGCAGTTCTTCGCGGCCCTTGTTCAAGCGTGCGTTGAGTTTTACCGCTTCCTGCAAGCGCGGTCGGTAGGCTTTCCAGGCCTGGCTGAGCGGCGCGAGCACTGCACTTTTTTCCAGCTGAACGGCAATTGCCTGGAGGCGCGCATCCTGCAGGCGTTGCTGATCAAGCAGTTGATTGAGTGCGGTCTGGCCGTCAGCCTTGGCGCGGTCCGCAGCCTGGGCTTGAACGAGGGCATCTTGCACTTCTTTATTGAGGTGGCTGAGGTTGCCCTGCTGCTCGAAGGCCTGGCCGATGATCGGGGCGGCGGCTTTTTTCTGTTGCTCGGCCTGTTCCAGCGCGCCATTGGCGGTCTGGAGTTTTTCTTCCAGCGCGGTCTGCCGCGTGTGCAGCTCGCTCTGACGTTGCGCATGTTCGGTGATCTGCGCGCTGAGTGGGCTCAACTGGGCGTCGAGCCGGTTGCGTTGAGCGAACAGGTGGCGTTGCGGGGCAAGCCGCTCAAGCTGGCCCAAGAGCTGGCGCTGGCCACTCTGGTTGTCCCAGTCCTGCTGAGCGCTATTTAGCTGTTCGCTGGCGCTCAAGTGTTCGTCGCGCAGGCGCTGCAGTTCAGTCAACCATTGCTGCTTGAGCTCCAGCTGGCGCTGCACGGCTTGGTGGCTCTTGAGTTGCTGCTGGGCCTCGCTGAAACGTTGCTCCAGTTCCGCGCGCTGCTCTGGGGGCATCGGCGCGATGCCGGTGGCCATGAGCTTGAGGTCATCGTGGACCTTCTCTGCCTCCCGGCTTTTGCTGAAGGCGCGGCGGCCCAGCTGGCTGTAGATCGCCGTGTCGGTGAGCTTTTCCAACAGCTCGCTGCGTTCCTTGTCATCGGCCTTGAGGAAGGCGCTGAACTCACTCTGGGCAAGCATCACGGCACGGGTGAATTGCTCGAAATTCAGGCCCAGGCGGGCTTCGAGCATCGTCTTGTATTCGGTCTTGTTCTGAGTGCTGAGGATCTGGTCGCTGTCCAGATCAGTCAGGGTCTGACGGCTGGCCTGGAGTTTCTTCGCAGCGTTGTCCCGGGCGCGGTTGGTTTCCCAACGGGCGCGGTAACGGCGTTTGTCGATGCCGACGAAATCCACTTCGGCGTAACCACTGCCCGTACCACGGCGCAGCAGGGTGCGCGGGTCGTTGGTGCTGATGTCGCCGTCGATTTCCGGCACCCGGGACTGGCCGATATTGCTCAGGCGCGGAATCGCCCCGAACAGCGCCAGGCACAAGGCATCGAGCAAGGTGCTCTTGCCCGCGCCGGTTGGCCCGGTGATGGCGAACAGCCCGGCGCTGGCCAGCGGTTCAGCAGTGAAATCCAGTTCGAATGGCCCGGCCAGTGAGGCGAGATTCTTCAGGCGGATGGCGAGAATTTTCATGGTTGTTCGCTCTCCAGCTGGACTTCCTGCAACAGCGTGGCGAAGTCACCCAGGGTTTGTTCATCGACTTCGCTGCCGTAATTGTCGAGCCACGCGCGGCTGAACAATTCCTGTGGGCTGAGCTGATCCAGTTCGATCAGGCCCTCATCGCTGTCACCCCCTTCGCCGCTGCCTTTGCCGGCATATTCGGCTCCGATGCGTACCAGTCGCACGGCTTTGCCTTCCAGCACGGCTTCGATCTGGTTGCGCAGGTCGGGCTGCGGCTCGTCCAGGCGCACCCGGACTTCCAGCCAGGGTTGTCGGTCAATGTCGGCCAGCAGGTCGATGTCCGGCAGCTCTTTGAGCTGCACCAACAGTTCGGCCAGTGGTGCCGGGCCAATGCGTTGCAGGTTGACGGCGCGGGGGATCAACAGGGTTTCGACACTACGCAGTTGGTCCCCGTCGCAGTCGATTTCAAGGATCTGGTGCTGGTAACCGATCTCTGAAAACGACAACGGGATCGGCGAGCCGCTGTAGCGGATGCGTTCTTCGCCATTGACCCGCTGGGGTTTGTGCAGATGGCCGAGGGCGACGTAGGTGATGCTTCCGCCGAACAGGCTGGCGGGCAGGGCTTCGGCGTTGCCGATGATCAGGCTGCGCTCGGAATCTTCCGACACCGATCCGCCTGCCATGTGCGCGTGACTGATGGCAATCAGCGCCTGGCCGGGCTGGCGTTTGAGGTTGGCGGCTGCTATCAGCAGTTCGTGAACCTGACCAATGCCGCGCAGGTAGTTGTCGCCCAGATTCGGGCCAGTGACTTCGGCCGGGCGCAGGAAGGGCAGGGCCAGGCACCACGCACCGATTTCGCCACTGGCATTGGGCAGCGGCAACAACAGACGTTCGACATCCAGGGTGCCGTCATCGAGCCACAGCACCCGGCCCAGCGCGTGGGTCCGTAAACGGCGCATCAGCGGCGCGGGCAGTTCGATGCGCGAGCCGGAGTCGTGGTTGCCAGCAATCATCACGATGGTCAGCAGCGGCTGTTGTTCGTGGGCGTTGACGATGAAGTCGTACAGCCGTTCCTGGGCTTTGACCGGCGGATTGACCGTGTCGAAGATGTCGCCCGCAATCAGCAGCACATCCGGCTTGCGCTCGGCCAGCCGGGCCAGCAACCAGGTGAGGAAGCTGGCATGTTCGAAGTCCCGCTCCTGGCCATGAAGGTTCTGGCCAAGGTGCCAGTCGGAGGTGTGGAACAGTCGCATGGGTAATCAATCCTGAATTGGGGCTTGTAGGAGCGCGGTGGAACCTGTGGGAGCGAATTCATTCGCGAAGAGGCCAGTACGTTCAGCAGATTTCCATCGGCCGAACCACCGTCTTCGCGAATGAATTCGCTCCCACAGGGGGGGGCGTATTGCCAATCCAACACTTCCTATTTTGGATACAACGGCGGCAAGCTCTGATCGCTTGCCGGGTCTTGAATGTGTTCTGGTGCGGGTAGAGTGCGCACGGCCCGCCACAGTTCCTCGCCCAGCCATAATTGGCCGGTTTCGCTGTACAGCGCGCCGTTCAGGCCATCCAGGGCATCGGACAGCGGGACGAAGCGCGCGGCCATGTCGGCCAGGGTTTCCGGCTGCTGGCGGGCCCAGGCATCCAGGGCCTGGCGGGTGGCCTGCGGATCGTTGGCCAGGCTTGCACGCTTGAGGTCGTCCAGCACCGTGCGCGGGCTGGGCCCGGTCTGCACGGCACGGGCCACTGCCGGTTGCCAGCGGGCGCGCCACCAGAGAATCGCACCCGCCAACGTCGTGCAGGCGAAAAACAGTGTGCTCATCTGCCACGGCCAGACCGGCGGGCCGATCACGGTCACGCCGCCCAGATCGTTATTGACCGGAGTGTCGACTTCCAGGGCCGGGTTGACGCTGATCTGCAGGCTGCGGGCGGGCAGGGTGGTGTGTTCCAGGTGATCTTCGAAGGTGTTCCACCAGACGACGTCGACGGCGGGCACGTCAATGGCGCCGGGACGATTGGGCACCAGGGCCTCGCGTTCTTCACGGCTGCCGATAATGCCGCGCTCGCTGATCAGGTTCGCCAGTTTAGGCTGGTCCGGGTAACGCCGCAGGCTGCTGACGTCGGTGGCGGGCAGCGGCGGCAGTTGAGCGCTGGACAGGCCTTCGACCTTGAGGGTCAGGGTACGGGTCAACGAGTCGCCGACCTGGCTGCTGCCGGGCTCCGGGCTCCAGCTTTCGCTCAACTGCACATTGCGCGCGGGCAGCCAGGGGGCGTCAGCCGGGTAGTTGGCGGGTTTGGCCTTGACGGTCAGCGGTACCTGGGCGGAGCTGACGCGCATCACCTTGCCCGGCTGCGGCCCGAACGAGGTTCCAGGCTCATTGTTTTGTGAAGCGTTTTTCGAGGGCTCCGGGTTGGGCTGCACCAGTGTGGCACTGAAGACCTGAGGCGGGATCATCAGGGTGCCGCTGTGCTGCGGGTAGATCCCGTAGCGCATCTCGATCACGCCGTGACGGATGCCGTTGATGAGTTTTTCGTAGGTGCGCGATTCGCCCAGCTTCTCGACCCTGGCATCCGGCAGTTCCAGCGGGCTCATGGTGCTGTCATCGAAAAGCGACACCGAATGGTAGATACGCAACGTCAGTACCGCTTGAGCCTGTACATAGACGTTGTCTTTGTCCAGGGTCGCTTCGATGAACACGGGCGCCTGCTGGGCCGCCTGAGCCGGGTTGTCGCTTTGAATCACTTGCAGGGTAATCGGCTGGCTTTTCAGCTCCCCCAACTCCAGGGAGGGGATGACCACTGAACCGGTCTGTTTGGGCAGCAGGGTGATGATCCAGCGGGTGGTGGCCTGATTGCCGCCGTCGAGGGTGTTGAGCCGGTTGATCTGGCGGGTGCCGCCCACATCGAAAATGGCCTCAAGCGCGGCCAGGTCAGGTTTGCCGAACTGAGTGACGTCGCTGGTCTCCAGGGTCAACTCAACGGTTTCGCCGGAATTGAGGCGCGTGCGATCGACGCTGGCAACCAGCTCTGCCGCCTGCCCGGGCAGGGCGACAAGCCATATAGAGCCCAGCAGCAGGCTGATCAATAGGTGTGCGGCGCGACTCATCGGGTCTTTTCCTGATGCTGTTGCTGTTCGTACCAGAATTTACGCCGCAACAGCTCGCCAGGGTCGTCCGGGATCTGTCGCAGCCATTGTTCCAGCGCCTGACGGCGTTCACCGTTGATGGTGGGGTCGGCGGGCTGGATGGGTGGCCGGGTGGTTTCTTCGTCATCCATGGGCGAATCCGGTGCTGGCTTGGTTTCGGTGTTGCTTTTGGTTGTTGGGCTGTTTTTGGCTGTGGTGCTGCTCGGTTCGCCTTCGGGGCTCGTGTTCTCGCCCGGCTCAGTGGCCTGTTGATCCTGAGAGGGCTGACCGGAGGCCGCTTGATTCTGCGGGTTGTCGCTGTGTTCGCTGACGTCTTCGGACGATTTGTCTTCAGGCTCGGCAGGTTCCGGGCGCTTGCTTTGCTCCAGTGCCTGCTCGACCAACCCTTTGTTCTTCAGCGCTGGTTGCAAGTCCGGCTGACGCTCCAGGGCTTGTTCGTAGGCGTCCAGTGCCGCCTCCAGTTCACCGCTGCGGGCCAGGGCGTTGCCGCGATTGTAATGGTCGGCGGCGCTGTTGCCTTGGGCAAAATACTGGGCGGCGGCAGCATAATCCCCGGCTTCGTAAAGGGCTATGCCTTTCCATCGCCGGTTTTCAAAGCGTTGCGCGGCTTGTGCGGGCTGACGCTGTTCAAGCAATTGCTGGCCCTGCTGATCGGGACGCAGCCAGAGGTCGGCAAATTCGAATGCGTAGCTGTTCTGCGGTGCAAGCATCAGCAGCGGCAAACACAGCAACCAGCCTCGTCGGCCTGCGCAGGCAGCCAACAACAGCAAGGGCAACAGGAACCAGTAACCCTGGTCGGCCCAGGTATCCAACTCGACGAGTTGCCCGTCGTTCTGCATGACTTTGGGGCGGTCCAGCAAACCCAGTTCCCTCAGGTCCTGATCGTCCATGCGCAGCGGCCGATACTGGCCGCCCATTTGCGAGGCGAATTCGGCAAGGCTGGCGCTGTCCAGACGCGGCAGCAGGATGGCGCCCTGTGCATCCTTGAGCAATCCGCCCTGTTCCTGCTCCACCGGGGCGCCTTGCGCGGTGCCGACCCCGAGAATCAGCAACGGCGGGGCCTGGCCATGCAGCGCCAGTCGGATGCCCTGGCGCTCCTGTTCGCTCAATGACGAGCCAATCAACAGCAAACGGCCGCGACCCAGCGCCGCCTGGTTGAGCAGGGCGACGGCTTTGTGCACCGCCAGATCGGCGCGGTGTCCGGTTTGCGGCATGATCGAGGGTTTGACTGCATCGAGCAGGTTGCGAATGGTCAGCAGGTCGTCGGACAGCGGCACCAGCGTGTGGGCGCTGCCGGAATAGACGATGATCGCCGTTTGTGAATCGCTGCGCGCTTGCAGCAAGTCCAGCAGCTTGCGACGTGCCTGCTCCAGGCGCGTGGGTGGGCTGTCACTGGCAAGCATTTCCGGGGTCAGTTCGAGCAGCACCACCAGCGGGTCGGCCGGTTTCTGGCTGAGTTGTTCAACCCGTTGCCAGCCGGGGCCGAGCAACGCCAGCACGGCCAGCAGCCAGGCCAGGCCCAGGACCAGCCAGGGCTTTTTGCTGTCGCGGCCGCGTCCCCCGCCGAGCAGCACCGAATGGAAGGCCGAGGGCAGGATCATCTGCCAGCGACCGGCGCGTTTCTGGCGGTGCCAGAGTTGCCAGAGCAGCCAACCCAGCAGCGGCAAGAGTAGCAGCCACCAGGGGCGAAACCAGTGCGGCCATAGGGCGATCATGGTTTGCGCCTCAGCCGCAGGCGTTTGATACGTTGCCGCCAGTGTTGGGCGTCGCGGATGAAGCGTTGTTGATTGAGGAAACGCTGCAGCGCGCTGTTCGGCCAGCGTTCATGGATCACCAGCAGCACGCTCAGCAGCATGGCCAGCGCCAGAGGCCAGTGATAGAGCGCATGGGCAGGGCGCGCCTGGGTCTGATTCTGGGCGACAGGTTCCAGGGCATCGAGGGTACGCCGAATCTGTTCCAGCTGATCGCCATCGCGGGCACGGAAGTATTGACCGCCACTGAGCCGGGCGATTTCTTTCAGGGTCGGCTCGTCCAGGTCCAGGCTGGGGTTGAGCCCGAGCATGCCCAGCGAGCCTTCTTTGTTAGGATCCGAGCCGATGCCGATGGTGTAGATCTTCACATCCTCTTCGGCCGCCAGACGCGCTGCCGTCACCGGATCAATCTGCCCGCCATTGTTGGCGCCGTCGGTCACCAGCACCAACACGCGGCTTTGCGCCGGACGCAAACGCAGACGCTTCAACGCCAGGCCGATGGCATCACCCACGGCGGTATTCTTGCCCGCGATGCCGATCCGCGCTTCATCCAGCCAGACCCGCACGGTATGCCGGTCAAAGGTCAGCGGCGCTTGCACGAAAGCCTGGCTGCCGAACAGGATCAAACCCACCCGGTCACCCTTGCGCCCTTCGAGAAAGTCACCGAGCAAGTGCTGCACCAGCACCAGACGGCTGACTTCATCGTTTTTCCATTCCATGTCCGGATAGTCCATGGAGCCGGAAACATCCACCGCCACCAGCAAATCGCGCCCACTGGAAGCCAGCGGCAGCGGTTCGCCCAGCCATTGCGGGCGCGCAGCGGCCACCAGCAACAGCAGCCAGATCAGAATGAACGGCAACTGCTGGCGCCATGCGGGCAGGTGCGCCCTGGCACGCCGTCCGACCAGGCCTTCGAGGTCCGTGAGGAAGCTGACCTTGAGCGCTGCTTCGCCGCTGTCGGCAACCGGCAGCAGCCGGCGCATGACCCACGGCAAGGGCAGCAGGGCGAAAAGCCACGGCCAGGCGAACTCAAACATGTTTGCGAATCCAGGTTTCGACCGACTGGGTCAGGCCCGTGATGGCCTTGTCGTCGAGCTTGCATTCGGGTTTGTAGGCGCCTTCCACCAGCACCATCCAGCGGGTCAGGCCGGCGGCCGGGCAGCGGTTGTCGAGGAATGCCAGCCACTTGCGACCGTTCAGGGTATGGCTCTGGCTATAGGGGTAATGGTTGCGACACAGGCGCTTGAGCAGGCCGTTGATCTGCTGCAGCCAGGCACCGGCCGGTGCGCCGTCATAGGGTTTGGGCAATTGCGCGAGTTCGGCCAGGGCGGCGACACGTACCGGGTCCAGCGGTTGCTCGGCCCGGCGAATCCGGGTCTTCACCGGCAGCACATGGCGCAGGCGCCACAGCCCCCAGCCTGCCAGGGGGATCAGCAGCAACAGCAGCCACCAACCCGGCGCCAACGGCCAGAAGCCGACAGCCTGCGGGGCGATCAGGGGTTGCAGCTGTTCCAGCGGGCTCATTTGTGTTTTACCGGGCGCTGGGCATTGAGGTGTTCCTGCAATTGCTCGACCATTTCGCGTTGCGTGCTCAAAGGCAGCAACAGTACACGCAGTTTTTGCGCGAGCAATTCCCAGCGTGCCGCGCGGGCTTCGCCTTGGGCGCGATAGGCCTGGCGCAGCTCCGGGTCCAGAGTGTCGAGTTCCAGCTGCGCGCCGCGCTCGGCAAAGCGCAGCAAACCGGCAGCGGGCAGCGCACGGTCCAGCGGGTCGGACAACGGCAACAGGAGCAGATCGCAATGCCGCGACAGCAGGCTCAACTGTTGCTCGGCAGCATCCGATAGCGCCCGCTCATCACACAACACAATGACCAGACTGCCAGGGCGCAGCACCTCCCGGGCGCGACGCAGGGCAATGCCCAGGGCGTCACGGTCGGCAGCGATTTCGGTGTGCAGCGATTGATTGACCCGCACCAGCCTGTTCAGGAGCTGCAACAGGCTTTGCTTGCTGCGCCGTGGCTTGATTTCGTAATGCTCGTTGTCGCCGAACACCAGCCCGCCGACCCGGTCATTGTGGATCAATGCCGCCCAGCCGATCAGTGCGGCAGCCTGTGCGGCCAGCACCGACTTGAACATCAGGCCCGAGCCGAAGAAAAGACGACGGCTTTGTTCCACCAGGATGAAAATCGGCCGTTCACGCTCTTCATGGAACAGCTTGGTGTGGGGCTCCTGAGTGCGCGCCGTCACTCGCCAGTCAATGCTGCGCACGTCGTCGCCCGCCTGATAGACGCGCACCTGATCGAAGTCCACGCCGCGGCCGCGCAGTTTTGAATGGTGCAAGCCAATCAACGGGCTGCGTTGCCCAGGCGTTGAAAACAGCTGAACCTCGCGCACGCGATGGCGCATCTCGATCAGCTCGGCGAGGCTGACGCGGATGCCCTGTTGGGAGATCAGGTAGGGTTGCATGGCGTCACGCGACAGCCACGACGTCGAGAATGCGCTGGATCACTCGATCCTGATCGATACCGGCGGCCTCTGCCTCGAAGGACAGGATGATGCGGTGGCGCAGCACGTCGAACAGCACCGCCTGGATGTCCTCGGGGCTGACGAAATCACGTCCGGCCAGCCAGGCATGGGCACGGGCGCAGCGATCCAGAGCGATGGAGCCCCGAGGGCTGGCGCCATAGGAAATCCACTCGGCCATTTCCGGATCGAATTTGGCAGGCGTACGGGTCGCCATGACCAGTTGCACCAGGTATTCCTCCACCGCGTCGGCCATGTACAGCCCGAGGATTTCCTTGCGTGCGGCGAAAATCGCCTGCTGGCTGACCCGACGTTCCGGCTTGGTTTCGCCATTCAAGGCTTCGCCACGGGCCTGGGCCAGAATCTTGCGCTCCACGGAGGCGTCCGGGAAACCGATCTTGACGTGCATCAGGAAGCGGTCGAGCTGAGCTTCCGGCAGCGGGTAGGTGCCTTCTTGCTCGATGGGGTTCTGAGTCGCCATCACCAGGAACAGCGGAGATAAATCGTAAGTGCTGCGCCCGACGCTGACCTGACGCTCGGCCATGGCCTCCAGCAGCGCCGACTGAACCTTGGCGGGCGCCCGGTTGATTTCGTCAGCCAGCACCAGATTGTGAAAGATCGGCCCCTGTTGAAAGACGAAGCTGCCGGTTTCCGGGCGATAGATCTCGGTGCCGGTGATGTCGGCGGGCAGCAGGTCTGGGGTGAACTGGATGCGATGGAATTGTGCTTCGATGCCTTCGGCCAGTTCCTTGATCGCTTTGGTCTTGGCCAGACCCGGCGCGCCCTCGACCAGCATATGGCCGTCGGCGAGCAGGGCGATCAGCAGACGCTCGATCAGTTTTTCCTGGCCGAGGATCTGCGTGGAAAGAAAGGTTCGCAGCGCAATCAGCGCTTCACGATGTTCCATCGATGACGGTTCCTGGCAAGGTCTTTCACTGTGTCCGGCGACACCGGAACTGGGGGCGTTACTTTAATCCATAGAGGGGGGTGGCGACTAACGGCTGTGGGGTTTTTTATGGGGTTTTGAGCATTACGCTACAGAGGATGAGGAATTGTCCTACAGGATCAAGTCAAACCCGGTCCTGTAGGAGCGCACGGGCAGCGCGAAGCCGCGATCTATCTATCCGGCACCCATGTGGGAGCGAGCTTGCTCGCGAAGGCAATGTTCCTGCCGCCATAAATAGGTTCGGATGTCCCGGCCTCTTCGCGAGCAAGCTCGCTCCCACGGGTAATCACCACAATTCAGATCAGGTTGCCTCTACTCACCCGATCTCGCTGACGTAAGTCCCCACACCTTCAAGAATAATCACCAGCGTCTCCTCCACATCTTTCAGCTCA
Organism: Paucimonas lemoignei; assembly: GCA_900475325.1. GTDB lineage: Bacteria > Pseudomonadota > Gammaproteobacteria > Pseudomonadales > Pseudomonadaceae > Aquipseudomonas. Next base: position 2,000,838 of record LS483371.1, read on the forward strand.
TCGGCCGCCATACCGTGCAGGATTTCGTATTCGCTGTGGCCGTCCAGCTGCTTGCCGTCAGCCGGGTCCAGTTCGACCAGCAGGCGTTGGGCGCTGAACGTGACTTTGAGCTGCGACACCGTGTGCATCTTGTCATCGCGCACGGTGATTTCGATTTCGTTTTCATCCGGGAAGCGGGTCAGGGAGAACAGGTCGCCGGTTTCTCCATGGCAGCAGAGCAGGGCCATGTCGTCGTATTCGTCATCGCACGGGTTGACGATAAAGCTGGCGGTCTTGATTTGCATGTGGGCTCCTGGGCTGGACGAAAACGGGCAGTGGCGATTTTGCCAGCGTTACGCGGGCTTTGCTCGGGTGTTTACAGCAAGCAAATGACCGAATATGTCGCAGCACCGCAAGTATCCACAGGCCAGCTCTGGCTAAGCTGGACGGCAGATGAACGGTCGCGCAAATGTCCTGTCTTCAAAAGGGATGTTCAGATGCCCGGTTTGGAAAATTGAATGTGACGAGTCGTTCACGGCAAGCGTTAGTTCTTTGGCCTAAGCTGTGTCTCTGCCGTTTTATCCAGGCACAGCATGTGCAAGCAACACTTCCTTCAAGCTTCCTTCTAAAAAAGCACAAGCGGAGTACCTCAGATGGCGTTCTTCACCGCAGCCAGCAAGCCCGATTTCCAGCATCAACTGCAATCGGCACTGGCGCAGCACATCAGCGAACAGGCACTGCCACAAGTGGCGCTGTTTGCTGAGCAATTCTTCGGCATTATTTCCCTTGATGAACTGACCCAGCGTCGGTTGTCTGATCTGGCTGGCTGCACCTTGTCGGCCTGGCGTCTGCTTGAACGTTTCGAGCACGGCACCCCGCAGGTCCGTGTCTACAACCCCGATTACGAACGTCATGGCTGGCAATCGACACACACTGCCGTCGAAGTGCTGCATCACGATCTGCCGTTTCTGGTGGATTCGGTACGGACTGAACTGAACCGTCGCGGTTACAGCATTCATACCCTGCAAACCACCGTGCTGAGTGTGCGTCGTGGCAGCAAGGGTGAGTTGCTGGAGCTGCTGCCCAAGGGCGCAAACGGCGAAGGCATCCTGCAAGAATCGCTGATGTACCTGGAAATCGACCGCTGCGCCAACGCCAGTGAGCTGAACGTGCTGGCCCGCGAGCTGGAGCAAGTGCTCGGCGAAGTGCGGGTGGCGGTGGAAGATTTCGAACCGATGAAAGCCCGCCTCAACGAGTTGCTGGCAGGCATCGATTCGGTGCAGTACGGCGTGGATGAGGACGAGAAGTCCGAAATCAAGGCGTTTCTGCAGTGGCTGGTGAATAACCATTTCACCTTTCTGGGCTACGAAGAGTTCGAAGTGCGCAGCGAGGGCGACGGTGGCCAGCTGGTGTATGACGAATCCTCATTCCTGGGTTTGACCAAGCGTTTACGTGCAGGCCTGAGCAAAGAAGACCTGCACATCGAAGGCTATGCGGTGAATTACCTGCAAGAGCCGACGCTGCTGTCCTTCGCCAAGGCGGCGCAGCCAAGCCGCGTGCACCGTCCGGCCTATCCGGATTTTGTCTCGATCCGTCAGATCGACGCGTCCGGCAAGGTCATCAAAGAATGCCGCTTCATGGGCCTGTACACCTCGTCGGTCTATGGCGAAAGCGTGCGGGAAATCCCGTACATCCGTCGCAAGGTTGCGGAAATCGAGCGTCGCTCGGGCTTCCATCCCAAGGCGCACCTGGGCAAAGAGTTGGCGCAGGTGGTGGAAGTGCTGCCCCGCGATGACCTGTTCCAGACCCCGGTGGACGAGCTGTTCAACACCGTGATGTCCATCGTGCAGATCCAGGAACGCAACAAGATCCGCGTGTTCCTGCGCAAAGACCCCTACGGTCGTTTCTGCTACTGCCTGGCCTATGTGCCGCGCGATATCTATTCAACGGAAGTGCGGCAGAAAATCCAGCAAGTGCTGATGGAGCGTCTCAAGGCCAGCGACTGTGAATTCTGGACCTTCTTCTCCGAATCCGTGCTGGCCCGTGTGCAGTTGATCCTGCGGGTGGACCCGAAGGTCAATCTGAACATCGACCCGGTGCAGCTGGAAAACGAAGTCATCCAGGCGTGCCGTTCGTGGAAGGATGATTATTCGAGCCTGGTGGTCGAAAGCTTCGGCGAAGCCCATGGCACCAACGTGCTGGCGGACTTCCCTAAAGGCTTCCCGGCCGGTTATCGCGAGCGTTTCGCAGCGCATTCGGCTGTGGTCGACATGCAACACCTGTTGAGCCTGACCGAAGCCAATCCGTTGGTGATGAGCTTTTATCAGCCGCTGTCCGGCGACAAGGCGCAGCTGCACTGCAAGCTGTACCACGCCGATACCCCGCTGGCCCTGTCCGACGTGTTGCCGATTCTGGAAAACCTCGGCCTGCGCGTGCTGGGTGAGTTCCCGTATCGCCTGCGCCATACCAATGGCCGCGAGTTCTGGATTCACGATTTCGCGTTCACTGCTGCCGAAGGTATGGAAATCGATATCCAGCAGCTCAACGACACCTTGCAGGACGCCTTCGTCCACATCGTGCGCGGCGATGCTGAAAACGATGCGTTCAACCGTCTGGTGCTGACCGCTGGTTTGCCATGGCGCGACGTGGCGTTGCTGCGTGCGTATGCCCGTTACCTGAAACAGATTCGACTGGGCTTTGACCTGGGCTATATCGCCAGCACCCTGAACAACCACACAGACATCGCTCGCGAGCTGACCCGGCTGTTCAAGACCCGTTTCTACCTGGCCCGCAAGCTGGCCACTGACGACCTGGACGACAAGCAACTGCGTCTGGAACAGGCGATTCTGACCGCCCTGGACGATGTTCAGGTGCTCAACGAAGACCGCATCCTGCGTCGTTATCTGGACCTGATCAAAGCCACCCAGCGCACCAACTTCTACCAGCCGGACGCCAACGGTCAGAGCAAGAGCTACTTCAGCTTCAAGTTCAACCCGCGCCTGATCCCCGAGCTGCCCAAGCCAGTGCCGAAGTTCGAAATCTTCGTTTATTCCCCGCGTGTCGAAGGCGTGCACCTGCGCTTTGGCAATGTGGCCCGGGGTGGGCTGCGCTGGTCCGATCGTGAAGAAGACTTCCGCACTGAAGTGCTCGGCCTGGTAAAAGCCCAGCACGTGAAGAACTCGGTCATCGTGCCAGTGGGCGCCAAAGGTGGTTTCCTGCCGCGTCGTCTGCCCCTGGGCGGTAGCCGTGATGAGATCCAGGCCGAAGGCATCGCCTGCTATCGCATCTTCATCTCGGGTTTGCTGGACATCACCGACAACCTGAAAGAGGGCGGCCTGGTGCCACCGGCCAACGTCGTGCGTCATGACGACGATGACCCGTACCTGGTGGTGGCGGCGGACAAAGGCACTGCGACCTTCTCCGACATCGCCAATGGTATCGCCATCGATTACGGCTTCTGGCTGGGCGATGCTTTCGCCTCCGGTGGCTCGGCCGGTTATGACCACAAGAAAATGGGCATTACCGCCAAAGGCGCGTGGGTCGGCGTGCAGCGTCACTTCCGCGAGCGCGGCATCAACGTCCAGCAGGACAGCATCAGCGTGATCGGCATCGGCGACATGGCCGGTGACGTGTTCGGCAACGGCTTGTTGATGTCTGACAAACTGCAGCTGGTCGCGGCCTTCAACCATTTGCACATCTTCATCGATCCGAACCCGGAACCGGCCAGCAGCTTCGTCGAGCGCCAGCGTTTGTACGACCTGCCGCGTTCGTCGTGGATGGATTACGACACCAGCCTCATGTCGGCCGGTGGCGGCATCTTCCCGCGCAGCGCGAAAAGCATCGCCATCACGCCGCAAATGAAAGAACGCTTCGACATCAAGGCCGACAAGCTGACCCCGACCGAACTGCTCAACGCGCTGCTCAAGGCGCCGGTTGATCTGTTGTGGAACGGCGGTATTGGCACTTACGTCAAGTCCAGCGAAGAAAGCCACGCCGATGTAGGCGACAAGGCCAACGACGCACTGCGGGTCAACGGTAACGAACTGCGCTGCAAGGTGGTGGGCGAGGGCGGCAACCTGGGCATGACCCAATTGGGTCGCGTCGAATTCGGCCTCAATGGCGGCGGCTCCAACACCGACTTCATTGACAACGCTGCTGGCGTTGACTGCTCCGACCACGAAGTGAACATCAAGATCCTGCTCAACGAAGTGGTGCAGGCCGGTGACATGACTGAAAAGCAGCGCAACCAGCTGCTGGAAAGCATGACCGACGAAGTCGGCAATCTGGTGCTGGGCAACAACTACAAGCAGACCCAGGCGCTGTCCATGGCGGCACGCCGTGCCTACGAGCGGATCGCTGAGTATAAGCGCCTGATGGCGGACCTTGAAGCCCGGGGCAAGCTGGACCGCGCTATCGAGTTCCTGCCGGCCGAAGAGCAGATCAACGAACGCGTCGCGGCGGGCCAGGGCCTGACCCGTCCGGAACTGTCGGTGTTGATTTCCTATAGCAAGATCGACCTGAACGAAGCGTTGCTGGAGTCCCGTGTACCGGATGATGACTATCTGGCCCGCGACATGGAAACCGCGTTCCCGCCTTCACTGGGGGCCAAGTTCTCCGACGCCATGCGTCAGCACCGTCTGAAGCGTGAAATCGTCAGCACCCAGATCTCCAACGATCTGGTCAACCACATGGGCATCACCTTCGTGCAGCGGCTCAAAGAGTCCACCGGCATGAGCGCGGCCAACGTGGCAGGCGCTTACGTGATCGTGCGGGACATCTTCCACCTGCCGCACTGGTTCCGTCAGATCGAGGCACTGGACTACAAGGTCCCGGCCGACATCCAGCTGGCCCTGATGGACGAGCTGATGCGCTTGGGCCGTCGCGCCACGCGCTGGTTCCTGCGCAGCCGTCGCAACGAGCTCGATGCGGGGCGTGACGTCGCGCATTTCGGTCCGCACATCGCCGCATTGGGTCTGAAACTCGACGAGTTGCTCGAAGGCCCGACCCGTGAAGTCTGGCAGACGCGCTATCAGGCGTACGTTCAGGCGGGTGTGCCGGAGTTGCTGGCACGCATGGTTGCTGGCACCAGCCACTTGTACACCTTGCTGCCGATCATCGAAGCGTCCGACGTGACGGGGCAGAACGCTGCCGACGTGGCCAAGGCTTACTTCGCCGTGGGCAGTGCGCTGGACGTGACCTGGTACCTGCAACAGATCAGCAGCCTGCCGGTGGAAAACAACTGGCAGGCCTTGGCCCGTGAAGCGTTCCGTGATGACATCGACTGGCAGCAGCGGGCGATCACGATTTCGGTCCTGCAAATGGCCGATGGCCCTGAGGACATCGAGGAGCGTCTGAATCTGTGGCTTGAGCAGCACAGTGCGATGGTCGAGCGCTGGCGTGCCATGCTGGTCGACATTCGTGCGGCCAGCGGGACGGATTATGCGATGTATGCGGTGGCCAACCGTGAGTTGCTGGACTTGGCCATGAGTGGGCAGGTTTTGGCGGTTTGAGGGTTTGACTGAGTGGTAATGAAAAACCCTGCATCGTGAGATGTGGGGTTTTTTATTGGGTGCTTAGTTCTTTTGATGGAGTTGTTTTTGTGTACATATCCATTTCAGCGTTAACGGCCGCTATTGGTTGCGCCCTTACGGCGCCTCACTTTTGATAGAGCGCAAAAGTAAGCAAAACGCTCTTGCCCCACCACTCGGCCCCACGCCTCAATGTCGGATTACGGGCATGCCGAGCCTAGGCGAGGCACCGAGTGGTGGGGCACAGACCTTTTGGTTACTTTTGGCTGGGCCGGCATTCCGGGCGTTTGCCAAAAGTGACCCGCCGTAAGGGCGGAACCATAATTCCAGAGCACACAAATAACGGATATGTACCCATAAGATAAAAAACCACTACTTCCCCTCCCAACCCCCACCCAACGCCAGAAACAAATCAATCTGCCCCATGGCCACCTGCGTACTGGCCGTCGCCAACTGCCCACGCACATCGGTGTAGGTCCGGGTCGCCTGCAAATCAGCCAGAAACGAAGCCCGCCCCGCCTGGAAAAACCGATGAGTCTGGTCCGCGGCCTGCTGCGCCGATTGGGCCGCGTCAGTCAACGCATCCCGGCGCTGCAGCAGAGCGGTGTATTGCACCAGACTGGTCTGGGTCTCACGGATCGCATTGAGCACCACACCATCAAACCGAGCGAGTGCACCCTGGGTAATGGCTTCTGCCTCATGAATACGAGCTCGGGCGCCGTTGGACGGTACGGTCCAGCTAATCAGCGGTCCGAACCCCCATCGGTTGGCTGACGGTTTGCCGAGGTTTTCCAGCAAACCCACTGTGCCCACGCTCGCCCCGATGCTGATGTCCGGATACAACTCACCCGTGGCCACGCCAATCTCGGCTGTCGCCGCGGCCAACCGACGTTCGGCCTGGCGCACGTCCGGGCGGCGTTTGAGCAGGGCGGCGCCGTCACCCACCGGCATCACTTGGGCAATATGCGGCAGTTCGTTGCAGGTACTGACCCCCGCAGGCAATTGATCAAGTGGCTTGGCGAGCAGCATCGACAGGCGGAACAACCCGGTCTGGCGCAGCGCTTCAAAGCGCGGCAGTTCGGCGCTCAGGGATTTGAATTGAGTTTCCGAACGGGTCACCTGAGTCTCGTCGCCACGCCCGGCGTCACGCAGACGCTGGACCAACGTCACCCCCTGCTTCTGCAGGTTCAGGGACTCCATCGCGATGTCGTGTTCTTCATTGGCCGAGCAGATCTGCGTGTAGGCCCGGACCACGTCGGCCACCAGGGTGATGCGCGCGGTGTCGGCAGCGGCTTGCGCGGCTTCGACGTTGGCGTTGGAGGCCTCAATGCCGCGTTGCAAGGTGCCGAACAGGTCGAACTGATAGGACGTGGTAATGCCCACGTCGCCGACATTGGCCACCGGGACTTTCTCGGTCAGCAGGAAGGCTTCGCCAGATTCCTGCAAACGCTGTGCACCGGCTTTGGCACTGGTGGTAAAACCGCCTGCGGCCTGGGCTTCGGCGGTCTGATAGCGGGCGCGTTGCAGGTTGGCAGCAGCGATGCGCAAGTCGGTGTTGGAGGCCATGGCCTGTTGCACCAGCTGGTTCAGGCGCGTGTCCTGATACAGCCGCCACCAGTCGGCGGGCACGGGGGCGGAAACGGAATTGATCGACTCCCCGGCGAGGTCGCCCTGCAAGTCCGGGCGATTGATCGCCGCGTCCTTGGGCAACTGGTAATCCGGGCCGACCATCTGACACGCCGACAACAGCAAGCCAAGCCCGACCGTTGCCGTCAGGCGCGTGAGGTGTTTCATTTGCCGGGCTCCTGATCGTCGATGATCGAGACGGTGGCGGTGCGCCCGGCGATCATGCGGAAGTTGTCCGGCACGTCGTCAAAGGCGATGCGTACCGGAATGCGCTGCGCCAGGCGTACCCAGCTGAACGCTGGATTGACGTTGGGCAGCAGGTTCGAGCCGCTGCTGCGGTCGCGGTCTTCGATGCCGGCGACAATGCTCACCACGTGGCCGCGCAAGCGGGCGTTGTCGCCAATGACCCGGATGTCCACGCTTTGCCCGATGTGAATGCCATCCAGCTTGGTTTCTTCGAAGTAACCGTCGATGTGGAATGACGCACCGTCCACCACCGACAGGATCGGTCGGCCAGCGGTGACGAATTCATGAGCGCGGGGCGCGCGGTCGTTGAGGTAGCCATCCACGGGGCTGCGGATTACCGAGCGGTCGAGGTTCAACTGCGCGGCATCGACCGTCACTTTCGATTCATTCAGAGCGGACAGGGCGCGGGCCTCGCGGGACTGGCTTTCTTCCAGTTGCTCGCGAGCTACAAGATTGCCCAGGCCACGGTTACGTTTGTTCTCACGGCGGGCCTGTTCCCAGGTTTCCTGGCGCTCGGCAACGGTCGCCTGGGCCTGGCGCAAGGCCAGACGGAAGCGGTCCTGGTCGATGGTGAACAACACCTGGCCTTTGCTGACCAGTTGGTTGTCACCGACTTCGACTTTCTGGATCAACCCGGAAACGTCCGGGGCGATCTGGATGACGTCGGCGCGGATGTGCCCGTCGCGGGTCCAGGGCGCGTACATGTAATACATGACCATGCGCCACACGACGATGGCGGCGAAAGTAACGACCAGCAGGGTCAGGACCACACGGCCCAGAGTAAGCAGAGGTTTTTTCATTTCATCAGGTATCGACTGAGAGTATCCACGGCGCCGAGCAGCAAAGCGTATAGACCTGTGTTGAACAATGCCCGGTGCCAGACCAGACGATAAAAGTGCGCCCGCGATAACACCGCGTGGACGCCAAGAAACAGCACGTAGGTGATGCCCATGAGCGCCAGAAATGTGGGTACGAAGACCCCGCTGATATCCAGATCGCCAATCATAGAGACGCTCCGTCGAGGCCGTAGGGAGGATGAGGTTCGTGCTCGATGACCGCAGCGTTGTCGATCTCGATACCCGGCAGCAGCGCCAGGCGCAGGCCACTCAAGGCGTGCAGCAAGTGAATGCGCGGTTCGTCTTCGATGGGCGATTGGGCGTTCAAGGCGCGACGCGCGCGGTCCATGGTCATCAGCGTTGCCGTGGGGGCGGGCAGGCGCTGCCCGGCTTTGAGGCAGGCCTGGAAATAACCGCCCACCTCATCAATCACTTGTTGCAGCAGCAGCTGTTGCGACGCATGGGCCCTGGGCAGCCACGCCAGGGTATCGAGCAGGTTCAGCGCGATTCGCAGTTCACGCACGGCGACCCCGGTGTCTTGCGCGGTGGCGGCCAGACGCGGCAGGTGCTGCATCAGGCGGTCGAGCATTTTCACGCCCATGGCTCGCCGTTCGACCAGGGTAGCGGGCCGGGTCAGCGCCACGATGTCGCGCCAGCCGAAGCGGGTCAGGCGCTTGGCCGCCAGCTCGACGCCGAACGGACGCATGATCAACGTCCAGACAAAAGCAAAGAGCAGGCCCACGGGCCCGGCCAGGTTGGAGTTGATGAAGTTCAGGAAGTCCGCGTCGTAGGCGCTCTGGATGCTGATGAAGGACGAGGTGTTGACGATGGTCAGCAAAGTGCCCAGGTAGAAACGCGGCTGCAAGGTCAATGTGCCCACGCAAATGAACGGCACCGCGAAGGCCAGTACCAGCATCGGGAAGTCGTGCAGGTTGGGCAGCACCACGAACAGGTACAGGCTGGCGAACAGCACTGAGAGCATGGTCCAGAAGAAGAACCGATAAATCTGCGGGGCGGGGTCATCCATGGCGGCAAAAAAGCTGCATGAGACCGCCGCCAGCGCCACCGCAGCGGCACCGTCTTTCCAGCCCAGCAGAATCCACAACACGGAGGCGACGATGATCGCCAGCACGGAGGTCAGCACCGAATAGAGCATCAAGCCCTTGTCCAGAAACGGCTTGATCTGAGCCAGACGCCAATGGCGGTAGACCGCGCGCCAGGGTGTCTGGTCGTCGGTCTTGATGGCCAGCTGCAAGGTGCGGCAGTCGTGCCACAGGTCAATCCACTCGCTGAGCCGATACAAGGCGTTGGACAGCAACAGCTGCTGGCGGTCGTCGAGTTGCGCAGCCGTTGGCTCAAGGCTTTCGAGGTGGCGATGCAAGGCCTGCCATTGCTCGGTCTGCACGCCGTCGGCGGTGTTAGCCAGCCAGTCGCGCATCTCGGTCAGCAGTGGCGTGAGTTTCGCAATCAGGTTGGTGGAGCGTCGCTCCAGCGCCCACAAGGCATCGTCCAGCGCATCAATCACCGGCAATAAATGGATCATCCTGCCGCGCAGTTCCTTGGCATTGCGTACCGTCTGGGTGCGGGCGCCTTCGTGGGGGAGCTGCCCGATCATCGGTTCCAGGGTATTGAAGGTGGCGGCCATGGACACCCGCAGCGCGCGGGCTTCTTCAGGCTCGACGGCGCGTTGCAGAAACTGCGTGCTGTAGGCCGAAGCATCGCTAAACCACTTGTCCGCAGCGCCTTGCATCACTGGCGCCAGGCGGCGCGGCCAGAACATGCTGCCCACCACCGCCGCACAGACGATGCCGAGGAAGATTTCTTCAGTACGCGAAACGGCGATTTCGAACACCGCCTGGGGGTTGTCCACCACCGGAAAGGAAATCAGCGGCATGGTGTAACCCGCGAGCATCAAGGCGTAGCTGTTGGCGGTACGCAAATGCAGCGACAAAAACAGCAAGGTGCCGGTCCACAAGGCAATGACCACGGCTAGCAGAAGCGGCGTTTGCACGAACATCGGCACAATCAGCACCGACGCGGCGGCGCCCGTGAATGTGCCGAACGCGCGATACAGCGCCTTGGAACTAGTGGGGCCGACAAAGGGGCTGGACACGATATACACCGTGGCCATCGCCCAGTACGGGCGCGGCATCTGCATCAGTAGTGCGATATACAGCGCCAGCATGGAAGCGCCAAAGGTACGCACGCCGTAGAACCAGTCTTGGGCCGGGGGCACGCCAGCAAAGAAACCTTTCATCCCTGACTGTCCTGGTTGGCAGCATCGGCGAAGGCTTTGAAGACTCGCAAGGTGGCTTCAAGGTCTTCTTTTGCCACGCCCTTGAGCACATCGCGACGCAAGCGCAGCAATTCGTCTTCAATCGCCAACGCAACGACGCGGCCGTTTTGCGTGAGACTCAAGGCTTTGGCCCGCCGATCCGTCGGGTCTTCGGTACGGCAGACGATGCCCGCGCTGCACAGTTGATCAAGCAAGCGCACCAGGGTCGGGCTCTCCATACCGGCGGCGTTGGCCACCGTGACCTGATTCACACCGTCGCCCAGACGCAGAATCATCAGCAGCGGCGCAGCGCAGGCTTCGGATACACCGTAGCGCAGCAGGGTGGTCTGGCAGATGCGCCGCCATTGGCGAGACGCAGCGACCATGCCACTGCTGAGGCTCATCTGCAGGGAGTCGAGAGACATAAAGGAACCGTCGGGAAATAGGTGGCGTTGATATTGTTCGTAACAACATAATTAGCTTGCTAACTATAATCCTGTAACAAAGTCTTACAGTCAACCCTGAATCGCCCGGTGGGAAGGCCAGAAGGACGCAGGGCGGTGCCTACTGATCAAGTGCGTCAGTCTTTTTCAAGAAAGTTCCTCTGCTCATAAAATAATCACTACCGTTGGTCGGCTAAAAAGCATGTCTTTGGGCCGCATAACGAGAACTCGTCGATATTCAGTCCAAAAAAATGACGTTTTGCGCCGATGTCAAAGGCAGGATTTCTGCCGCTTGTACGCCTGTGCAATGTTCAGCGGGCCCCTAAGGGGTGATGTCTAAATAGTGGCTTTCACGAGCGGCCGATAGTTTATTGGCGCGTCGTGAGAGGTGTGACGCCTTCACAAAAAAATCGATTCAGCCGATATGCCAGACGAAGCCAGTGGGCAGCGCCAATGCCCGGTCTAGACACCTTTGTCGGTGCGCCTGTCGCACCTTGTGAGCATGCAATGATCGATCTCGCCATGTGGAATCTGTCGGTTCCTGTGGGTACTCCAGCCATGATCGTCGACACCCCTAAACTGGTCGGCGGCTATCAGGATGGTTATTTCCGTTCCGGCAATACGTTGTTCTTCTGGGCACCGGTGACCGGGTCGCGCACGGAGAACGCGGTGTACCCCCGCACGGAATTGCGCGAGACCAAGGCCGACGGCAGTGTGAACAACTGGACTTACTCACAGGCCGACAATTTTTTGCGCGCCTCGCTGACGGTCAATCAGGTGCCGTCCACCGGCAAGATCGTCATTGGCCAGATTCACGCGTTCAAGAGTACGGAGCCATTGCTGAAGGTGGAGTATCAGTTCAAGGAGAAACTGCAGACCGGCAACATCGTCGCCAAATTTCGCCGCAGCCCGGACGCTGAAATCGAGGTGGTTACCATTGCCCAGGGCGTGGCCTTGAATACGCGGTTCAGCTACAGCATCCACCTCACGCCTGCGGGCAACCTGTCCGTCAACGCGGCGGATTACGTCTGGAACGCCAAGCTGGATGCAGGCTGGAAAGACAAGTTGCTGTACTTCAAGGCGGGGGTCTATACCCAGGACAACACCGGGTATGCGACTGAAGGCGGAGCTGCGACGTTTTACAAACTGACGATTAATCACGACAAGAAGGCTTGAGGATTAACGCATTTCCAGTGGGACCGGCTTTAGCCGGGAAGAGGTGAGTACATCCGATGCATAGGTGTGGACAGGTCCGACGTCTTCCCGGCTACAGCCGGTCCCACAGGTGGGCGCGAAGAGGCCGGTATAGCCGATGCATGTTTATCGGAGGGAATGCCGCCTTCGCAAGCAAGCTTGCTCCCACGGGTTTCTCTACCGGACTTAAGCTCAGATACAGGTCTTGTAGGAGCCAACTTGTTGGCGAGGGGGGGCGGTACATCCGATGCAAATTTGCTGGATGTAATACCGTCTCGCGAACAAGTTCGCTCCTACAGGGGCTCGTTTGGTAGAGATAAGCCCGGCAGCCAAATCAGACCGGAAACGCCAAAGTAAAACAGATCTTCCCCGGCACGGGCTGCGCCACGCTCGCCCGGCCGTTATGCAAATGCATGATCGCCGCGACGATGGCCAGGCCCAGGCCGTTGGAGTCTGAACTCTGATGGCGGGACGCATCGCCTCGGTAGAAGCGATCAAACAGCTTGCCCAGGGTCGATTCATCCAGCGCCTGCCCCTGGTTTTCCACGTCCACCAACCACTGCAGGCCGCGTTGCGAGACACGGATCTGGATCTCGCTGCCCGGGTCTGCATGGCGGATGGCGTTGGCCACCAGATTGCTCAGTGCCCGGCGCAGGAGGATCGGATCGGCCAGCAACGTGCCGTCGCCCGAAAGGCAAAGGCTCAACTGCCGCTCTTCGGCCGGACCTTCGAAATAATCGGCTACCCGCTGTAGTTCGTCATGCAGACACAGCGGCTGACGTTCCAGCGCTGACTGCGCCTCATCGGCACGGGCCAGAAACAGGATGCTCTCCACCAGCCGCGAGATGCGCTCCAGTTCTTCCAGATTCGACGCCAGCAAGGCCTGATATTCATCAGCGCTGCGCGTCTGGCGCAGGGCAACCTGGCAGTGGCCCATCAGGGAGCCCACCGGGGTACGGATTTCATGGGCCAGGTCAGCGGAAAACTGGGTCAGGCGCTGGTAACCATCGTCCAGTCGCTCAAGCATGGCATTGAGTGCTTCGCCCAACGGTTGCAATTCAATCGGTGCATCGGCGCTGTCGATTCGGGTATGCAGGCGCGCCGGAGTAATGTCGGCCGCGTGCGCGGTCATCCGTCGTAACGGACGCAAACCCTGGCGCAGCAGCACGTAACCGAGCAGGGCGGTGACGATAAACGCGAGCGCCATGGCCGAATAGATTCGCTGACGAAAATTGGCCAGCATGGCCATTTCCTTGACCATCAGGTGCGCGGCCTGCAAGCGCACTTCCACCCCCCCGGACAAGGCCCGAACCGATGCCGCGCGCAGGGGCACGCCTTGCAGGCTCACGCCGCTGCGCAAGTCTGAGTCACGCAGCGCGGCATCGGCCGCCACGGTGGGCATGTCCGGCAGCGGCGCGCGGGAGGGGTTGACCGAGATCACCGGTGGTTTCCCCGGCTCGCCGATGATGAAAATGTCTTCTTCGCTGTCGAGCATGTTCTCGAACAGCTGCGGGCTGCTCTTGAGGTTGTCCAGGGTCAGGTCGTAGTTGAGCAGCTTGCGAAAGTGATCCAGCCGGGCCAGCACCGCATGGTCGGTGCGTTGCATCACCGAGCTTTTCATCGACTCGTACAGGTACCAGCCCGCGCCTGCCACGGTAAACATCGCCACCAGCGCAAAGGCCAGCGTCGAGCGCAGGGTCAGGGAGTTTCGGGCGCGCATGGGCGGACCTCGCAGACGTAGCCGATGCCGCGCACGGTGTGAATGAGTTTGACCGGGTAGGGCTGGTCGATCTTGCTGCGCAGGCGTTTGATGGCCACGTCGACCACATTGGTGTCGCTGTCGAAGTTCATGTCCCAGACCTCCGAAGCGATTTGCGCTCGGGACAGCACGTCGCCTTCACGGCGCAACAGCAGATGCAGCAGCGAGAACTCTTTGTTGGTCAGCACGATGACCTGCTGCTGACGCGTGACGCGGCGGCGCAGCAGGTCCAGTTCCAGGTCTGCCAGATGAAAGTGATCAGCCTCGCGCACCACGCCCCGGCGCAGGATCGTGCGAATGCGCAGCAACAGTTCAGTGAAGGAAAACGGCTTGACCAGGTAATCGTCGGCCCCCAGTTCCAGGCCGCGAATCCGGTCTTGCAACTGATCACGCGCGGTCAGGAACAACACCGGCACGTCCTGCTTTGCGCGCAGCACTTCGATGATCTGCCAGCCGTCGATGCCGGGCAGCATCACGTCGAGGACGATCAGGTCGTAGCGGTTTTCCAGCGCCATGTGCAGGCCGTCGGTGCCGTGCTGGGTCCAGTCGACTTTGTAGCCGGATTCGCCGAGGCCTTTTTTCAGGTACTCGCCGGTCTTGGTGTCGTCTTCGATCAGCAGAATGTGCATCGTTGGGCTCGGGCGGTGTACGCCGACAGGGGCAGACGAGGAAGTTTAACCAAGTGGTGGCGGAGTGTCGGTTACATCTTTGTCATTAAGCGCTCTACTGATCAGGGCACCTCGCATGCAACGACCTGGTTAATGACAAAGATGTCATTCGCCGGTCATGGTCCAGTGCCGGTAGCGGGGTGAAGATGGTCTCGAATTCAACTGCCAGGGAATCACTCATGAAGACTGCATTGTCCACCACGTTCGGCCTGTTGCTGCTCAGCGCCGCTGTCATGACTCAGGCTGCCGACATGCCGGTGGTCAAACCGATGCGCGGCACGGTCGACAGCGTTCAGGCCGACACCTTGAATTACACCACCCGTGCCGGTCAGCACCAGAGTATCCAGCTGACTGACAAGACCGGTATCCGCCTGGTTTCCAAGGCTGATCTGGACTCGATCAAAGCTGACAGCTTTGTCGGTTCAGCGGCCATCCCTCAAGCCGACGGCACCCTGAAAGCGCTGGAAGTCACCGTATTTGAAGCCAGCCTGAAAGGTAGCGGCGAAGGTCACTACGGCTGGGAAAACGCTGACGGCAGCACCGGCACCATGACCAACGGCACCGTGGGCACGTTGTCCAAAGCCAATGGCCGGACCTTGACCGTGTTGTACAAAGGCGGCGAGAAGCAACTGGTTGTGCCGACTGATGTGCCAATTGCCTACGTTGAGCCAGGCAAGCGTGATGCGCTGACAGCGGGTGCGAAGATTGTCCTGTTCCCGGCAGATGACGGTAAATCGGCTCGCGGTGTAGCGGTCGGCAAGGATGGTTTTACGCCGCCGATGTAAGCAAATCTGTTGGTCGCGCAAAGGCGTCCTCAATAGACCACGGACCTGTGGGAGCGAATTTATTCGCGAAGGCGGTGTAAAGGCCGGTGAAAATGCATCGAATGTACCGGCCTCTTCGCGAATGAATTCGCTCCCACAGGTTTTCATTCGCAGGCACCACCCTCCACAGGTCTCGCTCTCGGGAGACAAAAATGAAAACCCGCACCCTCCATCCCTGGCCCGTGCGCCTGACCCATTGGCTCAACGCTCTCGGCATGCTCGGGATGTTCATGAGCGGCTGGGGGATTTACAACGCGTCACCGCTGTTCGGTTTCACCTTTGCCAAATCACTCACTCTGGGCGGCTGGCTCGGTGGCTCCATCGCTTGGCATTTTGCCGTGATGTGGCTACTGGTGATCAACGGCCTGGCCTATGTGTTGTACGGCGTGTTCAGCCGCCATTTCAAACGCGATTTATTGCCCGTGCACGCCAGCGCCGTGAAGCGCGATGTCGTCGACGCCTTGCGCCTGCGACTGGCTCACAAGCATGGCACCTACAACTCGGTGCAACGGCTGATGTATTGGCTGGTGCTGCTGATGGGCGTTGTGATCGTGCTGTCCGGGTTGGCGATCTGGAAGCCGGTGCAGTTCCAGGAGCTGACCAGCCTGATGGGCGGTTACGACTTCGCCCGCTACGTGCATTTCGGCGCGATGGCCGCCATTGGCGCATTCGTCGTGGTGCATCTGGCCCTGGTGCTGATTGTGCCCCGCACCCTTTTACCCATGATCACCGGGGGCAAGCGCACGCTTGAAGATGCACATGAATAAACCACCTTCGCTCAAGGATCTGCGCCGCGACCAGCGTATTCGACTGGAACCGGCGCAGCAGACCCAGTTGATCAATATTCAGCGCCGCTCGTTCCTGCGCGCCGGGCTGACCGTGGGCGCAATGTCGATGCTGACCGGCTGCAACCTGCAGGATGGTGATCAGGTGGACAAGACGCTGTGGGCCATGTCGCGCTGGAATGACCGGGTGCAGGCCTGGCTGTTCAGCGGCCAGAAACTCGCGCCGGTCTACAGCAAGGCGCAGTTGACCAATCCGTTCCCGTTCAACGCGTTTTACCCTGAATACAATGTGCCGGAAGTCGACCTGGCCGATTACCGTCTGGGCGTTTCCGGGCTGGTGCGGGATAAACAGGAATGGACGCTGGAAGGCCTGCGCAAGCTGCCGCAACGCACCGACATCACCCGGCTGATCTGCATTGAGGGCTGGAGTGCTATCGGGCAATGGGGCGGGGTGCCGCTGCGGACCTTCCTTGAATACATCGGCGCTGACACGACGGCGAAGTTCGTCGGCTTCAAGTGTGCCGATCGTTACTACTCAAGCCTGGACATGCCTACCGCGTTGCATCCGCAGACGCTGTTGGCGCTGGACTTCGGCGAAGAGGCTCTGTCTCCGGATTACGGTTACCCGCTGCGGGTGCGAGTGCCCACCAAACTGGGCTTCAAGAATCCCAAGCACATCGTCGAGATCTTCGTCACCAACGAGAACCCGGGCGGGTATTGGGAAGATCAGGGGTATAACTGGTTTAGCGGGATCTAGCGAAACGCGTTCGCAGCCTTCGGCAGCTCCTACAGAGATTCATGTAGTAGTGCCCACGTCGTCCATACGCCGCGTTGTCGCGCTGCAAACTCGGCACCTGTGGGAGCGAGCTTGCTCGCGAAGGCAATGTTCCTGCCTTCAGAAATGTATGCCAATGTTCCGGCCTCTTCGCGAGCAAGCTCGCTCCCACAGAAAAGCCATTTCAATTCAGACAGTTATTTCGTGTTGATGAGAGCTGCCGAAGGCGGCGAAGAGGCCGGTGCAGTTGACTCCGGCCTTGGATTTGCTTAGTTCAACCCCAACTTGCCACGCAACGTGGACAGGTCTTCAGCCAGGGTATTGACCGGGCCAACCAGCGCTTTACGGTCGTTTTCCTTCACTTTGTCATACGTCTCGAAACCGCCGTCCTTGGTTTTGTACTTGGCCAGGATCTTGTCCACGGTGGCGAAGTTCTTGTCGACCTTGGCGGCAAACGCCTTGTCGGACTGCTCGATTTGCGGGCGGAACAGGTCGACGATTTTCTTGGCTCCGTCGATGTTGCCCTGGAAGTCATACAGGTCCGTGTGGCTGTAGCGATCTTCTTCACCGGAAATCTTGGTCGCCGCGACTTCTTCAAGCAGGGCAGCAGCGCCACCGACGACTTTTTCAGGCGGGAAGGTCAGGCCAGTCACGCGGGCTTCCAGGTCTTTCACGTCAGCCATCAGCTTGTCGGCAATCGGGCCCTGATCCTTGGTGGTGTTCTGGGAGAACAGGGCGTATTCCAGGCGATGGAAACCGGTGAAGTCTTCAGCGTTCACGCCTTTTTCGTGGTCATCAACGCGCGAATCGATGGAGGCGTCCAGGTCGCTGAACAGCTCAGCCATGGGCTCGATTTCTTCGTAGAACACACGGGTTGGGGCGTAGAGTTTCTTGGCTGTGGCCAGGTCGCCTTTTTTCACTGCGTCGGTGAATGTCTGGGTGTGGCTGACCAGTTCACTGATCTGCTCGGACACGTAGATTTTGTAATCCGAAACCGGGCCTACCAGGTCCAGTGGCGCGGTGGCGGCGAAGGCTGGGGTCTGGAGCAAACCAACGGTGAGCAGCAAAGCAAAAGGCAACTTTTTCATGGGACGCTTCCTGTTGAGGTGGCTGTAGGTTTGTAAAGGGTTAAACGGTTTTGGTGTCAGCCTTGGCCGACGCCTGGAGCAGCGAGCGACCGATGAAGTCCTGATCGTTGATCACCCCCGGCAAGGTGAAGAAATAACCACCGCCCACCGGCTTGAGGTATTCCTCCAGCGGCTCGCCATTGAGGCGGGTCTGCACGGTGATGAAGCCTTTTTCCAGATCGGACTGGTAGCAGATGAACAGCAGGCCCATGTCCAGCTGGCCGTTCTTGTTCACGCCATTGGAGTAGTTGAACGGGCGACGCAGGATCAGGTTGCGCTGGCTTTCGGCTGTACGCGGGTTGGCCAGACGGATGTGAGAATCCATTTTGGTCTTTTTGCCGTGAGGGTCGGCGGCGTAGTTCGGTACGTCGGTTTCGACCTTGCCATCCATAGGCGCGCCGGTGGTTTTGACCCGGCCGAAAATCGCCTCCTGCTCCTGCAACGGGGTACGGTCCCAGCGCTCGACGAAGTTGCGGATGATGCGCACCGCCTGATAGCTGCCATTGGCGGCCCAGCCTGGTTCGTCGCTGCCTGGCTGCACCCAGACCAGCTCGTTCATGGTGTTCTGGTTGTTGGAATCCGGGTTGGCCGAACCGTCACGAAAGCCCAGGAAGTTGCGCGCACTTTCCGGTGGTTGACCCGGTTTTTTCGGTGCTTGCGGGGGCACGGTGCCTTCCTGCTTCCAGCGCACCAGCAGCAGGTCGGGGAGGTTTTTCACGATGTCGCGCAGGGCGTGGATGTTGCTGTCGGCGCTGTTGGCGCAGAACTGGATGCTCAAGTCGCCGTGGCAGCTGTCGGCGTCCAGTGCGTCATTGGGGAAACCGACCATGCGGCTCAGGCGCTTGGGCTTCACGGTCTCCAGGCCGAAGCGCTCATCGAACAGCGATTCGCCCACCGAAACGGTGATGGTCAGGTTATCCGGGGTCACCACCGGGCCGAGAATCCCCGAGTCCACGGGCGGCAGTTTCGGATCGACCTGGGGCACGCTGCCGCCGGTCATCAGAAACGCGATGCGCTCGTTGAGAGTACGGAACAGACGCTCCAGATCTTCACGGTCAGCGGCCAGCACATCGAAGGCCACCAGCATGCCCGACGCCGGACGGGGATTGACGATCCCGGTCTGGTGGACGCCGTGGAAATCGTTATGGTCTTCGGTCTTTTCGCTTTTCGGCGCTTCCGTGACTTGCGCAGGTGCGGCGGCTAACGCGTTGCCAGCCAGGCTGCTGCCGGCCAACGCTGCGCCTGCCGCGCCCAGGCCGAGCAAAACACGGCGGCGTTGGGCGGATTGTGGGGCGTTAGTTGAGTCTGAGTCGTTCATGGCTAGTGGTTTTTCTCGAAATCGAATGTTTACATGCAGAAGATTCAGGACCTGTAGGAGCTGCCGCAGGCTGCGAAGCGATTATTAAGTGACATCGCTTTCGCAGCCTGCGGCAGCTCCTACAGGGCACGCATTTCAAGTCAAAGCCCCGAAAGCCCCAACGCTGCATCTACCTCGCTCAGCGCATCGGCCAGTGTCTTGGCCTTCTCGGCAATCAACTTGCGCTGTTCGGCGCTGACTTGGTCGTACGGGCGATAGCCGTTGTCGGTGCTCAAGGCATTGAGCTCGGTGTCCAGCCCGGCGCTGGCGGCATCGATTTTTTCCAGCAGCGGGGCGGCGCTTTTGCTCAGCAGCGGGCGCAGCAGGTCGATGACTTTGCGGGTGCCTTCCAGGTTGGCGGCGAAGCCGTTCAGGTCGCTGTGGCTGTAGCGTTCTTCTTCGCCAGTGCTGCGGATGTCCGCCAGGCTGCGCATGTTGCGCACAACGATGGCCGCCAGCTGTTCCGGGGCCATGTTCTGCGCCAGCAATTGTTGCTTGAGAGTGGTGACATCCGTCTGCAAACGCTGGGCAATCGGGTTCAGGCCCTCGACGCTGCGCTGATCGAACAGCGCGTACTCGATGCGATGGAAGCCGCTGAAGGCTGCATCCTGCTCACGCTTCTCGTAATAATCGGCGCGGGCGTTGATGGCGTTGTCCAGCTCGGCCAGACGCTGCGCCGCCGGAGCAATACGCTGATACGCGGCGCGGGCCGGAAGGTAGGCGGCCTGGGCCGCGCTCAAATCGCCAGCTTCGATGGCCTGTTGCAGCGCCGTCACGGCCTTGATCAGCGCCGAACCTTGCAGGCTCAGGTACACCCGGTATTCGGACAGCGGACCAATGAAGGCCACCATCGACGGCCGTGCCTTGGCGCTGGCTTCAGACTCGGCCGTGGGCGTCACGTGTAACGTGCCGCGCGGATTGCTGAGTAATCCGCAGGTGATGGCGTAGTCGCCAGGTTGCAGGTTGGCATTGATTACCTGGCTCAAGCCCGGCGCGATGTTTTCCCGCTCTTCGACCACCAGCACGCCGTCGAGGATTTCCCATTCAACAGCCCGCTCCGAGCGGTTGACGATGCGGAAGACGTTTTTGCCCGCTGGCACGGTCAGGGCGTTGGGTTCGCAGGCATGAGCATGAATGGTGACCACGGTTTCCGCGCTGTTGTTGGCGGCGCGTTTTTTCATGGCGGTCTGCGAGGCGTAATAAAACAGCCCGCCCGCCGCGATCATGATCACCACTGAGCCTGCCACGGCCAATCGCAAGGCGCGGGGCGGCTTGGCTTTCTCTGAAAGCCCTGAGGGACGATTCGACATGCAAGCCCTTTTATTGGTTCGTAACGGAAGATCGCTGCTGCGCCGGTCGTTGGGGCTGACCGGCGTGGGGCGTGAAAAACAGCGCCAGTGCAGCGACCAGATAAATCAGGTAAACGCTGAGGGTGCTGACGGTGGGCGCGTCCTGATAACCAAACATGCCCGCCAGCACCGCGCCGGTGGGCCCGTCCATGGGCAAGGTGGCGCTGATATCAAAGACCACTGTTTGCAGGTGGTTCCAGACCCCGGCTTCGTGCAGCGCCTGCACCGAGTTGGCGAGAATCCCGGCGGCCACCACCAGGATGAACAGGCCGGTCCAGCGAAAGAACAGGCTCAGGTTCAGGCGCATGCTGCCACTGTAGATAGCAAAACCCACGGCCACCGCGAGCAGCAGACCGAGCAGGGCGCCCAGGGGTGCGCTGGCACCTTCGCTCTGCTGGAACACGGCGAGCAGGAAGAACACGGTTTCCAGCCCTTCGCGGGCCACGGCGAAAAACACCATGGCGATCAGCGCGTAAGTCTGGTTTGTCGACCCGGCGAGCGCGGCGTCCAGGGATTCGTGCAAAGCGTGCTTGATGGAGCGCGCGACCTTGCGCATCCAGAACACCATGGAGCTGAGGATCACCACGGCAATCAGGCCGACGATGCCTTCGAACAACTCCTGCTGCTTCTGCGGGAATTCAGCACTGACCAGTTCCAGGCCGCCACCGACGAACAGCGAAAGGGCGATGGCGAGGAAAACACCGATCCAGACGGCAGGCATCCACTCGCCGCGACCGGTCTGTTTCAGGTAACTGGCGATGATGCCAACGATAAGCGCGGCTTCAATCCCTTCGCGCAGCATGATCAAAAAAGGAACGAGCATGTTTCACCAGGGTTATTGCGAAAGTCTGATTCGTTTCAGGCTGCGGTTGTGTCGGTGCCTGAAACAATGCGTAACATAATGATACTCATTATTGAATGCGTATAGTTGTTTTTTCGTTCTGGTTCAGATTTGGAATGTTGTTCAGGCGGGGTTCAGGTGGGGAAATACAGTGGTCCTGCAGGCGCTGGCGAGCCACGCGAATCTGCGGGTTGGTGGTCTTGCCGTAGGAGCGAATTCATTCGCGAAGGCGGTGGTCAGTCGACTGGTTTGTGCCGGCTGTGCTGGCCTCTTCGCGAATGAATTCGCTCCTACGGGGAAACGTTTTTTCTTCAGTCCAGCTCGCTGAGGATCTGGTACGCCAATTTCACGCGGTCTTCATTGGGGTAGTTTTTGTTGGCCAGGATCACCACACCGATTTTTTTGGCCGGTATGAACGCGACGTAGGCACCAAAACCGTTAGTGGCCCCGGTCTTGTTGAGCCAGGCACTTTGCTGCGCGGCGAGCGGCGGGGTTATCGCCTGGGCGGGTTGGGTTTTATAGGCCATGTCGGGGGAGTTGCCTTCCAGCAGCGCCTGCAGTTTCACCGGGTAGGCGTATTGCTCCCAGATCAGGTCCTGGGTTATGGGACCGGATGTGAAGTAACCCACTTGGGTGTCGGCAACCGCTCGTCCCAGCACTGGTCCGAGCTTGGCGGGGTCAATATTGGCTTCGACAAAACGAATCAGGTCCTTGCTGCTGGTTCTCACGCCGTAGGCTTCGTCACCGAGTACGCCGCCGGTCAGCCGGGCAGGCACGTCCTGACGGGTGTAGCCCTGGGCATAGAGTGATCGTTTGTCGGCCGGCACATTCAGGTAGCTGTTGCTGAGCCCCAGCCCGGAGAACACGTGCTGTTGCATGGCCTGTTCGAAGGGCATCTGCATGGCCATGGCCGTGATCATCCCCAGCATGCCAATACTCGGATTGGCATAGGTTCGGCCGCTACCCGGCGCGTATTGGGGCTGCCAGTTTTTCAGGTAGGCCATCAACTGCTCGTTGTTCTGCACTTCATCCGGCACTTGCAGCGGGAAACCGCCAGCGGTGTGGGTCGCCAGATTCAGCAGCGTGACCTTGTCGAACGCGCTGCCTTTGAGTTCCGGCAGGTACTTGCCCGGATGATCGCTAAGCGACAGCTGGCCGTTTGCTTGCGCGTAGGTCGCCAGCGTTGCGGTGAAGAGCTTACTGATTGAGCCGACCTCGAACAGGGTGTCGCTGCTGACCTGTTGCGGTGCGTCTCTGGAGGTGATGCCGAAGTTATAAAAGGACTGTTTGCCGTTGGCGGTTACCGCAATCGCCATGCCGGGGATGTTGTTGCGCTGCATCACTTTCCCGGCGGCTTCGCGGACTTTTGCCTCAATGTCGGGAACCGTCTGGGCGGCCGTGGCGAGGAGGGGCATCGAGAGGCTGCACGTCATGAGCACCAGGCATGAAATCTTACGCATCGGTTTTCCTTGAGTTTCATTCAGCGCGGGGTAGCTATTCCTGCGCTCGATTATTGTTTCAATAGACGCTTTGTCACAAACGTTTACCCCCAAGGAAGTCATAAGGCCTCTGCAGGCCTGACTATAAGCCCCGTCCCGTCACCCTGCCTGCACATCATTACGCTTGAGCAACTGTTTGCAACGGCTCGACAAATGCACCACCCGAAGGTGTTTGCCCGCTTTGGCGTAGCGCTCGCGCAAGGTGGTCAAGGCCGAGACCGCCGAGTAGTCGACGAAGATCAGGTGACGACAATCCAGGGTCGAATGCTGCGGGTCATCAGCCGGGGTGAACTGGCTGAGAAAGCGCGTGGTGGAGGCGAAGAACAGCGTGCCGTGCAGCGTATAGACCTTGTGCCCGTCGGCTTCCAGATGGGCATCGGCATACAGCTCGCGGGCGTGCTGCCAGGCGAAATTGAGTGCCGCGATGACGATGCCGATCAGTACTGCAGTGGCCAGGTCAGTGAACACCGTGACAATGGTCACGGCGATGATCGCCAACAGGTCGTTGACCGGTACTTTGTGCAGGACGCGCAACGAGGCCCAGGCAAATGTCTGTTGAGCGACCACAAACATCACGCCGACCAGTGCCGCCAGGGGAATCTCCTCAATGAGCGGCGACAGGAACAGCACGAACAGCAGAATCATCAATCCTGCGACAACACCCGACAAACGCCCTCGGCCACCGGAACTCAGGTTGATCACGGTCTGGCCAATCATCGCGCAGCCGCCCATGCCGCCGCAGGCGCCGGACACCATGTTGGAAACGCCCAGGGCCATGCATTCACGGTCCGGGTTGCCACGGCTTTCGGTGATTTCGTCGGTCAGGTTCAGGGTCAGCAGGGTTTCCAGCAGGCCGACCAGCGCCATCAGGATGGCGTAGGGCGCGATGATGCGCAGGGTTTCCAGGTTCCATGGGATATCCGGCAACGCCAGCGTCGGCAGGCCACCGGCGATGTGGGCCATATCACCCAGGGTGTGGGTCGGCAGGTCCAGCAGGTACACCAGCAGGCCAACGCCGAGGATCGCGATCAGTGCCGGTGGCACTGCGCGGGTCAGGCGCGGCAAGACATAGACAATCGCCATGGTCAGCGCCACCAGGCCAATCATCAGGTACAGCGCCTGGCCGCTCAACCAGGCATCGCCGACCTTGAAGTGCTCCAGCTGCGCCATGGCGATCACAATCGCCAGCCCGTTCACGAAGCCCAGCATCACCGAATACGGCACCATGCGCACCAGTTTGCCCAGGCGTAGCGCGCCGAACAGGATCATCAACAAACCGCCCAATAACACCGTAGCCAGCAGGTACTGCACGCCGTGCTGCACCACCAGCGCGACGATCACCACCGCCATCGAACCCGCCGCCCCGGAAATCATCCCCGGCCGCCCGCCAAACAAGGCAGTCAAGGTGCAGATGATGAACGCCCCATACAGCCCCATCAGCGGGTTGAGGTGAGCGACCAAGGCAAAGGCGATGCACTCTGGAACCAGGGCAAAGGCTGTGGTGAGGCCTGCCAGGACATCGGCACGAATACGGGCTGGTTTCATGAGTTACCTGAATGACGAAAGCACAAAGGGTGGGGATGTTACTGAATGTGAGCCATCATCGCCAAATGTGAACGCTGATCTGTAGACACTATGTTCGGCTGATTCAGACAAAACGCCGTGCGGAAAAAATCTGCGTAGCAGATTTGTTTTGGCTTTTTGTGCCACGATTTCACAGGCGACGCAAAATGCGCGTCGGGAGGCTGAGTGGAGGTGCCGTGGGGTGGGTCGCTCGGCATGGATGCCGAGCGAGCGCCGTTGGGCCATGGATGGCCCGTCGGCGCGTGCCCGCCCCACGGTGCCGGAGCGAAGGTACCGCCGCGAAGCGGGGGCCGTACGCCAGCGCAGAGGTTTTGGTTACTTTTGGCACCAAAAGTGACCCGGCCGTCAGGACGGAACCTGACTCAGCAGCGCCCGGATGCTGTTGTTGCAACTCGGTTCAAGGTGCACGGCTGTGAATTGCTGAAAGCGCAGCGTCCGCAGCCTAGACACATGTTCAAGCGAGCAACCGCTCATATATGCTTGCGCCCCTCACCCCAACGAGCGATGCACTTGCCGATGAATGCCGTGTCCCCCTTGCAAGCCTACGAACGTGCCGTCGAACAGTTGGGCTTCCAGCCGGATGCCGCGCAATTGCACGCCGTTCAACAGCTGCAAGCCTGCTGGCGGGCGTTAAGCGACGATGCCCATCGCGCCCAGGGCGTTTATCTGTGGGGGCCGGTGGGGCGGGGCAAGACCTGGTTGATGGACCGGTTTTTCGAAAGCCTCAGCGTGCCTGCCCGGCGCCAGCATTTTCATCACTTCATGCACTGGGTGCACAAGCGCATGTTCGAGCTGATGGGGACGTCCAACCCGCTCAAAGTCGTCGCTCAAGAGCTGGGCCGTGACGTTCGGGTGATGTGCTTCGATGAGTTGTTCGTCACTGATATCGGTGATGCGGTGATCCTCGGCGGGCTGTTGCAGGCGATGTTTGAAGCCGGAGTGGTGCTGGTCTGCACGTCCAATCAACCCCCGGAACAGCTTTACAGTCACGGCCACAACCGCGAGCGCTTCCTGCCCGCCATCGCCGCCATTGAGCGTCATATGCAGGTGGTTGCCGTGGACGGCGGCGAAGATCATCGTCTGCATCCGGGCTTGCTGCATCAGCGTTACTTTGTTGCTCAGGACGGGCAGCCGGATCCACTGGCGAAAGTCTTCGAACAGTTGAGCGGCGAGCAGACGATTGCACAGGGTGCCGTGCCGGTGGGGCATCGCAGCATCTACAGCGTTCAGCACAGCGAGTCAGTGTTGTGGTGTCGTTATGCCGACATCTGCGAACAGCCGCTGGCGGCCATGGATTTCATCGAACTCTGCGACCGTTTTGCCGTGATCCTGCTCAGTGAAGTCCCGGCGCTCAGCGCACCGCAGCGTGAAGGGCGAATCGCACGGGGCACCGAAGACGCGGTTGAACAAGTGGCGGCCGGTGATCGGGAGTTGCCGCAGCTGTCGCCTCATGACGATGGCGTGCGACGGTTCATTGCGCTGGTGGATGAATGCTACGACCGGCGCGTGCCTTTATATGTCGAAGCGGCAGTGCCGATGCCCGAGCTTTACACCCAGGGTTACTTGTCGTTTGCCTTTCGCCGCACCTTGAGCCGCCTTCAGGAAATGCAACTCGAGCGCTTCACGCAGTAGGCAATCAGGTGCGCCGTTGTGCCACAACGTGCTTGCAACCTTCGAACACCAGGACCACCACGGCCAGCCATATCGGCACATAGGTCGCCCATTCATCGCGGCCGATGCTTTCGCCCAGCAGCAGCGCCACGCCCACCAGCAACACCGGTTCCACGTAGCTGAGCAGACCGAACAGGCTGAAGGGCAACAGGCGGCTGGCGAGGATGTAGCTGACCAGCGCCGAGGCACTGATCAGGCCGAGCACCGGGATCAGTAGGTACAACATCGGGAACTGTTCGACGACTGCCGCGTTGCCGTCGACGATGAACCATAGGCTCAGCGGCAGCATGAAGGCCATGTCGAACCACAGGCCACCGAGGTTATCGATCGCCAGTTTGCGCCGCAGCACGAAGTAAATCGGGTAGCCGACTGCGACTAGCAGGGTTTCCCAGGCGAAGCTGCCGACCCGCAGCAATTCATTGGCCACACCGATCAGCGCGCAGAAGGTGGCGATCTTCTGCAGGCGGGACAATCGCTCACCATAGACAATGCGCCCGGTGATCACCATGGTCAGCGGCAGCAGGAAATAACCCATGGACACCTGAAGGCTGCGGCCATGCAGCGGCGCCCACATGAAGATCAGCAGCTGTGCACCCAGCAGCAAGGAACAGAGCGCGATGCCGAGAATCAGCCCTGGGGTATGGCGGATACGCGTGGCGATCTTGCGCACCAGATGCCAGTCGCCGCTGAGCCACAGGAACACCGTCACGCAAGGCACTGTCAGCAACA
Organism: Paucimonas lemoignei; assembly: GCA_900475325.1. Taxonomy (GTDB): domain Bacteria; phylum Pseudomonadota; class Gammaproteobacteria; order Pseudomonadales; family Pseudomonadaceae; genus Aquipseudomonas. Next base: position 2,027,933 of record LS483371.1, read on the forward strand.
TGCGCCAGCCGAAAATCTCTTCGCCGCTAAGCGGTTTGAGCAGCGAGGTATAGAAATACATCACCCCGAACAGCACCGACGCCAGCACTGACAACACCACACCTTTATACACAGCAGCCTCTGTTAGTCGTGGGCAGTTATAGGGCGGCCCGGGTCATTGTGGTGCGTAGTCTAGCTGCCCAGTCTGGATGGAAGCGAACTTGTTCGTGCGACGTCGGCAAAGATGTAGATGTGTGTCGCTTGCCGGACTGTCTCGCCAACACGTTGGCGCCTTCCGGTTGAAATGTCGCGCCTGCAAACCACGATCATTCATCGCTATTTTGGTTAACCGTCTCGACTTTGCTAGGCTGCGGCGATTGCTGGACCTACTGGTCCGATATTTTCCAAGGAGCCTGCATGACTTCCATCAGCACTTCGGCACCGGTTGTGCCGGGCAGACTGGAGCAATATTCCACTCGCGTGGCTTTTTTCATCGCCGGTTTCAGCATCGCTGCCTGGGCGCCGCTGGTGCCTTATGCCAAGGCCCGCGTCGGGCTGGACGAAGGCACCCTTGGCCTGTTGCTGCTGTGTTTGGGCGTCGGTTCGATCATTGCCATGCCCCTGGCTGGTGCACTGGCGGCGCGTATCGGTTGCCGTCGGGTGTTGCTGCTTTCCACCGCGATCATCTGCGTGTGTCTGCCGTTGCTGGCGACTTTGTCCAGCCTGCCATTGTTGATCGCCGTGCTATTTATCTTCGGCGCGGGGATGGGCGCGCTGGATTGCGCGGTCAACCTCCAGGCGATCATCGTCGAGCGGGCCAGCGGCAAAACCATGATGTCGGGCTTTCACGGTCTGTTCAGCCTCGGCGGTATCGCGGGCGCAGCTGGAGTGGCGGGGCTGCTGAGTGTTGGCGCGTCACCGTTGGTGTCGATGTTCGCCGTGGTAGCGATTGTGCTGGTGGCCCTGTTCAAGGCCGCTCCGCATTTTTTGACCTACGGCAGCCAATCCGATGGGCCAGCGTTTGCCATGCCCCGGGGCGTCGTGCTGTTTCTGGGCCTGCTGTGCTTTACGGTGTTTCTCTCGGAAGGGGCGATGCTGGACTGGAGCGCGGTGTTCCTCAGCGAACTGCGCGGCGTGCAAACCTCTTATGCTGGGCTGGGCTATGCGGTGTTCGCCCTGACCATGACTCTGGGCAGATTGTTCGGCGATGCCGTGGTGCGCCGGGTCGGGCCGCGCCAGGTGGTGATCCTGGGCGGCCTGTGCGCGGCGGCGGGGTTGGCACTGGCGACGCTGGTGCCGTCATGGCAAGCGGCACTGCTGGGCTACGCGCTGGTGGGGGCCGGCTGCTCGAATATTGTGCCGGTCTGCTACAGCGCCCTTGGGCGCCAGAAGAGCATGCCGGAGAATGTCGCGGTCCCGGCGCTGACCACGCTGGGCTATGCCGGGATTCTGGTGGGGCCTGCCGCGATTGGTTTTGTTGCTCACGCCAGCAGTCTGGAGCTGGCGTTCCTGATTGTCGCGGTCATGTTGCTGGCGGTTGCCGCGGCAGGCACGCGACTCAAGGTCTAAAGTTTGCGTGCGATGCCCGAGACCCGGATCGAGCTGCCTTTTTGCTCCGGGATCTCTGCGCGCAACCGTGAGCGACTGCCCATGTCCTCGCCCTGCACGATGTCGATCAGCCCGCCATGGGGCCATTCGAGATCGCGCAGGTAACCGGCAAATGCCGCAGTCGCCGCGCCCGTGGCCGGGTCTTCATACACGCCGCCCCAGGCAAAGGCATTGCGGGTGTGAAACAGCTGCAGGTTCTCGACATACACCAGCAGCACCGTGACCCAACCCTCTTGGGTCATCAAGGCGTGGCCGGCTTGCTGGTCGTAATGCATCTCCTTGAGTTTTTCCCGAGTGTTCAATGCCAGCACCAGATGCTTCGCACCGCCGTTGATTACCGCCGGCGGTATCCGCGCATCCAGATCGTTCTGGTGATAGCCGAACAATTCCAGGGCCTGCTCCAACGCCACCGGGTCAAGCGCTGCGCTGTGGGTGGGCGGAGATTGCAGGGCCGCTGAAATCAGCTCGCCCTGAGCATGCCCTTCCACGCTGATCTGCGCTTTGTTGAGCGTCAGGTTGTACACCCCATCGCCAAAGCGCCCGGCCAGTGTGGCCCCCAAGGCAATGGTGGCGTGGCCGCAGAAGTCGACTTCAGCCTGGGGCGAAAAATAACGCGTCCGGAATCCACCTTCGACCGGCGCTGCAAATACCGTCTCGGAAAACCCCACTTCAGCTGCCAGACGCTGCATCGTCGCCTCATCAGGCAACTGATCACCGATCCACACGCCCGCCGGATTGCCGCCTTGATCGCCATCGCTGAAAGCGGCGAGTTTGAGAATGTCTGTTGTCATTTTTCATTCAAACCTGAGTTGGAAAACGCCCGGGAGTCTCCCCGATTGCGGGGGGCTACTCCAACCAATAGTCGTTATGGGGTGGATCTGCAAATTTGATGGGTTGGACTACCCGGTCTGGTTCAGGCAGCGCGGGGCTTGCCTCCATTCAGGATTATCAAGGTCAACACCCCGGCGACGATCCCCCAGAACGCCGAGCCTATCGAGAACAGCGTGAAGCCTGAGGCGGTCACCATGAAGGTGATGAGCGCAGCTTCCCGTTCCTTAGGCTCATGCATGGCAACCGTCAGGCCATTGATGATGGAGCCAAACAGCGCGAGGGCCGCAATCGACAGCACAAGCTCCTTGGGAAAAGAGGCAAACAACGCTGCCAGGGTGGCGCCAAAAATACCGGCGATGGCGTAGAAAATGCCGCACCAGATGGCCGCTGTGTAACGTTTGTTGCGGTCCTCATGGGCATGTTCGCTGGTGCAGATGGCCGCGCTGATGGCCGCCAGGTTGATCCCGTGGCAGCCAAAAGGAGCCGTCAGCAACGAGGCGACGCCGGTCACCGTAATCAGCGGCGACGCCGGGACCTGATAGCCATCGGCACGCAGCACTGCAATGCCAGGCATGTTTTGCGAGGTCATGGCCACGACAAACAGCGGGATGCCAATGCTGATGGTGGCGCCCAGTGAGAACTGCGGCGCCGTCCAGACGGGCGCGGCGACTTCCAGGGCCAGGCCGCTGAAATCCAGCAACCCGAGAAACCCCGCCAGCAGAGTGCCGACCAGCAGTGAGGCCAATACCGCGTAGCGCGGCGACAGGCGCTTGACCAGCAGGTACGTGAAGAACATGCCGAGCACCAGGCCGGTACGATGCTGCGCGGCGACGAAAATCTCACTGCCGATCTTGAACAGGATGCCAGCCAGCAAGGCGGCGGCCAGCGAGGCTGGAATGCGCTTGACCAAGCGGTCGAAGCTACCCGTCACGCCACAGATAATCACCAGTACGGCGCTGGTGATGAAGGCGCCAATGGCTTCGGGATAGGCCACACCCCCCAGGCTGGTGATCAGCAATGCGGCGCCCGGCGTCGACCAGGCCACAGTGATCGGGGTCCTGTAACGCAGGGACAGGCCGATGCTGCACACCGACATGCCCATGAACAGCGCCCAAAGCCATGACGAAATCTGCGCGCTGGTCAGCCCAGCGGCCTGGCCGGCCTGGAACATCAACACCAGCGAGCTGGTGCAGCCGGTCATCATGGCGATAAACCCGGCGACGATGGCGGCAGGCGAAGAGTCAGCCAGGGGGCGTAAACGGGTAGGGGAGGAGGTAGTCATGGGGCGTCCTTGAGCTCAATCAGCAACAGAGCGCCAGCCTAAACGCAGTCGTAACAAGGCATTGCGATACAGCGGTGGGCGCATGTGTGAGTACAGTTCAAAGAGTGGGGCTGTGCCGCTTCTGCAGGAGCTGCGCTATGCCAGACACACCACGCACCTGTAGATACTCTGATGGCGAGCACTAAAACCATACATATCCAGCAGCGGAGGTGACACGGATTCACCTTTGCGCCCTTACGGCGCGTCACTTTCGAAAAGCCGGAATGCCGGCCCAGACGAAAGTAACCAAAGCGCTCCCGCTCCTTTGTCCGGGTCTTCGCCAAGGCTCAGACTTCCCTCACTCCGGCATTGCTCCGTGGGCCGCCGCAATGGGCCATCCATGGCCCGGTGCGGCTAACCCGGCATCCTTGCCGGGTTGCCCACTGCGCAATACCTGCGCTCGGCCGGCCACAAGTCGCAATTTGTGTCGCCCCTACGTTTTGCGCAGGCCTCGAGAATCAAAAGCAGGGTGAGTCAGGAAGACGTCATGCTGGAGAAATGTGCAAAGCAGATTTGCTTTTGCTTTGGCTTTTCCTGCCGCGATTTCCCAGACGACGCAAAATGCGCGTCGGGAGGCTGAGTGGAGGTGCCGTGGGGTGGGTCGCTCGGCATGGATGCCGAGCGAGCGCCGCTGGGCCATGAATGGCCCGCCCCACGGTGCCGGAGCGAAGGAACCGCCGCGAAGCGGGGGCCGTACGCCAGCGCAGAGGTTTTGGTTACTTTTTGCACCAAAAGTGACCCGGCCGTCAGGACGGAACCTGACTCAGCAGCACCCGGATGCTGTTGGTGCTACTCGATTCCAGGCGCAGCGCTTTGATTCGTCGAAGCTATAGACATACAAGGAGCTGACCGAGGTTACGAGGGCTGCGAAAGCGGCCGGTCTGACACATCGCGGTTCGCAGCCTGCGGCAGCTCCTACAGATCTTCCGGAGTCAAACGAGGCAGAGTTTTGCCCAGCGCCTCGTTGACTTGCAGCCAGCCGTTGACCGCCTCGGGTCCGGCTTCGGTGAAGACCCTTTGCAGCAATTTGACCTGCTCGCGGCGCAACGCCTGCTCGAATTTCAAACCATCAGCGGTCAACGCCAGGAGGCGTTTGCGTTTGTCGCTGTCCGGCGCGGCGCTGTGCACCAGGTCCATGGCCATCAGCTGGCGCAGCGGCGCGTTGAGCGCTTGCTTGCTGACGCCCAGGACGTTCAGCAGCTCTTTCACGCTCAAACCCGGATAGCGGGCGATGAAAAATACGATGCGTTGATGCACCCGGCTGAACCCACGGCGGTCGAGCATTTCATCGGCTTTGGCGGTGAATGCCTGGTAGCCGAAGAAGAAGGCTTCCATGGCCGCTTGCTGTGAAGCTGAATTTTTAAGGTCAAGCATATTGACGTATCTGTGTCTGGCGGCGTAATTTCGGTCAACCAGTTTGACTCATTTCCATTTATTTCGGCTAGCGGTGATCACTATGGCTTTTTCTGAACGCGTTTCCCGTCTGAAGAGTTCGTTGATTCGCGAGATCCTCGCGGCGGCGCAGCGTCCTGAAGTCATGTCGTTTGCAGGCGGTTTGCCTGCCGAAGCCATGCTGCCGCGTGTGGAGTGGGCTGACATGCCTGTTGCGCTGGGCCAGTACGGCATGAGCGAAGGCGAGCCGCAGTTGCGCGAAGCGCTGGCGGCCGAGGCCCGTGCCATTGGTCTTGAGTGCGAGGCCAGCCAGGTGCTGATCGTCAGTGGTTCGCAGCAGACCCTGGACCTGGCGGCCAAGTTGTATATCGACAAAGGCACGCAGGTGATCCTCGAAGCACCGACTTACCTGGCCGCGTTGCAGATTTTCCAGCTGTTCGGGGCTGACTGCCTGACCGTGCCGCTGCAAGCTGATGGCCCGGACCTGTTGGCCCTGCGCGCGAGGCTTGAACAGCACAAGCCAGCGTTTGCCTACCTGATCCCGACATTCCAGAACCCGTCCGCCGTGCGTTACAGCGAGGCGAGCCGGGATGCGGTGGCGGCGATGCTGGATGAGTTTGACGTAACCCTGATTGAAGACGAACCGTACCGTGACCTGACGTTTGACGGCGGCAGTGCCACGCCTATTGCCAGCCGTTTGAACAAGGCCAGCTGGATCTACACCGGCACTGTTTCGAAAACCCTGTTACCCGGGTTGCGGGTGGGTTACCTGATTGCCAGCCCGGATCTTTTTCCGCATTTGCTGCGCTTGAAGCAGTCGGCGGATCTGCACACCAATCGGCTCGGGCAATGGCAGGCACTGCAATGGATCGGCACTGAGCACTATCGTGAGCATTTGCAGGAGCTGCGTCGTTTCTACAAGCAGCGCCGCGATGGATTTGAACGCGCGTTGCAGACGCATTTTGCCGACCTGGCGGACTGGAACAGCCCGCAGGGTGGGCTGTTTTTCTGGCTGACGCTGAAACAACCGATGGATACGCGCACCTTGCTCAACGCAGCGCTGGCGCAGGATGTCGCGTTCATGCCCGGCGAGCCTTTTTTTGCCGACCCGGATGCCAACCCCGGTTACTTGCGGTTGAACTTCAGTCATATTGACCCGGCTCGCCTGGACGAGGGCCTCAAGCGCCTGGCAGCAGTGGTGCGGCAGGGGCAGTTGGCGAAAGCAGCTTAAGCGCAACAGCAGAGCATTCAAGGAGCATGGCGATGTACAAGGTTTACGGCGATTACAACTCGGGCAACTGCTACAAGATCAAGCTCATGCTCAACCTGTTGGGCGCGCAATATCACTGGATACCGGTGGATATTCTCAAGGGTGAGACCCAGAGCGCGGCCTTTCTGGAGAAAAACCCCAACGGCAAGATTCCGGTGCTTGAGCTTGAAGATGGCACCTGCCTGTGGGAATCCAATGCCATTCTCAACTTTCTCGCCGACAGCACCCATTACCTGCCGAGTGAGCCGCGCTTGAGGACGCAGGTGCTGCAATGGCAATTCTTCGAGCAGTACAGCCACGAGCCGAGCATCGCCGTCGCCCGTTTCATTCAGTTTTATCTGGGCTTGCCTGAAGAGCGTCTTGAAGAATACCGCTCGCTGCAGAAGGCAGGTCATCGCGCCTTGGCCGTGATGGAACAGCAACTCAAACGCACGCCTTTTCTGGTGGGCGATGCGTTCTCGATCGCCGATATCGCGTTGTACGCCTACACCCACGTTGCCCATCAAGGTGGCTTCGATCTGACGGCGTATCCGGGCATTGAGCAATGGTTGGAGCGGGTCAAACAGCAGCCTGGTTACATTGGCATGCTGGATTGATAAAACGGCACCCATAAAAAACCGGTCACAGATGACCGGTTTTTTTTGCGTGCTGTTCACCAGGCCACGACAGCGCTTCAAGCGTTGGCGAAGCGTTGGTTCAGGTATTCGATGATGGCCTTAGATTCGTACATCCACACCGTTTTGTCTGCTTCTTCGATGCGCAGGCAAGGGACTTTGATCTTGCCGCCTTCATTGAGCAGTGTCTGACGGTCCACCTCATTGTTTTTGGCATCGCGCAGCGCCACCGGAACATTGAGGCGATGCAGCGTGCGGCGAGTCTTGACGCAGAAGGGGCAGGCGTTGAACTGATACAGGGTCAGGTCCTGAGCCGATTGTTCAACGGCAGCCTGAGCTTCGGGCGTACGCTTTTTCTTCGCGGGGCGGGTGAGGAAATCTACGAGGATGACCAGTTGGCCGAGACCAACCCTTAATGCCTTGATAAACACTGTAAGAACCTCGTTTGAATGGCGAGCGTGGGGAGCGCCCGGACTGCAAAGGCCGGGCAGGGTGCTGATTACTTGATCAGGCCGAGGAATTCCATACGCGTGGCAGCGTTTTCGCGGAACTCACCCAGCATGACCGAGGTGATCATCGACGAATTCTGCTTCTCGACACCGCGCATCATCATGCACATGTGCTTGGCTTCGATCACCACTGCGACACCCAGTGCACCCGTCACCTGCATGATGGCCTCGGCGATCTGGCGGCTGAGGTTTTCCTGGATCTGCAGGCGACGGGCATACATATCAACGATGCGCGCGACCTTCGACAGGCCAAGCACTTTGCCATTGGGGATATAGGCCACATGCGCCTTGCCGATGAAGGGCAGCAAATGGTGTTCACACAACGAATACAGTTCGATGTCCTTGACCATGACCATTTCACTGGCATCTGAGCTGAACAGAGCACCGTTGGTGACTTCTTCCAGGGTCTGCTCGTAACCGCGACACAGATACTGCATCGCTTTGGCAGCGCGCTTGGGGGTGTCAAGCAGGCCTTCGCGGGATACGTCTTCCCCCAGTTGGCCAAGGATCGCGGTGTAATTCTGTTCCAGTGTCACAGGGTTGTGTTTCCGTAAGTAGTGCTGGTCAGCAATCAATAGCGCCCTCTCATTGAAGAGTGTTGGCACGATGTGATCCGGCTGATTGGCAAAATGCAGGGCTGGGCCTGCGGATGAGCGACATAGTAACGTAGGACTGCCAGCAGTTGTATCTTCAGATGTACGGGGGGGCACTGGATGGCTGAAACGATGGGTGGAGGCTGCGCAGCAGATGGTTATTTCGGCGCTCCCGTTTGCTCTGGAACCAGACGAACTTCAACACGCTGCCCCAGGGCTTTCGCTGCTGAGGCGAGTGTTGCCAGCGTCATCCCTGCATCGTTCTCATCGAGGGCACGGTCGACCACTGTTCGGCTGGTATGCATGCGCTGGGCGAGCTCTTTCTTGGTCACTTTTTGAAGTTTCATCGTTTGAGCGAGCTGCCAGGAAATAACACGCTTGAGTGCGGCCGCTGTAACCTCTTCGCCGATCCCTTGTTCTGCAAGGAAATCGTCGAAGTCAGATCCTATGTGTTTGTTCATAACGGATTCTCATAGTTTTGACTGACGGCGCTTTGCTGTAGCGATATCCGTGAGCGGTGTTTTCTGGGTCTTTTTTATGAAGCCGTGCAGCAACACCATTTCTGAATGTGCAAGGGTGAACATGACTCGAGCTATGGTTGCACCCAGGTCAATCCTGACTTCCCACAGTCCTGAATCCAGCTTACGAACCACTGGCATGCCTATAGGCCAGCCAAATTGCACAACCTTGATCTCGATGCCAATCAGCCGTCGATGCTCGCGGGGTAATCCGGCCAGCCACTCACGAACGGGCTCATTATCTGAAGCGGTGCGGAAAAAGCGTACGGCGAGAACAGGCTTGGTGCATGACATCAAGGAGTGTACCTAAATAGGTGCATAAGGCAATCGTGGAGACCGGGATAGTTGCAACGATATCTCCTCCCTTCTGCCTCCTGTGGTGCATATGTATCGGGCCTGTTACCTCACCTCCACCAAGCACCTACAGACAACCCACCACTCTCGCGGTCTGAGTTACGGGTAACCACTACCTGTCGCATAAGAGAGTGAATTCAATGTTGGGTCGAATGATGAAAGTCGCACTGGTTGTCGCGGTGCTGTCTACGGTTTCCGGTTGCTTCCCGTTCTGGGGACCGGGTGGGCATGGCGGAGGTGGCGGCGGGGGCGGCCACCATGACGGAGGCGGTCAGGGTGGTCCAGGGGGTGGCGGAGGCCCTGGCGGACGCCCGTATCGCTAGTGAATTGAACGGGGGCGCGACACTTACTCGTCGCGGCCTTCCATCATGGTTCTTTTCAACATGACATAAACGGCTCCTGCGCCGCCGTGCTTGGCCAGGCACGAGCAGAAGCCCAGCACCTGGGTGTGTTGCCGCAGCCAGGTGTTGACGTGGCTTTTGATCATCGGACGCTTGCCATCCAGGCGCACTGCCTTGCCGTGGGTGACGCGTACACAGCGGATTTCCAGCTTGGTGGCTTCTGCCAGAAACTCCCACAAGGTTTCCCGGGCGACCTCAACGTTCATGCCGTGCAGGTCAAGGCTGCCTTCGAAGCTGATCTGTCCCAGCTTGAGCTTGCGCATCTGGCCTTCCTGAACGCCATCACGGGACCAGCTCAGCACGTCTTCTGGTCCGACATCGATGACGAACTGATCCGACAATCCATCGACAGTGACCGAGTCGGTACGCACGGTGGCGGACTGGCGCAGTTTGCTCAGCATCTTGCGATCAGTCTTGGGTTTGCCGACATCCGCATATTCATGCTTGATGGGCTTGACGCCGCGCGTCTCGTTTCGGAACAGGGAAAAATCGTCGTCTTGCATGTCAGCCTCCGCGAAGGTGGCTAGTTTAACCAGGTGTGGTCTGCGCGGCGTGACAAAAATGCGGACATGCTGAAGGGAAACGATCTGTAGGAGCTGCAGCAGGCTGCGAGTTGCGGTGTGCCGGACAGATTGCTTTCGCAGCCTTCGGCAGCTCCTACATAAGTTGCAATTGGATCAGTCGTGCTTCTTCATCAGGTGCGGGGACATGTTCAGCCCGCTTTTGCGACGCATGCTCAGACGGCAACGGCGCCACAACCAGATTCCCAGATACAGCACCAACAAGCCGCCAGCGACGACAAACGCCGCACCCAGCGGGCTGGCATTGAGCTCACCCAATGCGGGCGGGCGACCGATCAGGCTTGAAACCCCAGCCATCGTCAGCAACACACCGAAGGTCGCCAGTAGTGCGGCCATCCCTGCGCCAAGGCGCATTCCCCAACTGCCAGGTCCTTTGGGACGCAAGCGGCGGGCATCGAAACCATCGGATACTTTCATTCCGATTTCCTCTGAGGGTATCGGCGCTCTGACCCGGATATGACCCCGGTGGTTCCCGGTTCCCGGGATTCAAAGGCAAATGCGAGTGATTAATGGATGGGCGGCTGATGCAGCCCTGGCAGCCGGGTTATCCAGCGCAGGGCTCTGCGGCCTTCAGATCAGATCTTTGGTCAGTGCCAGCGTCGCGAAGTTGTCGTTCATGATCGCCATTTCAGTGCGATGAACAATGTGTGCACTCACCACGCCGTCGGGGCTTGGCAGATCGCGAGTCGCGCAGGCATCGTCGACCAGCGTGCAGCGGTAGCCGTAATCCTTGGCGGCACGCACTGTGGTGCTGATGCTCGAATGACTCATGAAGCCACAGACGATCAAATCCAGATGACCGAGGCTCTGCAGCAGATCATCCAGCCCTGTACCGTTAAAAGCGTTTGGCAGGCGCTTTTCAACCACCGGTTCACCGGCTTCAGGCAGCAACTGGGCAAGAAACTCACCCCGTTCGCCCTGGGGATCAAAGAGGCCGCCGACAGTGCCGAGATGGCGGATATGCACGATCGGGCATTTGGCAAGGCGCGCAGCCGCGACCAGTTGGCAGATGTTGGCGACAGCCTCGTCAATGCCGGTCAAGGCCAGTGGGCCGCTTGTGTATTCTTTCTGGGCGTCAATGATGATCAGCGTGGCATTGCTCAAAGTGGCGGCTGCATAACCGCGGCCACTGAGTTGAAACATGGTCTTTGGATCGGACATCGGGGGCTCCTTCGTGTGGGGCTTTTGCGACATTCTCCTCCGGCTGAGCGGTTCTGTGAATGGCGACGACAAGAAGCTCCGGTTTCTTTGGCCTGTAGAGGCATCGATCGGGTAGGGCCTGATTATGCCTTGATTGAAATGCCAGGTATCTGAAAACCTTGCATGGGGTGCATTCCTGGGGGTGCTGGCATTCAGGCATCGTGTGATCGGATCATGGCTGATAGAATCGCGCCACTGTCTTTCCAAGGAGTTTGTCCCCGTGATCACATCCCGCTTGCGCACCGTGCGCGACCATATTCGTTGGGCGGTCAGTCGCTTTCACGAAGAAGATCTGTTTTTCGGGCATGGCACCGACAACGCATGGGATGAAGCCCGCCAACTGGTCCTAGGTGCCTTGCACTTGCCTTGGGAGATTGCCGACAGCTACCTGGATTGCCGTCTGGAAGTCGACGAGATTTCCGAGCTGCAGCGCTTGATCGCACGACGCATCGACGAACGCGTGCCGACTCCGTATCTGCTTGGCGAAGCCTGGTTCTGCGGGATGTCCTTCATCGTGGATGATCGAGTGCTGATCCCGCGCTCGCCGATTGCCGAACTGATTGAAAACCACTTTGCCCCATGGCTGGCTGACGAACCGGCGCGGATCCTCGATCTGTGCACGGGGTCGGGCTGTATCGGCATCGCCTGTGCCGATGAGTTCCCCGAGGCCGAAGTCGCACTGGCTGACCTGTCTTTTGCTGCACTGGAAGTCGCCAACCAGAACATCGAGCGCCACGGCATGGATCAACGTGTCTATACCGTCCAGGGTGATGGTTTCGATGGGCTGCCGGGTCAGCGCTTCGACTTGATCGTCTCTAATCCGCCCTATGTCGACTCCGAAGATTTTGCCGATATGCCGGACGAATATCAGCACGAGCCGGAACTGGCTTTGGCGTGCGGCAGTGATGGGTTGAATCTGGTACGCCGGATGCTCAGTCAGGCGGCTGATCACCTGAATGAAAAAGGTTTGCTGATCGTCGAAGTGGGCAATAGCCAGGTTCACGTTCAGGCGCTGTATCCGGAAGTGGACTTTGCCTGGCTTGACTTCCTGCGCGGCGGGCACGGCGTGTTCATGCTGACGGCAGCTCAATGCCGCGAGCATCAGGCGCTGTTTCAGTCGCGGGTCTGAACCAATGCAAGACTTGTAGGAGCTGCCGAAGGCTGCGAATAGCGGTTTGTCTGATGCCTCAAAAAATCAAAGCACTGCGCCTTGAATCGAGTAGCAACAACAGCATCCGGGCGCTGCTGAGTCAGGTTCCGTCCTGACGGCCGGGTCACTTTTGGTGCCAAAAGTAACCAAAACCTCTGCGCTGGTGTCAGCCCCTGTACCGCAGGGGTTCCGCCCTCCGATATCGTGGGGCGGGCACGCGCCGACGGGCCATCCATGGCCCAACGGCGCTCGCTCGGCATCCATGCCGAGCGACCCACCCCACGGCACCTCCACTCAGCCTCCCGACGCGCGTTTGGCGTCGTCTGTAAAATCGCGGCAGGAAAAGCAAAAGCAAATCTGCTCTGCAGATTTTCCAGGATGATTTCCTTCCTGACCCACACTCTGCTTTTGATTCTGGAGGCGTGCGCAAAACGTATGGGCGACACAAATTGCGACTTGTGGCCGGCCGAGCGCAGGTATTGCGCAGTGGGCAACCCGGCATGGATGCCGGGTTAGCCGCACCGGGCCATGGATGGCCCATTGCGGCGGCCCACGGAGCAATGCCGGAGTGAGGGAAGTCTGAGCCTTGGCGAAGACCCGGACAAAGGAGCGTGAGCCTTTTGCTTACTTTTGGGCTTTTCAAAAGTGAGGCGCCGTAAGGGCGCAAAGGTGAATCAGCGTCACCGCCGCTGCTGGATATACATGGTTTTAGGGCTCCACCAACAGAGTATCTACAGGACCGGGGTATGACTGAAATAACTCAAAACCTGTAGGACCTGCCGAAGCCTGCGCACAGCGGTCTGTCAGGCGAACCGCCTTCGCAGCCCTCGTAACCTCGGTCAGCTCCATTCGTGGTGTGCCTGGGCTGACCTCCGGCAATTGCTACCAGACATTACCGTCAGAAATGCTCAGCGATGGGTCGCAATCCAGATCAGCAGCCCGGCCTGAAACACCGCGAACGTCACCAGGCATGCGATGGTGAAGCGCAAGCTGGTGTCTTCGCGCTTGTACTTGTTGACCCGGTCTTCGTGCTGACGGATCGACACTTCCTGCTCAATCATTTTTTTCTCGGCGTTCTCCAGCATCTGCGAGGCTTCGAGAATTTCGATGATCTGAATCTTGTCGTTGTTCCAGGTGCTATGCAGGTTGCCGACCTGAACCTCCTTGAAACTGCCTTTCATGTGCTGCGCGTCGGCATAACCGACTTCGAAACCCTGAGTCTTGAGGAAGTGGTCACGGCGCATGCGGGTGTCTTCGTTCAGCCCGTCTTTGCTGGGCAGCGCAAAGCTTTCCACCTTGTAGGCCGACCAATGCTTCTGCGCCCAGTGAATACCCTGGGCGATCAGGAAGCGGCCAATGCCCCGGTTCCACGGCTCGATCTGCAGGCCTGAGTCCGGGCCGAAACGCACGATATGCGTGGTGTGGTCGACCCAGACATCAAGATGGTTTTGCTCACGACGTACCCGTTGCCCTGGCAACTGGATGTTCATGCGCAGCAGGCTCAGTTCTTTTGCGTGACGCTCGGCACGGCCGAATTCGACGAAGCGCAATGGCCGTCCACCCGTCGCGCGGTCGGTCTGCAGCGGCGCCAGGCGCAGCATCTGGAAAATTTCCGGCTTGACGTCGTCCCAGGGTTGCGGCGGCGGGGCGTCGGCAACCTCGGTCTCATCGGTCATTTCGGCGGTATCGGTATCGGTCATTTCACGGCAATCCTGTCCATGGCACTGCGCAGCAAACACAGTGCCAGCAATCCACTATCGGCCGTTTTTCCCAGTCCTGAAGGGTATCAATGGTTTACTGGCGTCAAATTTCCATGGTTACGGGCGGTCCAGTGCACCAATAAAGTCCAGAATCTGCCTTGACACTTCAGTTGCCAGCGGCAGTTTCGGATTTTTGTAGGACTCAAGCTGGCGATCCATGTCCATGGGCACGATGCGCAGCACATGATTCATGCCGTCGATCAAGGCCAGCTGCGCATCCGGTTTGGCTTCCTTCAGCAGTTGCGCATCGCCAACGCCCACCTGTATGTCGTGCTTGCCCTGAATGATCAGTGCGGGCACTCGCAAGTTGCCGAACGCTGCCGCCGGGTCCTGCCGAAACAATGAAATCAGGTAGGGCTGAACGCTGGGGCGGAACACGACCTCAAGTTCGGCGGGGACGTCGTTGTCAGTCTTGCCGGCTTTGATTTCATCAATCAACTGGTTGGCCCGCTGCAACATGGGCGGGGGGAGGCGATCGTGCAGCTGTTCGCGAAGCACCACGTCCACCGGTCGACCCGTGCCTGCAACGGAAATGACCGCCGCAGCCCCGGCTTTCTCGGCAGCCAGTGACGCCACCAGTGCGCCTTCGCTATGACCCAGCAGGATCAACTGACCCAGGCGCGGGTCTGTCTTGAGCTTCTGGCCCCAGGCCTGGGCGTCGGCGACGTAGCTTTCGATGCTCAGATTGCGCTCGTCGGGAGTCGCCGGTTTGCTGGCGGCCACGCCGCGTTTGTCGTAACGCACGCTGGCAATGTTGTTTTTGGCCAGAATCAGCGCCAGACGTTTCATGCTGTCGTTGCGTCCGCCATCAGGATTATTGCCATCTCGATCGGTGGGGCCGGAGCCCGCAATAATCAGCACTACGGGCACCGGAGCCTTGGATTTGGGCAGCAGTAACGTGCCGTACAGTGCGCCGGTTGTCGTGTTCAGGGTGATGGGACGTTGCAGAACCGAGGGTGTGGCAGCCTGGGCGAGCCCGGCGAGCAACGGAAGGATCAAGGCAATAATGCGTAACATCGTTGGGCCACTATCTGTTTGGGTGCCAATTGGACGCGGCCAGGCGGAGAAGGTTCGAGGATGAACTACACGACGAGCCTGCGTATACTGGCGCGCCTGGTTTTATTGAGCCGGGTTTTTCTGGTCTGGTTTTTTCGCTGATTCCTCGGAGCGTCCGCATGTCCGGCAACACCTTCGGCAAACTGTTCACTGTCACCACTGCCGGCGAAAGCCACGGTCCGGCATTGGTCGCTATCGTTGACGGCTGCCCGCCGGGCCTTGAGCTGTCGCTGCACGACCTGCAAGTTGACCTGGATCGGCGCAAGCCCGGCACCAGCCGTCATACCACCCAGCGCCAGGAAGCTGACGAGGTGGAAATCCTCTCTGGTGTGTTCGAGGGCAGGACCACGGGCGCCTCGATCGGGCTGCTGATCCGCAATACCGACCAGAAGTCCAAAGACTACTCGGCGATTCAGGATCTGTTCCGTCCGGCCCACGCCGATTACACCTACCACCATAAATATGGCATTCGCGACTATCGCGGTGGTGGCCGCAGTTCGGCCCGTGAAACCGCCATGCGTGTGGCTGCGGGTGCCATCGCCAAGAAGTACCTGGCGACCCAGGGCATTGTGGTGCGTGGCTACATGAGCCAGCTCGGCCCGATTGAAATCCCGTTCAAAACCTGGGACTCGGTGGAGGACAACGCGTTTTTCTGCCCCGATCCTGACAAGGTTCCAGAGCTGGAAACCTATATGGACCAGCTGCGCCGCGACCAGGATTCGGTCGGTGCAAAAATCACTGTCGTGGCTGAAGGTGTGATGCCAGGGTTGGGCGAGCCGATATTCGATCGTCTGGACGCCGAACTGGCTCACGCACTGATGAGCATCAATGCCGTCAAGGGTGTTGAAATCGGCGCCGGTTTTGACTGCGTCGCCCAGCGTGGCACCGAGCATCGCGATGAGCTGACCCCCGAGGGCTTCCTGTCCAACCATGCCGGCGGCATTCTGGGCGGGATTTCGTCCGGCCAGCCGATCATTGCGCACCTGGCACTCAAGCCCACCTCCAGCATCACCACCCCGGGGCGCTCGATCGATGTGCATGGCAACCCGGTGGACGTGATCACCAAAGGCCGTCACGACCCTTGCGTGGGCATTCGCGCCACGCCAATCGCTGAAGCAATGATGGCCATCGTGTTGCTGGACCACCTGTTGCGGCACCGTGGCCAGAATGCCGATGTGCAGGTCAGCACCCCTGTACTGGGTCAGTTGTAAGGCTCGATGGCGCCGCTTGAACCACACACTGAGGTGACATCGCCTGCCGCCGGACAGCTGCCTTACTGGCGGCTGTCGGGGTTTTACGTGTTCTACTTCGCGCTATTGGGTTCCACCGCGCCATTCCTGCCGCTGTATTTCAGTCATCTGGGGTTCTCCAGCGCCCGTATTGGCGAGCTGGTGGCCATTCCCATGCTGATGCGCTGCATTGCCCCTAATATCTGGGGCTGGCTGGGTGACTACACCGGGCGTCGGCTGGTCATCGTGCGCGGCGGGGCGATTTGCGCGCTGCTGGTCTTTTCCCTGATTCTGCTCGATAAAAGCTATGCCTGGCTGGCGATGGTCATGGCGTTGCACGCTTTCTTCTGGCATTCCATCCTGCCGCAATTCGAAGTCATTACGCTGGCTCATCTTCAAGGTCAGACCTCGCGCTACAGCCAGATCCGTTTATGGGGCTCCATTGGTTTCATCCTGACCGTTGTGGGCGTGGGTCGGCTGTTCGAGCGCATCAGCCTGGATTTTTTTCCGGTGGTGTTGCTGACCATTATTTTCAGCGTCGCGATCAGCAGTTGGTGGGTGCCCAATGCCCGGCCACCGCAGGCGACGACACGTAGCGAGTCCGGTGGATTTTTCCGGCAACTGACCCGGCCCGGGATGCTGGCTTTTTATGCCTGCGTTGCACTGATGCAACTGAGCCATGGCCCTTACTACACCTTCCTGACCCTGCACCTCGATCATCTGGGCTACAGCCGTGGAATCATCGGTGTGCTGTGGGCCGTGGGCGTAGTTGCTGAAGTGCTGATGTTCATGGCCATGAGCCGACTCCTGCAGCGTTTCTCGGTGCGGCAAGTGCTGCTGGCCAGTTTCCTGCTGGCCTCGCTGCGCTGGCTGTTGCTGGGCAGTTTCGCTGAAAGCCTGTCCGTGCTGCTGTTTGCCCAATTGCTGCACGCGGCGACCTTTGGCAGTTTCCATGCATCGGCCATCCATTTTGTGCAGCGCAGTTTCGGCCCGCAGCAGCAAGGTCAGGGGCAGGCGTTATACGCGGCGCTGTCCGGCACCGGCGGCGCGCTCGGTGCGCTGTATGCTGGTTACAGCTGGAATACACTGGGCCCAGGCTGGACATTCACCATCGCAAGCCTTGCGGCGTTGGCCGCAGCCATCATCGCCGGCACCAGAATGAAAGAGGAACACTCATGAGCAGCCTGTTTGTGTACCACCAATCAAGTCCCGAGCAGCCCTATAAAGTGTTGACCCACCTGGAAGACATCGTCTCGACACTGGCTGAGCAGGGCGTTGGCTTTGAGCGTCTGCAGGCCACGACACCCGTCAGCCCCGATGCAACCTCGCAAGACGTGCTGAGCAGCTATCAAGTGGCGGTCGATGCTGTCATGACCGAGCGCGGCTATGCGTCTGTCGACGTCATCCATGCCAGTACCGCTGACCCGCAGTTGCGCGCGAGTGCCCTGGATGAACATCACTACGGTCAAGATGAAGTACGATTCTTCGTGGCCGGTCGTGGGCTTTTTACACTGCACATCGGTGAGCATGTTTATGCCGTGCTGTGTGAAAAGAACGACCTGATCTGCGTGCCGGCCGGTACTCGGCGCTGGTTTGATATCGGTGAAAACCCACGTCTGACGGCCATTCGTTTTTTCAGGCAGCAAGCAGCCAATGCCATTTTTACCGGCGACAGCATCGCTGCCGATTGTGTGGCACTGGACGACGTGTGAGGCAGTGAGGCGACTGGGGGCGTCAGGCGAAAAACGTGGGTTTGTCAGTGCCTGCTAAAAAACCAAGTCGTCCACATCCGAGCCAAAAGTAGGAAATTGCCTAGTCGTCTGTAGGGGATCGCTGTTTGTTTCCTGGCGTATTTTTAAACATTTTTATTCGTGTAGCTTCCTGAGTTCCCCATCGGTGGCGCTGTCCTCAACGTAGGCAATAAACAGTGCGCCGGGTTTGGAAACAGGAGCACACCCGTGGCAAGTTCAGAATCATTCACGACCAACCCTAATCCCCTCGTTCAGCAGATCGTCAGCAGCATTGATGAACTGGACAACGATCAGGCCATCGAAAACGCCCTGAGCTGGCTGTGCCGTGAATGCGGCGCGCAACGTGCCATGTTCTATCAATTCAGGGACTCGATGTTGCTGACCTTGGTCACCTTCAATGTCGATGACACTTGGAGCTCTGCCTATCGGCGGCTTCGCCTGTTCACTCAGGACCCGCTGATCAAGTACTACCGCTCACAGCTGGGCTTTGTGGATTGGCACAAAGCTTTCGAGCTGCATCCAGCGCCTGACAACTTCCGTCAGGCAATCGAAGACCATCAGCTTCTGCCGGGGTTTTCCTACGGCTATACCAGCCATGGGCGCAGCTTTCAGGGGGTGACATCGATCTGTTCACTCAACGGCCTCAGAAGGACGCTTACACCCGGCGACAAGTACCTGTTGTCGAGCCTGGTGCCGGTGCTGCATCTGGTGGGGCGTGGCACCAAGTTACGATCCAAGGGCCTTAGCAGCAAGGAGCTGGAAGTCCTCGAGTGGGCGCGCGATGGCAAGACAGCCTGGGAAATTGCCTCGATCCGACAGATATCCGAAGCAACGGTGAAATACCACCTCAAAAGCATTTACAGCAAATTGGGTGTTTCCAATCGAGCGCAAGCCGTGGGGGAGGCGTTGTGTCTGGGGATTATCAAATGAGAAGGCGCGGCAGAAAACGCCAGGCAAAAAAAAGCCGTGATAGCAATCAAGCAATCACGGCTAAACAAAGGGAGCGAAGCGTTTGAATCAAAACAGCGTGCAGCGGCAGTCAAACATTAACGTGTGTGATAAGTCGGCAGATCGAAGCGGTGCTGGCTTTGCAGCATCGAGATCGCAGGCAACTCGCTCGCCTGGGCGGCGAGGTCGCGGCGGATGGCGCTGATCACCCATTCCAGTTGGACCGGAGTATGGAGCTGGGCATATGACACCGAGCGACGGATCTGTTTGCCTTCGCCGTTACGCAAGGAAAGAAGTACACCACCGTCCGGACGGGCTTGGGTGGTTACGTCGAATTCGGAGAATACGGAAGCGAATTTTTCTTGAATAAAAGTCATGTCTAGCGGCTCCATTGCTCATGGGATAACAAGCTTGCTAGTACTAGTGCAGGGGCTGTGCCAGTATTTGGTTTATTAAAAAAACCATATAAAACAATGACTTACTGAATTCTAAAAAATCCTGCTTCGTGCATTCTGCATGAATGGCCATCGGGCATCCTGCATTTTGCGGGTTTTCACCGGTTTTTTTGCAGGGCCTGGGGAACTTTGCAGAAGTGATGCGTGAGCAGCAGGTGCTCAGGAGGAGGGGTGGTGCCATCCATCCGACCGCTATTTGGCTTTTTTATTCGACCGTCTGAACAAAAAAAGCCAACTTTAGCCCCGGTCCAGTGATCGACTGACCTCACGGAACAGTTTTCTTGCCGAAAGATCCCCGCCTTGACCTCGACCGAACCGCTGCACAGACTTGCGGTCATTTCATTCAGCGGGCTGTTTCAGCCTTTAAGTCAGTCTTGAACAGCAGGAGTCAACAATGTCAGAACAGAGCACCCCGCACGGCCATGAGCCTGTGCGCATGAGCGATGATGAAGCGCTGGAGTTCGCCGAGCAGGTGTTTGACGTCGCCCGACGTGGCGATGCAGTGATGCTGCAGGCGCTGCTGGAAAAGGGCCTGACCCCCAACCTGCGCAATCACAAGGGCGACACGCTGTTGATGCTCGCCAGTTATCACGGTCACCAGGACGCAGTCCGCGTACTGCTCACCCACAAGGCTGATCCCGAGCTGCGCAATGACAATGGCCAGAGCCCCATCGCGGGCGCTGCATTCAAGGGCGATCTGGCCGTCGTGAAGCTGCTGGTCGAGGCTGGCGCAGAAGTCGAAGGGGCCTCGGCGGACGGTCGCACAGCGTTGATGATGGCGGCGATGTTCAACCGCACTGAAATCGTCGACTACCTGATCAGCCAGGGCGCCAACCCCGATGCGCGCGACGCCAAAGGTGTAACACCGCTGGTGGCGGCGCAAACCATGGGTGCCGCCGACACCGCAGCGCAACTGGCCAGGCTGCACGGCTGACGGCCCATCTGCCGAGTGTCATCAACGCATAGATAGAGGCGCGAAGGATTTGTCGGTATCCTTCGCGCCTTATTTTTGCTCGTCATCAGGAAGGCCCATGAAAAACCAACTCATCGAGTTAATCAGCAAAATCAGTTCGGGTTGCATGGGCGAACAGGATATCGAGCGCATTGCTGAAGAAGCGGCCCAGGCCTATGCCGACCCACAGGCCTTCCTGCAAGCCAACCCGGACATCAACTACGACGACAGCTTCCCGATCAGCCTGGGTGAATGGGTCGTGGTGGGCAGTTTGCCTGACACTGTGCTGTTCCAGGCGGACAGCTACATGGATCTGTTCGCGCAGATCGTCGAATCCTTTGGCCCGGATGTCGCTTTCAACATCAAACCCAAGCAACTGGCTAAAGTCGAAGCGCTGACGGCGCTCAACCGTATCCAGATCCAGCTGGGCAGCATGAACAAGGACAAGGGCGGTTATGTGCTGATGAATTTCAGTCAGCCACTGGATGACGAGCTTCAGGCAGTGCTGGTGTATGGCAGTGATCAAGCGCGGGTGATCGAGCTGTGCGCTGGCGTTGGGATTCACGCAGCGCCTGCCCTTGAGGCGCTGCGTAACGCTTGAGCCTTTAACCCAAGGCCGTGTCGAGAAACATCATGACCGCAAAACCGCCCATCAGGCCCAGGGTAGCCGAGGTTTGATGGCCGTTGCGGTGGGTTTCCGGGATGACTTCGTGGGACACCACAAAGATCATCGCCCCCGCAGCCAGGCCCAGGCTAATGGGGTAGGCGATGGCGAAGCCACTGGAAATCCCCAGGCCGATCAATGAGCCGATGGGCTCCATCAAGCCTGAGCCGACCGCCACCAGCATCGCTTTAAGCGCCGACAGCCCTGTGACCCGCAGCGCCAGGGCAATGGCCAGACCTTCCGGGATGTCCTGAATGGCGATTGCCGTGGCCAATGGCACACCGACGTTCAGATCACCATTGGCAAAGCCGACACCGATGGCCATGCCTTCAGGAAGGTTGTGCAGCGTAATGGCCAGCACAAACAGCCAGACCCGGTTAATGCGTTCCGACTGCGGGCCCTGACGCCCCACCGTTTCGTGTTCGTGAGGGGTGAACTTGTCCAGGCCAAGCATCAACAGCACGCCCAGGCCAAGCCCCAGCACGACAGTCCCGGCGGCAAAGGGGCCACTGCCAGTGATTTCCCGCGCCGCCGCAAGGCCCGGCAAGATCAATGAAAAGGAACTGGCCGCCAGCATCATCCCTGCGGCGAAACCCAGCATCACATCCTGGGCACGCTGAGAGACATCGCGCAGTGCCACGGCCAGCACCGCACCTAACGCGGTGGCCGCGAAACCGGCTGTGCCACCCAGCAAGGCGTAATGCAGATTGACCTGGTTGGCGCCATAGATAGCGTTGTAACCACTGGCGATCACCAGACCCAGGACCACCAGCAGCACCAGCAAGAGACCTGCACTCAGCAGCGGGGCGGCCTGGGCCTGGGCGTACCAGGAAGACCAGAGTGTTCTGTGTTGCAGAGGTGTTTGCATGACTGCCTGACCTGTTCTGTCTTTTACTGATTTGGGGGGCTGATTCTGAAGGGCATGGGAAGCTGCGCGGGAAACACTGCCCAGGAAACAAAGCTGCCCAGATTCGGAACCCGCAAATATGCCGTTGGTTCAACGGAACCCTGCAAGAATGCCATCATCATAGTCAGTAACATTCATTCAGGAGCGACACCATGGGTTCCACCTTCAATGGTTTGGTAGGGCTGATCATTCTCGCCCTCGACATCTGGGCCATCATCAACGTACTCAAAAGTGGTGCCGAAACCGGGATGAAAATTCTCTGGGTACTGTTGATCGCACTGTTGCCTGTTCTTGGCCTCATCATCTGGGCGATTGCCGGCCCGCGCGGGAACGTTCGGATTTGAGCGCCAGCTGAATCAACCGTAAAGGATTAACAGAAACGCCTGATTGCGCTGAGCTTCAGGCGTTTTTTTATGGAAGGCCATCAAGGCTGATGCGTCATTCCGGAAAGTGACACAGGCCTAACATTTTTTGCTGAGCGTTACATATGTGTAACATTTCAAGTGCCTCAACAAAATTTTCACACGGGGTCGCTGAAAATCCCGCGCGTTTTGCCGGTGATACCGATGGGCCAGGTCGGCTCGAAAGTGCCGGTTGCCGGCTACCAGCTGAACAAACGTCGCGCTGCGCTGCTAAATGCCCGGCGATCACGTAAGATTTGCCCCCGTCGTTCTGCCCGTGCCCTGCGCACTGCCGGACGCACTGCTCTCCAAACCCTATTTTTGAACCAACGGATCCCACAACAACATGGCCACAACGGACGCTATGAGTCAGAAGCCCGCGTCGTCGCGCTCGCTGCAACCCACCGTCAAATCGCATTTGGCCTACACACTGCTCAGTGCGCTGGTGCTGATGGTGATGTACACCCTGCTGCGTATCGCCTTGCTGGTTTATAACCGCGAAATGATCGGCGATACCCCGGCTTCGACGTTCGTCGAGGCTCTGTTCAACGGCATGCGTTTTGACTTGCGTCTGACGGTTTACCTGATCATTCCCTTGCTGCTGTCGCTGTTCAGCGTCCGCGCAATGGCCGCGAGAGGTTTTTTCCGTTTCTGGCTGACCGTGGTTGCCAGCATCACGCTGTTCTTCGGCCTGATGGAAATGGATTTCTACCGTGAATTCCACCAGCGCCTCAACGGTCTGGTATTCCAGTACGTCAAGGAAGATCCCAAAACCGTTCTGAGCATGTTGTGGTACGGCTTTCCGGTGGTTCGCTACCTGTTGGCGTGGGCCTTCGTCACTTGGCTGCTGAGCCTGGTGTTCAAAGGTGTTGACCGCCTCACCCGGCCAAACCGTGAATTCAGTGTCAGCAATTCGAGCAATCGCATCGTTGCGCCGTGGTACGCCCGAATTGGCGTATTTGTGGTCTGCCTGCTGATCGCCGTGGTTGCCGCGCGTGGCACCTTGCGCCAAGGCCCGCCGCTGCGCTGGGGTGATGCTTACACCACCGAATCGAACTTTGCCAATACCCTGGGCCTGAACGGCACCTTGACGCTGATCGCAGCTGCGAAAAGCCGTATGTCCGAAGATCGCGACAATATCTGGAAGGCCACGCTGCCTCAGCCGCAAGCCCAGCAGACTGTTCGCGACATGCTGCTGACCGACAACGACAAGCTGGTGGAGCCGGATCTGGCTGCCGTTCGCCGAGATTTCACGCCGCCTGTGCAGAACACGCTGCCGATCAAGAACGTGGTCGTGATCCTGATGGAAAGCTTCGCCGGTCACTCGGTAGGCGCCCTGGGTGATGAGGCCAATATCACGCCTTACTTCGACAAACTGTCCGAGGAAGGTTTGCTGTTCGACCGCTTCTTCTCCAACGGCACGCACACCCACCAGGGCATGTTCGCGACCATGGCGTGCTTCCCGAACCTGCCGGGTTTCGAATACCTGATGCAGACGCCTGAGGGCGCGCACAAACTTTCCGGTTTGCCGCAACTGCTCAGTAAGCGTGGCTACGACGATGTGTACGTCTACAACGGTAACTTTGCCTGGGATAACCAGTCCGGCTTCTTCAGCAACCAGGGCATGACCACGTTCATTGGCCGTGGCGATTATGTTGACCCGGTGTTCTCCGATCCGACCTGGGGTGTTTCCGACCAGGACATGTTTGATCGTGGCGCTCAGGAACTGCAGGCGCGTGGCAAAAACGGCAAACCGTTCTATGCCTTGCTGCAGACCCTGTCCAACCACACCCCTTACGCGCTGCCGCCAAAACTGCCGATGGAAGCCGTCACCGGCCACGGCTCGCTGGATGAGCACCTGACCGCCATGCGTTATTCGGATTGGGCGTTGGGCCAGTTCTTCGAAAAAGCCAAGAAAGAGCCGTACTACAAGGAAACTCTGTTCGTTGTGGTGGGTGACCACGGTTTCGGCAACAACCAGCAGATCACTGAAATGGACCTGGGCCGCTTCAACGTGCCGATGCTGATCATCGCGCCAGGCATTCAGGAAAAATTCGGCCAGCGCAGCAGCATTGTCGGCACCCAGATCGACATCGTGCCGACCATCATGGGCCGCCTGGGTGGTGAAACCCGCCATCAGTGCTGGGGCCGCGACCTGCTCAACTTGCCCGAAGGTGACAAGGGCTTTGGCGTGATCAAGCCTTCAGGCAGCGAGCAGACGGTGGCGTTGATCACCGGCGACCGAATCCTGATCGAACCCAAAGACATGGACCCCAAGGTTCTGTCCTACACACTGGGCCGCACACCGCATGCTGAAGTGATCCCGGATGCACCGGACACCCAGGCATTGCGCGAGAAGCTCGACAGCTTCCTGCAGACGGCGACCAAGAGCCTGCTGGACAACACCGCCGGGGTTGAAGCCAGTAAGAACTGATCAACCTCTGCGCTAGACAAAAAGCCCCTCATTGCAGGGGCTTTTTGTTGTCGGGTGCTAGCGTTCTAGCCACAACACCGCCTTGTTAGCTCCACAAATCAAAGCACTGCGCCTTGAATCGAGTAGCAACAACAGCATCCGGGTGCTACTGAGTCAGGTTCCGTCCTGACGGCCGGGTCACTTTTGGTGCCAAAAGTAACCAAAACCTCTGCGCTGGCGTCAGCCCCTGTACCGCAGGGGGTCCGCCCTCCGATATCGTGGGGCGGGCACGCGCCGACGGGCCATCCATGGCCCAACGGCGCTCGCTCGGCATCCATGCCGAGCGACCCACCCCACGGCACCTCCACTCAGCCTCCCGACGCGCATTTTGCGTCGTCTGGGAAATCGTGGCAGGAAAAGCAAAAGCAAATCTGCTTCGCAGATTTTTTAGCATCACTTTCCTCTTGGCCCACACTGCTTTTGATTCTGGTGGCCTGCGCAGAACGTGTGGGCGACACAAATTGCGACTTGTGGCCGGCCGAGCGCAGGTATTGCGCAGTGGGCAACCCGGCATGGATGCCGGGTTAGCCGCACCGGGCCATGGATGGCCCATTGCGGCGGCCCACGGAGCAATGCCGGAGTGAGGGAAGTCTGAGCCTTGGCGAAGACCCGGACAAAGGAGCGTGAGCCTTTTGCTTACTTTTGGGCTTTTCAAAAGTGAGGCGCCGTAAGGGCGCAAAGGTGAATCAGCGTCACCGCCGCTGCTGGATATACATGGTTTTAGGGCTCCCCCAACGGATTATCTGCACGTGGTGGTGCCATTGAGCCAGAAGTCAGGTGAACGAATCCCCACGCGAAAAGGTCAAGATCGAGTGAGCCGCGTTCTCGGCTGCTGAGGAGACATTGATGAAACAGTGGACCATTTCCTATCTTGACAAAGATGGTGTGCAACAACGTCTTGATCTTGAATCAGAGCAGCGTCCCAGTGAGGAGGAGGTCGCTCGCAGGCTTCGTCCGATTCTGTTTCCGGTGGCTGATGAACTGGACATGAATGATCTTGAAGGCCGCACCGCCGAACCGACGGTGAAGTCTCTGAAAGATCAGAATGCCGTAGAAATCATTTCGATACGCGAGGCGGACTGATTTTGACCGCGTAAAAAAACGCCTGTAAAAAATGCTTCGGCGTGTCATTGGCAGAACGCCGGAATCAGGGTTACTCTGAAACCGAGGCTGGCGAAGTAATTCACCAGTCTCTTTCATGTCGATGCCGTTCTGGGATCTGCTTGCCTGGCACCTGATCCTTCAGCGCCAGCGCTTCCTATCCAGAAAAACGGCCTTGTCAGCTACATGCTTGATCCCTTGCGTCGGAGCATCCGGCGCTTGGCGGCCCTCGATGAGAGTGTCGCTTCAGGAATGTTGAAACTCTATCTATCGTTGCATAGGAGGACGTTTCATGAGCACAGCCTATCAAGAGGACATCAGCAGTAACGTACTGCGCCGCATGAAAGAAGGCGGTTTTGATTTCGCCCGCATTTACCCCATCGAGTTCTACGCTGTATTCCCGGATGAGGAACGGGCACGGCAGGCTGCAGAGCAATACCGTGGCGAATCACTCAATACCCAGATCAACATCCGCGACGACGGCGCGTGGCACTTGCAATTGAGCAAGGTCATGCACGCGACGTATGACGGCATTGGTGATTTCGAACAGGACTTTCAGGCGGCTATTACGCCTCTGGACGGTGAGGTTGAGGGTTGGGGTGTGACGCAGGAGATCAGACGTCTGCACTCCTGAAGTTTTCGCATCTGTTGAACGGCCGGCCAATTCTGGGGTAATCGTCCCGTGGATTGGCCGGTTTTAGTTTGTGGGTTCTAACCGTTGCAGCGACCATCAGCCGAGTTCGCACGTTATCGCAGACAAAAAAAAGCCACTCGGCATGAGTGGCTCAAAGGGAAGTTCGGTGGTTCAGCCTGGTTGCTTTTCTAGTCGTGGGTCTGGTCGTGGGCTGAAACGGGGCAAGTAATGGCTTTTAGCCCGGATGCCGGTGATTATCTGGAAACAATATCGTCTCGTGAAATCAACTCTGACTATGCTGGTCATAGCTTTTGCAGTGGTGGGACGCTTCCGAATGAGGCGTAGGCGAACTGGTTGAAGGGCTTCTTGCACAGGAATGGTGCGACGTGCTCTTCGCGTTTATGTAACCAGTTGATAATTAAGCGTTTATGCCGATGGCACGGGCCTTGCGAAGGCCCTTGGTGTCCGTGGTGACAAGGAGTACGGCATGATCCGCACCTTTTATGATGAGATGTACGATGCTGGCGGTCTGGTCCGCCCGCATTATCGGGAATTTGCCCGCTGGCTGGGCGAGACGCCTCCTGAGCTTCTGGCTCAGCGCAGACGCGAAGCCGACCTATTGTTTCATCGCGCCGGGATCACGTTCACGCTGTACGGTGACGAGCAAGGAACCGAGCGGCTGATCCCGTTCGACACGATTCCCCGCAGCATCCCTGCCAGTGAATGGCGGGTGGTTGAGCGCGGCTGCATTCAGCGGGTCAAAGCGCTGAACATGTTCCTCGCCGACCTGTATCACGAGCAGCGCATCATCAAGGCTGGGGTCATCCCGGCTGAACAGGTGTTGGCCAACGAGCAATATCAGTTGGCGATGCAGGGGCTCAACCTGCACCGCGATCTCTATTCGCACATCTCGGGTGTTGACCTGGTGCGCGATGGAGATGGCACCTATTACGTGCTTGAAGACAACCTGCGTACGCCCAGTGGCGTGAGCTACATGCTCGAAGATCGCAAGATGATGATGCGGCTGTTTCCCGAGCTGTTTGCCGCTCAGCGTATTGCGCCTATCGATCATTACCCGAATCTGCTGCTCGATACCCTCAAAAGCTCCAGCCCGCTGGATAACCCGAGCGTGGTAGTGCTGACGCCTGGGCGCTTCAACAGCGCGTTTTTCGAGCATGCATTTTTAGCGCGGGAAATGGGCGTTGAGCTGGTGGAAGGCGCTGATCTGTTCGTTCGAGATGATCGGGTGTTCATGCGCACCACTGACGGCCCCAAGGCGGTGGATGTGATCTACCGGCGCCTGGACGATGCGTTCCTCGACCCGTTGGCCTTCAATCCCGATTCCATGCTGGGGGTTCCAGGGCTGCTGTCGGCTTATCGCTCCGGCAATGTGGTACTCGCCAACGCCATCGGCACCGGCGTCGCAGATGACAAGTCGGTTTATCCGTTTGTGACCGACATGATTCGTTTCTATCTGGACGAAGAGCCGATTCTCAAGAACGTGCCGACCTGGCAGTGCCGCAAGCCCGAAGAGTTGTCCCACGTGCTGGCCAATCTGTCGAAGCTGGTGGTCAAGGAAACCCAAGGTTCGGGGGGGTACGGCATGTTGGTCGGTCCTGCGGCCAGTGCTGCGGAAATCGAGTCGTTCCGTGCCCGCCTCAAAGCCAAACCCCACGCGTATATCGCGCAACCCACTCTGTGCCTGTCGACGTGCCCGACCTTTGTCGAAAACGGTATCGCGCCACGCCACATCGATTTGCGCCCGTTTGTCCTGTCTGGCCGTGAAACCCGCGTCGTACCGGGCGGGCTCACCCGAGTCGCGCTACGCGAAGGCTCATTGGTGGTGAACTCGTCTCAAGGTGGCGGAACAAAAGACACCTGGGTGGTCGAGGATTAAGGATGCCTGCCAATGCTAAGTAGAACTGCCTCGGATTTGTATTGGATGTCGCGTTATCTGGAGCGAGCGGAAAACCTCGCCCGGATGCTGGATGTGAGTTATTCGCTGTCGTTGATGCCTCAGGATGGGCGCGGTGACGGCCTGGATGAACTGGCGATGCCGCTGCTCATCACCGGTACGCTGGATCATTACCTTGAGCGCCACGGCGAGCTGCACGCCGAGCGTTTGCTGCATTTCTTCGCCCTGGACGCCAGTAATCCGGCCAGCATTTACAGCTGCCTTGGTGCTGCGCGGTCCAGTGCCCATGCGGTGCGCGGGCGAATTACCGCTGATATGTGGGAAAACATCAACGCCACCTGGCTTGAAATTCGCGGCATCGCCGAACAGGGCTTGAGCCGTTATGGCATGAGCCGGTTCTGTGAATGGGTCAAGGAGCGTTCGCATCTGTTTCGCGGCGCAACCTACGGCACCATCATGCGTCATGACGCGTTTCGCTTTATTCGTCTGGGGATCTTCATCGAGCGGGCCGACAATACCTTGCGCCTGCTGGATGCCCGATACGAGATGCTGGAACTGCGTGGCCGCGATACCCATCAGGTTTCCGACAGCTCTGCGCACGGCTATTACCAATGGAGTGCCTTGCTGCGTGCGCTGTCGTCATTCGAGGCTTACACCGAGTTGTACCGTGATGCGCCGGGTGCCCGTCAGGTGGCCGAGTTGTTGCTGTTGCGGCCCGACATCCCTCGTTCGCTGAGCGCCTGCCTTGAAGAACTGGCTTTGATCCTGGCCAGCCTGCCCGGTGCCAATGGGCGACCTGCCCAGCGTCTGGCCGCCGAACTGGAAGCACGCCTGCGCTATACCGGAATCGATGAAATTCTGGAGGAAGGCCTGCACGAGTGGCTGAACGAATTCATCCCGCTGGTAGCCCAACTCGGTGACGCAATTTACACTTCTTATCTGGAGGCTGCATGAGACTCTCAATTAGCCACGAGACGACCTATCACTACGAGGATCAGGTACGCGCCAGCATCCAGTATTTGCGTCTGACGCCACACGACAGCGAGCGCCAGCAGGTGCTCAGCTGGCAGTTGAGCCTGCCGCGCCCGGTCCGTGCGCAAATCGATCCGTTCGGAAATATTCTGCACGTGCTGACCATGGATGAGCCTCATGAGGCGATCATCATCGGCGCCCGGGGTCAGGTCGAAATTGATGAGAAGCGTGAGGCAGAGCATGAAGCCCAGTCGCCGCTGCCGTTCCTGCGCTTCACGCGTTTGACCGAGCCCGACGAAGCGATTCGTGCCTTTGCCAGCAAGCAATGCCGCAAACGCAAGGATCGCAGTGGCCTGATCGATCTGATGCACGCGTTGAACCAGCACATCACGTACACCCCAGGCTCAACCGAGGTGGACACCAGCGCGGTTCAGGCGTTTGAGGGGCGGTCCGGGGTCTGTCAGGACCATGCTCATGCGTTTATCGCCTGCGCCCGCAGCCTGGGCATCCCGGCGCGTTACGTGTCGGGTTACCTGTACAGCGAAGACAGCGAGCACCTGGCCAGCCATGCCTGGGCTGAGGCGTGGGTCGATGACGCCTGGTACAGCTTTGATGTGACGAACCAGCTGGCCATTCCGGAGCGGCATCTGAAACTGGCGGTGGGCCTTGACTACCTGGACGCCTGCCCGGTGCGTGGTATGCGTCGTGGTGGTGGCAGCGAGCAGATGCACGCCAAAGTCCTGGTTGCGCCAATGCCCGGCGCGCCGAAGATTTTGATGCAGGCGCAGCATCAGTAGCCTTATGCAATACCTGTAGGAGCTGCCGCAGGCTGCGAACAGCGGTGTATCTGATACACCGCTGTTCGCTCCTACAGGGCCTGTTCAATCATTGCGTCGCCCAGCCATGTGCTCCAGATAACTCAAAACTTTGTCCAGCTCGGCATCCGGCAGGATCTGCTCCGGGATCGCCGGCATTTTGCCCTGAGGCCAAGTCCGTAGTGATTCGGGATTGCGGATGTACTGCCGCAAATAACCGGAACTGAAGTATTCGGTGGGGCTAAAAGGCATATTCAGATCAGGCCCCAATTGGGAATCGCCGCCGCCGTTGAGGCGATGACAGGCCATGCAGTTTCTCTGGTACAGCGTGAAGCCTTGATTGATCGGGTCATCGGCCGCCAATGCCGGGTCCGGCAACATGGCAGGAAAGCGCTCGCCGACCGAGGCCAGGACGCGAAATGTACTGACTGCATAAGGCCATTCTTCGCGGCTGATGTTGTCGACCTGTGGGTCCGTCCACACCAGATAGAACGGTCCCGCACTATGCGAGCCCTTGCTCAGCGAGGGCCAGGGGTGCGCGGGATCTTCGATCGCCAGCCAGGCTCGGGAGCCCGAAGTCTGCAACAGCGGTGCCGCGGCGAGTTCTGCGGCGAAGCCATCGGTGGCCACGGCCTGCAAATGGTCCTTGGCCGTGATGCCTTCGAGCAGCGCAGCAATGGGCAGGGCACGATAGGTCATCGTGCGCTTGTAGGCCACGTCGTCGTGAATCGTTATGGTTTGGGTCTGTGAGTGAGCGAGCAGTTGGCTGGTTTCCCAGCTTCTGGCTCCGTCAGCCTGTTCGACCGTCAGGGTTGCTGCATGCAGAGGTAGGGTCGCGATGAGCGCGCCCAAGGTCAGTAATAAACGCAAAACTACTCCGCGGGATCGTCCGTGATGTCATAGAGGGCGTTGTGCAACTCTTCATAGTTGCCGCCATTGATTACGCTGTAATAGCCAGCCTTGTTCAGTTTGTCCTGAGCCTTGCTGGCCTTTTCGTCGCTGCTGCTGAACAGCACAAATACGACATTGCGGTCGTTGAGTACCAACTTGATCTGATTGACCAGGCGCCGCTCTTCAATACGCACGGCATTGAGCACGGTGCCCGCGTCGTAATCAGTCTGGCTGCGCACATCGACAGCGAGTTTGCCTTCCTTGAGCGCTGCCACGGCGACCGCCTGTTCAACGTCACCTGCAGCCGCCGATCCACAACCCGCCATCGCTACCAGTGCCATCAGTGCCGACCACTTGCCCATACTTGCGCCTCCACACACTTGTGGACAGAGATTGGCATAGATAGAAGCGGCCCGGAAGTGCGTCAACGCCGATGCTTATCGTGGGATAAGTCGCAGTCAGCCAAACAGTCGGGTCATATTGGGCAAGATCAGTAACAGGGTGGTGGCGAACACAATAAGTCCGGCCTGACGTACTTTCGAATGCTTGAACATGGCGGTCTGCCTTTTTTTGTTATTCCTGAGCGACAAAAGCTCACCGAATTCGTCATGAATCCCTGGTGGCTGGCAAAGGTGGTTCTGTGAGCAAAAGATGAGCCGACAAAGCGTGCCGGTCAGCCGCGCGTTGCAGTCGTTATTATCGCGCTGCTAATGCTACAGACTTAACCTTAGAGTTCTGGTGCCCGGCTGTTTAGAACCCTTTGGTATTAGAACGGTTAGCAAAGCTTGCATAGGTTATAGATAAGCATACTTTCCCGTGCGCATTCCCCTGCTAGACGCCTTGAGTGATTTGAGTCGACGCCATGTACTCAGGGACCGTTCGTCCGGGTCGGATTTTTCCTACGCATCTTGGACGGCTGCAAATGTGCCGGGCAATGGACTCCGCCCATGATGCAGCTAAGGTGTTAGCACGCATCTATCCAGAATAATAAAGACGCAGGGGATTTCATGACCGACGCTTTAATCTTCGACGCGGTCCGTACGCCGCGTGGTAAAGGCAAGCCTGATGGGGCGCTCTACAGCGTCAAACCGGTGAACCTGATGGCAGGTCTGCTGACGGCTCTTCAAGCGCGTAACCAGCTTGAGACGGCGCAGGTCGACGATATCGTGCTCGGTTGCGTGACGCCGGTGGGGGATCAGGGTGCAGACATTGCCAAGACAGCAGCGCTGGTCGCCGACTGGGACGTGAGCGTGGCGGGTGTGCAGATCAACCGATTCTGTGCTTCCGGGCTTGAGGCGGTGAATCTGGGCGCGATGAAAATTCGATCCGGCTTCGAAGAACTGGTGGTGGTCGGTGGGGTGGAGTCCATGTCCCGAGTGCCGATGGGCAGTGACGGCGGGGCATGGGTACTGGATCCGCAGACCAATATGCATTGCCACTTCACTCCGCAGGGCATTGGCGCCGACTTGATCGCGACCCTCGAAGGGTTCACCCGGCAGGACGTGGATGCTTACGCGCTGCAATCGCAGATCAAGGCTGCCCGGGCGCGTCAGGACGGCTCGTTTGATCGCTCACTGATCCCGGTGCGCGATCAGAACGGCTCGTTGCTGCTGGATCATGACGAGTTCATCCGCGCCGACTCCACCCTGGAAGGCCTCGGCAAGCTCAAGCCGAGTTTCGCGATGATTGGCCAGATGGGCTTCGACGCCACTGCGTTGCGGGTCTACAGCCATGTGGAGCGTATCGACCACGTTCACACCCCGGGCAACAGCTCCGGCATCGTCGATGGCGCCGCCGCCATGCTCATCGGCTCAGCAGCCAAGGGCCGCGCGCTTGGTCTGCAGCCTCGTGGCCGCATCGTTGCCACGGCGGTGACCGGTACCGACCCGACCATCATGCTGACGGGACCGGCCCCGGCGACGCGCAAGGCATTGAGCAAGGCTGGCCTGAAGCTTGAAGACATCGACCTGTTCGAGGTCAACGAAGCCTTTGCTTCGGTGGTGCTCAAATTCATCAAGGACCTGCACGTCGATCCTGCCAGGGTCAACGTCAATGGCGGTTCTATCGCCATGGGCCATCCGCTGGGCGCAACCGGTTGCATGATCCTCGGCACCTTGCTGGATGAACTGCACACACGGAAATTGCGCTACGGCCTGGCGACCCTGTGCGTCGGCGGCGGTATGGGTATTGCCACCATCATCGAGCGTTATTGAGCCTTTGGAGCAGAGAACCTTTCATGACCGACGCGATTAAATACGACAAAGGCCAGGACGATATCGTGGTCCTGACGATCGATATGCCTGGGCACCGCGCCAATCTGATGAACGCCGCCTGGCGCGAAGCGATGGCTGCGACCCTTGCCAGGCTGCAGGAAGAAAAAGACTCAATCACCGGCGTGATCATCACGTCGGGCAAGGACACCTTCTTCGCCGGTGGCGATCTCGACGAACTGATCCAGGTGAGCAAGGATCGCGCGCAATGGTTCGAGGCCATGATTTTTGGCCTGAAACAGCAACTTCGCGGGCTGGAGACCCTCGGCAAACCGGTGGTGGCTGCAATAAATGGTTCCGCGCTGGGGGGTGGTTTTGAAATCTGCCTGGCCTGCCATCACCGCATCGCACTGGATGTCCCCGGCCTACAGATCGGCTTCCCGGAAGTGACGCTTGGGTTGTTGCCCGGTGGCGGCGGGGTAGTGCGTCTTGTGCGAATGCTCGGGCTGGAAAAAGCACTGCCGCATTTGCTTGAAAGCAAAGCGCTAAAGCCGCAGCCGGCGCTCAAGGCTGGGTTGATTGACGACATCGCCCTCGATCACGACGACATGCTCACCCGAGCGCGGGCGTGGATCGCGGCCAACCCGACGGCCACTCAGCCGTGGGACGGGCCGGGTTACCAGATCCCCGGCGGCACGCCATCGCACCCCAAAGTAGCGCAGATGCTGGCCATTGCGCCGTCGATTCTGCGCAACAAGACGCAAGGCTGCTATCCGGCGCCGGAGAAGATTTTATGTGCCGCCGTCGAAGGCGCTCAGGTGGACTTCGACACCGCGCACTTGATTGAAACCCGCTACTTCACCGAGCTGGTAACCGGTCAGGTCGCCAAGAACATGATTGGCACCTTCTGGTTTCAGCTCAATGCTATCAAGCAAGGGGGCTCGCGACCGGCGCGGTTCCCCTTGATCGCCACCCGCAAGGTCGGCGTGCTCGGCGCCGGAATGATGGGCGCGGGGATTGCGTATGTCAGCGCCTGTGCGGGCATCGACGTGGTGCTCAAAGACGTCAACCTGGCGGCGGCGCAGAAGGGCAGAGAGCATTCGGCGCGCTTGTTGGCTGCCCAGGTTGCCAGTGGCAGGCTTGGCGCGGCTCAAAGTGAAATCATTCTGGCGCGCATTCACAGCACCGGGCGGGATTCAGATTTAGAGGGCTGTGATCTGATCATCGAAGCCGTGTTCGAAGATCGTGAACTCAAAGGCCAGGTCAGCGCTGCTGCGGAGCACGTGGCGCTGAAAAATGCAGTCATTGCCTCTAATACATCAACGCTGCCCATCACCGGGCTGGCGTCGGCGATTTCCAACCCCGAGCGTTTCATCGGCCTGCATTTCTTCAGCCCCGTGGAAAAAATGCAGCTGGTGGCAATCATCAAGGGCGCCCAGACCAGCGACGCGACACTGGCACGTGCTTTTGACTTCGTCCGGCAGATCAAGAAAATCCCTATCGTGGTCAGTGACAGCCGTGGCTTCTTTACCTCGCGGGTGTTCGCCACCTTTACCAACGAAGGCATTGCGATGCTGGATGAGGGCGTTGCCGCGCCGATGATCGAAACCGAGGCACGCAAGGCGGGCATGCCAGTCGGGCCGCTGGCGGTGTCCGACGAAGTGTCCCTGAGCCTGATGAGCCACATTCGGCGGCAGACCGCTAAAGACCTGGCCGCCGAAGGCAAGCCTGCGCCACAGCATCCGGCAACCGCCTTGATTGACCTGATGGTCGACGCGTTCAAGCGTCCAGGCAAGGCAGCGGGCGGTGGCTTCTACGACTACCCGCCAGACGCACCCAAACAGCTGTGGCCTGAATTGAAAACACGCTTCGAAAAGGCCGACGGGCAAATCCCGGCACAAGACGTGCGTGACCGCTTGCTGTTCATTCAGGCCCTGGAAACCGTTCGCTGTCTGGAAGAGGGCGTGTTGCACTCGGTCGCCGACGCCAACATCGGTTCTATCTTTGGTATCGGCTTTGCGGGCTGGACCGGTGGCGCGTTGCAGTACATCAATCAATACGGCCTGCAGGCGTTCATCGCTCGGGCGCAGGTACTGGCGCAGCGCTACGGCGAGCGCTTCGAGCCGCCATCGCTGCTGTTGCACAAGGCGCTCAAGGGCGAGGTGTTTTAATCCGCGAGCGGTTCAGGAGCGGTTAAGGCACGCCTGCGCAAACCGGTGAATAGGCCCTTGCCTTGCAGGGCCCGTTCAAGGCAGGCTTGGTCAGTGCACTAACGCCTTGACCGCTGCCTTTACCGCTTCAGGTATTTTTTTATGTCGCTACGCATCTGCATTCTGGAAACTGACGTCCTGCGTCCCGAGTTGGTCGACCAATATCAGGGATACGGGCGAATGTTCGAGCGGCTGTTCGCCAACCAGCCAATTGCAGCAGAATTTACCGTCTATAACGTGATGCAGGGTGTTTATCCCCCGCAAGACGAGCGCTTCGATGCCTACCTCGTCACCGGCAGCAAGGCGGATTCATTTGGCACCGACCCCTGGATCGAAACCCTGAAAGTGTATTTGCTTGAGCGCTATCAGCAGGGCGACAAACTTCTGGGCATCTGTTTCGGTCATCAACTTTTGGCGCTGCTGCTGGGCGGCAAAAGTGAGCGCGCCACCCAGGGCTGGGGCGTGGGCATACACCACTACACCCTGGCTCCCGCAGCGCCCTGGATGAGCCCGGCCATGGACAAGCTGACCTTGTTGATCAGCCACCAGGATCAGGTCACTGCCTTGCCGGAAAACGCCACGGTGATTGCTTCCAGCGATTTCTGCCCGTTCGCGGCCTACCACATCAACGATCAGGTGCTGTGTTTCCAGGGGCATCCGGAATTCATTCACGATTACTCGCGCACCCTGCTCGACATCCGCCAGCAGTGCCTGGGCGAACAGGTTTACCAGACCGGAGTTGCCAGCCTTGAGCATGAGCACCATGGTCAGACCGTGGCCGAGTGGATGATGCGGTTTGTGCAGCACAAGGCCGCGGTTTAAATAGGGAGGCGCTTTCTGCCAGAGTCCCTCGCTACCGCGAGAGCGTATGACGACGTGGGACCGGCTTTAGCCGGGAAGGGGCCAGGGAACCCGCAACATATTCATTGGCTGAAAGGCCGCCTTCCCGGCTAAAGCCGGTCCCACATCGCATTTCGCTCGTGGGTAACGGCTTCGCAAAGTACTGAATTCCACTGGGTCCCGACCGCTTGCTTAATGGCCCATCCGAGCTGCCCTCCGGTAGCGCCAGGGCAGCCATTGCGGGGGGCATTATCGAGGCACGTGATCCGGAATTTCAGCCAACGTCAGAGCACCACGGTTTTTACCATTGATCCTCAAGGTTCTGGTGTCCGTTCCTTTCAAGGACACCTCAAGCCGCTCCCACGCGGGACAAAAACGCCCAGTTCTGGAAACAGTCAAATCAATGAACTGCGAACCGTATTCCACGGTCCAGCGGATCACCAGGCTGTCGCCGTTGCGCCATTCATGGCTGATGCCATCGTCTTCGAACAGCATGCCGCCGCGCGATCCTGACGGTGCAGGGAAAATCACCAGTGCGCGCTGCTGATCCAGAGACAGGTCGTTAAGCTTGCAGCATTCTCCGACCGGGATCGCAGCACCTCCTCGTACCAACAGGGGCAAGCGTTCCAGCGGTGCATCCAGAGAAACGTATTGGCCACCTTCATGCCAGTCCCCGGTGTGCCAGTCGCACCAGCCGGTCTCGTTGACCGGTAGCCAGACTTCGCGTTCACGTGCGCCTTGCTCGACAACGCTGGCGACCAGAATGTCGCGGCCCAGCAGGAATTCGTCGTTCTCTTCGAAGGTTTGCCGGTCGTGTTCGTGGTCCAGGAAGGTGGGCCGCAAAATGGGCTCGTCCTCATCACTGGCTTGCCAAAGCAAGGTGTAGAAATACGGCATCAGCCTGTATCTGAGGCGGATGGCATCACGAACCGCAGCGGTGGCCGATGGATGCATCCATGGCTCATTCACGGTGCCGTCATCATTCCAGGAGTGGATGGTGAAGCGCGGGTGCATCACGCCGTTCTGGACCCAGCGCACAAACAGCTCGGGATCCGGTTTGTTACCCGAGAACCCGCCCACGTCGTGACCGACGTTGTACAGCCCCGACAGGCTCATGCCCAGGCCCATGCGCGTGTTGTAGCGCAGTGTGCTCCAGTTGGTGCGGTTGTCCCCGCTCCAGGTCTGAACATAGCGCTGCATCCCGGCGCATCCTGATCGGGAAATAAGATAAGGACGCTCTGCCGGTGAGAACCGCTGTTGCGCCTCCAGAGAGGCGCGCATCATCAACAGCGCCATGACGGGCCGGATGTGTTTGATCGCTATCTCACGGCCAAACCCATGGCAACGCGCTTCGCCGTCCCACACTTCATATTCGTTGTTGTCGTTCCACGTGCAATCGATGCCCATTTCCAGAAGCTGCGAGGTGACGTTCGACTGCCACCAGCTGATCGCGGCAGGATGGGTAAAGTCCAGGTGCGAGCCCTCATCGTCCCAGAACACCGAGCGTTCAGGCGAGTCGTGTTCCGAATCAGTGATGAACAGCTTTTGCTCGGCCACTTCGGCGTAACGCGGATGGTCCTGTAGCAGGCATGGCTTGATGTTGGCAATCAGCCTGACCCCGGCATCCCGGTAGGCCGCAGACAGCGCCTTCGGGTCTGGGACCTTGTCATGGTTCCAGTTGAAGACGTAGCGCTTGTCGCCGATGGAGGTGTAACCCGACGACAGCTGAAAAGAGTCACAGGGAATGGCGTGCTCGCGGCACAGTTCAAGAAACCCCAGCAACTGCTCCTGAGCATTGTCGGCATCGGTGTAATGCATGGTTGAGCCGCTGTAGCCCAGGCTCCATTTCGGCAGAAACAACGTGCGCCCGGTCAGGCGCACGAAGGCCTTGGTGACATCGAGTATGCGCGGGCCCGCCAGCACCCAGTAATCCAGGTCGCCGGCGTCTGCTTTATAACGCCGATAAGGGCGGTGGTAATTATCCAGCTCGTTGCCCAGGTCAAACGTGCTGGTGTTCAGGTTGTCGTAAAACATCCCGAAGCTCGCGCCTTCCTGATGGGTAATCACGAACGGAATATGTTTATACAGCGGGTCGGTAGACGCCGCGTTGTAACCCATGGCATCCAGGTTACGCATCTCGAAGCGTCTGCCGGTGCGGTTCAAGTCACCGGTTTTTTCGCCGAGGCCGTAGTAGCGATGTTCAGTTGCCCGCAGTTGGTAATGCTCGACGCCATCGCCGTGTGCGTTGAGCGAATAGGCGCCGGTCGGGCGGTCTGAAACCAATGGCTTCCAGGCCACCCCATCGTGGTATTCCCACTGCAGCCACAAGGGCTGATGAACAGTGATGCGCAGTTTTTGGGTGGTGAGGATGAGCCGGTTTTGCAGTTCTTCAACGCGATACGCGGGGAGCGAAAAGTCGGCGACAGACTCGCGAGAGCGACCTTCCCAGGCGACATCAGCTTTTGGCGCGATGCTCCAGGTTCGATCCAGTTCCAGCGTGCCGGAGCGCATCAGCAAAACACGGGCTAACCCCTCTTCGAGGATGTAAATCCGCAACAGATGTCGGCCCTCGACCAGCAACTCGATATGGCCCGCTTTCTGGGCCTGTAACGTCCAGGTCTTGAGTGTTTTCATTGTGCGCGCACCGCTTTAGCGTTGGATCGTCTGTCTGCAATAAACATGATCATGAAAATTGCCCCTATAAAATCAAAGAGCCCCATGGCAATAAACAGTGGGTTAAAACCTATTTTGTCGACGCTGACGCCAATGATCAGCGAGAAGATAAAGCTCGCAATCCAGGCGCATGAACCGCGCATGCCGTTAACCGTGGCCAGCTCATCGCGGTCAAACGTCTCGACCACCAATGCGCTCAACATGCAGGAAATAATCTGGTGGCCAAAACCACCGACTGAAATCAGTGCGATGGCGATATAGGGGTCCTTCACCTGAGTCATCACGGCCAGGGAAAACATCAGAAACGCGCCGGTGATGGAGCTGGCGACAATTGAATTGACTCGCGTGCATTTGAAGACCCGGTGATAAGCGCGCGATAGATAACCACTGGCGATACTGCCCAGGTCCGCAGCCAGGAAGGGCACCCAGGCAAACAGCACGATCTGCTTGAGGTCCATGCCTCGTTCATTGGCCAGGTACAACGGCACCCAAAAACTCATCACCGCCCACGCGGGCTCTGCCATGAAGGCCGGAAGGGCGATCCCGTAAAACCGCTTGTCCCGGCCGATCTTCTTCAGCGCTTTGAAGAACGGCATTTGCTGACCGACTTTTTCGCCGTCCTGCTCGATATGCTCCCGCTCGGTGGGCGACAGGCGAGGATGGACAGCGGGGGCGTGGTAGAGCCATGCCCACAGCGCGGCCCACACCAGACCAATCCCGCCCGAAATCAGAAATGCTCCCTGCCAGCCCAGCGATACATGGGCCAGATAGATAATGGGCGGCGCGAGCATGGCGCCCAGCGAAAACCCGACGCCAGCCCAACCGGCTGCGATGGGCCGTTCCTTTTTTGGAAACCAGTCGCCGATGGCTTTGGCATTGGCAGGTGTCGCCGCTGCCTCCGATGCACCCATGAAAAAGCGCAGGATCGCCAGGTGCACCCAGCTCGCGGCGCCTGCATGCAGCAGGCACATCACCGACCAGATGACCGCACAAATAACGAAGCCAAGCTTGAGCCCGATCGCATCGATCAGCCATCCGCAGATAGGCTGGAAGAGGGTGTAAGCCAGTTGAAAAGAGGCAACCACCCACGAGTATTGTTCGGTGGACATGCTGAACGTGGATTTGAGTTCCGGTGCCAATATGCCCAATGAATTGCGGGTGATGTAGTTGACGGTGACGCCGAGCAGGAACAGAGAAAGCATCCACCAACGCAGGTGCGGAATGAAGGTTCGCCTGGCCAAAGGCCGAGCATTGCGGTCGATATCGATAGTCATCAATTCTTCGCCTGTACCGGGTTTCCCGGCGTTTTGTTTTTATTTGAGGCTCAACGCTATGGCAGCGAGTTGGCACCCGTACAGGGTTAACGATGTAAGGATTTACATATTTGCTCGGTTCATCGGCTTGATTGGCGAGCGGTGCTAGGACATGTGGTGTTTTTCTGCTATGAAAGCTTTTACATAAATTGTTTCAATGGATGAGCCGCCGTGGCCAAGTTGCGCATTACCGAGATCGCTGCACAGACAGGCCTGTCGATAGCGACGGTCTCTCGGGTGCTGGCTGGCAAGTCGAACACCAGTGTGGCGACCCGACAAAAAGTATTGGCGGTGGCGCGTCAGCAGGGCGTGATGGAGGGCCTGGCCCACGGCCGATTCCTGCTCAACGGCCTGACGATCTTCGCCCCCTCGCGCGCCTTCAATGTTCGCTCGGATATCTTCTACAACAAAGTGATCCAGGGCGTCACACAGGCGGTGGCGCCCCATGATGTGCGGGTGCGTTATTGCGAGCTGGAGGAGGTCGACAGCGACGCGGTGCTGTTTCTGGAAAAAATGAATCAGAAAGACACCGATGCGGCGATCCTGATCGGCATTGATGACCCGCATATTCACCAGCTTGCCGCAGACCTCAGCAAGCCTGCCGTGCTCATCAACTGCATTGATCGCAGCATGCGTTTGCCCTCCATTTCCCCCGACCACTTTTTGATCGGGCATTTCTCGATCAATCATCTTTTTCAGATGGGCCATCGACATGTATTGACCCTGCAGTGCCTCAGGCGCTACACGATGGACCTGCGCATGCGCGGCATCCGCGAGGCGTGGAAGGAGCAGAATCTGGAGTTTGTCGAGGCCAGGCATCAGGTCATCACAGAAGGCTTTGGCAGCGCTGAATCCGAGCTGCGGGTAGCGGCCTTCCTGGAAAGTTGCCCTGCCGAAGACAGGCCTACTGCCATTCTCGCCGGGGGCGACTTTATGGCAGCCGGTGCGGTAAAAGCGCTGCAGCGTGCCGGCTTGAGGGTGCCTCAGGATGTTTCAGTGATGAGCATGGATGGCTTCAACCTGGCCGACATCAACGACATACCGCTCACCACGCTCCACGTCCCGCGCGATGAACTGGGCGCCGAAGCGATCAGGGTGCTCAGGCAGCGGCTTTTCGAACCGCGATCCCCTTGTGGCAATCTGCTGCTGGGCGGGCAGCTCATCACCGGCAGCTCAGTGCGACGCATCAAACACAGCGCCAGGCAGACTCCGGTGTATCAGAAGATTATTTATGACTGATTCATCGGCCGGACAGCTGTGGGAGCGAATTCATTCGCGAAAGCTGATTTACAGGCAATGAATAGCTGTTGAATGTACCGGCCTCTTCGCGATGAATTCGCTCCCACAGGGAGGTCGGCGTTGATTCAGGCTCATCGCATTAATCACCGGAATTTACCTGAAAAATGCTGACGCTGTAGGAGCTGCCGAAGGCTGCGAATAGCGGTCGCTCAGACACACCGCATTCGCAACCAAAGCCTACAACCATCCCGAGCGCTTGAAGCTGGCAAACAGCGCGCCGCACCCGCCAACGATCACCCCCAGCACCACGTAATAGCCGTAGTGCCAGGTCAGTTCAGGCATGTTCTCGAAGTTCATGCCGTAGATACCCGCAATTGCCGTCGGGAACGCGAGGATCGCTGCCCAGGCGGCGAACTTGCGCTGCACCAGGCTTTGCCGGGAAGACTCCAGCAGCAAGCCTATCTCTATGGTCTGGCTCGCAATGTCGCGCAGGTTGCCCAAGTCTTCCATCTGCCGTTTGACGTGAATTTCCACATCTCGAAAGTACGGCCGCATGTTTTTGTCGATGAAAGGGAAGTTGAGCTTTTGTAGCTCTTCGCCCACTTCGACCATGGGGGCTACATAGCGCCACAAACGCAGCAGGTCACGACGCAGGCTGTGGATGCGCTGGATATCGCTCTCTCTCAGCGCTCCATTGAGTACGCTGTGTTCCAGCTCTTCGAGTTCGCAATGAATGGCTTCGGTCACCGGCTGGTAGTTTTCGGTGACAAAATCCAGCAGCGCATAAAGGACAAAATCCTCACCATGCTCAAGCAGGAGTGGCCGCGCCTCGCAACGTTGGCGCACCAGCCCATAAGACTTGGAGTGGCCGTTGCGCGAGGTAATGATGTAGCCCTTGCCCGCGAAAATATGGGTCTCGATGAACACTAGCTTGCCGTTCTCGCGCACGGGCGCATACGTCACGATGAACAGCGCGTCGCCAAAGGTTTCCAGCTTGGGCCGGCTGTGCACTTCCAGCGCATCTTCCAGAGCCAGCTCATGCAGGTTGAATTGCTGCTTCAAACTCGCCAGCTCACTGGCACTGGGCTGTTCCAGACCTATCCATACAAAATGCCCAGGCTTGGCAGCCCAGGCGGCGCCTTCTTCGAGGCTGATGTCAGTTACTTTTTTGCCTGCGCTGTATACCGCAGCGGCGACGACTCGGCCCATGTTGTCTTCACTTCTTGAGGGTTGCGGGCGCCCGAATGCCGGGCTTGTTGTTCAGAGTCGGTAAAACGCGGCGAGTTCGCTGAGAGCAGCCCAGCGTGGTGGGCTGCTTCACGTCATGCGGGGTATCAGCTCAAGCCATGATGCTGATCCGCCTCGATAGCGGCATCCAGCGTGTCGAGCAGGGCTTTGCGGACTTTCAGTTTGGTGTGCTTGTGAGCGTTCATGTTGATCTTCTTCAACTGCTGCGCTACGTCGCGGGCGGCTTGCGGCAGCTCGTCGATACTCACGATCTTGTCCAGAAAGCCTGCATCCACGGCGTCTTTGGGGGTGAACATCTCACCATTGATCACCGAGCGATGGAACGCGGACTTGCGCAGCCGATCGCGGGCCAGCTCAATGCCGACATGGTGCATGGTCATGCCGATCTGCACTTCGTTCAGGCCGATGCTGAATGGCCCTTCGACGCCAATCCGGTAGTCGGCAGACAGAAGGAGGAAAGCACCCTTGGCCACGGCGTGCCCTGGGCAGGCGATGATGATGGGGAAGGGGTGAGCTAGCATGCGACGTGCCAATGTCGACCCTTCCTTGACCAGGCTGATGGCCGCCTCGGCGCTGGAGGTCATGACCTTGAGGTCGTAACCGCCGGACAGGATGCCTGGCTGCCCGGTGATGATCACCACTGCACGGTCTTTCTGCGCCTGGTCCAGTGCCTCGTTGAACGCCGCCACCACTGCCGGAGAAATCGCGTTGACCTTGCCATTGGTCAGGGTCAGCGTGGCGATGCCATCGTCCAGCTGATAAGAGATCAAATCACTCATGGCAGAATTCCTTGTTATTGAAGTGAGCAGACGTTACTCACCCCTGATAAAGAGGTAAAGCAATGACTGCCGGGTCAGTTTTTCTGATGGAGTAAACCGACTGCTGGCGCCTATAGAACCGGCTTGCGGCCACTGAACAGCGCAACTTTACCCACCACTTCAATGTGCACGTCTGCGAAGTGCATGGTGAGAGCCTCGCGCAGCGCTTCAACTGTATCGCTGCGATTGCCGAAGATACCTTTCTTGTTGTAGACCTCCATCAGCTTGCGGCCAAAGCTGTTATGGGCCGCGGCGTCGCCAAGAATCGTCGCGCCGAACAACACACCGTCCGCCTTGAGGCAAGGTTTGAGGTTGGCGAATACCTCGGCCTTATCGGTCATGGTGCCCGGCAGGCAATGCAGCAGATAGAACAGCGAAATCGAGTCGTAGCGCCCGGACTGTTCTGCAGGCAATGGCAGGAACACGTCGTGTTGCAGGGTTTGCGTGTCGGCCCGGCCAAAGCGCTGTTTCGCGGCCTGCAGGCTGCTGGGGTTCAGGTCCAGCAAGGTGACATGGGTGGTGTCGGGCAAGCCCGCGTGAGAGAGGTAATAACCCGTGCCGACGCCCACATCCAGATGCCGTGGGCCGACGTTACGATCAAAAAAGGGTTGCAGGACTTCGCGCGTGGGGCACAACCAGGCAAATCGGTTGGAAATGCCCAGCACCCAGGCGTCATAGAGCTTCAGGGTCAGTGGCGAATAGACCGCCGCTCCCGCTTCTGAAGAGGCAACCATGGTCGCTTACTCCTCTATCTCATTCAGCTCGCAGTATTCGGCCCAATCCATGCCCAGGGTTTCAGCGACTTGCCGATGAGCTTCCAGACGCATGGCT
This sequence comes from Paucimonas lemoignei, assembly GCA_900475325.1. Taxonomy (GTDB): domain Bacteria; phylum Pseudomonadota; class Gammaproteobacteria; order Pseudomonadales; family Pseudomonadaceae; genus Aquipseudomonas. The sequence goes on from LS483371.1 coordinate 2,072,560, forward strand.
TTGAGCTGCTCGGGGGTTTCAGCAATCAGCTCCAGCGCCAGCTCCCAGGGTTCGATCCCCTGATCTTCGGCTTCGTCTTCAAATGCCCATTTGGTCTGATCCAGTTGCTCCTTGGCGCTGAGGTCTTTGATCTCTTCGCGCAAGCCCGGGTTGGTCTCCAGATACTTGGCCAGGGCAACATCGTTCCATTCAAGCAGGTTCATGTAGTTCTCCGGCAGAGGTGGAGCGAGGTGAATCATCTCTGCACCCGCAGGTGACAGGACAACAAGAGGCGCGATTGTGCGGGATTGAAGGTTGAGGTGCCAGTGCCGCGCACCCATTGCAGGTGTGAGAACTTTCCCTTTTTTTGCGTTGGACGAGTTAACCGGCCGCCAACGCCATTCTCAGCGCCACTGCCGACTCCAGCAGCTTGTGGGCCTGCAGAGCCACACTGGCAGCCAGCTCTTCATTGCCTGCTTCCTTGAGCATGACCACAAGATCCAGCAGCTTGCCGACTTCGGTCTCGATGTTACGAACCGAGTCTGTGATCTGGTACCGGGCCGAATGAGCCATCGTCGTTCTCTCCACTGCGTCAGCCGCGCACAATATAGAACAATCGGCGCAGCGGTAGAACGCTGCCTCTTGCGATCCTCCCTATCTATAGCCTCGTCGAGCAGCCAACCGCCCCGGTCGCAAACCGCCAACCAGAGGTTTTTGCTTAAGCGCATGAATATTCTGAAAAAAACCTTTGCGTTCGCCAAAGCTTTGAACTACATTAGCGCGCCTCGACAGACCAACGGTGTGACGAGATACGGTGAAGTGTCCGAGTGGCTTAAGGAGCACGCCTGGAAAGTGTGTATACAAGAAATTGTATCGAGAGTTCGAATCTCTCCTTCACCGCCAAATTCGATGTAAACGAAACCCCTGAGATTCCTAGTGAATGTCAGGGGTTTTTCGTTTGGGCAGCGGAAAACAAAGTCTGTGGTGAATCGGACCATCCTTCTGTACGAGAGCGCTTGCCCGCGATGCAGTCGACGCGGAAGTTCAGCGTCATCGTTCTTCGCGAGCAAGCTTGGCTCCAACAGACCCGGGAGTGGGGCGCTGCTACCTCAAGCCCCAAACCCACCATCAATGGTCAAGCTCGCCCCGGTGATGTATCCCGCTTCCGGGCCTGCGAGGTAGGCGACGAAGCTGGCGATTTCTTCGGCGTGGCCGTAGCGACCGATGGCCATGAGCGGGATCAGCGATTCGGCGAAGTCGCCGGTTGCAGGGTTCATGTCGGTGTCCACCGGGCCCGGTTGCACGTTGTTGATGGTAATGCCACGTGGGCCCAGGTCGCGGGCCAGGCCTTTGGTCAGGCCGACCAGTGCCGATTTGCTCATGGCATAGACACCGCCCCCGGCGAAGGGCATGCGGTCGGCGTTGGTGCTGCCGATGTTGATGATTCGGCCGCCGTCGCCCATGTGTCGGGCCGCAGCCTGCGAGGCGATGAATATGCTGCGCACGTTGATGTTCAGCGTTCGATCAAAATCTTCCAGGCTGAATTCTTCCAGCGGGCCAACGGCCAGGACGCCTGCGTTGTTGACGAGAATATCCACGCCGCCCAGTTGCTCGACCGTGGTGGCAACAGCACGTTGAATGGCGTCTGCGTCGGCGCTGTCGGCTTTGATCGCCAGGGCTTTGCCGCCAGTGGAGGTGATGCTGTCTTGCAGTTCCCTGGCCTTGGCATCGGAACTGACGTAGGTGAAGGCCACCGCTGCGCCTTCTGCGGCCAGGCGTTTGACGATGGCTGCACCGATACCACGGGAGCCGCCTTGAACGAGTGCCACTTTGCCGCTGAGAGTCAGTTGCTGAGTCATATCTTTCTCCAGAGTCGTGAGTGAAGCCGTTGATGGGGCGCAGTATCACGGGCCGATCTGATGCCGTGTAGCCAGTATTCGCGACAGTCTGTGTAAACCAGAAGTTTTGAATCCGGCCGTTCAAGGTCGCTCATCTGCATGGAGTTCGATAGGGCGTTGGCTTGAACGGTCGTATGGGTTTAGCTCTTTCTAAATTTATTTCCATAAAAAGATGAGGTAAACCCGCGCGGCTTACGTGTAGTGAGAATCAGATTCGTTTCAAGACGAACGCCATCACTCCTCCAGAGCACAGGTTTATCCATGACAACGCATGTATCCGGTCTTTGCGCGCGTTATTGCGCGGCTGTTCCGTCCATTGAGCAGGCGGCCGTTCCACTTCGTCCGCTGTCGCGCCGACGTCCGGCCTTGATGCTGGGTGTGTGCTCGGCGACGGTGTTGTTGTGGGCGCTGGCTCCGACGTCGGCGTTGGCCGAGCAGATGCAGCTCGATGCGGTCAACATCGACGCCAGCACCGACAAGCCTTCACGGGGCGAAGCGGACAATGTCGAAGACAGCCGCACCAGCTACCAGGCGCGTCGCGCTTCGGTGGCGACCCGCACCGACGCCCGCCTGGTGGAAGTGCCGCAGTCGGTCAACGTCGTCACCAACCGCGTGATTGAAGACCGTGCGCCCGCCAGCCTCGATGAGGCCATCAATGCGGTGAGCGGTGTCAAGCAAGGCAACACCCTGGGCGGCACGCAGGATGCGATCCAGAAGCGCGGCTTCGGCACCAACCGAGATAACTCGATCATGCGTGATGGCATGCAATCGGTGCAGGCGCGCAACTTCACGCCCACTACCGAACGAGTGGAAGTGTTGAAAGGTCCGGCCTCGATGTTGTACGGCGTGCAAGACCCCGGCGGGATCATCAACGTGGTCACCAAGAAGCCTCAACTGACCGCTGCGCATTCGATCTCGGCGTTTGGCAGCAGTTTTGGCGGCGGGGGCGAGCAGATCGATCTGACGGGGCCGTTGGGTGACAGCGGTCTGGCCTATCGGTTTATCGCCGACAAGCAGAACTACGATTACTGGCGCAATTTCGGCAGCATCGACCAATCGGTGATTGCGCCGTCGCTGGCATGGTATGGCGATGACACCACGGTGTCGGTAGCCTACGAGCACATGGAATATTCGGTGCCGTTTGACCGTGGTACGCAGATCAATCCGCAGACCGGCAAGGTGCTGGACATCCCGCGCAATCGCCGCCTGGATGAGCCGTTCAACGTCACCACTGGCCGCTCTGATTCCGTGGACCTGCGCATGGAGCATCGCTTCAACGACACCTGGTCGCTGCGCACCGGTTATGGCTACAGCCGCAACTATTACAACGACTACCAATCGCGCTACATGTCGGCCAACTACAACACGGGTGTCGTGACCCGTCGTGGCGACGCAACCCGGGATGCCGTGCAGTTCGCCCATACCGCCACCGTCAACACGTTGGGCAAACTGTATTGGGGCGACACCTTGCATGAAGTCCTGATCGGCGCCGACTACATGAAAAACGAGCGGGATCTGGGCGACCTGATTCGCAGCACTCAGCGCGCCGACTTCAATTACAACGCGCCGGTCTATGGCAATGCCGTGCGGCCGAGCACGGTCAGCGCGCCGAACAGTGACCAGAGCGATCACCTGCAGACCCACGCGTTCTTCGTGCAGGACTCGATTCACCTGAGTGACAAGTGGATCCTTCAGGGCGGCCTGCGTTACGACGCCTTTGACGAAATCACCGGCAAGGGCCGCCCCTTCGTGGTGGGTGCTGACGTCAAGGACAGCAAGGTCGTGCCACGGGTTGGCCTGGTCTACATGATCCAGCCGGACTGGTCGCTGTACACCAGCTACACCGAGTCATTCAGGCCCAACACCTCTATCGCGGCACCGATCGGCGACCTGCCGCCGGAAGAAGGCAAGGCGTATGAGTTCGGCACCAAGTTCGAGAACGACTCGATCACGGCCACCGTCGCGCTGTTCAACATCAACAAGAAGAACGTGCAGACCAGCGAAACCTGCGGCACGGAAACCTGTACGCGGGTCTCCGGCGAGGTTCGTTCCCGGGGTCTCGAGGCGGATGTCACCGGCAAGATCAACGAGTACTGGAGTGTGACCGGCAGCTATGCCTACACCGATACCGAAGTGCTCAAGGATCCGATTCTTGAAGGCCAGCCGCTCGATGGCGTGTCCAAACATACCGCTGCGCTCTACGTGACGCGCGACTTCGGCCATGTGGGTATTGGTGATCTGCGCGCCGGCGCCGGTGCGCGCTATGCCAGCCGTTGGGGTGTAAACGACGGGACGGGCGTCGAGTATTACCTGCCGTCCTCGAAAATCGCCGATGCCTTTGTCAGCTACAAGATGAAGTTCGACAAACGCGACCTGACCCTGCAGCTGAACCTGAAGAACATGTTCGACGAACGTTACTACGTGTCAGCCAGCGGGCTGGGTTCGCCCGCCATCGTCATCGGGGAACCGCGCCAGTTGATCGGGCGCGTGAAGCTGGATTTCTAAGGCGCCAATTAGCTTTGGTGAGAGGCCCGCTTGCTGCCGAGTGGGCTTCTACACCATCCTTTTGAGGGTGTTGTCTTTGCGTACGAAGTGATGCCAGAGGGCGGCAATCACGTGCAGACCGATGACGTAGTAAAAAATGCTGCCCAGCAGTTTGTGCAGGTCTTCGAGGTTCTCGGCGAATCGTTCTGAAACCGGGAAGGGCGAGGGGATCAATATCTGCGTCAGCGGGATGGGCAGCGCGCCTTTTTCGATGAGCACCGTGAACAGCCCTAGCAACGGTTGCGCAAAAAGAAACGCATACAGCAGGTAATGCGACAGCGTTGCCGCCGTACGCAGCAGACCTTCCAGCGGCGGTGTGATACCCGGCGGCGTGTGGCGACGACGCTCGGCGACTCGAAAAAAAGCCATGACCAGAATCAGAATGCCGACCCAGAAATGACTCTGGACCACAAACATTCGCAGCTCAGAGCCTTTGCCAAACTGGGACCGGCTCAGAATCAGGGTGTAGGCCAATACGATCAGCGCCGCCATCAGCCAGTGAAGCCACCGGGCCTTGGAGCTGTAGCGTTCAGATGTCGGTGAATTCACGGTGAATTCCTTTCCAGTCATTATGTTTTGCGACTGCCCTTCAGCGAATCGCGTGGTATCGGTTGCTCTGGGTTTCTGACACCTTGCCAGGGTGATTCACTCCATGGCACTGCAAAATTTGCGCGGTGCGTCGCCTTATTGACGAAACTTGAGTTCTGACTTCTGAAGCAAGCACCATGCCGCGGTGTGAACATCTTTGTTGTTCTAGACGCCGACGTGGTTGAGCCTGCCGAAACGTTCTACATCTACTTTTAGGGCAGATCCTGCCAATTCGCAATTAAAAACCTTTTAATGATAGCCAACGGTGATGAGTGTACGCGGTCTAGAGGTTTGACTTCGGGCAATGTTGGATCCATCTTTGTTTAGTGCGTCGGTGTTAGTCATTCCCGCAGGAAAGTTGCAAAGCTAACTATTAATCCAACGCTCCGTTAGAGGGCCGAAGAACTCTGCGCTTGCCATGGATAATAGCGTTAACAGTTTGCGGAGATGCTCAGTTAGTGCTGGTTTATTTATGTCCCCTCACAGGGAGGTCCTCGCTGTTAACTCTCACGTTGGCGCTGCAAAAACCCTATTTGATGAGTGCCTCCCAGGCACTGTGGTCGTCTGCTTGCAGATCTCGGTATGAGGTTCAGGCACTTGCCATCGCTCAGCATTACTGGGGAGAAGGATGATGGATAACCAAAAGCTGCTGATTGTCGGCGGGGGAGATCTGTGCCTTCAGCTTCTCAAGCTACTGGTTCCGACTGGAGTATTCACGTTTTACATCGCAGGGCGCGATCAGGAAAAACTCACCCGTAGTTGCAACTTCTTCCGCGTGGGTGCTTTGCAGTTAGGCAAGACATGTACAATTTATCCCGTTGTAATGGATTTGGCAGAAGGTAATGTAGAAGAAAACTCGGCAAGCCTGCGCCGTATTCGCCCGGATATCATATTCAACTGCGCTTCACTGCAATCCTGGCGGACCGTTAGCCATGCGTGTGGCGGTTATTACCAGGCGCTTGACAAGGCCTGCTTCGGCCCTTGGCTACCCATGCAACTTGCACCGGCTTATGAACTCATGCGTGCCATCAAGCATTCCGGGGTCAGGGTGCTGACGGTCAATGGCGCGTTTCCCGACGCAGTCAATGCGGTGCTCGATAGAGTGGGTTTAGCGCCGGCTACCGGCACTGGCGGCATCGCCAACCTGGTGACAGCACTCAGGCTCTCGATTGGCCGATTAGCGATGGCGCCGCCGGAGACGGTTCAGGTGAGGCTGGTGGCCGAGCAGTATTTCGCTCAATACGTGGCGCATGCCGGGTTGCCGCCTGAGGCGCCTTATCGTCTTGGTTATGCCATAGACGGGCAGAATTGCAGCGGGGAGTTTGAAGACGCGCAGGTCTTTGACTCGGTGTGCACGCATTTTCGCAGCCTGGGCGGCATCAATATCAACTTTCTCAATGCGATTTCTGCGGCTCAAGTCCTGGAAAACCTGCACAACCCTGTTGAAGTCATCACTCATGCCCCGGGACCCAACGGATTGCCCGGCGGTTATCCGGTTCGGGTGGGCATGGGCCAGATTCTGCTGGCGTTGCCTTATGGGGTTTCCCGTGCCGATGCCATCAGCGTCAATCAGATGGGGCTGCGTGAGGACGGAATCGACAAGATAGGCGCCGATGGCAGCGTGACATTTACCCCGCAGAACATGGCGGTCATGGAGCAATTGTTGGGTTTTCACGTGCCGTGCATGCTCTTGGCGGATGTTCATCAGTGTGCCGATGAGCTGAGCCGCAAGTACCAGGAATATGCCCATTCCAGCCGCTTGAAGGCCTGAGTGGGAGGGACACTCAGTGGTCTGCAGAGGCGCAGGGTCTAAAGTCACGGAACCTGTGCCACTACCAGCATTCATATGACGTGATTGCTCCATTTGTCCTCACACGTTTCCCGACTCGGTGAGTAACGGGATGTCCGAGGCAGTCGAGCAGCACCTGATGAATGAAACTGGACTGAGACTTCCTCCATGAGTGATATCCGCATAGGCATTTCCGGCTGGCGTTACGTCCCGTGGCGGGGAGACTTCTACCCCGAAAAACTGGTTCAGAAAAACGAGCTCAAATTCGCCTCGCGGGCGGTCAACAGCATTGAAATCAACGGCTCGTTCTACTCGCTGCAATCCCCTGAGCTCTACGCCCGTTGGGCTGCCGATACGCCGGATGACTTTGTGTTCAGCGTCAAAGGCCCGCGCTTCATTACTCACGTGCGGCGTCTGAACGATGTCGAGAAGCCTGTTGCCAACTTCTTCGCGTCCGGCCTTTTTCAGTTGGGGCGCAAGCTGGGGCCCGTGCTCTGGCAGTTCCCGCCCAGCTTCAAGTTCGACAAGGAGAAATTCGAGCACTTCCTGAGCTTGTTGCCGCAGAACATGAAGCAGGCCAAGGCGTGTGCGCAATCCTGCGATGAGCGGATGCAAAAGCCCGGTTACCTGGACATGCCCAAAACCGGCAAGGTTCGCCACGCGGTGGAAATCCGCCACGCAAGCTTTTGCGTGCCTGAGTTCGTGGCCTTGCTGCGCAAATACAAGGTGGCGCTGGTGGTGGCTGACACCGCCGGCAAGTGGCCCTACTTCGAAGACCTGACGAGTGACTTCGTCTACCTGCGCCTGCATGGTGACAAGAAGCTTTACGCCAGCGGCTACAGCGATGAAGCCATCCAGCGCTGGGGCGACCGAATCGAAGCCTGGCACTCAGGCACGCAGCCTGCTGACGCGCACTTGATCGTCAAACAGAAAGCCCCGCGTAGCAAATCCCGCGACATTTTTTGCTACTTCGATAACGACATCAAAGTCCGGGCGCCTTACGACGCCCGTCAGCTATTGGAGCGTTTTGACCTGACCAGGACGCTTGAAGTCGCGCCTGGCGATCTGCAAGGAGTTGAGTTTTGACCACTGCCACAGCGCCCACCGGGGTGAGAACAGCCACTGCGGCGAAGATTTCGTTAAACGTGCTGACCATGAACATGCACATGGGCTTCGGGTTTTTCAACCGGCGCTTCATCCTGCCGGAGCTGCGTGATGCCGTACGCAACGTGTCGGCCGATATTGTGTTCCTCCAGGAAGTCCACGGCGAACATCAGAACCACGCGCAGCGAGTCAAGGATTGGCCGACCACCTCACAGTACGAATTCCTCGCGGACAGCATGTGGACCGACTTTGCCTACGGGCGCAATGCGGTCTATCCCCATGGCCATCACGGTAACGCGCTGCTGTCGAAGTACCCGATCATCAGCCACGAAAACCTCGACATTTCTATCCACGGCACTGAAGAGCGAGGCCTGCTGCACTGTGTCCTGCAGGTGCCGCATTTCGGTCAGGTGCATGCCATTTGTGTGCACTTGGGCCTGCGGGAAAGTCACCGCCGCCAGCAGTTGAAGTTATTGGCCGAGTTGCTGGAGCGCCTGCCCGAGTCGGCGCCCGTGATCGTCGCCGGTGACTTCAACGATTGGCGCAAGCGGGCGGACGCGTTGCTGGAGGGGACCGGGCTGCATGAGGTGTTCGTAGACCGTTTCGGTGCGCCAGCCAAAAGTTTTCCGGCGCGCTGGCCACTGCTGTGTCTGGACCGAATTTACGTACGCAACGCAACGACCGACCGGCCCAAAGTGTTGTCCAACCGGCCATGGTCACACCTTTCAGACCATGCACCCCTGGCAGTTGAGGTGACCTTATGAATGATCAGATCAAAAGCCCCGGGCAATGGCGGGAGGGCAATTCGGTTGAATTGCTGATCAATGGCGAAGATTACTTCAGCCGGGTTTTCGAGTGCATCCGTGCCGCGCGCAAGGAAGTGCTCCTTGAAACCTTCATCATTTTCGAAGACCGCGTCGGTGAGGCCCTGCAGCAGGCGTTGATCCATGCCGCCAGTAACGGCGTGCGCGTGGTGGTCACAGTCGATGACTACGGCACCAGCGACCTCAGCTCATCCTTTGTCGCCCGCATGCTGGCGGCCGGTGTGCATATCCAGCTGTTTGACCCGCGGCCACGAGTGATGGGCATGCGCACCAACCTGTTCCGCCGCCTGCATCGCAAGGTCGTGGTGGTGGACGGCGAGTTGGCGTTCATCGGTGGCATCAATTACAGCGTCGACCACATGAGTGACACCGGGGTAACCGCCAAGCAGGACTACGCCGTGCTGGTGCACGGCCCGATTGTCGCTGACATCCATCGCTCCAGCATGCGCTTGCTGAGTGACGACGTGCGGGCCAAATTCCCGGCCTTGCGGCTTGAGACCCATCACGCAGGCAGTGCCCGGATGCTGTTGTGTGAACGTGATAACGACCAGCACACCACCGATATCGAAGAGCAGTATCTGCAGGCGATTCGTAACGCGACGCAGCGGATTACCATCGCCAACGCGTATTTTTTCCCCAGTTATCGCTTCCTGCGCGAATTGCGCAATGCGGCGCGACGCGGCGTCAAGGTGACGTTGATTCTGCAGGGCCAGCCGGACATGCCATTTGTGCGAGTGTGCTCGAGACTGACTTACACCTACCTGCTGCGCGATGGTGTGGTGATCCACGAATACACCCAGCGCGCGTTGCACGGCAAAGTCGCGCTGATCGACCGGGAATGGTCCACGGTGGGTTCCAGCAACCTGGATCCGCTGAGCCTGGCCCTGAACCTGGAGGCCAATCTGTTCATTCGCGATCAACAGCTCAACCAGCACTTGCACGAGCATTTGCGTGATCTGGCGGCCACCCACAGCAAGCAGATCAGCCTCAAGGGTGCTGCGCGTGGCCAGTGGTGGCGTGCACCGATGATCTTCCTGAGCTTTCACTTTCTGCGCCACTTTCCGGCCATTGCCGGTCTGTTTCCGGCCCATGGCATGCGCCTCAAACCGATCCGCAGCGCGGATGTCATGCCCGAAGCCAGCGTGGTCGAACGTGAGCACAGCAGCGTCACTCAGGACCTGCAAGCCAGCCTGCAATCGGATCGGGAGAAGTCGTTATGAGTCAGGCTTATGAAGCGGCTTCTGACAAGCCCAGGGATAAAACCAGCAACAAGTGGAAGTGGGCCAAGCGCGCGTTCAACCTGTTCTTTTTTATTGCGGTGCCCGTGTTGCTGTTTCTGTTGGTCAAGAATCTCGACTGGCAGGAAGTGAAACAGGCGCTGCAGTCCTACAAGTTGAGCACCCTGGTGATTGGCGTGGTCATCGCCTTGTGCAGTTACCTGACGTACTGCTGTTTCGATGTGTTGGCGCGGTTCTATACCGGGCACAAGCTGGCGATCAAGCAGATCGTGCCCGTTGCGTTCGTCTGTTACGCGTTCAACCTCAACCTCAGTTCCTGGGTGGGCGGTATCGCCTTGCGTTATCGACTGTATTCCCGGCTGGGGCTTGATGTGCCAACTATCACGCGCATCCTGAGCCTTAGCCTGATCACCAACTGGCTGGGTTACATGCTGCTGGCAGGTTTCGTGTTCGCCATGGGTTTTCTGGAGCTACCCAAGGAGTGGGCAGTGGGCACCACATCCCTGCGTTTGATTGGCGCGGTGCTGTTGTTGCTGTCGTTTGCTTATCTGCTGGCATGCCGGTTTTCCAAGCGTCGGTCATGGACGATTCGCGATCAGGAAATCACCTTGCCCTCGCTCAAGCAGGCGCTGTTGCAAGCGAGCCTGGGTGCGCTTAATTGGTCGTTGATGGCGTTGGTGATTTACACCTTGCTGCCCGATAAAGCGTTTTATCCGGCGATTCTGGGTGTGTTGCTGATCAGCAGCATCGCCGGGGTGATCACCCATATCCCGGCTGGGCTGGGGGTGCTGGAAACGGTGTTCATGACCTTGCTGCAGGATGAGTTTTCCAAGGGCACGCTGTTGGCGGCCTTGATCGGTTACCGGGCGATCTATTTCCTGCTGCCGCTGACGATTGCGCTGGTGGTTTACCTGGTGCTGGAGAAGCGCAGCAAGAAGATGGGGGAGAGGAATCAGGCCAAGGGTTAGCCGTGTCGGAAACCTGTGGGAGCGACCGTGGTGGCGCTCCACCTTGATTGCGAAGGCTGTGTATCTAGCAAAGCAGATGTGTCGGAGGTACCAGCCCCTTCGCAAGCAAGCTTGCTCCCACCAATCGGTGTCGTCTCTAAAACCGTGGGAGCGAGCTTGCTCGCGAAGGCTATGTATCTGGCATAGCGAATGTGGCGGATGTACTGGCCCTTTCGCAAGCAAGCTTGCTCCCACTGATTCTGTGAATGTCCTCGAACCTGTGGCTCAGTTCGTGGGAGCGACCGGGGTGGCGCTCCACCTTGCTCGCGAAGGCTATGTATCTGGCAAAGCAAATGTGGCGGATGTACCGGCCCCTTCGCGAGCAAGGTTGCTCCCACGGATTCTGTGAGTGTCCTCGAACCTGTGGCTCAGTTCGTGGGAGCGACCGGGGTGGCGCTCCACCTTGCTCGCGAAGGCTATGTATCTAACAAAGCATATGTGCCGTATGTACTGGCCCCTTCGCAAGCAAGCTTGCTCCCACAAATACGGTGTTTGATGTGAATCCGTGGGAGCAACCGGGGTGGTGCTCCACATTGCTTGCGAAGGCAATGCTCAAATCCGGTAGAAATTGGCGGATGTTATGGGCCCTTTGTGTGCATCTAACGCGCTGACTCCTGCGCAAACACCCGCACCGCATTGACCGCATTGTTGGTCCCCTCGCTGATCTTCACGATCACTGAACCCGCCTGATCCGCCAGGTCTACGCCTTTGCTGGCGTTGCTGCGGGTGGCGTCCATGCTGGTGATGGCTTGCTGAGTCTCGGTCTGGATCACGCCGATCATGTCCGAAACCTCGGCAGTCGAACGGCTGGTCCGGCCTGCAAGTTGCCGGACTTCGTCAGCCACCACCGCGAAACCGCGGCCCTGATCCCCAGCCCGGGCTGCTTCGATGGCCGCGTTCAGCGCCAGCAGGTTGGTCTGCTCGGCAATGCTGCGGATCGTATTGACGATGGTGGTGATTTGCTCGGAACGCTCGCCCAACTGCGCGATGATCCGCGAAGAGTCGTCGATGCTTGACGAGATCTGTCGCATTTCAGTGGCTGCCTGATGGATGACCTGCGTGCCTTGCACAGCGACCTTCTGGGTTTCAACCGAGATGTGGTAAGCCTGCGCCGCGCTTTGGGCGTCGCGTTCGTGGCGTTCAATGCGGGCGGTGATGTCTGAAGCGAATTTCACGACCTTGAACAGCTTGCCATTGGCGTCGTAGACCGGGTTGTAGCTCGCCTCAAGCCACAAGGTGTTGCCATGCCGACCCATGCGCTTGAACTGGCCGCTGAAAAATTCACCTTTATTAAGGCGCCGCCAGAAGTCAGCGTATTCAGTGCTGTTGACAAGATCAGGCGGGCACAGGGCGCTGTGGTTCTTGCCAATGATTTCGGTCGCGCTGTAGCCCAGCAGGCGCGTAAGGTTATCGTTGGCGCAGAGGATGCGGCCCTCCAGGTCAAACTCGATGACTGCCATGGCTCGGTCCAGAGCCGTGAGTTTGTTCTTCGCTTCGTTTTCGGCTTCGATTCTGGCGGTGACATCCGTCGCGTATTTGACGATTTTGGATATTTGTCCCGTTGCATCCTTGATCGGGTTGTAACTGGCCTCCAGCCAGACTCGCTGGCCGCTGGCGGTTAAACGCAAAAACGTGGCCGAAACGAACTCTCCGGCACGCAAGCGTGTCCATAGCTGGCTGTATTCAGCGCTGCGGGTGAGTTCGGTGGGGCAGAACAGGGTGTGAGGTTTGCCGATCACGTCTTCAGGACGGTAACCCATGGTCTTGGCAAAGTTTTCGTTGGCGCTCAGCACGGTGCCCTGAAGGTCGAATTCAATGACTGCCATCGAGCGATCGATAGCGCGTAACAGGCTGGCCTGTTGATCAATGATGGTTTGCAGGGCAAGCAGTTCTTTTTTATTAGTCGTGAAGAGCATGATGGTTGGCTCGGTAAGGGCAGCAGTAGGTCCCGATCCATGGCCAACAGGGGGGGGCACCCCTCAAGCGCATCCTTATGCGACAGTGCCATCATATGAGCATTACCTGGCCTGTACAACTACTTGTACAGCCATTTATTTTTGTACAAGTAAATGGAACGAATTCGCAACTTGATGGCCTTTAACATCTTGGGCCTGAAAACAACTCGACTGGATAAAGGAGGACACATGCGTATAGGACTCGTCGGTTACGGCAAAGGAGGGCGTTACTTTCACGCGCCCTTTATCGCAACGCTGCCACAGGCGACCTTTGTCGGTGTAGTGACCCGTTCTGATGAACGACGCCAGGAACTGGCGCAAGACCATCCCCACGCGGCAGCGTTCGACAGCCTGGCTGACATGGTCGCTGCCGGTGTTGACGTGGTTTCCATCTCGACGCCCCTGGCCGCCCGCCCGGCGTTGATTCGTGAGGCGATTGAGCTTGGGGTGGCGGTTGTCAGTGACAAGCCGTTTGCCGCCGATGCCGAACAGGCGCAGGCGCTGGTCGATGCAGCCGAGCGCAAGGGTGTGCTGTTGAGCGTTTACCAGAATCGACGCTGGGATTCGGATTTCCTGACGGTGCGCAAACTGATTGAGGACGGCGTGCTAGGCGATGTGACCCGATTCGAGTCCAGGGTCGAACGCTACTCGCCCCGTTCGGTGGGCAAGACAGCGGGCGGCGGCATGCTGCGTGATCTGGGCAGCCATCTGGTCGACCAGGCGCTGCAGCTGTTTGGCCCAGTGGTGCGGGTGTATGCCGAACTGGAGTACCGCAGCGCCGAGCAACCAGTCGATCACGGGTTCTTCCTGGCGCTGACGCATGCCAACGGGGTGGTTTCACATCTGGTGGGGCATTGCTTGCAAAACCTGCCCGGCCCACGGTTCAGGGTCAGTGGTTCTCTGGGTTCTTACAGTGTTGAAGGCCTGGACGGTCAGGAAGCCGCCTCACTGGCCGGGCTCAGCCCTGGTTCGGAGGGGGAGCGCTGGGGCGTGGAGCCGCAGGAGCGCTGGGGCCGATTCGAACAGGGTGAGCAGCGCCAGGAGGTGCCTTCAGTACGGGGTTGCTGGCCCGAGTTTTATCAACAGTTGCAGGACGCCCTGGCCGGTGCTGCCGCCAATCCGGTGGATCCTCATGATGCCGTGGCGTCTGCAAAGATCCTCGATGCGGCGCGTTTGAGCGCTGAGCAGGGCAAGGTCGTGGTGTTGTAAATGAATAAGAGTGCCAGTCAATCGGCACTTGTTTAGCAAATAAGTTGCCGACTGCCGAAGGCGGCCTTAGACTGCCGCCCCTCGTAAATTGAGTGCCAGGTGGCGCTTGGAGACTATGGCGCTTTTACGGCAACGCAGAGCCGCTCCTTAATTCGCCTTAATGCACGTTTTTTTTATAGAGAAATCAATGACAAAGGATAAGTTGCTGGCCATGCCGGCTGATGACTACATGAATGCCGAGCAGCACGCTTTCTTCGTTGAGCTGTTGCAGGGCATGAAGGTGGAAATCCACGAGCGCATCGAGCAGAGCCGCATTGCGATCGAAAGCCTGGACACGCCTGCCGATCCTGCCGACGCGGCTTCGGTCGAGGAAGAGCGTCACTGGCTGGTCAACGTGATTGACCGTGATCAGCGCATGCTTCCCCAGCTCGAAATGGCCTTGTCGCGGATTGCCGATGACAGTTTTGGCTGGTGCGATGACAGCGGCGAGCCTATTGGCCTCAAGCGTCTGCTGATCAGCCCGACCACCAAGTACTGCATCGAAGCGCAGGAACGTCACGAACAGATCGACAAGCATCAGCGTCAAGCCTGATGCATCGGGCAGCGCGGGGTCATGCCCCGTGCTGTCTGGCTGCTCTATATAAGCGGATTTGAGTCTTACAGCATTTCGCGGATGGTCGCCGTCAGCTCGGCGAGCGTGAAGGGCTTGGTCAACAGCTGCATGCCTTGTTCCAGAAATCCGCCTGCAAGGGCCGCGTTTTCCGCATAGCCAGTCATCAGCAGAACGGGTAGTTGAGGCCGCGACAGCCGCGCAGCTTCCGCCAGCTGCCGACCGTTCATCCCCGGCAAGCCGATATCGCTGATCAACAGGTCTATCTGCTGGCCGCTGTCGAGTATCGCCAGCCCTGCCATGCCATCCGCCGCCTGAAGCGTGATGCATTCGAAATCCTGCAGCACTTCCACTACCAGTTCGCGCACTGTCTGTTCGTCCTCGACGACCAGTACCGTCATGCCGCCCACCGACCGTGTGCTGGCCGGGATGGCCGATGGCTCGAAGCTGGTTTCAACCTGATGATGACGCGGCAGATACAGCTTCACCTGAGTGCCCTGGCCCGGTGTTGATGCGATGCGCACGTAGCCGTCGGACTGGCGAGCGAAGCCATACACCATGGAAAGTCCCAGACCAGTGCCCTGGCCCAGGGGTTTGGTGGTGTAGAAGGGTTCGAACGCATGTTGCAGCACGTCGACAGACATGCCACAGCCGGTGTCATTAATGCTGATGCAAATGTAGTCCCCCGGCACGGCTTGAAGCTTATCGGCGATGGCGTCCTGGGTCAGGGTGGCATTGGCCACGCTGATGGTCAGTTGGCCGTCGTTGCCCATGGCATCCCGGGCGTTGAGCACCAGATTGAGCAGCGCGCTTTCCAGTTGATGCGGATCGCACAGCGTCAGCCACAGCTGATCGTGGGCAAACAGGTGCATGCGGGTGTTCTCTGGCAGAGAGCGCCGCAGCATGTCTTCCATGGACAACATCAGCATATTCACGTCCGTGGGACGCGGGTTCAACGGCTGACGCCGGGCGAATGCCAGCAAACGATGGGTAAGCGTGGCGGCGCGATTGGCCGATTGGGTGGCGGCTGCGATATACCGCTGAGTGTCTTGCGGTTTACCGCTGGCGCTGCGCCGATTGATCATGTCCAGCGAGCCGATGATCCCGGTCAGCAAGTTATTGAAGTCATGGGCAATGCCCCCCGTCAGTTGCCCGAGCGCTTCCATCTTCTGCGATTGGCGCAAGGCTTCCTGTATTGCCTCGCGTTCCCGGGCTTCTTCGCTCAGTCGGGCCAGAGCCTCATCGAGGGCCTGATTGCGTTGCTCGACTTCCGCGCTGAGTTGGCGATTGGCTTCGTGAAGCACCTCGGCGGCCGCCTGACGCATCTGCAAGGCCTCGGCCAGGGCTTCGGCGCGTTGATGTTCCTCTTCATAAAGGTCGACGCGCACCAGACTGGAAGTAATCTGCCCGCTGATCAGCTCGATGAAGCTGAGATAGTCGCCGTCCACAGGTCTGTAGGGGTTAAGGCCTACCAGCATGAAGCCATTGAGCAGCAGGCTATCGGCGCCTTTGAGCGGTGCCATCACCATAATTTTGGGGGGCTGATCCCAGGGGCCGCAAGGCAGGCTGTCGGCGAGGTTTGTCAGGTCATGCAGCACCAGCCCATCCACGCCCTCGGACAGGATCTGATTGCTGTTGGGGTGGCCAAGCCGCGCCAACCGGCTAATGACGTCATTGTGGCTTGAGTCAAAACCGCTCCAATTGGCCAGCCGCGCAGCCCCTTCGGTGTCAATCATGAACGTCAGGGCAAATGGCAAGTCACGGGGCATGCCCGCGAGCGTCTCCTGCAAGTGGCTGAATACGCTTTGCCGGTCTCGGGTGCTGACCATGCCGCTGGCGACTGTGCGTAACAGCGCCAGGCGTCTTTCGTTCAGCACCCGCTCGGTGTCTTCGATCACGGCGCAGAACACGCCTTCAATCGCGCCTTCATCGCCAAGCAGCGGGCTGTAGGAAAAGCTGTGATAGGTCTCTTCCAGATGGTCGCTACGTCGCAGGATCAACAGCAGCGACTGATCCCAGGTGGAGACGCCGCGCTGGTAAACCTCGTCGATACGCGGTTTGATTTCCGGCCAGATCTCCGACCACAGCTCGCCCGCCGGCATGCCCAGTGCGTAGGCGTCTTTCTGGCCGAGGGTAGGCTGATAGGCATCGTTGTAGAAAAAGTGGACCTGCTCGCCCCAACCCAGCCACATGTCAAACCGTGACGTCAGGAGGATGCGCAGCGCCATCTTCAGTGATTGCGGCCATTGCTCGGCAGGGCCCAGGGGCGTGGATGCCCAATCGTGGGCACGCATGCGCTGCGCCATCGTGCTATCGCCGATGAAAATGTCCGCATTGGATAAAGAAGATTCAGAGCGCAAGGCATCCCTCTACATCGTATTTAATGGGCCGTTTTGCTATCCGACAGACGTGCCGCACAGGACATGCGACAGAGACCTTGCGCTTGAGTTCGGCCCACTTTCTTTTTACAACTAACGACTCATGGCTAAACGCCTTTATTCGGCGTTTAATGCAGACAAAATAACGATAAGTACAAATGGGGTAAAGGACATGGTCGCAAATGGATCTGTGGTCGATAAACCTTCCAGTGCCAGCCTGGTTGAGGCGGTGCGCGCCCCTGCAAGCCGGTGGTTGATACCCGTGCTGCAAAGCCTGACGTTGGTCGGCCTGTTCATGGCCATGGCGTGGCTAGGCCTCTCGTTTTATGTGGCGCTGCCTGTGGCATTGGTTGCGCTGTGGTTGCCGCGCCTGTTTGTCCAGGCCCCCGCAGCGACACCCGCTCACCAGGGCGCCAGCGATATCAGCCGCCTGACCCGCGATTTATCCCGCACCACCAGCCACAACGCTTTGTCGGCCGCTGGCGTGGCGTTTTCCGTCAAGCAGCTGGCGGGCAAGGTCCAGTCGCAGTTGGGCGCCGCCGAGCAGATCGTCAACAGCGCGGACGTGATGATCGCCACCGAGCAACAGACCGCTCAGTTGAGTCAGCTGGCGTTGACGGCTTCGGCCGAGGCTCGGCAGCGCAGCGATGAAGGGCTGGGCGTGCTGAGTGAATCCATCAGCCGCATGCACCTGCTCAGCCAGCGCGCGGTCAGTAGCCGCGAGCTGATAGAAGCCCTCAGCCAGCGCAGTGAAGAAATCCAGCGGGTCACGCTGGTGATCCAGTCGATTGCCAGCCAGACCAACCTGTTGGCGCTAAACGCCGCCATTGAGGCCGCTAGGGCAGGGGAGCATGGTCGCGGCTTTGCCGTCGTCGCTGATGAAGTGCGCGGGCTGGCGGGACGCACGGCCAGCGCCACCCAGGAGGTCGGGCAGATGGTGGCGGACATCCAGCAGCGTACCGGCCAGGTGGTGGAGCAGATCCGCCAGCTCTCGTCGGATCTGGATACGGGCGTGGAACAGGTCGAGCTCACGGGTCAGCACTTGCAGACCATCGCGCGGCTGGCGGCGGGTGTTGAACACCAGGTCAGTGAAATTGCCCAGGGCGCCGAGACCAATCAGCAACAGTTGGCTGGCCTGTTCGTGGCCGTGCAGCAGATGCGCAGCGATCTGGCGATCAGTGATGAGCAAACCCGAAAACTGGCGGACGCCGCCGTGCAGATGGAAGGCCAGGCAGAAACCATCAGCGAGCGCCTTGCGCAAGTGGGGCTGGATGACTATCACCAGCGCATCTATGACTTGGCGCGGCTGGGCTCCAGCCAGATCACCGCTAAATTCGAGTTGGATATTGATGAGCGACGGATTACCGTCGATGACCTGTTTGATCGCCAGTACCAGCCGATTGCCCACACAGCGCCCCCCAAATTTCAGACTCGCTTTGATCGCTACACCGACCAGGTGTTGCCAGGGATTCAGGAGCCTCTGCTCTCCCAGCACGACGGCCTGGTATTCGTCATCGCCTGCACGCCCCAAGGCTACGTACCTACGCACAATACGGCCTTCAGCCAGCCGCTGACGGGCGATATCAGTGTCGATACGGTGCGCAGCCGCAGCAAGCGCAAATTCGATGACCGCACCGGAATACGCTGTGGCAGCCACCAGCAGGCGGTGCTGTTACAAACCTATACCCGCGACACAGGTGAACTCATGCACGACCTCTCCGTCCCCATCATGGTCAAGGGGCGCCATTGGGGCGGTCTGCGTCTGGGCTACAAACCTCAAGGCAAGATTTAATGCAACAGGTTGTTGAGGGGCGCGCACTGAGAGTGAATAACAGTCCGAGTGTTTATAACGCTGTTTAAACTCGTCCGCATTTTGAATGCTCGGGGTTGTAGTAACTATGTATCTTTTATCCCTGTGAGCTGTGGGATAAGTCTGAAAGTCTTGTCCATTACTTGACGTCTCTATATCGCTGAGCAAGCTGCTGGTATCAATGAAATTTATTGATTCAAAAGCAGCTTGACTGAAAGCTGCGCCAATCGGCGGATATAGCAATGAAAAATACATGGAAAGTAGATAAAGCAAACCCGGGCTCCAGCATTGCGGCGCTGAGTGTCACGGTACGAATCGGCTTGTTTTTCGACGGAACGGGAAACAACCGATATAACAGCCAGATTGCGGCAGATTGCCGGGCGATGAGCGAGGCCAACGGCGGGAAACATATCTCGGAGTGCAGAGGGCGTCATGATGACCCGTCCAGCAGCTACGCCAATGACTTCAGTAATGTGGCCCGGCTGGCAGAGTTATATCGCTGTCAGCCGGTGGCCGGTAATGACGGCACAGGACTGAAGGTTTTCAGGCCGATCTACATCAGCGGCATCGGCACCACCTCGGGCCGGCGGGATTCCTATCTGTCTGGACAAAGTTTCGGGAGGGGCACGACCGGGGTTCTTGCCAAGGTAGCGCGCGCTTTCAAGAAGCTGGGGTTGCGCCTCGAAGGTTTCACCGTGGACAACCCGGGCTGCGTGATCAGTTGCCTGGAGCTGGATGTGTTTGGTTTCAGTCGCGGCGCTGCAGCAGCCCGGCACTTCATCAATGAGGTGCTCAAGCAGGATAAAGGCCCGCTTGGCGCGACGCTAAACCGACGTTGCGTGCCGTTGGGCCCGGCGTTTTCCTGGGCCAACGGCAGCGTTCGGGTCAAAGTGGTGGGGTTGTTCGACACCGTGGCGGCGGTGGGCAGCATCAGGGACATGGGCAACGTCAAGGATGCCCACAATGACCGGGTCAACCTCTACCTGCCGCCGGGGTGCGCCGAGCAGATACTGCACCTGGTTGCACGGGATGAGGAACGGCGCAATTTCGCCCTTAACAGCATCACGCCGCACTGGTCCAGAGAAATAGCACTGCCGGGCGCGCACTCCGATATTGGCGGCGGTTATCACCCGCAGATGCTCGAACGTGTGCTGATCACGCGTCCGCGCTGGAGCGTGGTGGGCCCTGACGAGCCTGTGGAGTCAACATCGGCCTGGCAAGAGGCGTACGCCGAGATGCAGACGCTGCAACCGGATGTGTTGTTTGATCGCACTGATCCCATGGCGTCTTTGTCAGTGGCCTGCGATACAAGCTCGATCAACAACAGCCGCACCAGATCGCGCAGCGTGTCGGTAATGGCGGCGGTCTGCTTGCAACGGCAGGTGTTTGGTCATCTTTCCAGGGTTTACCTGCGGGTGATGCATACACTGGCCTGTGATGAGGGTGTGCCTTTCATGCCGCTGCCCAATAGCCAGGCCTTGATCCTGCAACCTGAATTACAACGCGTCGCGGTGAAGCTGATCGACTATGCCAGAGGTGGGCCCTATACCCTTGAGCCACACGAAGAGCGGCTGTTACGCCACCGGTATATTCACCGGTCTGCTCACTGGACCGCGCTGATCAACAGCCGACGTAATCTGGGAGATGCCTTGTTTGTGCATGCGCCAAGCCAGGGAGGGAGGGTGCTGCATCCCAACCATGCGTTGGTGATGTAGCGATCTGGCCGTTGCCTAATCAATGCAGCGTCCTGACTGTTCAGGACGCTGCATGGGTTTATTGTGCAGGTGTGTGCAGCAGAACATTCAATTCGTCTACGATCGGCGCCCATTCAGCGTCCTCACGTAGTTCTTCTTTGAGGAACCGGGCCTGTTGTGGCGTCCAGAACGCTGCATCGGACAATTTGATATCGTCTGGCAACTGATGCGCGGCAACAAATGCATCAATGCTTGCATCGTCCGAATCCAGACCCAGTTGCTCAAAAAGCGTGGCGAGTGTGGGTGTCGTCAATTCCATGGTATCTCCTGGGGTACGGGACCCGATCGTGATGTACACGCTACATGTCGCGTAAAGCATCAGAGCATGGGCACGGCGCAGAGTTCGCAGTAATTGCGGGTGGGGGCGAGACTGACGGATTTCAGTCGTTAGCCCTGAAAAACGAGAGGCCTTTGTGGGCAAGGCGCGTCGCTACCTTGTCCCACGATGGCAAAAGCATGCACCAGCGTTTTCGCTGTAAATGCTGCGACTATGAGTATCTAAAGGCTCAACGCCCCGGCATCCACAGCGTTCTTCAACTCCTGAGCCTGCTCTCTTCCAGCCTCGGCAGCCAGTTCGGCTGTCTTGAACCAGCGGTCTTTTTCTACCTGGTGGTAACTGACCGGAACCCCGGGCTGTTTGGCGCGCATCACAATCACTGCCTGATACTCACCTTCGACTTCCCTGCAATCACCCCAGATAAAAAACTCACCGATATCAAATTCAGTCACTGCTTACCTTCCCCTGGATAAAAACTGGCTTCTGACCGGGGCCTACAACACCGGTACAGGCCTTTTTGATTTGCGCGAGTATGGCAGTTGTTGATGCACTGCGGCGCTATTTACTCCCCAGTGGTGTAGGAAACTGGCACTTATCTCCGTCTCCAAAGGCAACGTGGTTGTCAGAATTGGCGATGAATGCCGCTGCGGACGAAAGGCATATAGGCGACAGGCCCCGGCACCCGGTAGAATCCCCCTTGTGCCAACGCTGATTGCATATCGCGTGTCCGGTGCCATCGATTTCTCTTTGCACATGACTTCCCCGAACAACCAGCAAGGCAACGCCGCGTTGCTGCATGCGGTTGTAGCGGCCAAGGGAGCGCAACGGATGTGCTCGACCTTTCGCCTGGAGGGCGGCAATTCACATTTAGCTCGTCCGGCCATGTCCGGGCGAAATCATATTTCAGGTTGGGAGTTTGCACTTTGGCAGTAAGTAATCTGGAGACGCACGCGTTGTTCGTGCTGGGTGACCTGCGAGCCAAGTTGGTCAAGCAGTTCCAGTCTCGCTTTGTGTACGTATGCGAGCAGTCGGCAGAAGATATCTACATCGCCGAAATAGACACCGAAACAGCACTGGTGGTCGATGACAAACCGCGTCTTGAACTTAAGGTGGGTGATCATTTTCGTGCCGCAGTCTTGCCCAGCCGCGAAGGTGGCAAGTTCGAGATCAAGTTCCGCGACATCAAGATCACCGTGTATGGCCTGGGCGAATATGCCTATGTCGACATACCTGAAGGCCATGGCATCGTGTTCAAGGAAGGCCAGGGCATCATGATGGTCTTTGCCGCTCACGAGCAATTACAGGGCGGCCTGACTAAAACCTTGAAAACCGCCACCACCAAAGCCGCCAAGTGGCGCAAAGGCGAGCTGACCTTCAAGGCCAGCGAGTAACGTCGCAAGGGGGGCAGTATCAACTGCCGCCCGAATCACCCTGCCCATTGCCACTACTGACTTCCGGCGGAACGTCATCGCCCGCCATGCGTTTGCGGAACAGTCCCGTGCGCGCCAGCAACAAGGTGGTGACCGGCACCGTGATGGACAGCAGGATCGGGATCAGCCAGGCGTGGATCACCGGGCCACCCTTGAGTGCGGAGAAATACACGATCGAGGCCAGCGCCACGCACCACGCCCCCAGGGTTGAAGCCAGCGCGGGCGGATGCATGCGCTGGAAAAACTCCTTCAGGCGCAAGATGCCCAATGCGCCGGTCAGCACGAACAGGCTGCTGGCGAGCAACAATGCGGCTGTCAGAATCTCGACCCAGAACGGCAGAACCACTGACGAATTCATTCGATCACCTCTCCACGCAGCAGGAATTTGGCCAGGGCGAATGAGCCGACAAAGCCGAACAGCGCGATCAACAGCGCTGCCTCGAAGTAAGTATCACTGGCGTAGCGGATGCCCAGCACCAGCATCATCAGCATGGCGATGATGTACAGATAATCCAGCGCCAGGACCCGATCCTGAGCTGAAGGGCCCTTGAGCAGGCGCGCAAGCGTCAGGACCATGGCCAGGGCGAAGATGAGCAGGCTGGCCAGAATGGCGTTGCTGAGCAGGTCGGTCATTCGAAAATCTCCATCAGCGGGCGCTCATAGGTGCGCTTGAAGTGCTCGATGAATTGCGCTTCATCCTCAAGATCGAATACGTGCATCAACAGCACGCTGCGGTCCAGTGCCAGTTCGGACCAGACCGTGCCCGGCACCACCGTCGTGATCATCGACAGCGCCGCCAGCCCGTTGGCGTCGCGAAGGTCCAGCGGCACCTTGACGAACGCCGAGCGCGGCGGACGCCGACTGGCGTTCCATACCGTCCAGGCGACGGCCAGGTTGGAGGCCAGCACATCACGGCCTACCAGCAGGAACAGGCGCAGGATCACGCCGGGCCTGCGGATGCTGACCGGCAGCGGGCGCAGTGGCGCCATCAGCAAGGGCGCAAGAACCCCCAACAGGATGGCAAGCAGGATGTTGCCGGGGCTAAGGGAAACGTTCAGCACCAGCCACAGCACCGCCAGTGCAACCGAGAACCACGGAGCAGGGAAATAACGCTTCATGGCTGCACCGCCGAAATACCGGTATCACTGACGGGCCCTGGCAGTGGCCGGGTGGCCATGACCGACTGGATATATTGTTTGGGCTCATGCAGCGCAGAGGCCGTGTCCCGGGTGTAGCGCAGCAGGGGTTCGGCCTGGAAGGTCAGCGCGACGCACAGCCCCAGGAGAATCACGATGGGCAGGCATTCGTAGCGACGCAGCAGCGGCGAAGGTCGCTCCCGTGGCGTCCAGAATCGCTGGATGCCGACGCGGGAAAACGCCAGCAGCGAAGCCAGGCCCGAGAAGATCAGCAGCGCCACCAGCATCCAGCCTTGATTAGAAATCGCTTCATCCTGAGCGACGTCCAGGCCCAGCGGATTGAGCAACGCGCTGAGCAGGGTCAATTTGCCGATGAAGCCGGACAGCGGCGGCATGCCAATGATCAGTAACGCAGAGACGATAAAGCCCAAACCCAGAAATGCCATGGTCATGGGAATGACCTGGCCTACCACAGCCTTTTGCTGGTCATCCAGGTTGGTGCCGGGGGGCGGGTTCAGGGATTCCACGGTGCGCGGTAGCTGATCGGGGTCGTCTTCCATGGCGATGTCGTTGACCGAGCGCGAGCGTTCGATCAGTTCGGCGAGGAGAAACATCGCACTCAGCGCCAGGGTCGAGCTGATCAGATAAAACAGCGCTCCGGCGGTCAGGCTCGGTTGGGCAAAGCCGATGGCCGAGAGCAGGATACCTGCCGACACCAGAATGCTCAGGCTGGCCATGCGCTCAAGGCGTTGGGCGGCGATGATTGCCACTGCTGCGGTGAAAATCGTCGCCATCCCGCCATAAATCAGCCAGTCACCGCCGAAGAATGCAGACGGCCCCGCTTGCACCGAGAACAGCAGGGTCCACAGCCGCAGCAAGGTGTAGATGCCGACTTTGGTCATGATTGCAAACATGGCGGCGACCGGAGCGCTAGCAGCGGAGTAGGCCGGGGCCAGCCAGAAATTCAGCGGCCACATGCCTGCCTTGGTCAGAAAAGCCACGGCCAGAATCGCGGCGCCCGCATGCAGCAGGCCCAGATCCGCTTCGGGCACCTGTGGAATCTTGACCGCCAGATCGGCCATGTTCAGCGTGCCGGTCACGCCGTAAATCAGCGCGGCACCAATCAGGAACAGCGACGAGGCCAGCAGGTTGATCGCAATGTAATGCAGACCTGCCGACACCCTGGCACGCCCCGAGCCATGCAGCATCAGGCCATAGGAAGCCGCCAGCAGCACCTCGAAGAACACGAACAGGTTGAACAGGTCGGCGGTCAGGAATGCGCCGTACAAACCCATCAGTTGAATCTGGAACAGCGCATGGAAACTGGCGCCCGCCCGATCCCAGCGCGCCAGTGCGAACAGCAGCGCACACACGCCGACGATACCGGTCAGGACCAGCATCATGGCGGACAAGTGATCGACCACCAGCACGATGCCGAATGGCACCTCCCAGTTACCGGGCAGGTACACGCCAATCGAACCGGTGCTGCCGCTGGTCTGGACCCACATGAACAAGGTGATGGAGATGCCCAGACCCAGCATGCTCGACAGCAGGTTGATCCGCGCCTTGAGGGGGCGATGTTTTTCGCCAAGCCACAGCATGATCGCGGCGGTCAGCAGGGGCAGCAGGATGGGCGCAACGATCAGTTGGTTCATCAACGTCATTCTTTGGGCTCCCGGCCGTCTACGTGGTCGGTGCCGGTTAGCCCTCTGGACGCCAGCAGCAGCACCAGAAACAGTGCGGTCATGGCGAAACTGATGACGATGGCGGTGAGGACCAATGCCTGGGGCAGCGGGTCGGTGTAGTGCAGCAGGTCTTGTGGCACGCCGTCCTTGATGATCGGCTCACGGCCGATAAACAGGCTGCCCATGCTGAAGATGAACAGGTTGACGCCGTACGACAGCAGACACAGGCCCATGACCACTTGAAACGTCCGTGGGCGCAGGATCAGCCAGACGCCTGAGGCGGCCAGTACTCCGATGGCAATGGCGATGACTTCTTCCATCAGCTAGCTCCTTTTTCGGCCATGAGATCGGCGATGGGGGTGGGCACGGGCTTGGGCAGCGACGTCGGGCGATGGCTGCGCACCGATTGGTGGGCCAGTGCCGTCAGGATCAGCAAGGTCGAGCCCACGACCACGGCGTACACGCCGATATCAAAGAACAGCGCGCTGGCGACGTGTATATCACCCAGCAACGGCAGATCCAGATGCGCGGTGTGGGTGGTCATGAAGGGGTAGCCCATGAACATCGAACCCAACCCGGTGCAGATCGCGAACAGCAGACCGGTGCCCATCCAGCGCAGCGGCCGCAGACTCATCTGCGCTTCAACCCACTGAGTGCCCGCCACCATGTACTGCAGGATGAACGCCACCGACATCACCAGCCCGGCCACAAACCCACCGCCTGGCTGGTTGTGACCACGCATGAACAAATACATCGAGACCACCACCGCAATCGGCAACAGCAGGCGAACCAGTACGGCGGGCACCATCATGAAGCCCAGCGCGGTGTCGCTGGCGCTGCGCGGGTTGACCAGATCGGTGACCACGTCCCGTGCCAGCAAACGCTGCTGGGCGGGCAGGGGGATACTTTCCTTGGGTGGGCGAAAACGCCGCAACAGGGCAAACACGGTCAGCGCCACGGCGGCCAGCACGGTGATTTCGCCAAACGTATCGAAGCCGCGGAAGTCCACCAGCATCACATTGACCACGTTGCTGCCACCGCCTTCGGGGATGGCCCGGCTCAGGTAGAACGAGGAGATGGCATTAGGGGTCGCACGGGTCAGCATCGCGTAGGACAGCAATGCCATGCCCGCGCCGACCAGTATCGACAGGATCAGGTCGCGGACTCGACGGGTACGAGCGCGCAGACGGGTACTGATCGACGGCGCCACGTCTTCATTACGCCGAGGCAGCCAGCGCAGGCCGAGCAGGATGAGCACCGAGGTGACCACCTCGACCACTAGCTGAGTCAGGGCCAGGTCCGGGGCGGAGAACCAGACGAAGGTCACGCAGGTCATCAGTCCGCAGACACTGACCATGATCACGGCTGCCAGGCGGTGATATTTACCCTGCCATGCAGCGCCCAGCGCACAGGCAATGGCAATGATCCACAAGGTCACGAACACACCGGAGCCCGGAATTTTTGGCCGGTCGCCCCAGGTGAGACCACTGAAATACATCGGGATGAAGCCGCCGATCAGCGCTGCCAGCACCACCAGGAACAACTGCGGCTGCAAACGGCGAGTGCTGATTTTGCGTTCGAAACGGCGCGCCCAGCGGGTCCCGATCACCAGCGAGCGCTCGAAGAAGCGCTTACCGTTGAGGCGATGCACCAGCGGCGGGCCAATGAAACGCTGTTGCTTGAACGGTTTGCGCAGCAGCAGGTACAGGAGAATGCCGCCTGCCATGGCGATCAGGCTCATGATCATCGGCGCGTTCCAGCCGTGCCACACCGCCAGGCTGTACTCGGGCAGCACGCCGCCGACCACTGGTTGCGCAGCGGCCGCCAGCAGCGGCGCCACCGATTGCGCGGGGAATATTCCGACGATCACGCAGGCAATCACCAGGAACTCAACCGGAGCGCGCATCCAGCGTGGCGGCTCGTGGGGCGTGTGCGGCAGATCGGTCGCCTTGGGGCCGAAAAACACGTCCACGGTAAAGCGCAGGGAATAGGCAACGCTGAACGTACCGGCAATGGTCGCGATCACTGGCAGCGCCATCTCTACCCAGGCCGAGGACGAGATGAAGACGGTTTCGGCGAAGAACATTTCCTTGGACAGGAAGCCGTTGAGCAGGGGAACCCCGGCCATGGAAGCGCTGGCGACCATCGCCAGTGTCGCCGTGTAGGGGATCAGCTTGATCAAACCGCTGAGCTTGCGAATATCCCGCGTGCCGCTCTCGTGGTCGATGATGCCTGCGGCCATGAACAGCGAGGCCTTGAAGGTCGCATGGTTGAGAATGTGGAACACCGCCGCCACCGCCGCCAGCGGGCTGTTAAGGCCCAGCAGCAGGGTGATCAGGCCCAGGTGGCTGATGGTCGAGTAGGCGAGCAGACCTTTGAGGTCATTCTGAAAAATCGCGGCATAGGCACCGATGATCAGGGTGCAGGCACCGGCGCCGCTGACCATCCAGAACCACTGTTCGCTCCCCGACAAGGCAGGCCAGAAACGGGCCATGAGAAACACCCCGGCCTTGACCATGGTCGCCGAGTGCAGATAAGCCGAGACCGGCGTCGGCGCCGCCATTGCGTGGGGCAGCCAGAAGTGGAACGGGAACTGCGCGCTTTTGCTCAGGGCGCCGATGAGGATAAGGGTCAGCAATACGGGATACAGCGCGTGGGCCCGGATGGCTTCGCCGGAGGCCAGCACCCGGTCCAGGTCATAGCTGCCGACCACATGACCCAACAGCATTACCCCCACCAGCAACGCCAGGCCACCGGCACCGGTGACCATCAACGCCATATAAGCACCGCGGCGCGCATCGGCCCGGTGGTGCCAGTAACCGATCAGCAGGAACGAGAAGACGCTGGTCAACTCCCAGAAAAACACGATCTGGATCAGGTTCCCAGAGATGACCAGCCCGAGCATGGCGCCCATGAAGGCCAGGAAAAAAGCGAAAAACCTCGGTACGGGATCGTCCGGCGACATGTAATAGCGGGCGTACAACGCAACCAGTGCGCCAATACCCAACACCAGCATGGAAAACAGCCAGGCAAAGCCGTCCATGCGCAGGACGAAATTCAATCCAAGGCTGGGCAACCAGAAATATTCTTCGCGTATGACGCCGCCGTCGACAATCTGCGGGTACCATAACGCAACCTGAATCGCGCCGGTCACGGCCACAAGGCCTGCGAGAATGGATTCAGCGTTACGCGCATTGTGCGGCAAAAATGCCGCCAGACAGCTGCCGATGAAAGGCAGAAGCAGTAGAACTATCAGGGACATAGGCTTCTAATCTGCGGGGAAATGTCAAGGATCATACGTGCTGGCCTGTTGATCACCAACCGCCAAGGTGTCGCAGAATCCTACAGACCTTGTAGGAAGAAGGTTGGTTCGCTGTAGTTAAGCGCCGTTTTGGCATGTCGTCAGTCTGCTTCTTTAAACGCGGACTGGTTTTCCTCGGGCGGCTGGGCGAGCTTGCGACGGCCCTTCATTTCACTGACGATCACCCCGGCCACGATCAATGCCGCCCCCAGCAAGGCAATGCCTGGCAGCCGCTCTCCTGCAAGGCGCCCGACAATCCCGGCCCATACGGGCTCACCGGCATAAATCACCGTGGCACGGGTCGGCGAGACGGTTTTCTGCGCCCAGTTCATGGCCACCTGAATCACTGCACTCATCACGCCCAACCCTACTGCAGTGATTACCAGCAGCCAGGAGAAGTCCGGCAACCGTTCGCCGGTCGGCACAATCATCAGAAACGATAGCAGCGACGCGGTCGCCAGTTGGATCACCGTGACCCGGCGCACGTCGACCTTACCGGCGTAGGCGCTGATCAGGATGATTTCCCCGGCAATCGCGACGGCGCTGATCACTGTGGCGATTTCCCCGGGGCTGAACTGCAGCGCTGCGCCTTGAGGGCCGGCCAGTAACATCAACCCGGCGAATGCCAGGCAGATCCCCAGGCTCGGCATCAGTCCGGGCCGACGCCCCAGCACCAGCCATTGCAGCAGCGGCACAAAGGGCACATACAACGCCGTGATGAATGCCGACTGACTGCTGGGGATGGTTTGCAGACCGATGGTTTGCAGGCCGTAACCGAGCATGATCATCACGCCGACGGCGACCCCGGCTTTGAGCTCCAGCCAAGTCACCCCGCGCAACACCTGGGTTGAGCACAGTGCAACGATGATCGCCGCTGCCGCAAAACGCAGGCCGACAAAAAACATCGGTCCGCTCACGGTCATCGCGTGCTGCACGATCAGAAAAGTACCGCCCCACAGGACCGTGATAAAAATCAGTACGGCTTCTGCTTTGCTGATGCGGGGCGTTATAGAGGTAGACTTCATACTTCTCACCGGCTGGGCGTACGTAATACAGGTGCGCGAGATGGAAAAGCTGGGCAGTATACTGCGCAATTGTTTCGAGAGAGATAACTATTGAACAACGACCATTTGCAGCGTGCGCCGGTGTTGCAGCACGTCAGTCAGAACGTGCGCCGCTTGCGCAATGCGCTGGACATGAGCCAGACCGCGTTGGCAGAAAAGTCCGGGGTCAGTCGGCGCATGCTGGTGGCCATTGAGGCCGGGGAAAAAAACGTCAGCCTCGCTACGCTCGACCGGGTGGCAGAAGCCCTGGAGGTGGCGTTCAGCGATCTGATTCAGGCGCCGGACCATCGAGATTCGAGCCGCATCAACGAGGTGGCGTGGGCGGGCTCGATCCCTGGCAGCCGGGCGGTACTGCTGGCCAAGGCCACTGCCCGCCGAGAGGTGGAATTGTGGGAGTTCAGCCTTGAGCCGGGCGAAGCCTATCAAGCCGAAGCCGACCCCGACGGCTGGAGCGAGCAGGTGTATGTGGTGCAAGGCCAGTTGACCGTCAACTTGCTGGATGAAGCTCATCAGGTGGCGCCAGGCGGATTCTTCATGTTCGCCAGCAACCAGGCCCACAGCTATGAGAACCGGGGCGAGGTCAGCGTGCGCTTTGTGCGTAATGTCGTCTTGTGACGTCTGGCCGATCAACAGGTGATTTGCTATGGATCGCGTTCCGAACGGTGGGAGCGAATTCATTCGCGAAGGCGGTGTGTCAGGCAGAGATGATTCAGCGGTCATACCGCCTCGCGAATGAATTCGCTCCCACAATAAAAGCACTCCATTCTCTTGATTCCGTGTTTGACAGGAGCCATCCCAAGACATGAACTCCACCCTTGACCCGAACACCGAAACCGCCGACATCCTGATCATCGGCGGTGGCCTGAGCGGCAGCATGCTGGCGGTTCAGTTACTGCGCCTGCCCGGCAAACGCCGGATTCTGCTTATCGAGCCGCGCAGTGAGTTGGGCAGAGGCGAGGCATACAGCGCTACCGAGCTTGGGCATACCCTCAACGGCAATGCCGCCCGCATGAGCGTCGACCCGGACAACGTCGATGACTTGACCCAATGGCTGACCGACCACATCGCTGCGGGCGGCTGGCCGGAAGCCCTTGAGCAAGACGTGCCGATCGCCGAGCTGTTCCCGCCCCGTGGGCTGTTTGGAGTGTATGTGCAGCAGCGCCTGGCCGAGGCCCGGGCGGTGGGTGCCGTCAAGGGCTCCAGCGCCGAGCACGTGCGCGGTGAAGTGGTGGATCTTCAGGTCAATGAGCAGGGCGTTGACATCAGCCTTGCCGATGGGCAGGTTCTGCGAGGCCGCTTTGCGGTGCTGGCCACCGGCATGTACGCCGCCTCCCGCACCCCCCAGCGCCAGTCCAGCGGGCTGAACGCCGCCGCCGTCGACCCCTGGGACGTGGGCGCCATGCGTGAACTGGACCCGCAGGCGCGAGTGCTGATCATTGGTTCCGGGTTGACCATGGTCGATGCGGTGGTCTCGCTGCAGCAGGCCGGGCATCGTGGGCCGGTGCAGATTTTCTCGCGCCATGGCCTGCTGCCTCACGTGCGTCGGCAGCCGCCCACCTGGCCGGATTTTCTCGCTGAAGATCTCAGCCTCCGCAGCCCTCGACAGCTGATGCGCGCACTGCGCGAGCACTGTGAGCGGGCGATCGAGCGCGGCATCGATTGGCAAGCGCCACTGGACACCGTGCGGGCCAATATCGGCCGTTTGTGGCGTCAGGCGTCCGATGTGCAGCGTCGTCAATTTGTGCGTCATGTACGGCCGTGGTGGGAGAGTCATCACCATCGCTCGCCGCCGCTGAGCGCTGCCTTGCTGGCGCAACTGGTCGAAGAGGGACGCGTGTCGATTCACGCCGCCTCCTTGCAGGGCTTTGAAACCTTGCCTTCGGGCGAACTGCAGATTCGCATTCGCCGCCGTGGTGAGACCCAATCGTCACGTGTCACAGGCGACGCGCTGATCAACTCCACCGGCATCGAATACGACTGGCGCCGGGTGGATCGGCCATTACCCCGGCAGTTATTGGCGCGGGGCCTGATCCAGCCCGGCCCTTTGGCGCTCGGCATCGCCGCTGACCAGGGCGGCGCGGTGCTGGATGCGCAAGGCCAGGTGTCAGGCCGGCTGTTCGCCATGGGGCCACCGCTGCGCGGCCTGTGGTGGGAAAGCACTGCCGTGACCGACGTGGCGTTGCAGGCCAAGGCGCTGGCGGTGCGTTTGGCAAATAGCTGAACGATGGGTGACCTGTAGGAGCTGCCGAAGGCTGCGAACAGCGGTACGTCTGACACACCGCTGTTCGCAGCCTTCGGCAGCTCCTACGGGTCCAGCAAAACGGCTCCCGACCCTTTCTCACCCAACTGATCCCCCCAATTACGCAGCGGGCAGGCCTGCATTGACAGGCATCCGCAGCCAATGCAACCGGTCAACTGATCGCGCAGTTCGGTCAGGCGCGCGATGCGATCGTCCAGTTCGGTTTTCCACTGCACTGACAACTTGTCCCAGTCGGCGGCGGTGGGGGTTCGGTTTTCAGGCAGGGTCTGCAACGCGGCGTGGATGTTGGCCAGCGGGATGCCCAGCCGTTGCGCGACTTTGATCAGTGCGACCCGGCGCAGCATTTCCCTGGGGTAGCGGCGCTGGTTGCCCGCGTTACGCTGGCTGCTGATCAGGCCTTTGGTCTCATAGAAATGCAGGGCCGTGACCGTCACCCCGCTGCGGGCCGCCAATTGGCCCACGCTCAGCTGCTTGCCGACAGAATCCGGTTTTTTGCTGTTCGCCATAGTGTTCGCTTGACCTCTGGTTAAGTAGAGGTTTTACCCTGCGAGCCTTCGGTAAGGCAATACCCGAGTCCATCCCAACACTGGAGGCCAGCCATGGAGTCAGAACAGCGTCCTGGTTTTAATCAGCTTGTAGAATTCGTCGTTAACCCCGCACAGCACACTCAACTGGTGGCGGCGTTGATCGAGCAGATCGAGCGTCACACCTGCACCTATCCGGGCTTTGTCAGCGCCAGCGTGCAAGTCAGCGACGACGCCAGCCGCGTGTTGCAACAGATCATTTGGCAGTCCAGACAAGCCAGTGAAGAGGCTTTGCATAACGCAGAATCCGGCTCGGGGGATTTCACGGCGTTGCTCATCCGGCATGGCGTCAGCGCCGCGAGCTTCCGGGCGTTCCAGGTGGCGCGCACCCTGCATCTCAGGCATTGACGAAGGGTCAATACCTCAGACTGAAAGCTTCATCACGCGATCGCCCTGCAGATTCTCCCCGGCCCGCCGCTTGTTGACCGCCAGCTCGCCGATTCTTATCAGGTGAGTGCGGGTGACATTGCGGGTCAGGCCCAGCAGGGCGGCGGTGTGCACCTGGTTGCAGTGGCTGAAACGGTAGGCCGCACGGAGCAAGGCGTCTTCGACCTTTTCGTGCAACGCGCCCGCCTGTTCTTCGAACAGCTTTTGAAAGGCCCGTTGCAGCAGGGTGTCTGCGCTTTCATCGCTTGTGTGTGGATCGTCACGCTCAATGCGCAGGTTGGAAAGGCGCAAGTCGTCACGCTGAATCACGCCGTCGCGGCAGATTAGTAGCGTGTGGTGGATGACGTTTTCCAGCTCGCGAATATTGCCTGGCCAACTGTAGTGATTGAGTTTCTGCTCGGCTTCGGCGGTGATACGAATGGGCCCGTAGCCCAGGCGCTGGCTGTAGGCGGCAATGAAGTGCCGGACCAGTGGCAGAATGTCGCCAGGACGATCGCGCAACGGTTGCAGTTCGAGGTTGACCACGTCCAGCCGGTAATAAAGGTCCTCACGGAAATGCCCGGCGTTGATCGCTTTCTCCAGCTGCACGTTCGTCGCGGCGAGCACCCTGACGTTGATCGGGATACTTTTGCGTGAGCCCAGGCGGACCACTTCGCGCTCTTGAAGCACCCGCAACAGCTTGACCTGAATCGGCATGGGCAGATCGCCGATTTCATCCAGAAACAGCGTGCCGCCGTTGGCTTCCTCGAACCATCCGGCCTTGGCGGCAATGGCGCCGGTAAACGCGCCTTTCTCGTGACCGAACAGTTCGGCTTCCACCAGGGATTCGGAAAACGCGCCGCAGTTGACCGCCACAAAGGGTTGGTTGCGACGCTCGCTCAAACTGTGGATATGCCGCGCGACCAGTTCTTTGCCGGTACCGGTTTCGCCAATGATCAGCACGCTGGCATCGCTGGGTGCCACTTGCCTGAGGTGCGCCAGCAACGCTTTTGACTTGGGGTCTTCAAACACCTGCGCGGTGGCGCGGATCGAAGTCGCCAGCGCGGGGTGGGGCGGTAGGGTCAGTAGTTGCATGGGGATCACTTTGTCAGGGGTACATCGACAACCCTGTAGGAGCTGCCGAAGGCTGCGAATCCGAAGGCCAGACACCTTGCTTTCGCAGCCTGCAGCAGTCCTTGCAGGAGACCACTGGAGGGCTATTTCTGCGGCGGCAAATCGTTGGCAATCATCTCGCCAAAAGGCCCGGTCAGATTGGTGATGCCTCGTCCCGCCAGGCTGCGGTACGGCTCAGGCAGCAAGGGGAAGACCAGCTCGGCAAAGCGGTAGGCCTCTTCCAGGTGCGGGTAGCCGGAAAAAATAAAGCTCTCGATGCCCAGATCCGCGTATTCCTTGATGCGCGCAGCCACTTCCTGCGGGTTACCCACCAGAGCCGTCCCGGCGCCACCGCGTACCAGGCCCACACCGGCCCACAGATTCGGGGCGATTTCCAGGTTGTCCCGGCGCCCATCGTGCAAGGCCGCCATGCGGCGCTGGCCTTCGGAGTCAAAGCGGGAGAATGATTTTTGAGCCGCAGCAATGGTTTCGTCGCTGATGTGTTCGATCAGCGTGTCAGCCGCTTTCCAGGCTTCTTCGCTGGTCTCGCGCACAATCACGTGCAGACGAATACCGAACTTGACGGTGCGCCCTTTGCGGGCAGCGCGTTCGCGGACGTCGGCCAGTTTCTCGGCAACAGCGGCAGGTGGCTCGCCCCAGGTCAGGTAGACATCGACCTGATCGGCTGCCAGTTCGTGAGCGGCTTCGGACGAACCCCCGAAATACAGCGGCGGGTAGGGTTTCTGAACCGGTGGGTACAGCGCTTTGGCGTTCTGTACGCGCAAGTGCTTGCCTTCGAAGTCGACGGCTTCGCCTTGCAGGACGCGACGCCAGATCTGCAGGAATTCGTCGGTCACTTCGTAGCGTTCGCTGTGATCGAGAAAGCTGCCATCGCCACGGTTTTCGTCAGGGTCACCGCCGGTAACCACGTTGATCAGCAAGCGCCCACCGGACAGACGATCCAGGGTCGCAGCCATGCGCGCCGAGACAGTCGGAGAGATGATCCCCGGACGAATCGCCACCAGGTATTTGAGCTTTTCAGTCAGCGGCACCAGCGCCGAAGCAATGACCCATGAATCCTCGCAGGAGCGGCCAGTGGGGATCAATACACCGTGATAGCCCAGATCATCCGCGGCCTGCGCCACTTGCTTGAGGTAATTCAAGGTCACCGGGCGCGCGCCTTTGGTGGTGCCCAGGTAATGGCCGTCGCCGTGAGTCGGAAGAAACCAGAAAACATCCATGAAAAATCCTTTAAGCCTGAACAGGCGCTGGAACGTGTGTTGAATGGCTGTTGTTCAGCCAGCAGTTGCGCTTAGTTATAAAGGCTTCTTGTTATTCCTCAAAAGAACGTATATCCATATTTTTATAGCTGAATTGCATATGTTGATCGTCCATTGTGGTTCGGTGTGCAGGGTTGACAGATTGGCAACCGGTATTTAAAGTTGCCAGAAATTCAACAGGGACGCTGGATGCGGGTATTCAAGAAAATCGCGTTTGATGAAGCTGCTAGACGCCATCCGAGTGACGCGGCGAATTTGGACGCGACCTATCGGTTGCTCAGTCGATCTGTCGCCGAAACGTCAGCTGAGCTGAAATGCACATTCAATTCTCTGGATCGATTTACCTATCGCAATGGCTGGTACGTGATCGATATTGGTGGGAACAATTTGCGATTGATTGCAGCCGTTGAGTTCGGCAAGCAGTTGGTTTTCGTGAAACATATCTATACCCACGCTGAATACACCAAGGCCAACAAGTGGTACCAAACGCAGAAAACGGGGGTCAGACCATGAGTGCTGCATCAGCCCATAGAACAGTCGATAACGCTGCCATCCGAGAATTGGCACAGCGCATGGAAACACTGCGCCTGGACATGGACCGGCTGGGCGCTCATTTCATGCATCACATCGACTCGCCGCATGATTATCAGCAAGCGCTGAAAGTCATTGATGAACTTACCGATGGCCAGGAACTGACGTCCGTGGAGAGTCATCTGTTGGACAGTCTGTGTGACTCGGTGGAGCGCTACGAAAGCAAGGCGCCTGAGCTCTCTGCCTTCAATGCGCGCATCGAGGGTTTGTCCGAGCTGGATCTGCTCAAGGCGTTAATGGTGCAGAACAAGCTCACTGGGGCAGACCTTCCAGAGATCGGTGACAAGAGTGTGGTGTCACGGATTCTGAGCGGGCAACGACGTCTGACCATCGAGATGGTAGGGCGGCTGGCGGCGCGGTTCCATCTGGATCCGGGCGTGTTTGTTCCTCGAACCTGAATGCCGCCTAATGCTGTCTGCTTCTTGAGCATCCCCCCCCGTCACCCCCTCGAAACTTTTACCCCATCGCCCCGGTCACTTTTAAACACCTCACACAGGGAATCAGGCGATGGCTAGGGCAATATGGAAAGGCGCGATCAGTTTTGGGCTGGTGCACATCCCGGTCGCGCTGGTGTCGGCGACTTCTTCCCAGGGTGTCGATTTTGACTGGCTGGACAAGCGCAGCATGGATCCGGTGGGCTACAAGCGGATCAACAAGGTCACCGGCAAGGACATGACCAAGGAAAACATCGTCAAAGGTGTGCAATACGAGAAGGGCCGTTACGTGGTCCTCAGCGAGGAAGAAATTCGCGCCGCGCACCCCAAGTCGACCCAGACCATCGAGATTTTCGGTTTCGTCGATGGCCAGCAAATCCCTCTGCAGAACATCGAAACCCCTTATTACCTGGCGCCGGACAAGCGTGGCGAAAAGGTCTACGCCTTGCTGCGTGAAACCCTTGCTCAGACCAAAAAAGTCGCCTTGGCCAATGTGGTGCTGCATACCAAGCAGCACCTGGCAGCGGTGATGCCCATAGAGTCCGCGATGGTACTGGTGCTGTTGCGCTGGCCTTCGGAGGTGCGTGGCCTGGACACTCTGGAACTGACCGAAGCGGTGACCGATGTGAAGCTCAGCAAAAGCGAGCTGGCCATGGCCAAGCGTCTGGTCGAAGACATGAGCGCAGACTGGTCGCCGGACGAGTACCGCGACACCTTCCAGGAGCAGATCATGCATTTGGTCGAGACCAAGGCCCGGGAAGGCAAGATCGAGAATGTCGAGACTGAAACCGATGAGGGCGAGCGCAAAAGCGCCGATGTCATTGACCTTACCGAGCTGCTCAAACGCAGCCTGGCGGGCAAAGGATCAGTCAGTAAGAAACCTGCGAAACCGGCAGCCGCCAGTAAAGCCGAGCCGGCAAAAGCACCCGCCAAGCGCCGGGCGCCTCCACGCAAGAAAACCACCAAGGCGTCGTGAGGTTTGCGGACTCACGCTGGCTCTGTAGGAGCTGCCGAAGGCTGCGAAAGCAATTTTCCTGGCACACCGCAATTCGCAGCCTGCGGCAGCTCCTACAGATCGAAGTTACTGGTGCGTATCCACATCCTCAGCCGGATAAAACTCGCCCTCCATCCCCATTTTTTCCAGCCGCTCGCGCACGATCGCCTCAACGTTGGCCAGCGCCGCTTGATCGTCCGGGTTGACCAGCTGCAAGCACAGGCGTCGGGCATTCTGATCGTGGGTGCCTTCGCTGAGCATGTCGTGGGTGAAAACCTGTTCGCCACGCCATAGGCACAACTGGGTATGCGTACCGCCGAGCCATATCTCGTTGATTGATCTAAGGTCAGTGGTAGCCAGTTGGTCCACGGTGATCGTCTTGTCCATTGCGCCGTACCTTTTAAGTCAGTCGATTTTTCAGTGAGTCGATACAGCTCAGACGTGCAGGAGCAGCGGGTCGTTCCAGCCGCGTGCCGTCCAACTGCGCCAACGGTGATGAACCGACGCGTCAGACCAAGGTCGATCAACCAACAGGGGGACGCGACCAGCATGAACAGACAAGGGGAATCCCATGACTGACACGGCTGTTTTTACACGCAGACGAATACTTACCCTGGCTGCCGGTGTTTCGGCGGTCTTTACCCTGGACTCGGCGGCTGCACACTCCAGGCCGCCCACCCTACCTTCGCCGACGGCACCCTCGGCATTGGACACAGGAGGCAAGACCATGCTGACTCGGGCCATCCCCTCAAGTAACGAGCCGCTGCCCGTGGTCGGGCTCGGGACCTATCGCGGTTTTGATGTGGCGACCTCCAGTGCAGCCTATAAAAGCCTGCCGGGCGTGCTGGATGCGCTGTTTGAAAAGGGCGGCACCGTGATCGACAGCTCGCCCATGTATGGCCGGGCCGAGCAGACCACGGGGGAGCTGTTGTCGATTCATCAGCCTCGCTCGCCCGCGTTTATCGCCACCAAGGTCTGGACCCGAGGTCGCAAAGAAGGCATCGAGCAGATGGAGCAGTCATTCAAGTTGCTGCGCACCGACCGCATCGACCTGATGCAGATTCACAACCTGCTGGACTGGAAAACCCATTTGCCCACATTGCGCGAGTGGAAGGAGCAAGGGCGCATCCGTTACATCGGCATCACTCATTACACGGCGTCGGCTTACGCTGACGTGGAGGCAGTGCTTAACGCTGAGCAGATGGATTTTCTGCAGATCAACTATGCGCTGGATGATCGGGCGGTCGAGAAACGCATCTTGCCGTTGTGTCGTGAGAA
Organism: Paucimonas lemoignei; assembly: GCA_900475325.1. Taxonomy (GTDB): domain Bacteria; phylum Pseudomonadota; class Gammaproteobacteria; order Pseudomonadales; family Pseudomonadaceae; genus Aquipseudomonas. The sequence goes on from LS483371.1 coordinate 2,111,040, forward strand.
GGGCGTCGCGGTGATCTGTAATCGGCCGTTTGGTGGGGGTGGGCTGTTGTCACGCTTGAAAGACAAACCGCTGCCGGGTTGGGCGGCGCAGGTCCAAGTCAACAGCTGGGCGCAGTTGGCGCTGAAATTTCTGCTGGCCCACCCGGCGGTTACTTGCGTGATCCCGGGGACTGGCAACCCGCGCTACATGCTCGACAACGCCGGTGCAGGCTTCGGGCCGATGCTGACCGATGCCCAGCGCGAGCAGTTGATTGATCTGGTGGGGTAACGGTACTTGTAGGAACTGCCGCAGGCTGCGCATTGCGGTGTGCCTGACACACTGGTTTCGCAGCCTTCTGCAGTACCTGCACGGAATTTGGGTCAGCGATTCACCAGCTTCGCTGGCAACGCAATCACCAGGAAACAACTGAGAATCAGGCATCCGGCAAAGAACCACATGGCCCCGGCACTGCTGCCGGTGACGTCTATGGCGATGCCCATCAGCGAATTACTCACCAGCCCGGCGATGTTGGCCAGCGAACACGCCAAGGCGAAGCCGGTAGCGGCGGCGCGGCCTTTGAGGAACGTGGCGGGCAGGCTGAAAAACACCGGTACTGCACCGATGATGGCCGCTGAGGCAATGGCGAACAGCACCACCGTTGCCACCAGATCATGGGTAAAGAATGTGCTGCCCGCCATGGCGGCAGAGCCGACCAGAAACGGCACGATGATGTGCCAGCGCCGTTCGCGATGGCGGTCCGAGCTGGCGCCAATCAGCAACATGCCCAGCAACGCCGCGACGCTGGGCAGCGCGGTCAGAATGCCGATGTGGAAGGTGTCCACTACCCCCGCGTTGCGAATGAAGGTCGGCATCCAGAAGCCCATGGCGTAGGCACTGAGCAGAATCGAGAAGTCGATACCGCCGAGCATCCATACCTTTATGTCGAAAAAACCATCACGAAAACGCTGCTTGCTGCCGGTGCTGGCGTCCTCATCGCTGCGCAGTTCCTGCTCCAGCAACGCGCTTTCAGCCGGACTCATCCAGCGCGCTTCTTTGTGGTTGTTGGGCAACGCCCAGAACGCCAGAATGCCCAGCAGCACGCTGGGTAAGGCCTCCAGCAGAAACAGCCACTGCCAGCCACGCAGACCTGCGCTGTGGTCGAAATGGCTCATGATCCAGCCGGACAGCGGGCCGCCAATCACGCTCGACAGCGGCAGGCCGATCATGAACAGGGCAATCATGCGTCCGCGTCGGTAAGTGGGAAACCAGGTGGTCAGGTAAAACAGCACTCCCGGCAGAAAACCCGCCTCGGCGACGCCCAGGAAAAACCGCACCAGGTAGAACTGCATCGGCGTAGTCACCAGCATCGTGCAGGCCGACAGCAGGCCCCAGGTGATCATGATCCTTGCAATCCACAGCCGTGCGCCGACTCGCTCCAGCACCAGATTGCTCGGCACCTCGAACAGGATGTAGCCGACAAAGAACAGGCCGGCGCCGAGCCCGAACGCGGTTTCGCTGAAGTGCAGCTGGTCGAGCATCTGCAGCTTGGCGAAGCCGATGTTGATCCGGTCCAGGTACGCCGCCAGGTAGCAGAAGCACAGGAACGGGATCAGCTTCCAGGTGATCTTGCGATACATGGCCTGGATGGGCGCGGTACTTTCGGTGGGCGCAACCGCTGGGTTTGCAGAGGGCATGGTGGGGGTCCTGGGGTGGTCATCAGGCGCTTCACTTGTAGGAGCCAACTTGTTGGCGAGACGATGGTCCTGCGTGAACCGCAATATCGCCTCGCGAACAAGTTCGCTCCTACAGGGACGTGGTGCTTATAGGATGCGATACAACAACCGCTCAGCCCTAACCCGACTGACCCGGCGCAGGAATGTGCGAACGGCCACAGGATACTCATTGAGCGTATCCAGTTCATCGTACTTGCCGACCCGTTCGGTATTGAGCATCAGTTGCGCAAGCTCCGCTTCACGTTGCGCGGTCCATTGCCCCTTTGGGTCGTCGATCAGCAGGCCGTTTTCCAGGTCCAGATTGAACGCCCGAGGGTTGAGGTTGTTGCCGGTCAGCAAGGTGTACTGCTCGTCAATCCACATGCCCTTGAGGTGGAAGGTGTTGTCGCCATGCTTCCACAGGTGCAGGTTCAGCTTGTGCCTGGCGATGTCGGTCTGATGTTTCTGCGCGAAGCGGCGCAGGCTGATTTCATACAGATACGGCAGGGCGGAAATCACCTTGAACGGTTCATCCGCCGGGATGAAGAAGTCGTTGGCTGTTTTGTCGCCAATGATGATATCGACCCGCACGCCGCGCTTGAGGGCGCGGTTGATCTCGCGCTTGACCGCCAGCGGCACGTTGAAATACGGCGTGCAAATGGTCAATCGCGTCTTGCTGGCCGCGATCAGGTCAATGATGGTGCGGTTGAGCGGGTTGCGCGTGCCCACGCCCAGCAGGGGGATGACCCGCAGTTCGCCGTTTTGCGCCACGCCGTCCGGTGTGTCGTAGGTGGTGCGCTTGAGGTGATTGCGAAACGCGCGGATTTCACTGCGCAGGCTGCGCGAGGTCGGCGGCGAGGGCAGGTCCAGGCGATGCACTGCGCTGGACGGCAGAATGTCTTGCTGAACCATGTGCTGGAAGCTGTCGGCCAACGCTTTGCTGTGCAGCACGTGGTAGCGATCCAGGCGGTATTTGTCCAGTTTGTGCAGGTAAACGTTGTTGATACTGGCGCCGCTGTAGATCACGCAGTCATCGACCACGCTGCCCTTGAGGTGCAATACGCCGAACAGCTCCCGCGTCTGGACCGGTACTCCGTAGACCGGTACTTCTTCGTCGTATTCCAGGTTCTGCGCCTGATACCAGGTCGAGTTACCCGGTTGCCGCCCGGCGCCGATCAGCCCGCGTTGCGCGCGGAACCAGTCCACCAGCACCACGACATCGAGCTCTGGCCTGGCAGCCTTGGCGGCATACAGCGCATCGAGAATTTCTTGCCCGGCTTCGTCCTGCTGCAGATACAGCGCGACCAGATAGATGCGCTGGGTTGCCGAAGCGATTTTCTCAAGCAGGCAACGACGATAGTCAGCGGCGCTGGGCAGGATGGTGATTGCGTCGCCCGGCAGGGTAAAACCGCGCAGGGCTGCGAGGGTGGAGCGTCGGAAGTTGGACCGCATAAGCCTCTCGAGGGGTTAAACCAACAGCGGCTGAGCTTACACCGTAGCAGCGGGTTTGACGTGGGCTTTGAGAGAATTGCGCAGAGGCTGCGCGGTAAGAAGTTTGACAAAACATTCACACATTTTTTACGAAACGATAAACATTACCAATTACACCTGATAGCATTTAGCAACGTGGCCTCGGTCTCTGCACTCATTTGCGTTGAATATCTTTTCTCCCTATTCGTCAGGAAGCATCATGCGCAGCATCGTCTCCCCTAAGACTCCTTATCGTTTTTCCCTGTTAGCGCTGTGCTGCTCGCTGAGCTTTCCCTTGATGGCAGCCACTGAGACCGCCGGCACCCAGCCGGGAACCCTCGTGTTGGGCGAGACCGACATCAATGCGCAGAAGGCTGACGAGCACGCGTTGCCACCGGCATTCAGCGGCGGTCAGGTGGCGCGGGGCGGGCAGTTGGGGGTGTTGGGTAATGCCGACATCATGGATGTGCCGTTCACCATGAGCAGCTACACCGAACAACTGATCGAAGACCAGCAGGCCGAAGACATTGGTGATGTGCTCGCCAACGATTCGTCGGTGCGTGAGTCGTTTGGCTATGGCAACTCATCCCAGGTGTTCACCATCCGTGGCTTGCCCCTTGCGGGCGAGGATATTTCCTACAACGGTCTGTACGGTGTGTTGCCGCGTCAGATCATTTCCACCGACGCGCTGGAACGAGTCGAAGTGTTCAAAGGGCCCAACGCCTTTATCAATGGCGTGACGCCGACCGGTTCCGGCATCGGCGGCGGCGTGAACCTGCAACCCAAGCGCGCCCAGGACACCCCGACCCGTCGCTTCACCACGGATATCAGCACCGACGGCCGGGTGGGCGAGCATCTGGACCTGGGCCAGCGTTTCGGCGAAGACAACCGTTTCGGCGCACGGCTCAATCTGGCTCAGCGCGAAGGCGAAACCGGCATCGAAGACGAACAACATCGCAGCAAGCTGTTCTCCCTGGGCCTGGATTATCGCGGCGATGCCTTGCGTCTGTCGGGGGACATTGCCTACCAGAAGCAAAGGATCAATCAGGGCCGTAACAGCGTCCGGCTTGGCGCTGGCGTCACCCAGACGCCTGATGCGCCGGACGCCGACACCAACTATTCGCCCAAGTGGTACACCACTGAAACCGAAGACACCTTCGGCATGTTGCGCGGCGAATATGACCTCAATGAAAACTGGACGCTGTATGCCGCTGGCGGCGCTGTGCACACCCGTGAAGTGGGCAACTACGGTACGCCGGTCCTGACCGATAACCTGGGCAATGCCACCATCCGCAGCTCCTTCATCCCCCATGATGAAGATAACGTGTCGACCATGGCCGGGATCAACGGCAATCTGCAGACAGGCCCGGTGAGCCATAAATTGAACCTTGGCCTGGCAGGCATCTGGACCGAGCAACGCAACGCCTACGAGTTTGGTGCCGTCAGCGCCAGTAACACGACCAACATCTACGACCCGGTTTACCAGCCTCGTCCCGCCAGTGGCTCGCCGGTCGGTGACCTGAACGATCCGGGCATCACCGGCAAAACCCGCAACCGCAGCGTAGCGATTTCCGACACCCTGGGCTTCTTCGACGATCGGCTGCTGCTGACCGCAGGCCTGCGTCGCCAGCAACTGCGCGTGCAGGGTTTCGCCTATGGCACTGGTACGCGGACATCGGTGTATGACGAAGCGATCACCACGCCGGTCTATGGCCTGGTGTTCAAGCCCTGGCAGCACGTTGCGTTCTACGCCAACCGTATTGAAGGGCTGGCCAAGGGCGCGACCGCACCAAACACTGCGGGCATGCTGAACCCCGGGGAAATGTTTGCACCGGCGCGTTCGAAGCAGCTGGAAGCGGGCGTCAAAGTGGACATGGGCACTTATGGCGCGAGCCTGGGTGTGTACCGCATTGAGAAAGTCAGCGACGGTTTCACCCAGCCCCTGGCGAACGGCGCGTCGGTCTACGTGGTGGACGGCAAACAGATCAACCGAGGGGTCGAGACCAATATCTTCGGCGAGCCTATTGCAGGCCTGCGCCTGATTGCCGGTGTCACTCTGATGGACACCGAACTGAAAGGGACGCTCAATGGCGCCAACGATGGCAACAATGCGGTGGGTGTGCCGACGTTCCAGTTCAACGCCAGCGCCGACTGGGATATCCCGGGCATCGAAGGTGCTGCGCTTAACGCTCGCATGTTGCGCACCGGTGGCCAGTATCTCGACCCAGCCAATAACCTGACCATTCCGACCTGGAACCGCTTCGATCTGGGCGCGCGCTACACCTTCAACGTTTCGCAGAAAGACATCACCCTGCGCGCGAACGTCGAGAACGTGGCCAACAAAGATTACTGGGCATCCACCAATGGCGGCTATCTGACCCAGGGCGAGCCACGCACCGTCAAGTTCTCTGGGACGATTGATTTCTAAAATGACTACGAACAAAACGGCGGTGGTCTGACGGAGCGGCCCTCACCGCAAAAGAGTACCTCGGTTCACCAGACATAAGGCCAAACCCCTGTGGGAGCGAATTCATTCGCGAAGGCGGCAGTACAGGCGACGTATCTTCATCGTATGTACCGGCCCTTTCGCGAATGAATTCGCTCCCACATAGGCCAATTCAACCTTGGCACCGGCGTCAGCACGCAAGTGCGTCAGTCGTCAGACATAAAATTCGTTACCCGGCATTCACCGCCGCAACCCCCGCCTTAGCCACTTGTGCATCCTGCGCAGCCTGTACGCCCGACACCCCCACTGCGCCAATGACCTCGCCGTCGACGATCACCGGCACGCCACCCTCCAGGGAGGTCAGCAGTGGCGCGGACAGGAATGCGGTGCGTCCACCGTTGATCGACTTTTCGTAGCCTTTCGATTCACGGCGGCCCAGTGCAGCGGTGCGAGCTTTTTCGATGCCGATGTAGCTGCTGATGGGCGAAGCACCGTCCAGGCGTTCGAATCCCAGCAGGTGACCGCCGTCATCTACCACGGCGATGGAGACAGCCCAATTGTTGGCATTGGCATCGCTACGTGCAGCGGCTAGGATCTGAGTGACTTCGGTCTGGGTCAGAACAGCTTTGGTTTTCATCGAATGTTCCCTTGGTCGTAAAGGTTCGTAAGGTTCGTAAGGTTCAGGACAATGCTTCTTCAATCAATTCGATCCAGTGCCGCACCGGGGTTCGCCCGGCACCGCTCAAATGGGTCTGGCAACCGATATTGGCCGTGGCAATGACCTGCGGCTTGCCGCTTTCCAGGGCGTTCATCTTGTTGTCGCGCAACTGCCGGGCAAGCACCGGTTGGGTGATCGAATACGTACCCGCCGAGCCGCAGCACAAGTGGCTATCCGGCACTGCGCTGAGGGTGAAGCCCAGGCGCAACAATACACTTTCTACCGCGCCGCCAAGCTTCTGCGCGTGCTGCAGCGTGCAGGGGCAGTGAAACGCCAGCCGTAGATCGCCCTGAATGCCGAGGCTTTCCAGTGGCTCATCACGCAGCACTTCCACCAGGTCCTTGGCCAGCTCACTGACCTTTTGGGCCTTGGCAGCGTAAGCCGGATCGTGGCTGAGCAGGTGCCCGTAATCCTTGACGAAAGCCCCGCAACCGCTGGCGGTCTGGACGATGGCCAGCGCGCCATTGTTGATGCCGGGCCACCAGGCATCGATATTGCGCCGGGCGCGCTCAAGGCCTGCCTCCTGCGCGTTGAGATGGTAGTCCACCGCGCCGCAACAGCCGGCCTGCGTGATGGGTGTGACGCTGATCCCGAGGCGATCAAGCACTCGTGCCGTCGCCGCATTGGTGTTCGGCGAAAGACCTGGCTGCACACAGCCTTCGAGCAGCAAAACCCGGCGGGCATGACGCACCGCAGGCCGCGCTTTTGCCGGGGTGATGTCGGCAGGCAGTTTGCTTTTCAAGCTGCCTGGCAACAGGGGGCGAAAGGTCGTGCCCAGTTGCGTCAGGGATTTGAACAGCGCCGCATTGGGCACGACCTTTCGCAGGCTTTCGCGCAGCAAGCGTTGTGGCAACGGGCGCGGGACGGCGGCGTCGACCACGGCACGGCCAATGTCCAGCAGGTTGTGATAATCGACGCCGGAAGGGCAGGTGGTTTCGCAGTTGCGGCAGGACAGGCAGCGGTCCAGGTGCAGCTGGGTTTTCTCGGTAACCTCATTGCCTTCCAGTACCTGCTTGATCAGGTAGATGCGCCCGCGCGGGCCGTCCAGCTCATCGCCCAGCAGTTGATAGGTCGGGCAGGTGGCGTTGCAGAATCCGCAGTGCACGCAACTGCGCAGAATGCTTTCGGCTTCTTCGGCGCGGGCCAGCTGTTGAGCTTGAGGGCTCAGGGTTGTCTGCATGGTCAGATCTCCGCGTACATCCGCCCAGGGTTGAAGATTTCCTGAGGGTCGAGTTGGGCCTTGAGCTGGCGGTGGTAGCGCAACAGAGCGGCAGGCAGCGGCTGGAACGGACTGTCTTGTTGACCAGGGCTGTAACAGGTGGCGTGACCGCCAACGTCGCTCACGGCAGCACGAAGGGTTGCTGCGTCGGCCGTGGATTTCAGCCAGCGTTGCGCGCCTCCCCAATCGATCAACTGTTCACCCGGCAGGTTGAGCACGCCGGTGTTGTTCGGCACCGACAAGCGCCACAACGGCGCTGGATCACTAAAAAAATCCAGCTGCTGTTCATTCAGATGCTGCCAATAGCTCGGGTCGATCTGTTCGCCGCCCAGACGGTCATGGGCCGCAGCCACCGAGCCTTCGCCACCTTCCAGGCGCAAACGCAGCACGCCGTTTTCAACACTTGCTGCACTGATCGGCAACGGCTGCTGGCCCCACTCGGCAAGCCGGGCGAGGGCGCGAGCGTCGTCCAGTTCCAGCGCGATGCTGCTGCACAGACGGGGTTTGGGCAGGACCTTGAGGGACACTTCGGTCAACACACCCAGGCAACCAAAACTGCCCGCCATCAAGCGCGACAGATCGTAACCGGCGACGTTTTTCATCACCTCGCCGCCAAAACGCAGGTGTTTGCCCAGGCCGGTAATGACCCGGGTGCCCAGCACATAATCGCGCACGGATCCGGCCCAGGGCCGACGTGGCCCGGACAAACCCGCAGCCACCATGCCGCCCAGCGTGGCCTCGCCAAATTGCGGAGGTTCGCAGGGCAGCATCTGCCCGGCCGCATCCAGCGCGGCGCAGAGTTCGCGCAGCGGGGTGCCGGCCCGGGCGGTGATCACCAACTCGGTGGGGTCGTAACTGACGATGCCACTGTGGGCGCGGGTGTCGAGGATTTCACCGGCCACTTCGCGGCCCAGGAATGCCTTGCTGTTGCCGCCCTGGATCCGCAATGGCGTGCCGTTGTGCAGCGCCTGATTGACCTGCTCCAGCAGCAGGGCGCTGGCGTCGTTGTCGGGAGCGTGATGCTCACGTGGATTGGCGATCATCAGAAGCGCTCCAGTTCCGGAAAAGGCAACTTGCCCATGTGCACATGCATCGCGCCAAATTCGGCGCAACGATGCAGGGTCGGGATGTTCTTGCCGGGGTTGAGCATGCCGCCCGGGTCGAACGCCGCTTTCACGGCATGGAACAAGGTCAGCTCGTCGCTGTTGAACTGGGCGCACATCTGATTGATTTTCTCCCGGCCCACGCCATGCTCGCCGGTAATGCTGCCGCCGACTTTCACGCACAGTTCGAGGATCTTGCCGCCCAGGGCTTCAGCGCGCTCCAGTTCGCCAGGCTGATTGGCGTCGAACAGAATCAGCGGGTGCATATTGCCGTCCCCGGCATGGAACACATTGGCAACCCGCAGGCCGTATTCGGTGGACAGCGCCGCAATCCCTTGTAGCACGCCGGGGAGTTCGCGGCGTGGGATGGTGCCGTCCATGCAGTAGTAATCCGGCGACAAGCGGCCCACAGCGGGGAAGGCATTCTTGCGTCCGGCCCAGAAGCGCACCCGCTCGGCTTCGTCTTTGGCCTGGCGCAGTTCGGTGGCCCCGGCGTCGGTCAGGACGGCGCGAACCCGCTCGCAGTCGTCATGCACATCGGCTTCAACGCCGTCCAGTTCGCAGAGCAGAATCGCTTCGGCGTCCACCGGGTAACCGGCGTGGATGAAGTCTTCGGCTGCGCGGATCGCCAGGTTGTCCATCATCTCCAGACCTCCGGGGATGATCCCTGCCGCAATGATGTCGGCGACGGCGCGACCGGCTTTTTCCACCGAGTCAAACGCCGCCAGCAACACCTTGGCCACCTGGGGTTTGGGCAGCAGTTTGACGGTTACTTCAGTGATGACGCCAAGCATGCCTTCGGAGCCGGTGAACAATGCCAGCAAGTCGAAGCCCGGCGAGTCCAGCGCTTCTGAGCCCAGCGTCAGATGCTCGCCTTCGACGGTGAGGATTTCCAGCTTGAGCAGGTTGTGCACGGTCAGGCCATATTTAAGGCAATGCACCCCGCCGGCGTTTTCCGCCACGTTGCCGCCGATGGAGCAAGCGATTTGCGAGGAGGGGTCCGGCGCGTAATACAAGTCATAAGGGGCGGCAGCCTGGGAGATCGCCAGGTTGCGCACGCCAGGCTGAACCCGCGCAATACGCGCCGCCGGGTCGATCTCCAGAATCTGGTTGAAGCGCGCCATCACCAGCAACACACCTTGCTCCAGCGGCAAGGCGCCACCGGACAACCCCGTCCCGGCGCCGCGAGCCACCACCGGCACACGGCGTTGATGGCAGATTTTCAGCAGCGTCTGGACTTCTGCAAGGTGCCGGGGCAGGGCAACCAGCATCGGCGTGGTGCGATAGGCCGACAGCCCGTCGCACTCGTAGGGTCGCAGCTCTTCCGGGCGATGCAGTACATCCAGATCAGGCAGCTGGCGTTGCAAGTCTGCGAGCAACTGCTGCTTGTCGACCACCGGCAGAACGCCATCGACGCGTTCGTCGTAGAGAATATTCATGGGTTCGTGACCCTGTGTTGTTTTTATAGGGGCATGCTTATCACGACAGCTTCATCACATCAGGCAGCCTGCATCATTAAGCGTTCATCGCGACTGTGTCCAGGTTTTCGACTGGGCCTTTAGTCGAGTATGCGATTGACAGCGGTGGGTGGATCGCTCAAGTTACGCATTACGTAAATTAATTACGAAAATAACAACAATGGACCTCTACACCTATTACCGCTCCACCTCAAGCTACCGGGTGCGTATCGCGCTTGCGTTGAAGAGGCTGGATTACACGTCGATCCCGATCAATCTGCTGGGGCGAGAACAGTTCGAGTCGGCTTATCAGGCCGTCAACCCGCAGCGCCGGGTGCCTGCGTTACGCATAGATGATCAACTGGTTATCTATCAATCCACGGCCATCATCGAATACCTGGAAGACCGCTATCCAGAAAGCCCGCTGCTGTCCTCGAACCTGGAGACTCGCGCCTTGCAACGTGCTGCCGCATCGTTGATTGCCTGCGATATTCACCCGCTGCACAACGTTTCAGTGCTCAACCAATTGCGGGGCCTGGGGCACAGCGAGGATGAGGTCAATCAGTGGATCGGCCACTGGATCAGCCTGGGCCTGACGGCGGTGGAGCAGATGATTGGCGACAGCGGTTATTGTTTTGATGAGCAGCTGCCGAGCATGGCGGATGTGTATTTACTGCCGCAGGTGTACTCGGCTCGGCGCTTCAATGTCGACCTGAGCCCGTACCCACGGATACTGCGGGTCGAAACACTCGCGTTGGACCATTGGGCGTTTCAGGTTGCGCACCCCGATGCACAACCTGACAAGCCGGAGTAGTGTGGTCGTTATGAAAATTCTTGGCCTGCAACTGATTTTTGGTGATTTCCTGGCTCGCAGCGTGCGCGGTATTCCGTGCGCGCCGCCCGCAGAAAAGTGATCGCGACCTCGCCAATCCACTTTCCTGCAAGGAGCCATACCATGGCTGATCTCTACGAAAACCCAATGGGCCTGATGGGCTTTGAATTCATCGAGTTCGCATCGCCTACGCCCAATACCCTTGAGCCTGTGTTTCAGATCATGGGCTTCACCAAGGTCGCCGTGCACCGCTCCAAAGACGTGGTGCTTTATCGCCAGGGCGGCATCAATATCATCCTCAATAACGAACCCAACAGCCTGGCCTCTTACTTTGCCGCCGAGCATGGGCCATCGGTGTGCGGCATGGCGTTTCGCGTCAAGGATTCCCACAAAGCCTATCAACGCGCCCTTGAGTTGGGCGCGCAACCGGTGGAAATCGGCACCGGACCGATGGAGCTGCGCCTGCCAGCGATCAAAGGCATTGGCGGCGCGCCGCTGTACCTGATCGACCGGTTTGGCGAAGGCACGTCGATCTATGACATCGACTTCAACTTCATCGAAGGCGTTGACCGCAATCCGGAGGGGGCGGGGCTGAAGTTCATCGACCACCTGACTCACAACGTCTATCGCGGGCGCATGGCCTACTGGGCAGGCTTCTACGAGAAGCTGTTCAATTTTCGCGAGATTCGTTACTTCGACATCAAGGGCGAGTACACCGGCCTGACCTCCAAGGCCATGACCGCTCCGGACGGCATGATCCGCATCCCGCTCAATGAGGAATCATCCAAGGGCGCGGGGCAGATCGAAGAGTTCCTGATGAAGTTCAACGGGGAGGGCATTCAGCATGTGGCGTTCTTCACCGACGACCTGATTAAAACCTGGGACGCGCTCAAAGCCATCGGCATGCGGTTCATGACCGCGCCGCCGGAGACGTATTACGAAATGCTCGAAGGCCGCCTGCCCAATCATGGCGAGCCGGAAGCCGAATTGAAAAGCCGTGGCATTCTGCTCGATGGCTCATCTGACGGCGGAGAGCGGCGCTTGTTGCTGCAGATCTTTTCGGAAACCCTGATGGGGCCGGTGTTCTTCGAATTCATCCAGCGCAAGGGCGACGATGGTTTCGGCGAGGGTAACTTCAAGGCGTTGTTTGAATCCATCGAGCGGGATCAGATCAAGCGTGGGGTGTTGGCGGTGGAATAAACCTGTCGGCTAGCCCCCCTGTAGGAGCTGCCGAAGGCTGCGAACTGCGCAGTGTCAGGCAGTCAGTCTTCGCAGCCTTCGGCAGCTCCTACAGGTCGATGCCACTCAGCCAAACAGCGTGCTATCCCCACCCATGCGCAGACTGATCACCTTGGCCGTCGCCCGCAATCGCAGCGCGGCCTCGGCCTGGCGCTCATCGGTGAACACCGACGCAGAACCGACCATGGTGATGACTCCGGCCAGCTTGTTGCCGACGCTGAACAGCGGTGACGACACCGCATTGACCCCTGCCATCAACAGCCCGCGAATCTGATGCACGCCGCAACTGCGGATGTCGTTGAGATGTTGCTCGATGTCCTGTAGCTGAGTGGCATTCAAGTGTGCGGCTTCCTGGCTGCGCAGCCCGGCCGTTTCAGCCGCGCTCAAAAAGGCATCGAAGACCAGCCCCGTCGATGAGTTCAGCAACGGCAGCACCGAACCGACCTGGGTCACCAGCGTCACTGCGCCGCTTGAGGGCTCGACATAGACCACGGTCGGCCCCTTGTTGCCCCACACCGCCAGAAAGCAGGTCTCGTTCAGCTCATCGCGCAAGGTCGCCAGGTGCGGCGCGGTGATCTTCAGCACGTCCAGATGACCGACGGCAGCCAGCCCGACGGCAAGCGCTTCGCGACCAAGCCCGTAATGATTGGTCACCTCATCCTGCTCGGCGAAACCGCTGGCAATCAGCGCCTGCAGATAGCGGTGGACCTTGCTGGCTGGCATCTGAACGTGTTCTGCCAGCTTCGACAGGGACGTCGACGGCGCCAGTTCGGCCAAGGCCTTGAGAATGCCCATGCCCACTTCGGCGGCCTGAACCTTTTGCTGGCGCGGGGCTGAAGGGCTTTCGATGTCTGTATTCATGCGAGGCTGCGCCGGTCTGAGGAGGCTGCTTTATAGCTTGACCCACCCTTAAACTCAAATTACGTTATGCGTAATCAGTTTCTGTTAAATGTAATTTTTAGTTGCTCATCTCCAATAAGAACAAGAGGTCGCGATGGTCACTCATCAGTCTGCCGAGCCGTTGGTTTATCAGTCCGGCTTCGGTAACCAGTTCAGCAGTGAAGCGCTGCCCGGCGCCTTGCCCGTGGGGCAGAATTCCCCGCAGCAACATGCACTGGGGTTATACGCCGAACAGCTTTCCGGCACCGCTTTTACCGTCCCGCGCGCAGAAGCCAGACGCACCTGGCTGTATCGCATCAAGCCTTCGGCCATGCACCCGCGATACGAGCGACTGGAACGGCAGATCACGGGTCAGCAAATGGGCCCCATCACCCCCAATCGCCTACGCTGGAATGCCTTTGAGTGCCCCGCTGAACCCACTGACTTCATCGACGGCCTGCACGTCATGGCCAGCACCTGTGCGGCCGACCAGGCCAAGGGCGTAACGGTCTACAACTACTGCGCCACGGCCTCGATGCAACGTGCTTTCTTCAACGCCGATGGCGAATGGTTGATCGTGCCGCAGCTAGGGCGTTTGCGGATCGTCACCGAATTGGGTTTGCTGGACATTGCCCCGCAGGAAATCGCCGTATTGCCGAGGGGCTTGAAGTTCAGCGTGCACGTGCTCGACGCCAATGCCAGAGGCTATGTCTGTGAAAACCATGGCAGCGCCCTGCGGTTACCGGACCTAGGGCCGATTGGCAGCAATGGTCTGGCCAACCCTCGGGACTTTCTGGCGCCTTGCGCATGGTTCGAGGAACGCGATGAACCGGTGACGCTGGTGCAGAAATTCCTCGGCGAGCTGTGGGCAACGCAACTGGATCACTCGCCCTTCGACGTGGTGGGTTGGCACGGCAACAACGTGCCCTACAAATACGACCTGCGCCGTTTCAATACCTTGGGCACGGTGAGTTTCGACCATCCTGACCCTTCGATTTTTACCGTGCTGACGTCTCCCGGGAGCGTTCATGGGCAGGCCAACGTCGACTTTGTGATCTTCCCGCCGCGCTGGATGGTGGCGCAAAACACCTTCCGCCCACCGTGGTTCCATCGCAACCTGATGAACGAATTCATGGGCCTGATCGACGGCGCCTACGACGCCAAGGCCGCGGGCTTCATGCCTGGCGGCGCCTCGCTGCACAACTGCATGAGTGCCCACGGCCCGGATAACGTCACGGTGCAGAACGCTATCGCCGCGACCCTGCAACCCCACAAGATTGAGAACACCATGGCCTTCATGTTCGAGACCGGCAACGTGCTGCGCCCCAGTGTGCACGCCTTGCAGTGCCCCGAGCTGCAGAGCGATTACGACGCGTGCTGGACCGGCATGGCGAACATGTTCAGAAAAGGAATGCCGCAATGAATACGCCTGCACACCGTCGCAGCTGGGTGACGTCCGCCAACGGCCATGGAGATTTTCCGTTGCAGAATCTGCCGTTGGGCGTGTTCAGCCATGGCGACTCGCCCCGGCGCGGCGGGGTCGCGATAGGCGACTCGATTCTGGATCTGTACGCCGCGCTGGCTGCGGGTTTTTTCAATGGGGCCGCCAGGGATGCCGCCCAGGCAGCCAGTCGCGATCAGCTCAACGATTTTTTCGCGCTCGGTGTGCAAGGGCGCCAGGCGCTGCGTGCCGAGTTGCTGCATTTGCTGGATGAACACAGCCCGCAGCGCGCGCGTCTGCAAGCATGCTCAGGGTTGCTGCTGCCGATGAGCGACTGCCAACTGCACCTGCCTGCTCGCGTCGGCGATTACACCGATTTCTACGTCGGCATCCACCACGCCACCAACGTCGGCAAGCTGTTCCGTCCGGACAATCCCTTGCTGCCCAACTACAAGTACGTGCCCATTGCTTATCACGGAAGGGCGTCGACGCTCTGCGTGTCCGGCTCGCCGGTCAAACGCCCCAACGGCCAGACGCTGCCGCCGGGCCAGGACGTTCCACAGATGGGGCCCAGCAAGCGGCTGGATTATGAGCTGGAGATGGGCGTCTGGGTCGGGCCCGGCAACAGTGACGGTGAGCCCATTGCAATTGCCGATGCCGCGCAGCATATCGCCGGGCTGTGCCTGCTCAATGACTGGTCAGCCCGGGATCTGCAAGCCTGGGAATATCAGCCGCTGGGGCCGTTCCTGTCCAAGAGCTTTGCCACGACACTGTCCCCGTGGGTGGTGACCGCCGAAGCCCTGGCGCCGTTTCGCAGCCCGCAACCTGCACGTCCCCAGGGCGACCCTCAGCCGTTGGCGTATCTGTGGGATGAAGCCGATCAGCAGGGTGGGGCGCTGGATATCGAACTGGAGGTGTTACTGACGACGCCGTTGATGAAAGAACAGGGCCTGCCCGCACACCGGCTGGCGCTGAGCAACACCTTGAACATGTACTGGACCGTGGCGCAGATGCTCACCCACCACAGCGTCAACGGCTGCAAACTGCAACCCGGCGATCTACTGGGCACCGGCACGCTGTCAGGCCCGCAACCCGGCCAGTTCGGCAGCCTGCTGGAAATGACCGATGGGGGGAAGAACGCCATCGAACTGCCTGGCGGCGAGACGCGGTATTTCCTTGAAGCGGGCGACGAAGTGATCCTGCGCGCCCGTTGCCATCGGGAAGGGCAGGTGTCGATCGGGTTTGGGGAGTGTCGGGGTGTGGTGGTCGGTTGAGCCATTCCTGACTTGAAATGCGCCCCTGTGGGAGCGAATTCATTCGCGAAGAGGCCGGTACATTCAGCATCTATCGTCTGTGCTGCCGCCTTCGCGAGCAAGGTGGAGCGCCACCCCGGTCGCTCCCACAAGGATGCGGTCACACCTCCAGGGTCATGCAAACCCATCCCGCGGGAAGGGCAGGTGTCGATCGGGTTTGGGGAGCGTCGGGGTGTGGTGGTCGTTGAGCCATTCCTGACTTGAAATGCGCCCCTGTGGGAGCGAATTCATTCGCGAAGAGGCCGGTACATTCAGCATCTATCGTCTGTGCTGCCGCCTTCGCGGGCAAGGTGGAGCGCCACCCCGGTCGCTCCCACAAGGATGCGGTCACACCTCCAGGGTCATGCAAACCCATCCCGCGGGAAGGGCAGGTGTCGATCGGGTTTGGGGAGTGTCGGGGTGTGGTGGTCGTTGAGCCATTCCTGACTTGAAATGCGCCCCTGTGGGAGCGAATTCATTCGCGAAGAGGCCGGTACATTCGATACCTGTTTATCGTCTGTAGAACCGCATTCGCGAATGAATTCGCTCCCACAAGGGGCAGGTCACTCCTCCAGGTTCATACAAACCCATCCACTAACGACCCACTTCTTGGCAGAAACCTGCCTTGCCGCTCACCCTGGGCTTTGCCATCGGCATAGCTCAGTTGGCCACTGACCCACACGCCGTCGATCCCGTCGGCGGCCTGCTGAGGGTTTTTGAAGTCGGCGACATCGCGTACGGTCTCGGGGTTAAACAACACCAGATCCGCCCAATAGCCTTCGCGAATCAGGCCGCGCTCGTGCAAGCCAAAACGCGCCGCCGACAGCCCGGTCATCTTGTGCACCGCCGTGTGCAGCGGGAACAGGCCCAGGTCGCGGCTGAAATGGCCCAGCACTCTCGGAAAGGCGCCCCACAGACGCGGGTGTGGAAACGGATCCTCCGGCAAACCATCGGAGCCGATCATCGACAGCGGGTGACTCATGATCCGCTGTACGTCCTGTTCATCCATGCCGTAATACACCGCGCCTGCCGGTTGCAGCTTGCGGGCGGTGTCCAGCAGCGACAGCTGCCAGTCGGCGGCGATGTCTTTCAGGTCGCGGCCACTTTGATCAGGGTGTGGCGTCGACCAGGTGATGGTGATGCGAAACGCGTCGGTGACTTGTTTGAGGTCCAGCGTCGAAGAGCTCGCCGCATAGGGGTAGCAATCGCAACCCACCGGATGATGTTCAGCCGCCTTTTCCAGGGAGGCCAGCAGTTGCGGACTGCGGCCCCAGTTACCGGCCCCCGCGCATTTCATGTGGGAAATCACCACCGGCGACCGGGCATGTCGGCCTATGTCAAAGGCTTCGTCCATGGCCTCAAGCACCGGCTCGAACTCGCTGCGCAGGTGTGTGGTGTACACCGCGCCAAAGGCCGTCAATTCTTCTGCCAGTTGTTTGACTTCGGTGGTTTCCGCCGAGAACGCCGAGGCATAGGCCAGGCCCGTGGAAAGCCCCAGTGCACCTGACTCCAGGCTGTCGCGCAATTGTTCGCGCATGGCTGCGATTTCATCAGGGCTGGCAGTGCGCTGCAGGTCGTCCATGTGATTGCTGCGCAGGGCGGTATGGCCGATCAGCGCCGCAACGTTGACCGCCGGGCGCGCCTTGTCCACGGCGTTGCGGTAGTCGCTGAAACGCGGGTAGACAAACGCCGCCGAGGTGCCCAGCAGGTTCATCGGGTCAGGTGGATCTGCTTTCAGGGAAACCGGCGAGGCGCTGATCCCGCAGTTGCCGACGATCACCGTGGTCACGCCCTGGCTGATCTTGGGCAGCATCTGCGGCTTGCGAATCACAACGGTGTCGTCATGGGTATGGACGTCGATGAAACCCGGCGCCAGCACCCGGCCCGCGGCGTTGATGTCTTCAAGCGCCGATACCCCGTCCAGGCTACCGATACGCTGGATGCGGCCCTCGCGGATCGCGACGTCGGCGCGAAATCCCGGCTGGTCGCTGCCGTCGATCACCAAAGCGTCGCGAATGATCAGGTCGTAAAGCATGGTTCAGTCTCCCAGGGGCAAGCCGTCAGCTCCGCCGCGATAGTCATCCAGCGCCAGCTTGATCCGCCGCAGCCGTTCCTGATTGTCTTCAGGCGCCAGCAACGCCAGTTCGGTGGCGAGCACATCGATGGTCAGCAGCATGCCGTAGCGCGCGGCGGTGGGTTTGTAGATGAAATTGGTTTCGGCGATCTGCAGCGGCAGCACCACATCGGCCAGTTGTGCCAAAGGTGAGTCGGGCAGGGTGATGGCGAGCACCTTTGCGCCATAGCTGCGGGCCAGCTCAACCGCCTCAAGCAGCTCTGGCGTGAGGCCGCTGAGGGAGCAGACAATCAAGCTGTTTTCAGGGCCAAGGGTCGCGGCGATCAGGCGCATCATCACCGCATCCCGGCAGGCGGCAATCGGAAAGCCCAGCCGCACCAGGCGGGTCTGCAATTCTTCGCTGCACAGGCTGGAGCAGCCACCCATGCCAAAGGCGTGAATCATCCGCGCACCGCTCAGCAGCTGGATGGCCGAGGCGAAGCGCGACTCGTCAAAGCCCGCCAAATGCTGTCGAAGCGTGGCTTCGATGTCGCCGACAATCTGGGTGAAAAACGCCGACTGTTCGGGCGCTTGTTCCGGGTGCAGAAAACGATTGCCCACGGTGCTGGCCTGCGCCAACTGCAGGCGCAGGTCGCGCAAGTCGCGGCAGCCGACGCTGCGGGCAAACCGCGACAACGTGGCGCTGCTGACTTCGGAGCGGGTTGCCAGGTCGTCGAGGCTGGCGCTGGCGGCAAAGGCCACATCACTGAGGATCAAACGGGCGATACGCGCTTCGCCGGCGCTGAACGAATCCTGCCGCGCGCGGATCTGGTAAAGAATGTCCACTCAGAGCACCTGCGCCAGACCCAGGGTCAGGGCAAAGGCCACCACTGAAATCAGGGTCTCCAGCACGGTCCAGGTCTTGAAGGTTTGTGCCACGGTCATGTTGAAGTACTCCTTGATAAGCCAGAAACCACCGTCATTGACGTGGGAAAAAATCACCGAGCCTGCGCCGGTCGCCAGAACCAGAAGCTCCGGATGTGGATAGCCCAGCCCCATGGCGACGGGGGCAACAATACCTGACGCCGTGGTCATCGCGACGGTTGCCGAGCCGGTTGCCACGCGCATCAGTGCCGCGAACAGCCAGCCCATGAGCAGCGGCGACAGATGAAAGTCCTGAGCCAGACCGACAATCTGGTTGGTGACGCCACTGTCGACCAGAATCTTGTTCAACCCGCCACCTGCGCCGACCAGCAATGTGATGCTCGCGGTGGGCGCCAGGCATTCGTTGGTGAACTTCAGAATCGAGTCGCGGTTGAAGCCCTGGGCGATGCCCAACGTCCAGAAACTTAGCAAGGTGGCCAGCAGCAGGGCGATCACCGAGTTGCCGATGAACAGCAGGAAGCTGTTGAAGGCACTGCCCGGCGTGCTGATCAAATTGGCCCAGCCGCCCAGCAGCATCAACACCACCGGTAGCAGGATGGTCGCCATGGTCAGGCCAAAACTGGGCAGTTGCTGACGTGGTTCGCGGTCAAGAAACTGCCGGGCCAGCGGGTTTTCGTCCGGCAGTTGAATGCGCGGCACGATGAATTTGGCGTAGATCGGCCCGGCAATGATGGCGGTGGGGATGCCGATCAGAATCGCATAGAACAGGGTCTGCCCGACCGAGGCCTGATACGCCTGCACAGCGAGCATCGCCGCAGGGTGGGGCGGTACCAGCGCGTGGACCACCGACAGACCGGCGACCATGGGCAGACCGACCATCAGGATCGACACCCCGACCCGACGCGCCACGGTAAAGGCAATCGGCACCAGCAGCACGAAGCCGACTTCAAAGAACAACGGCAGCCCCACCAGAAAGGCGATGCAGACCATGGCCCAGTGGGCGTTTTTCTCGCCAAAGCGATCAATCAGGGTGCGGGCGACCTGCTCGGCACCGCCGGACTCGGCCATCATCTTGCCGAGCATGGTGCCCAGTGCGACGACCAGCGCGATATGCCCCAGGGTTTTGCCAACACCGGCTTCATAAGACGCAACCACGCCGCTGGCGGGCATCCCGGCGACCAGCGCCAGGCCAACGGAAACCAGGGTAATGACGATAAAAGGGTTGAGGCGATAACGGGCGATGAGCACGATCAACGCGATGATCGCCACGGCAGCGTAGACCAACAGCGAAATACCAGCAGACGGCGGCATAGAGCGGTTCCTTGCAGAGAGTGGAGTTCGAATGGCTCAACACAGACCGGTGGGTCAGTGAGGAGGCGTTCCGGAAAATCTCGGCAGAGGTGTGGCTAAGGTCGGAGCAAGGCGAGGGGAGCGGCGATCACAGGCAGTCATTGTTTTTATCTCTGTTTTCGTGATGAAAATAATTTACACGAAATAAATGGGAAAAACCAATGAGTGAAAATAGTTTTCTTGGGGGTGGTGTTTTGGGAATCCTGTGGGACCGGCTTTAGCCGGGAAGGCGGCATGTTAGCGCTGTAGATGCAGTGAATGTACGGGCCTCTTCCCGGCTAAAGCCGGTCCCACGGAAGGTCAGGCGTCTTCTAGTTAGCTACTAAACCGCTCCCGATATGCCTGCGGCGTAACGCTCAGGGTGCGCAGGAAGCTGCGGCGCAGGGTTTCTTCGCTGCCAAATCCGCAACGTGATGCAACCCGTTTGACCGGCTGCGAAGTATCCGTCAGCAACCGGCGTGCGGCTTCGACCCGCAGTTGTTCGATGGCCTTCGCCGGGGTGGTGCCGGTGTGGGCACGGTAGTGGCGTACGAAGCTGCGCTCACTCATGGCCATCCGCGAGGCCAGCGCTGCAATGCCGAGATCGCCGGTCAGGTTGTCGATAATCCAGGCATGCAGATCGGCGAAGCGCCCGTCATTGGTGGCGTTGGCATGTTGCAGCGTCAAGGCCGCGCTGAACTGTGATTGCCCGCCCGGACGTTTGAGAAACACCACCAGATGCCGAGCCACTGCCAAGGCCATGGCGTGGCCGAGGTCTTGCTCCACCAGTGCCAGGGCCAGATCAATACCGGCCGTGATCCCGGCCGATGTCCAGAATTTGCCGTCGTTGATAAAGATCGGATCGGCATCGACCTGTAATGCCGGGTACTGCTGTGCCAGCGCTTCGCAATACTGCCAGTGAGTGGCGACCCGTCGGCCATCCAGCAGGCCGGTGGCCCCCAGCAGAAATGCACCGGTGCACACCGACGCCACACGCTCGGCGGCGTGGGCTCGTTGGTGCAGCCAGGCCACCAGTTCTGCGTCGCGGCTCGCCTGTTGCACGCCGCGCCCCCCGGCCACGATCAGGGTATGGCTGCGGTCTTCGGAAGGCGGCAATGGGCAGGTTTGCAAACCCAGCCCGGCCGAAGAGTGCACGGCGTCGGCTTGCGCGGCGATGACCTGTATCTGGTAGGGGTCAGGTATACCTTGCTGCTGAGCCTGCAGGTTGGCCGATGCAAAGACCTGCAACGGGCCGCAGACGTCCAGTAACTGGACATCAGGGAAGGCCAGGATATGCACTTGCCTGGGATGTTCGGGCATCAGATCATTTCACACGATTGGCGTAATTAGTGGGCTGTATTGCCTATACGCCAAAGCCTAAGTGGCTAGAGTGATGGCGTCTACCCTAACCTCAAGCGGACTTCACATGACCCTGCATATCGGCTTGCTCGTATTCCCCAAGGTGCAACAACTGGATTTGACCGGCCCATACGAAGTCTTCGCCACCGTGCCGGGCGTTACCGTGCATCTGATCTGGAAAGACCTCGATCCGGTGCTGACCAGCACCGGTCTGTTCCTCACGCCGACCCGGACTTTTGCGGACTGCCCACCGCTGGACGTGCTGTGCATTCCCGGCGGGCAGGGCATCGATGCCTTGCTGGAAGATTCGCAAACCCTGGACTTCATTCGTCAGCAGGCCAGCACTGTGAAATATCTGACGTCGGTCTGCACGGGCGCACTGGTACTGGGCGCTGCTGGCTTGTTGCACGGCAGGCGCGCAACGACTCACTGGGCTTCGCATGATCTGCTAGAGCGGTTTGGGGCCATTGCGGTACACGAACGGGTAGTGCGCGACGGCAACCTGATGAGCGGTGGCGGGGTCACGGCGGGTATCGACTTTGCCTTGACGCTGGTCAGCGAGCTGTTCGATGAGGAGTTGGCCCAGACCGTGCAGTTGCAACTGGAATACGCGCCTGCGCCGCCATTCAACGCCGGGTATCCCTCCACGGCCCCGGAGAGCGTCAAAGCACTGGCCCTTGAGCGCGGTCACGAACTGATGGCCCGGCGTCGGGCGGTGGTGGAGCGGGTTGCGAAGCAGAATTAGAGGCTTTTTGCGGGGATTTCGTACCAGCCGAGGAAGAGGTCGAGCGTGGAGTCAATCACTTCAGACTGCTCCTCGGCGCTCAGTATCGGTTTGTTGAAGGTGACTTGCGGCCAGAAGACGAAGCCTTTGAGCAAACCGTGCATCTGGGTGGCGGCGAAGGTCGGGTCGGTGGGCTTGAAGCGACCGTCGGCCTGGGCATCGCGGATCCACACCGCGAAGGTTTCTTCCCGCTCATTCAGGCGTGCGAGCCAGACCTGCGCACGCTCGGGGGAGTGAATCGTGGCGCCCAAGGCCACACGGGCCAGGTCCAGGCAATTGGGGTCTGACAAGGTTTTCATTTTTGCCAGCAGCATCGCGCGCAATTGGTCGCGCAAGGGCATGCCGGGACGGTAACTTGCATCGGGGATTTCGCCGATCCGGCACCACAGGCGCTGGAGGATTTCCGCAAACAACTCTTCTTTACTGGGGAAGTGGTTGTAGACCGTCCGTTTCGAAACCTCAGCCCTGGCAGCGATGCGATCCATGCTGGTCACTTCAAACCCGGTATCACGAAACTCGGCAATGGCTGCCAGCACGATGGCTTCGCGTTTTCGGTCAGTGAGTCGCAGGGGAGCTGTCATAGGTCTCGCTTCAAACAGGTGTATAAAAAGAAATTACACTCGGCAGTTTACTTGTCACGGTCGATGATGCAAGCTTAAAACTACACCGTGTAGTGTAAAAATTAGTTACACAATATCCCTCGCGCTCATCAGATGCAACGCAGGGACCGCGAAGGAGTCAGCACAGCATGGCCAGAATCAGCGCAAATTCCTCAGCACAGCCTTTACCCACTCTGCAGAAAGTCGAGGGTCGTTACCGCAATCCGGCGACCATGAGCCGCATGGGCTTTCTCAAGTCATTGAGCGTTTTCTGGAACATGGCGTTCAACAAGCCCGCCATCACCCGGCCGGCCGGAGAAATCCCGGTGCAACCGCTGTCCCGTCAACAACTGCTCGCCGCGCCGGACTACACGGTCTACCGCCTCGGCCATTCCACGGTCTTGCTAAAAATGCGCGGGGTGTTCTGGCTGACGGACCCGGTGTTTGCCGAGCGTGCCTCGCCGGTGCAATGGGCCGGTCCGCAGCGGTTTCATCAGCCGCCGATCAGCCTTGAGGAATTGCCACCACTCAAAGCGGTGATCCTGTCCCACAACCATTACGACCACCTGGACCACATGACCATCAAGGCCCTTGAGGCCAAGACCGAGCATTTCCTCACGCCACGGGGTGTCGGCGATACCTTGATGGAGTGGGGCGTGCCTGCGGCGAAAATCACCCAGCTGGACTGGTGGCAATCGACGCACGTGCATGGCATGCAGTTTGTGGCCACGCCTTCCCAGCATTTCTCGGGGCGCACATTGCTCGATGGCAATCGCAGCCTGTGGGCGTCTTGGGTAATGCACGATGAAAACCAGCGGATCTTTTTCAGCGGCGATACCGGCTACTTCGACGGCTTCAAGACCATCGGCGAGCAGTACGGCCCGTTTGACCTGACCCTGATGGAAACCGGTGCGTACAACGTCGATTGGCCGGACGTGCACATGCAGCCCGAAGAAACCCTGCAAGCGCACATCGACCTGCGCGGGAAGTGGCTGTTGCCGATTCACAACGGCACCTTCGACCTGGCGCTGCACGCTTGGCACGAGCCCTTTGACCGGATTATCGCCCTGGCCTGGGAAAAGAACGTCACGATTACCACGCCGCAAATGGGCCAGCCGTTTTACGTGCAGTACCCGTGTCGGGGTAATACCTGGTGGTTGGGTGTGGAAGGGGTTCGGGAGGTGGCAGTGGAGAAGGTGAGCGGATTCAGGTGTGCGCGGCGGTCTTCTTGATTGGCATGAATGTGGATATGCGGAAAACCTGTGGGAGCGAATTCATTCGCGAATGGATATTCCTGCCTCTGAAGTAGTATTGGCTGCACAGGCCCCTTCGCGAATGAATTCGCTCCCACAGGGGCCGCGCTCAACGCTGCTTCGGGTCCGGCGGTGTGGCTGGCCGTGGCTGCTCACCTTTCTCATTGAGCTGCTTGTTCTTCTCGCCCACTTTGCCGGCATTTTCCGGTTTGTGATCGAGGTCTTCGCGTTTCGATTCCTGATCGTTGTCTGGCTGGCTCATCACGGTTCCCTCTACTTTGTTGTATGTAGAAATTGGGCAACACGATGTCGACAAGATTCGAAATCTTTTCCAGATGCCTGGCTTTCCTGAGTGGCCTTCATCTTTCCCGGAAATGCCTCAGGTCAATCGCGCTCAGCGACCGATTTTACCCAGATGAGTGAAGGCGAAACCCTGCGCCGATTTGAGACCATAGCCAAGCATTCGATCAAAGCCCGAGTGTGCGAGCCATAGAGCACCGATGGCGGCGAGATCAGGGAGCGACCCTATCAGTCCAGCGGCGAGCAAGGACGTACCGAACGCATAAACATGGACGGTGTTATAACAATATGCCCCCACCTTCGGCCCCAAGGCATAGCCCAACATACTCAAGTCGGGTACGAAGAAAATCAGCAGCGCCTGCCACAGCGAGAAGTCATGGCCACCTCGCCAGAAAAGCAGAATACCGGTCGCAAATAAAAGCGCCCCTTCTACACGTTGCCAGAGAACGGCTGGCGGTAACGACGGTGATGAAAGCGATGATGAATCAGACATAGAGGCTCTCCAGGATTGAGCGTGCGATGTTGATCGATACTCCTGTAAAACAAAATCGTCTAAAGTCGGATACCTGCCATACATAAATGGATAGCCCTTTGATTCAGCACGAGCCCAGCTGGGAGTGGTATCGAACGTTTCTCGCCGTGCTTGAGACCGGCTCATTGTCGGCGGCGGGGCGTGCGATGGGCATCAGTCAACCCACTGTCGGGCGTCACATAGACGGTCTTGAGTCCGCGCTGAACCTGAAGCTTTTTACCCGTTCACCTGACGGTTTCAGCCCCACCCCTGCGGCTTATGAAATCAGGCCCTATGCCGTCAATCTGGCGGCAACGTCGGCGGCCTTATTGCGCAAGGCCAGTGAAGGCAGCACCCATGTTCGGGGGACGGTGCGGCTGACAGCCAGTGAGGTGGTCGGCGTTGAAGTCTTGCCGCCGATTCTGTCGGCATTGCGCGAGCAACATCCCGAGCTTGTCGTAGAGCTGATGCTTTCCAACCAGGTTGATGACTTGCTACGCCGTGACGCAGATATCGCGGTTCGCATGCACAGGCCAACGCAAAATGCGCTGATCGCCAAGCATGTCGGGGGCATAGACGTCGGGCTCTATGCCCATCGCAGATATCTGGCTGTTCATGGCACCCCTGATTCGCTGGAGGATCTGGCCATTCATACGCTTATTGGCTTCGACCGGGAGAGCGCTTTTATCCGTGAATTCCTGAAACAGTTCCCGGCATTTGCGCGCCCAGGCTTGGCATTTAGAGCCGACAGTGAGCTTGCACAGTTGGCGGTCATGCGAGCCGGTTTTGGGATCGGTGTGTGCCAGTCGGCAATCGCAGCCCGGGACTTAGCGTTGGTTCGGGTGCTGCCCTCGGCGTTCTCGTTTCATATGGATACCTGGGTCGCCATGCATGAAGACCTGCGCAACAGCGCTCGCTGCCAGGTCACGTTCACTGCCGTGGCGCAAGGGCTGCGCGAGCATTCGCAGCGCTAGCCGGTGTCGGGACGAGTCTGAGGCTCATGGATCAAGTGTGGCCCTCAGCGCTGATTCGGATCCGGCGGCGTGGCTGGCTTTGGCTGCTCACCTTTGTCTGGCTGGCTCATCACTGTTCCCTTTACGTTGTTGTACGTACAGATTGGGCAACGCTATGCCCACAAGAGTCGAAATGATTTGCCAAGGGGCGGTAGAGCAATGTCCTTCATCGACACCAGAAACTTCCCACAGCACTCCAGTGTTAACCCTGACTGACGCCAAGTGCTCTGACAGGCACAGTTCTGCGTTTCCTCGGCCAAGGATTCGCCCATGTACCGTCAGCCACCGGGATCGCCTATTGAGCTGCCCGATGATTTCCCTTGGGATAAAACCATTGGACTGTTGCTGGATGCTCTGCAGATCAAGAACATTCGCCAGCGCCTGTACGAATGGTGCGCGGCGCCAGAAGTTGATCTGCTTTACGGCGGCACTTGTTGGGCTGAATTCAGCCATATTTCGCCCTGCCTGATACGTATACGCGACGCTTATAACCCGATACTTCAACAGTTTCTGGCAAATACCGGTGATGACTGGGGTTACCTGCTGGTCAGTGACGGCTCGTGGAAAGAACTCCTCGCACACATGCGCTGGTTGACCAGCTTTTGTCCTGTGCCAGATGACGAGATGTACTTGCGAATTTCCTACCCTGATATAGCTCATGCGTTGTTTGCGCCTGAATGTTTTCCAAGGGCAGAGGTATTCGGTCCCTGCCAACAGGTGGTTGTTGCCAATGACAGGTTCGAGGGGTGGCGGCAATACCATCGCCCTGGAGACCGACTGCTACAGGTCCCCAACGCACCTTACATAACCAACGAGGCGCAGTGGGTGGCCCTTAAAGCCGTAAACTTTCGCCTTTCGGTGAAGAATCTTTATCGGCACATGTCGGATTTATTTCCGGGATACCGCGCAGATCTAACGCCCAGGCAACGCCTGGAACGTGTCCACCAACTGGTCGACTCCGCTATCGAAAGAGGCTTCCGGACCCGTCACGAAATATGGCTATACGCCAATGTGTTCGGCTTTCTGGGCGATGAAGGCGTCCAGTCTCATCCCGATATCGTCAACTTGCTGACCATTGAATCCGATCTGACATCGTTCGAGCGAGTTGATCGCGCTGCGACTTTGGCCCAACAACGGAGTATCCAATGACCGACTACATGACACCCCGTGGTCATCTGGCAAACCTGATCGCCAAAGCGCAAAACGCTGATGAACTTGGTGAGGCTGGCGTCTGCCCGATGACGATAGCTACCGTGCAGTTTTTACCATTGCGTTATGGGCTTGTGGAGGACCTGCAACCCCCCAGTAGTTTCCCGATGCCGCATCAGTTGCAGAGCCAGAAAACAGGGATTCGTCTGCTGCGCGATGGTTATCTGTACATCATTGACGAGGCCAGTAGTTACTTGCATGAGTACCGCGTAGAGCAAGGTTCATTGAGCAAGCTGTTATGGAAAGGGCCGGAAGTTCGGTCTGATATCAGAACGAACTCGATTGGTGAGCCCCATCTGATTTTTCATCGGCGAAGTACCCTGTATGTGGCGTACTCGGAATTTCAATGGACTGCTTATAAATGCGCTCAGGTCATTGATCAACGGGCTGAACGCGAGTTGTATATGCAGCGTATTAACCTTGAAAAGGTCGGCACTAAAACTCCAGGCGCGCACCTGCTAACCGAAGAAGATGCACGCAATTGGGTCGCCGAAACCGCCGAAAAACCCCAGCCCCGGGAGTTGCCCGCAGGCGCCAATCCGGACGAGCGCACGCCCTATCACTGGGAAGATGAGCCCTTGTTTCGCAACACCTGGATTGAAGAACTGACCAGTCAGGTCAATGTCGCCCACAAGCTTGATTTCGAGTTTCTGGTGATCCGCGACGATATTGGCATCATGCTCGATCTGGCGGCCGCCCAACTCAAAGTGGCTGACTGGATCGGCCAGTGGAGTGAGCAGGAAGATACACAGCATAAATACCTGACGGGTGCTTACATCCAGTCGATGTACGAGGTCACTCGGAAGCGCCTTGAAAAACTGGGCAGCGTGGACCCGCGCTATGAAGCCTTGATTGATGAAACCAACGATGCCGAACGGGAAAAACTCTACGAGTACCTGCGTGTGAAGCGTGAGTATCGCGGCCCGGCGATCTTCGGCGACGAGCAGAGCTGGCGCCAGCAAGCGCAGAGCAACCCGCTGGCCAAAGCCACCCTTGAACTGCGTGACAGCCTGGGGGATGAGCGCTGGGAAAAGCATGGTCCGGCGATTACCGCGCTTGAGCTGGATACCTGGCATGCGCTGGGCGGTAAGGAAATCGGCGAGCGCGGTATTGATCAATTGGTGCATCGCGATGCCATGCAGGCTTTCATGCTGGAGCAGCAGGCGCTGTTGAGCCATTGGCAAGGCCGATTGAAACGCATCCGTGCTGACCGCTTGAAGATGATTGTCGAGGGCCATTTCCACCGAGCAGCCTGGTATTACGACTTTCGCCAGAGTGTGCAAATCCAGCAGCGGCTGGAGCGAGAGTTCAATTGTGTGGCAGCCATCTGTGACGATGAAGAGTCGTTGGCGAAGCTGCATGCGTATCTTGAAGAAAATCCGCTGGTGCAGGTCCCGGGCCTCGATACCTTGAACCTGGCGGACCAGTCCGACGTACAGAAAAAGCTCATCGAACTCAGTAACTTCAGCATCAAGCTGGCCGACGCACCGAGCGTGGTTCGCGACATGGATATGCTGGCGAATCAATTCAACAGCTTGATGCGTCAGCGCCTGCCGAACTATGAAAACCTGAATAGTCAATTCAGGGGTTTAAGCAGTTTGCTGGGCAGTGCTTATGATCCTGCGGCGCAGATGCTATCGGCTCATGAGCTTGATCTTATTCGGCAAAAAGCTCGTAACAGCCAACCGATTGACCCTAACAGCTTCATTCGCAACATGGGTAGCGCAGCGCGTCTGCGCCTCCTTAGCGCTTATGCTGCCAGCGGATTGCAATTGCGTATTGCTTCAGATGCCGAATACGCCCAGTTCAATCGTGACCGTAAGGCGGCACTGACCCTGCGTGACGACCTGAAAGCTTTATATAAAGAACGGCGAGAGATGCTGAGGTACAAAGCCGATGACTCAGACCCGCTGGGTTCACGCAAGCGGATCAACGAGCATATCGGGGTGCTCAAATATGAGCTCGCGCCAATCGAAGAACGCCTCAGCCTCGCTCTCACGCCGGGCGGAGGCGCAGGGCAATTTGGGCTTGTGCTTGGCAATATGGATCCTGAGTTGCTGGCAGAAATGCAGCGGACGGTTAATGACTATCGCAGCACCGGGACATTTAAAGAGCCCATACGCGGCTTGTTTAATTCCAAGGCTGATCAGATTGCTGTGGTGTTGTTTGTATTTCAGGTATTCAAACTGATCGAAGTTATCTCGAAAGTCGCGTCGAAAGACGACCGTGGGTGGGGGGATGTGATTGATATTAGTCAGTCGCTGGTTACGACATTCTCAGCCGGTTTTGCTGCTATTCAGGGCTTATCCATTAATTTTCTCCAACTGCAAATCGAGCAGATGGAAAGCGCAGCCGGTAAGCTCAACAAAATGAGTTACCTGGGAAGATGGTCCGCAGTGACAGGTCTCGGGGCATTTATTTTCGGGACAGGCGCAGCGGCTATTGACCTTACCAAGCACATGCAGCAATGGACGGCGGCCTTGGCCGAGGGCGATGGCAAGAAGCTGGCTGCCTCCTCTTTACAATTAAGTAGCGACTTAGCCTTGGCAGGCACAAACGCCTGGGCTTTAAAACACACTGCGGATCTAACACGGCAGGTTATGCGCACCCCTCGCAAGATGCGCGCATTGGCTTGGGCCCAGCGCAGTTCGGCACTGGTCGGGATTGCCGCGCGAGCCAACCTGGCTGGCATCGCAGCCACCGCCATCCAGCTCACCGGGGAGGCGATCTATAACTATTTCAACCTCGATGCCATGAAGAAATGGGTTCTGGGCAGCATCTGGGGCCGGGATAATTCAGGCCTGAGCCTGGAAGACAGCTGGAGCAAACTGGCCGCCATTGTCCAGCAACCCTTGTGTCAGCTGGTGCGCACGGCCCACAGCGTCGAGCTGCGGCTGACGTTTCCGAGTGTTCGCAGCGCAGACATGGAGCATCGCAAGGTCTGGATCAAGGCCTACCAGCGCCAGCAAACATACGTCGGCCCAGGTTCGTTGCAGAACCCGGTGCAATGGTCCAAATGTACCGAGGTGCTGGTGGGGCAACTAAGGCGCGTCAACCGCCCTGACTCGGCGCTGGTATTGTGCCTGGATTTACGCCCCCTGATGTCCGATCACTTCGGGCTGGCCTTGTCGGTCAGTTATGAACTTGAAGATCACCGCAGTATCAGCCATTGCTCCACTTTTTATGTGATCGATCTTCACCGGATGTTGGTTGATGGCCGCTGGCGAGAGCGCCTCGGTGTATTTGCTTACAAGGCGGAGACGGATGAGTCCATGCAGTTGAGTCAGTCATCGCCATGGTTGCTCAGAGATATCGAACTGGTTGAGCCTGATGCTAAATAAATTATTCAAACGTGACACTGAACAAGCAACTCAACCGCCTTATGTGCTGGAAAGCCTGCGCCCGTGCGCGGGCGAAGTGCGTAAGACGGGTTTTGAGGAAACCCTATACCTTGCTCCACTGCCCATCTATACCGGACAACAACCGGTCAGTATTCATGACTTTTCCGAGGTGAATTCAGCATTTTTGCAGTTGGGCGGCAGCAATCTCGGCATGGTGTGGCAGGCTAAGATGCTCGCTTGGGTGATTTGGCTAATGATTATTATGTGTATTGGCTGCCCCATTTTTTTAGCTGTGATTTTATGGTTCGCTACACCCGAAGGAACCAATAATTCATTCCTGAAAGACCTGGGCATGCTGTTCGTATTTTTTCTGTCGTTCGGTGCGTTTGTCGCTCCGTTGTGCTTGGGTGTCTTTATACACTCCATCATTTCCCAAACCCGCGAACAAGCCCGCCAATACCCCCTACGTTTCAACCGCCAACGACGCGAAGTCTGTTTCATCAGCAGCGATACCCATGAAATCCTCATCGTACCGTGGGAAAAAGTGACGGCCTGGGTGTCTCAGGGGCAAGTCGCCAATCAATATGGCGCCACGGCCTTCTACACCTTTGGTTTTGCGCTGGAGAATGAAGCGACCGGGATGGTGCAACCGATTCTGCTGGGCATGCCCAGTCAGGCCCATGCCATCGGCACCTGGGAAGCCATCCGGCAATACATGGAGCACGGCTTACCCAAGCACAATGACGACGCCCTGCCGCAGTTTTTACTTGGGCGCGCTCCAACCGAGTATGAGTTACGCCCTTATGAGGGGCTGCACACCTGGGAGGTTGAAAAACGGCGCAAAGAGGACATAGGAGGCCTGCACAGCTGCTTTACCGATGAAGAGCGCGCTGAAATTGGGCTATCTAAACCCACTCGCTGGCCCCTACGCCGCTGGTATATCTGGCGGGTCCTCAGCTTCTGGAAGATGCCTTACATGATTGCCGAGTGGGGCCATAAAGCGGGAACCCCTTACATCCCTGAAAAAGTCCGCGAATGGTCAGCGCCTATCCCTGAGGAACAATGGGCCAAGCCCAGCGCTGAACTGCAGAAAGCGACGCAGATTGTCGAACAGGCCATGAACAGAAAGAAGAACAAGCTGAGCTTCATCGCGGCTTGCGAGTTGATTGGAAAAAAATAGATTTCGCTGTTTAGGCTTGTGCAGGCATAGGCTTGATACAGCGTTCTGAACTCATAGCTGGATTGTGGCGTTCAACCAGGTCGCCACGGCCTCAACCACAGCGCCAACCCCACCAACAGCGCGGCACCATAAGCACAACTCAACCCCAGCTGCAGCCAGGTGTCGGCAATCGGATGCAGCACCAGTGCGGCCAGTAACATCACCGCTGCACCCAGTACCCATTGGCTGCGCCACGGCACAAAGCCCAGCAGGCCCTGACGCCGCATCAGCAGCAGGCCGGTGACAATCGCGCCCACCAAGGCGGCGATGGCGATGCCGGTCAGGCCGAGGAAAAACGGCAGCACGCCCAGCAGAATTGCGTTGCACAAGCTGCCGGTGAGTTCACACTTGAGCGGCATGCGCGTGTCGCCGGCGGCATAGGCATAACGCGCCAAGAGGGCGTTCCAGGCGCCAAACATCAGGGGCACGGCAAACCAGGCCAGCAGTTCCGGCAGCGGCCCGTCATGGGCGAGTGTCGGCAAGAGCAAGACCACCAGTGCAGCGGACGCGCCGATCAGTCCGGCGATGGCGGGCAAGGTCAGTAAGGTGGCGCTGCTCAGGCCTTTGCGCAGCAGCACCAGCCGCTGATCGGCAGCGCTGCCGCTCATCAAGCCCAACAGCACCTGATTCAGACTCATCAGAGCAATCAGCGGCAGGTTGATCAGCTTGCGCGCGAGATTGATCCAGGTCACCGCGCCTTCGCCCAGCAACGACGCCACCATGCGCTCCAGTAACGCCAGGCCCTGGCTCGCCAGATTGCTGCTCAATAGCGGGCCGATGCGTTGCAGCAATTCGCGGCCGACGCCGGGCTCAGCCTGCCATTGCCACGGCTTCCAGCCCAGACGCAGCAGGCTCGGCAACAGCGCAGCAGGCATTAACATGCTGCCCAGCACGCAGGAAAGGGCCAGGGCCACGGGCGTCGCAGAATGGTGGGCAACGGCCAGGTAAATCACTGGCGGCAGGTTGAACAGCAATGAGCCAAGCCCGGCCATGACGAACCGCGAATGCGCTTGCAGCGGCACACACAGCAAGCCATGCAGCAGGAACCCCGGCGCGCACCACGCCAGCCAGTGCAGGCTGCTGCCCGCCAATGCGTAGCCGTCGCTGTCCAGCCCCGGCCCGACGCCACGCACCCAGAGGGGGGCACCGATGCTCAGCAACAGTGACAAACCCAGACCGCACAGCAGCAGGCGCGGTGCCAAGGCCGCAAGCCAGCGTTGCTGCGCCTGTGCGTCGCGCTGTTGATACAACGGCAGCGCGGCGGCACTCAATAGCCCGGCCGCCAGGGCCATGCGCAGCGCTTCGGGCAGAAACATCGACACCAGAAATGCATCGCTTTGCGCCCCGGCACCCCAGGCCGCCACCAGCAACCACTCGCGGGCAAAGCCAGCCGCCAGGCCGGTCAGCGTCGCGAGGGTCAGCCACAAGGTCGAACCGAGCATGGCCGTTCTCAGTGGAACAAAGTGAACAGGCCTTTGCCGCCCACCTTGTAGTTCAGGCCACGAGCACGCTCGCCTTTGATCTCGGCATTCGGGCCGCTGACGATGGCATAGGCCGGGATCGGCTTGGACACCACGGTGCCGCCGCCGACCACCGCGCCTTCGCCAATGTCGGCGCCAAAGGAGAGCAAGGCGCGTGTGCAGATCCAGGCGTAATCGTGAATCACCACAGGCCCGCCAACCGCCCAGAACTCCGGCGCATTGACGTCGTGGCCACCGGCAATGATCAACACGTGAGACGCGATAGTCACGTGATCACCGATGCTCAGCCCGCCACGGGCGTCCAGTTGGCAATGCCAGCCCACGGTGGAGTCTTCGCCGATGCGCAGGCTGTCGACGCCGAGGATTTCGGTATTGCGCCACACGCTGGAGCCCTTGCCGATTTTCGCCCCGCCGATGCGCAACCAGGCCAGGCGCACGGTATGGCTGGGGATCTTGCAGATGAGGATGTTGTAAGCCTGCTCCCAGGTGCGCAGCATGCGGTCGCGCAGAGTGGGCCAGTTGATCCCGTACAGAGGGATCAGTGCGCCGGGCATTTCCGACGCCAGCAACCGGTAAAAGCGTCGTGCCAGCGGGTGCGAGATGCGCGGTTCGATGTTCAGGTAGCTGATGAACGACAGGGTGCGGCCTTTGATGGGCGTTTCGAAGGCCACATCGTTTTCCAGCATCCACTGGTAGGCGCCTTCCAGTTCGGCAGTGTCCACACCCATCTTGCGTGCGTACTCCGACAGGGCCAGACGCAGGTCGTGGGAGTGCATCAAACGGTGTTTCATGGATGGGGTCCTTGCTCAGGTAAGGCGTTGGGAAGGACGACAGCCTCGGTCTTCAGCCTTATGGCTTCATGAAGGTTGATGCCCAGCATCAGCCAGAACAACGCAATAAGCACGCTGGTAAAGCTGAAATAGTGGTCGAACAGGCCGCTGGTCAACGCCGCCAGCAAGCCGGTGGTGGTGCCGAGCCAGATGGCATTGTCGTGGTTAAGGGTGATGAAGCCGTGCTCGGGTCGGGTTTCACGCCACCAACTGCCGATTACCGCGATAAACAGCAGCATGCCCGGCAGGCCGAGTTTGTAGATGAAGTTCAGCCACAGGTTGGAGATCCCGAACAGGGTTGCGCCCGGCACTGGCGGGTCGATCTTGAAGCCGATGCCCAGCGGGAACAGCGCCACGGCGTCTGGGAAGTGGGTGTATTCCAGGAAGCGAATCGCCGTACTGGCATCGTCGTTGGTGAACAGCGAGAACAGGCGCTCCTGCAGGGGCGGGTAAAACATCAGCAGCAAGGTGCCGGCGACCATCCCGCCCATCAGCAAGCGCCCCATCAACGGTACGCGTTTGCGGGCCATCCACATCATGACCAGTACCAGGCTGACCAAGGCGCCACGGGAGCCGGTCAGCAACAGCCCGATCGTGCCCAGGATCGCCACGGCAACCCCCAGGCTTTTCGGCCAGCCGCTGCGGGTCATGCCGATACAGAACGCCAGCGGCACCACCAGCGCCATGGCGCCGCCCGCCACGTTGGGGTGCATCCAGGGGGAACCCATGCGATCGGCCAGGGAGGTCAGGCTTTCGGACAGCACATCAATGCCGCCGTAACCCAGGCCGGTGAGGACCGGAATGATCGCCATGGCGTTGCGGTTAATCAGAAATACCG
Source organism: Paucimonas lemoignei (assembly GCA_900475325.1). Classification (GTDB taxonomy): domain Bacteria; phylum Pseudomonadota; class Gammaproteobacteria; order Pseudomonadales; family Pseudomonadaceae; genus Aquipseudomonas. The sequence goes on from LS483371.1 coordinate 2,145,832, forward strand.
GGATCGACAGCAACAGCAGCAGCAAGGTGCCCAACAGGACGGCATTGATCATCTGCTCACGGGCGCGCTGGGTATCGAGCATGCGCGGGACCAGAAACAGCGTCGACAGGTTGAACAGCCAGCGGATCCAGTTGACCGGGCCATTGCCCAGGGCGGTGATGGTCAACTGGCCGATGATGAAGGGCAGGGCGCTGTACAGCATCAGCGCAATCAGCCAGCGCTCGGTGCGCAGCAAGGGTTGCAGCGGCGCCATGTTGGAAAACATCCGATGGGCCAGGTAAGCCGCCCAGACCAGCATCAGCAGGGCTTCGGAAACCGTGGTGCGAAAGCCGACGTTGACCGTCGAGTACGGCAAGAACGCTGCCAGCACGCCGAACAGCAACAGCCCGCGCATGGGCCGGCGAACGACTGTGGCGATTGCGACCACACCGATCATCGCCGCCACCACCTTCAAAGGCGGCAGCAGCAGAATCAGCACGCCAAACAGCAGCGCAAACAACAAGCCAACGGGCGCAGCCAAGGGCATCAGTTCAGCTCCTGGATCAACTCGTCGAAACGCTGATTGAACGCCTCGACCCCGAACCTGGCCGCCCATTGCTTGAGTGTTTCCGGATCCTCTCTTTCGGCGTTCGCCAACTGACCCATCAGCGTGATGAGTGCCGCGCTGTCGGTGGGTGAAAAGCGTGGGCTGTCTGGCGGGGTGATTTCGTCCAGGGAGGAGCCTGTGGCGATGGCGACCGGGGTGCCGACGCTCATGGCTTCCACCACCGGCAAGCCAAAACCTTCGGCGTAAGACGGGTGCCAGAAACGTTCGGCGCCTCGGTACAGGGCGTGCAGTTCCGCATCACTGATGTCACTCAGAAAATGCAGGCCCGCCAGGCCTTGTTGCGTGGCAGGCAAGTGCTGGGGCGCGCCAATCAGGATCAGGTCGGGGATGTTCGGGAATTGTCGGCGAGCGTTCTGCCAGGCGTCGACAAACCACGGCATATTCTTGCGCGGTTCCCGGGTGCCGACGCACAGCCAGTAGCGCTCAGGCAGGTTCCAGCTCTGCAGGTCAGCGGGGGCTTGGCTCCAGCCACTGACCTGGGCGGGCAACACTCGCAGCTTGTCGCGGCTTTCAGGGAACAGCCGGGCGCATTCATCAGCGGTGAATTGAGAGGGAGTCCAGATCCGGTCCGCCACCCGCACCGAGTGGCCGATGGACAGCCGATCCGTCACGCCGTAGATCGCCGCCTTGAGCCGCGAGCCGTGGCTGTTTTTCAGGGTCAGCTGAAACAGGTCCTGCAACTGCAACACATAGCGCAACCCGGCCGGTTTGCGGCCCAGGGGCAAGCCCATGTTCATGTTGCAGATGTACACCTGAACCTCGGCATCGCGCAGGGCTTTGGGCAAAAACAGGCCTTCGAAGCGCAAGCGCTCGGGCAGGCGATGCAGGCCGTGCAGGGGCGTGGACCAGCGCGGGCAGTAAGCCAGGCGGCGAATGGGATGATCGTGCGGCGCGACGCTGAATAATTGCACCTGGGTGGCGGGGTTTAAACGCAGCGCGTCCTCAAGCGCGAGGTTCTGACGACCTATGCCGCTGTTGGGGTAGCCGGTGGCTGGACGGTAATCGAGTCCTGTCATCATGGGCGCGCGTGCTCCTTGGCGGGCGAAAGAGTGGCTGGCGAAAGTCGCGTGTAGATGCGCTCCAGTTGTGCGGCCGAGGCGGACCAGTCATGCCGGGCTTGAACATAGCCACGACCGGCTTCCCCAATCTGCGTGAGGCGCGCGGGCTGATCAATGGCTTCGATAATGATGTGAGCCAGTTGCCTGGCGTCTTCGCTGCCCAGATAGTGTTCGCCGTTGACCACCGCCAGCCCGGAAACCCCTTGGGCTGTGGTCACCACCGGCAGACCGGCGGCCATGGCCTCCAGCACTTTGAGCTTGGAGCCGCCACCCTGACGCAGCGGCGCAAAAAATATCGAGGTGTTGCTCTGCAGGGCGCGCAGATCCGGGACAAAGCCCTGGAACTCGATTCGCGGATCGGGCCAGCGTTCACGCCACGACTCGGGCAGGGCAAAGCCACACACCGCAAAACGCAGGGTCGGACAGTGCTGCCAGACGGTCGGCAGGATTTCTTCCAGCGCCCATTCGATGGCGTCGACGTTGGGGCCGTATTCATAGTTGCCGATGAACAACAGGCGGCGGCTGTAGGTGTCGGGTTTGACCAGTGCGTAGTAGTTGCAATCGACGCTGTTGACTACCACGGCAGTTGCCTTGCCGCTCAAGCGGGTGATCTCCCTGGCGTCGTCTTCGGTGACGGCGATCAATTGGCTGGCCTGATCAAAGACCTGTTTTTCCCAGCGCCGGTAACGCCAGCGATCAAAGCGGGCGAACAGGTTGGCCCAGCGTGGCAAGCGATCATAACTGGCGGCGCCGAGTGCCGACTCGACATTGTGCTCGGTCAGTACGAAGGGTTTGCCCGACTGCTGCAGCGGCTTTGCCAGGGGCTCAAAAGCGTAGGTGTGTTGCACCTGAATCACGTCCCAGGGTTCTTCCAGCAGCCCTTCGAAGACCTCACTCAGGCGCGGCGCATAACCGTTGACGCAGGCGAGCATTGGCACGGGCGCAACGGCCACGGCCATCAGGGTCCGGGCGCTCTTGAGTGGGCGGCGGGGCAATACGATCAGCCGTTCGAGCCACGGCTCCAGGGCTTCACGAGTGGCTTGATCCAGTTCAGTCTTGGACTGCACCAGCAAAGTGATCTGGTGACCCCGCGCCGCAAGGTTGCGCAGCAGGTGATATTCCCGCGTCTTGCCGCCGCTGGTGGTGGGCCAGGGCAGATAGGGCAGCGTCCAGAGAATGCGCATGCTCAGGGCTTCCATTCCAGAATTTGCAGGGTCGGCTTGAGTGCCAGGCTGATCCCTTGGGGGTTGTTGAGGTCGGTGCGGGTGCCGGCCAGCGGATCATGCAACACCGCTGTGCGGATAGTGGGCAGGATCATGGATTTGCCGGTTGCGCTCCAGACCATCAGCAGTTTCTTGCCATCGTCGCGGGTCCAGGCCACGGCATACAGATCGCTCGGTATGCCACTGGCCGCAGGTGGATCGGACGGCTCCAGACGTGGCCCGGTGATGGTCAGGAAATTGCGCAGCGCGGTGTAGACCGGCTTCGGGTTGCCTTGCAGATCCAGCAAGCCATAGGCCTGGTCGCGAGCGCTGGCGCGGGCGTCGAGGTCGCTGAGGTTGAACAGGAAGATCCGTTGATAATCCAGCGCGCTCATCAAGGCCAGGCGGCGCAGGGTGTAGTCCGCCTGACCCTGCAGGCCGATGATGGCTTGCATCTCCACCGGGCCGTTGTAACTCGACCAGCCCCACTCGGTGGCCCAGACCTGTTGCACGCCGTTGCTGTGCAGCAGGTTGTTCATGGCGTTGGCGCGGATCAGAAAGTCGCGATCGGGAGGGGAGTCGCCTTCCGGGTATTCGGAATAAGGGTGGTAGGCGGCCACGATGTTGCGCGTGCCCAGGCCACGGTCCAGCAGGGTTTGCAGCATGTAGCCCGGCGTACTGTGCATCTGGCTGTAATAAGCCATGCCCGCCGTGACAATGGTTTTGTCCGGCTCGGCGGCGCGGATGGCGTCGGCGGTGGTAGTGAGCAACGTGTCGTAGGCGACCGGGTCCTCCTTGGGCAGCCAGACAATATTGGGCTCGTTCCAGACCTGCCAGTTGTTGACCTGCGGGTAGCGCTTGACCAATGAGGTCATGCGCGCCGCAAACACGTTGAAATCCCGGGGCGGGTATTGATCTCGGCTGGGCGTGCCTTCCGGCGCGCTGCTGGCGAAGGGCGCCGAACCCACCAGGTACGCCAGGATGTTGTAGTGGTGGGTATTCATGGTGGCCATGGCGCCATCCAGGTCACTCAGGTCAAAGCTGTTTTGCGCAGGCTCGATCAGCGGCCAGTGGATGGTCAGACGTACCCAGTTCAGGCCCAGTGCATCCAGGTGATCCATCTGCTGCTGGTAGGCCGCGGGTGAGAAATACTGGAACTGCGCGTTGACCCCGAGAAACTCCTGCCAGACCACGGTGCGTGGGCCACGCAGAATGGTTTCGGCTTCGGCGATGGGGGCCAGGGCCGAACAGGCCATGAGCGTTGCCAACCACAAACTGGCTGCAGATTTCATCTCAGCTCACCTCGCACGCGTGTTGGAACAATTGACGAAAGTGTTCGGCGGTCTGGCTCCAGACCCGCTGCCGACCCAACGCGGCTGCCTGTTCTGCCCATCGGGTAGCGAGCTGCGGTTTTGTGCACAGTTGGCTCAAAGCGTTGGTCAACCCGGCAACATCACCCTGGGGATAGATCAAGCCGTTGCCGTGGGACACCTCTTCGGCAAACGAGCGGGCATCGGAAGTAATCACCCCGCGACCGCAGGCCACCGCCCAGGACAAGGCGCCACTGGTGCCGCGCAGCTTGCCGAGGATCTTCAGTTTGCTGGACTCACGGTAAGGCAGAATCATTACGTGATGCGCTTGAATCACCTGCGCAATCGAGTCGGCAGGCAAGTCCAGGTCCCAGTCGATCAGGTCGCTCAGGCCCAATTGGCGAATGCGCAGGCGCAGTTGGTCCAGATAGCTGCCGGAGGGGCCGAAGGCCATTTCCGGCTCGCTGCCCCCCGCCAGGGTCAGACGCAAGCGCGGGCGCAGGTCGGGATGGCGCACGATCAGCTCGGCCATGGCGTCGAGCAGGTCTTCAATGCCCTTGCCGCGATAGATAAAGCCGAAATACAGCAGCTTCAACGGTCGAGCGGGCGGTAAGGGAGCGGGTTCGATAGGCAGATTGCCGTGGGCGATCACTGCCATCTGCTGCTGATTCAGGCCCATGCGCTGGCGCAAGGCAAGGCTGCCAGCCTGAGTCAGGGTGACCAGGCGGTTCAGGCTGCGGGCCAGTTGCTGTTCTTCACGCACGCACAATGGGTCGGCCAGCACAGTGGCAATTTCCGGCAGCGGTGAAGGCATCGAATTGGCCATGGACAAAGGCCAGGGCAACTTGGCCCGGCGCCACACCAGGCGTTCCGGGTCATGCACCGTGGCGGTCAGCGGTAATGAGTCGAAGCGCTTGCGCAAGGCACGCAGCGCGTGAAATTCCGCCAGCCGGCCACCGCCTATTTCGGCATGTACCAGATTGATACCTTGCCAGTCGACTTCGGCCACACGCCGAACCGCCAGCAACGGGTCATTGCCCACGCCCTGCAGCGGCGTGCTGACCTTGACGCCGAGGTTTTCCAGCGCGTGTTTCAGGTGCCCGGCATAGTCGGCGATACCGTTCTGCTCCGGCGGCAACGGCGCCAGCAGTGCAATGTGCATGTCAACCTCTGCTCTGGAAGCGCTTGAGGAAGTCCAGCACCCGCGCCGGCACTTTATAACGGCGGCGGTTGATGATGATGCCGTCGACTTTCTTGAACGCGGTCTGCAGGGTCGAGAGGACGTTTTCCAGCATTGGCACGGTAGTTTTTTCGGCCTCGACCACCAATAGAATCAGGTCAGCTTCGCGCAGATGGGCGAAAGCATCCTCATTGGTGAAGATGCTTGACGCATCGATCAGCAGAATCTCGCCGGGTGCCGCCGGGCCAAGACTATCGGTACGTACAGCATGGCCGTGCTCCACGAGCAGTTGCGCGAGGTTGTCGATCACAAAACTTACGCCTTCGCCTGCACGGGACGACGTAAAGCCCAGGGCGAGGCCTTTTTCTGCCACCTGGCGCAACGGCAACGTGCCATAAAGCCGATGCAGGCTCGCCGAGAACGCGGTGTTGTGAGTCCCCTGGGCGGTGTTGAGCTCCTGCAGACTGGTCCAGACCGGCACACCAAAGCGCGTCTCGATCTTGTCGCCGTCGTGGATGCGTTGATCCAACAGGTAGAAGAAATACAACGCCACCAGGCCGACGCCCAGGCTCAGCGGGAACGCCAGCAGCAACATCGCCAGGCTTTTGGGGAATACGCGGCTGGGGTTGTAAGTGGCTTGCTCGATAATCGCGATGTTGCTGATCTGGCTGCGATCCAGCTCGCGGTCGATGCGGGCTTTTTCCAGGCTGCTGCTGTACAGCGCGAAGCTCTTCTCGCTGGCATCCAGTTCGCCTTGCAGGCGTGACATTTCCGGCTCTAGGTTCAACGCCAGTTGCCGGGCTTTTTCCCACTGCTCCAATTGCAGGTTCTGCTGGGCCAGTTGCGTCAGCAGCCGTGCATAGCTGGCCTGCTGGTCAGCCAGTACGTTCTGCATACGATTGTAGATCGGGTTGGGGGTGATGCTTTCCGAACGCTGGATAGTCTCGTCCTGCTTGTTCAGCAATTTTTGCAGGTTGCTGATTTCTTCGTTGAGGGCGCGTACCGGCGGCGCGGAATCCTTGAAGGAACGCAGCAGTTCCTGACGCTCGACTTCCTTGCCATTGATGCGGTTCTGCAAATCCTGCCGATTGGGGTTCAGGCTCAATTCACGACCGGCGCTGACGGTTTTCGATTGCTTGGCCAGTTGCTCCAACAGTTTGTCCAGGCCTGCCTTGGTGGACGCGATGGAACGCGTGGTGTTGTTGCGCTCGGTGGTCAGGTCGTTTAGGCCCTGGGACGTATCAGCGAGGCGTTGGGCGATGCTCACCGCGCCCAGTTGATTGAGGTAAGTCTGGATCTGCTTCTTGTAACTGAGAATCCGTGCCTGGGTGGCTTTGACTTCGGTTTCATAGAATTGATAAAGGCTCACGCGGCCCAGCACGCGGGTACGTTCCTGTTCGTACTGCTCGATCCAGGTTTCCAGCACCTGACGTGCCACGGCCGGGTCATTCCAGGAAAACGTCAGCTCCATGACCGTTGACCCCGGCTCATGGGAGACCTTGAAGTTTTTCCCGAGATCCTCGGCCAGGCGTTCTTCCGGGGAGCGTTTTTCCAACAGGCCCACCAGTTGCAAGCCGCCACGCAGGACATTGACCACTGAGCCCAGAGCGTCCTGGAAAATGGTCTTCACCTTGGCGAAAAAGCCTTCCTGCACGGGGGCGTTGGACAGTTCAGCGAGGTACTTTTCAGCGACGATGCGCATGATCGGCCGCCCGGTGAGCATGCGCTCTTCATCCAGAATCGGATCGCGTTGCGCGCTGGGGATCACAATCGCCTGGCGGTCGGCGAACTCGATGGGCACGGTGCTGCTGTCACGGCCTGGCTTGACCAGCAGCAGGGCCGTGGACTCATAACGGTTGGGGAGCAGGAAGGCACCCAGCACGATCACGATGAACGTCAGCAGGACAGTGATTTTGACTTCGTGTTTGAAGATAAAAAACAGACGCAGCAGGTCGCGCAATGAACGGATATTGATCATGTCTTTTCCCTGACGATTATTCTTGGCTGCGCAAGTTGTAGTTCACCCCGAAACCCAGCGACTTCGCGAAAGGAATCAGTTGGTTGAAATACAGATTCACACCGTCGGACTTGTCGCCCGCCGAGGATTTAGGCACGAAGACCACGTCGCCGCGTTGCAGCAGGACCGGCGCGCGAGGGCCCGAACTGTCGGCCCAGAGCAGCTTGCTGTAGTCGAAGAAATAGGTCTTGTAGAGGCCGTTGTCATCCTGTCGCAGCAGAGCAACCAGGCTGGCATTGCCTTCGGGCGCAACTCCGCCCGCACCGACCACGGCCTGTACCAGGGTGGTGGCCACGGTCACGGGCAGGGACACGGTATTGCGCACCGCGCCGCCGACGAACACGGTATTGCCGGGGGATTGCGAGATGTTGATGGTCATCGCGGTGTCGCGATAAACGTCTTTGAGTTTGTCCTGCAACAGTGCGGTCAGCTGCGGCAAGGTCAGGCCTGTCGCCTGGACGGTGCCGATGTAGGGGTAGGTGAAGGTGCCATCGCTGAGGACCGGGAACAGGGTCAGCTCGTAAATCGAGTTGGCCGTGAAGGCGGAAATCGAAGGGGCTTCGCCGGTGTTGCGCACGATGCGCAAGGTGTCGCCGGGGCGCACCCGCTGCATCGGCGCAGGCTGACCCGCGAGGGCACGCCCGGCCGCCAGGCCTGCGTCGATTTCGGCATCATTGTCGGGGACCCCGACCCGCGCCGGTGTATTGCACGCACAGAGCAGCAGTGCGCACGTCGCGAGCAATATCTTCCTGATCAACCCCAAACTCCTGTCTCGCATGAACAACTCCCGTACGGGTAAAACATCATGTAGGCCGGTACTGCTTGCTGTAATTCTGGCGCTTGCGGTCGGTATAGCGTTTTTCGTGCCAATGTTCCGTGTCAGTTTTTGGTAAGTCGACAGGAGGGTCACAACGACCGGGCAGGCCCGGTGCAGACACCTCCAGCGATTGGCTTGATCAGGCCTTGGTGGTTTCGGCAGGCACCCGGCCATAGATATCGGTAAAGCGCACGATGTCGTCTTCGCCCAGGTACTCGCCGCTCTGCACCTCGATCATCACCAGGTCGATCACTCCCGGATTGACCAGCCGATGGGTGTGGCCCGGCTTGATGAAGGTCGACTCGTTGGTGTCGAGCATGAATTCGCGCTCACCATTGGTGACCTGCGCCATGCCGCTGACGACGATCCAGTGTTCGCTGCGATGGTGGTGCATCTGCAGGGACAGCGATGCCTGCGGGCGGACCACGATGCGTTTGATCTTGAAGCGTTTGCCTTCCTCCAGCACGGTGTACGTGCCCCATGGACGGGTGACGGTACGGTGCAGGCGATAGGCATCGTGGCCCTGGCGCTTGAGTTCCTGGGCGATGAACTTCACGTCCTGGCTGCGCTTGCCATCGGCGATCAGCAAGGCGTCCGGGGTGTCGATGATGATCAGGTTGTCCAGGCCGACGCCCCCGACCAGCCGCTTGGGCGAGTCGATGTAGCAGTTGCTGACGTCGTGCAGCACCGTTTCTCCATTGCACTGGTTGCCGTTGTCGTCTGCGCCTGTCAATTCCCGCACGGCCTGCCACGAACCGATGTCGCTCCAGCCCAGGTTGCACGGCACCACGGCCACTTTCTGGGAGCGTTCCATCAACGCGTAATCGATGGAAATGTCCGGTGTGTTGGCGAACGACTGGCCGTCCAGCTCCAGTTGCAGTTCCTGATTGCCTTCTTTGGTCGAGCTTTGCGCCAGGCACGCTTTGACGGCGGCCAGCACTTCGGGCGCATGGGTCTCGAATTCCCGAAGCAGGGTATCGGCTCGCATGCAGAACATGCCCGCGTTCCACAGGTGCAAACCGCCATCGACGTAGGCCTGGGCGGTTGTGGCATCCGGCTTCTCGACAAAGCGGGCCACTTGATACGCCTGGTTGTTGAGCGACTGGCCCTTCTCGATGTAGCCAAAGCCGGTTTCTGGCTTGCCGGGCACGATGCCGAAGGTCACCATCCAGCCCTCGTCCGCCAGTTCACGGGCGCTTTGCACCGCCTGGGCAAAGGCCGGGCCGTTGGCAATGAGATGGTCGGCGGGGAGGATCAACAGTTGCGCGTCGTCGCCATACAGTTGCGCGACATGGAGCGCTGCCGCCGCCACCGCAGGTGCGGTATTGCGGCCGAAAGGCTCAAGGATAAAGTCCAGCTTGATGCGGCCCTTGTTGAGTTGGCGATAGTCATCAACGGTGCGGAAATACACTTCGCGGTTGGTCACGGTCAGCAAACGCTGTACATCGGGTAAGCCAACGGCGCGCATGAAGGTTTTTTGCAGCAGGCTTTCGCCATCGGGAAGGCGCATGAACGGCTTGGGCACGGCCTCGCGCGAGACTGGCCAGAGTCGGGTGCCGGCACCGCCGGCAATAATGCAAGGGATGAGGATGCTCATCAATAAGCCTCACGAGTAAAGAGCACTGCCGGAACAGTGCGCAGAAGGATGTAGATATCGAACCAGACGGACCAGTTTTCGATGTACTCAAGATCGAACTCCACACGCTTCTCGATCTTTTCTACGGTGTCTGTCTCACCACGATAGCCATTGATCTGCGCCAGACCGGTAATGCCCGGTTTGACCCTGTGGCGTGACGTGTACTCCTTCACCGCTTGCTCAAAGAGAATGCCGGCCGCCTTGGTGGCGGTTGCATGGGGGCGCGGACCCACCATGGACATGGTGCCTGCCAATACGTTGAACAACTGCGGCAGCTCGTCCAGGCTGGTCTTGCGAATGAAACGTCCAACCCGGGTAACTCTGGCATCCCCCCGGGTGGTTTGATTTTCCGCCGTGGCATCGGCCTGGTGGTGATGCATCGAGCGGAATTTGCAGACCTTGATCATGCGGTTGTTATAGCCATAGCGGTTCTGCCAGAAAAACACCGGGCCTGAGGAGTCCAGCTTGATGGCGATGGCCGTGCACAGCATCACCGGCGACAACAGCAGCAGCGCCAGGACTGACAGCAACATGTCTTCAGCGCGCTTGAAAAACGGCGACCAACCGGCAAGCGGCACATCGGAAGCGTTGAACATGGGCAGGCTGGCGACTTCGGTGATTCGGTTGTGAGCGTGGCGGAAGGCGATCATGTCCGGCACCAGCAGGACATTGACCGGGTATCTGCGCAGTTCGCGGATGATGTAATCCATGCGGTTTTCAGCAGACCAGGGCAGGGCGACCAGCACCTGAGTGACTTTCTCCTCGCGGATCAGGCGCTCCAGGTCATTGCTGTTGCCCAGCAGTGGCAGCCCGGCCATGGTTTTGGGCAGGCGTCCGATGCGGTCGTCGATAAAACCGGAGACGCCAGAGCGAATGTCCTGGTTTTCCTGCAGGTATTCCGCCAGCCGTTGACCATTTTCAGTGGCGCCCAGGATCACCGCATTCTGCAGAAAGAAGCCCTTGTGCATCAGGTGCTTGAACATCACCAGCATGAACAGCCGCTCGATGCAGAACATCGCGAGGCTCGCGATGTACCAGATCACCAGTTGTTCGTGGGAGATGTAGTCCAGGAAATTCAGGCTCTGATGGACAAACAGCAGCAGGCAGAAGGCCCCGGACCAGGCGAGGATGATCAGGCGAAAGCGCAAGGCGTTGCTGAACAGTACTTCCGAATAGACCCCTAAGGCCTGGAAGATCAACACACTGATGAGTGCGAAAAACAGCAGGACGCCAAAGTAGGTCTGCGGCACATCGCTAAGATTGCCGTCGGCGAACAGGAGGATGATCAGCCCTGGCAGGATGCAGGTCAGCCCGTGTATCAGGCGCACTCCAAACAGGAAGTACTCAATCAGGCTGCTCCGGGTCTGCAGTAGGCTGTCAACAGGCTGCAATCGCATTTACTACCTCACTTCGTCGGTCCATGACTGCTTGACTGCGGTCCACGATAATTCGAGGCGCTTCACTCTTATAGTCAATAAAACATCTGTTTATGGAATTTATTTTGCAAATGCCAATAATTTGGCGTGCTGCTGGTTTCTTTCACGAAATACCTATTTGGATAGATAAATAGGCTTAATGCCTTAGATGTGTAGGGTTTTTCGCTAATTAACGTAGGAATGCCCCTCAAATGAATGACGAGGTGGAGTAAAGCTCAAGACTTAAATACTGTCGCGCTTCTTATTCCTGTTTTCCCCGACACGGGCTCTGCCCTGCAGCTCCTGTTACTTTCTCGGCTAATGTTGGCGGGGGATTAGCGCAATTTTGCCTTTGTAAAAAAATATTTGATTGCAATGGGTTTTTTTCTGCTGGCAGGGGTCACATCTATCGAATCACTGGGGAAGCAGCAATGACCGGAGTCGCAGCAATGACACAACGAGCAATTCTGATTCTGCACGGCAAGCAGGCACTCAACGAAGAAGTGCGCGAAGCCGTTGCCAGAAAGCGCAGCGAAGGCTGGGAGCTGGAGGTGCGCGTGACCTGGGAAGGCGGCGACGCACAGCGGCTGGTCAGCGAAGCGCTGGCGGCCGGGCACACGCAGATCATTGCCGGAGGGGGCGACGGAACCGTTCGTGATATTGCCGAGGCTTTGGCTCTGGCCAGCACTGACGCGCAGTTGACGATCATGCCGCTGGGCACCGCCAACGATTTTGCGAGGGCTGCGGGTGTGCCGCTTGAGCCTGACGCCGCGCTGGATCTGCTCGATGTGCCCTCACGGCCGGTGGACCTCGGTGAGGTCAATGGCAAGATTTTCCTGAACATGGCCACCGGTGGTTTCGGCAGCCAGGTCACGGCCAACACTTCAGAGGACTTGAAAAAGGTCCTGGGTGGCGCTGCGTATCTGTTCACCGGTTTGTCGCGGTTCAGTGAGCTGAGCGCGGTCCATGGTGAGTTGACCGGGCCGGATTTCCACTGGAGCGGCGATCTGCTGGCACTGGGCATCGGCAATGGTCGGCAGGCCGGTGGTGGTCATGTGCTGTGCCCTTCGGCCTTGGCAGACGACGGGCTGCTGGATATCAGCATCCTGCCGGCACCTCAGGAACTGGTCGGTACGCTGCGCAGCCTGCTCGAAGGCGGTCTTGGCATCGACAACATGTTCATTCGCGCGCGCCTGCCGTGGATAGAACTCAAATCGACTCAGGGGCTGGACATCAACCTGGATGGCGAACCTCTGTCGGGAGAGAACCTGCGTTTTTCCGCACGACCTGCCGCGTTGAATGTTCATCTGCCAAGCGACTCCCCTCTGTTTACCGAGGCGCCGCGTATTGGCTGACGGCTATGCTGTCGGCCGCGTCGCAGTGGGGAATGTGTTTCTCGCCGTCCACCCGTGAGGCACGTGACTGGCAGCTGAGGGCTACCTTGCCCAGCAACTCACGTTGCTCGGCCTGATCCAGCGGTAATTGGCCGGTACCCGGGTCGATCAGTTCCAGATGCCAGGCCAGCAGCGTCAGGCATTCACCCACCAACGTCTGGGTCTCGCTGCTCAGCGGGTTGTCAACGCAAGCAGGTGCGAGCAAGCGCCACAGTTCCCGGCAAAGCCCGGCGCTGCAATCAATCTGTGCCCGGCGGGCTTTGTCAGCCAGCCTCGACAGGCTGTCGAGCAGGCCGTCCAGTGCATCAGTGTCATCGGCGATCAACGCCAAGTGCGCCAGGCATTCCTGACACCTGGCCAGCAGTAACGGGGCCTCGGCGATGAAGTCCGGGTGCGTTGTCGGCCAGTCTGTACCGTTGAGCATGCTTTCTCTCCATCACATCATGGATAACGAGCGGGGTCCGCTTGGGCCTTGAACGTTAATGTGTAGCCGAAGAGAAAATCTGTAGGGCGCTTCTGAAAATGCGGGAAATGCGGACAACACGGTCCTTGTAGGCGCTGGCGAACACCAGGAAACGGTATTTCAACCCGCCGGGCTGAATCATGTTGATAAGCGCTGAGTCGAGTGTGATGCTAATGCGCCACTAATGTCGTCGCGCGGCATTTCATAACAATTAAGGTCCTGCCCGTTTCAGCCGATAACGTCTTGGCAGACCCACTGTGACCCACGCTTCTGGAGCTATAAATGGCTGGCATTCTCGACTCGGTAGATCAACGCACACAATTGGTGGGCGAGAACCGCCTTGAAATTCTCATGTTTCGCCTGGCGGGCCGACAGCTATTTGCGATCAACGTGTTCAAGGTCCAGGAGGTGCTGCAACTGCCGAAACTGACCCTGATGCCTCAGCGTCACTCGTTCGTTTGTGGTGTGGTCAACCTGCGCGGCCAGACGCTGCCGGTGATCGACCTGTCCCAGGCCATTGGCATGCGCCCTTTGGTGCCAGGCCCTAACAGCACCATTATCGTCACTGAATACAACCGCTCGGTTCAGGCGTTCCTGGTGGGTGGCGTGGACCGCATCGTCAACATGAACTGGGACGCGATCATGCCGCCTCCGGCCAGCGCCGGTCGTCAGCATTACCTGACCGCGATCAGCAAGGTTGACGACCAGTTGGTAGAAGTCATCGACGTCGAAAAAGTGCTCGCCGAAATCGTGCCGTACAACGCCAAGGTCTCCACCGAGAAGCTGGAAGATCCATTGCTTGCAGGCGCTGTCGGCCGTGAGGTTCTGTTGGTCGACGACTCCAAGGTTGCACTGAGCCAGTTGCGCGACACCCTGTCGCAACTCGGCCTCAAGCTCCACGTGGCCAGCGATGGCCTGAAGGCGCTGAACATGCTCAAGGCCTGGGCCGATGCTGGCAATGTCATGACCGACAAGCTGCTCATGGTCTTCACCGACGCCGAAATGCCGGAAATGGACGGTTATCGTCTGACCACAGAGATCCGCAATGACCCGCGTCTGCGCGAGTTGTATGTGGTGCTGCACACCTCACTGTCTGGCAGCTTCAACGAATCCATGGTCAAGAAGGTCGGTTGCGACAACTTCCTCTCCAAGTTCCAGCCAGACAAGCTGGTGGATATGGTGCGTGAGCGCTTGATGATGGTTCAGGGCTGATTCGCACCCTGTAGCGTGACTTGTCTGGCGGACGATCGTATAAGCTAGCGCTTTACCTTCGCCAGACAAGGATCAGGCCATGTTGCACCTCAGCGCGCTCTACCGTTTCCCGCTCAAATCCTGCAAGGCCGACGTGCTGCAGCAGGCATCTTTTGACGAGCTGGGGATGACCGGTGACCGACGCTGGATGCTGGTCGACGAGGCTAGCGGCCGATTCCTGACCCAGCGCGCCTTGCCGCACATGTCGCAGTTGTCGGTGTTATGGAATGCCGCCGGTGGCATTACCCTTTCAGCGCCGGGCTTTGCGGCCTTGGATGTCCCTGTCCCCTTGAACGAAGAGCAGCAGCTGCGCGGCGTGACCGTGTGGCGCGATACCTTGCGCGTGCCTGATGCTGGTGATGAAGCTGCCCATTGGGTCAGCGAATTCATTGGCAAACCTACCCGTATGGTCCACGTCCCCGCCGATCGCGCACGCTGGTTGCCCAGTGGCTACGGCACGGTGGATGACCGGGTGGGGTTCGCCGACGGCTTTCCCTTGCTGTTGATCGGCCAGGCGTCGCTGGATGACTTGTCGGCCAGGATCGGCAAGCCTCAGGAAATGCTGCGCTTTCGGCCGAATCTGGTGGTGGAGGGCGCTGACGCCTTTGCCGAGGATGGCTGGAAACGGATCCGCATCGGCGATATCGAGTTTCGTCTGCTCAAGGGCTGTACGCGGTGCATTCTTACGACCATTGACCCGGCTACCGGGGAGCGCAATGCGGATCGCGAGCCTTTGGCGACGTTGAAGACTTATCGCGAGCGCGAGGGGGATGTGTGGTTTGGGCAGAATATGGTTAGTGATGGGCCGGGGGTGATTGAGGTGGGGATGCCGGTGGTTGTGTTGGAGTGATGTTTTTTTGTGAAGCGATTAGGTGCTAATCAAGGTTCACCGCGATAACTTCATTTCCTTTTTTGCGTGCATATCCGTTGTTGCGGTAACGGCCGCTTATGGTTGCGCTCTTACAGCGCCTCACTTTTGAACAGCGCAAAAGTAAGCAAAACGCTCTTGCCCCACCACTCGGTGCCTCGCCTAGGCTCGGCATGCCCGTAATCCGACATTGATTCGGCGGGCCGCCGCGAAGGGCCATCCCTGGCCCTGCGCGGCTAAACCGGCATCCCTGCCGGTTCACCCGCCGAATCAATATCGAATTCCGGCCAGCGTGGTTTGACGGGGCGCCTTAGATCAAAAGCCAGATCAACAGCCAGATCAACAGCAGATCAAAATCAAAGGCGGCGATGGTTGGTGCGACGTTGATCTCTGTAGGAGCTGCCGAAGGCTGCGAAGGCGGCTACCGATTCGCAGCCTTCGGCAGCTCCTACAGAGATATCTGCACGCCGTCGGTTCTGTGGGAGCGAATTCATTCGCGAAGGCAATGGCACAAACAACGAATAACGCGAGACAACCACAGACAAAAAGCAGGTCGGCTGTCAGGCCGCCTCGCGCGCTTTTGATTTGGCTTTTGATCTTGGCGCCCCGTTAAACCACGCTGGCCGAACGAAGACCTTGAACCGTGGGTAACCCGGCAGGACGCCGGGTTAGCCGCGCTGGGCCAGGGATGGCCCTTCGCGGCGGCCCACGGTTCAAGGTCTGCGGGCGGGTACACCGAGCCTAGGCGAGGTGCCGAGTGGTGGGGCAAGAGCGCTTTGGTTACTTTCGCGCTTTTCGAAAGTGACCCGCTGTAAAAGCGGAACCATAGGTGGCCGTTACCGCAGTAATGGATATGTACTCAACACCCATGCGTTAAGCGTACTCCGCCTTTCACAAGTCATCAAAAAACCGCTCATGCCAATCCACCAACGGCTGTGGCGAATTAAGCTTCTGCCCGTAGATCACCGAATAAGACAGCACGTTCTGCACATACTGCCGAGTTTCATCAAACGGAATACTCTCCACCCACACATCAAATGCCAGGTGATTGGCACCCTTGAGCCATTGCCGCACACGACCAGGCCCAGCGTTATAGGCAGCAGAGGCGAGCACCCGGTTGCCATTGAACTGGCTATGCACCTGGCTCAGATACGCCGCGCCCAACTGAATATTGGTATCCGGGTCCAGCACCTGCTGAGGTGAAGCCAGCGGGATGCTGAACTTGCGCGCAGTTTCCTTGGCGGTGGCGGGCATCAACTGCATCAGACCACTGGCGCCAACACCCGAGCGAGCATCGTCCATGAACGCACTTTCCTGGCGGGTAATCGCAAACACCCAGCTCGAATGCAGGCCACGAACCTTGGCTTCTCGTACCAGTGTTTCGCGGTGAGCCATGGGGAAGCGGATGTCCAGATCGTCCCAGTATTGCGCCTGGCTAATGGTTCGGATCGCCGGGAAATACCATTTCAGGTCGTAGGCCAGCTTGGCCTGGGCGACCATCTCGTCACGGCTGAAATGACGGCTGACGTGATACCACTCACGACGACCGTCTACGATCTGTCCGCGAGCATGAAACTCCAGTGCGCGACGTACGCCCGGCGTGTTGCGCACCTTGGTGATCAGCGCCTGGCTGAGCAATAGCGGCTTGTTATTCAACTGATAAGAGCTTTGTGTGCGATCTGCTGCCAGAAAGCCGTAGAAGTCGCGCTCCTTGGCAACGTCCTTGTACAACGACGGAATAAGCGGGCTTTTCGGCTGCGCCAATTCCAGCGAGCGCGCTTCCCAGTAACGCCAGCGATTGGTGTCGGCGAGGTCTTTGGGCAGGCGGCGGGTCAGCTCGTAGGCGTCTTCCCATTGGCCCAGGCGCAGCAGCAGTCGTAGACGCCACTCGGTGACGGTGTTGTCGCGCAGGTCCGGGTCATATTTGGTCATGACCTCAAGGGCGCGGCCGTCATAGCGGCGGGCCAGGGTCAGGCCGATTTCCTTGGCGATCTGCACCTGTTCTTCGTGGGAGAAGTGCATCTTGGCGGAATAGCCGTCGAGCATCTCCATGGCTTTCTGTGGGTCTTGCTTGGCCAGGCGGCGCAGGCCCAGGCCAACCACGTCGGACATGGCTTCGTCCACCGGGGCGAACTGAGCCGGGTTGTTGAGCATCTCAGGCTTCTTGGCGATTTCCAGCAGCAGCTTGCCTTGTGGAGCAAGGCTGTTGAGGCTGTTGACCAGGGTCGTTGCCAGAGGGTAGTTGCCCGCCGTCGCCGCCAGTTTCGCGCGCTGCCAGCGTTTCTGTTCCGGCAACTGGCCGTCGGTGGCCCATTGCGCGAAGAAGCCATCGCAGGCTGCAGGCAGGCTCTTACCAGTCATCCACAGTTTTTCTGCGCTGGCGTAGCCTTCAGCTTTCTTGCCGTGGCCCAGCAGGTATTGGCCGTACAGGCAGTCCAGCTCGACGAAATTCATCTTCGGGTCGTAATACTTGACGAAGGGTTGCCAGTCGCCGCGTTCGGCCAGCCAGCGCAGCCAGCGCAATTTCATCCAGTTGGCCTGCGGCAGGTCACCATGCTCGGCCAGGAATTTCTCGATTTCCGGATTGCTCGCGGTTTTCAGGCGCGCAGTCAGTTCGTCGTAAGCCAAATACGGTTCCAGCGGGTAGTCCGCCAGCGCCGAGGCGTACATGCGATAGGGGCCAGTATCGCCCTTGGCCAAGGCGCGCTTGGCTTCATCGTAGTACTGACGCTGTTGACTGAGATCCACCGCGTGGACGGATTGAGCCGCGGTAGCTGTGAGGAGCAGGCAGGAAAAAAGGCTGAACAAGCGACTGCGCATGAGACTTCCGAGCAGATGAACCGTGAAAAGTGCCGCTAGCTTAGCCTTTTGCCAGCTCCGGGTGAAAGCATTGCCGACGGGGGTTACTCACTTGGAAATAATTGAGCGCTATAAAGAAGGTCACCTGGTGGATGTGGGCAGGGCAGTCGTCATTCAATCCCGACATCTGCCCACCATCTCAGGTAGAATGCGCCCCCGGTTTTTGGAGAAGCTCATGACCCTGCTCAAATTCAGCGATGTGTCCCTTGCGTTCGGCGCCATGCCGTTGTTGGACAAGGTGTCCTGGCAGATCGCCCGTGGTGAGCGGGTGTGCATCATCGGCCGTAACGGCACTGGCAAATCCAGCATGCTGAAGCTGGTCAAAGGCGTGCAGAAGCCCGACGACGGTGCTGTCTGGCGCGCCCCAGGCCTGAAGATCGGCGAGCTGCCCCAGGAATTGCCGGTGGCCGACGACCGGACCGTGTTCGACGTGGTCGCCGAAGGTCTTGATGGTGTGGGCGAGTTGCTGGCTCAGTACCACCACCTGGCGCAGAACTGCGTCACCGAGGAAGACCTCGACAAGCTGATGCACGTCCAGCAGGACCTCGAAGCCCGTGACGGCTGGCGCTTGCAGCAACTGGTCGACAGCACGTTGAGCCGTCTGCAGTTGCCCGCCGACAAGACCCTGGCCGAGTTGTCCGGTGGCTGGCGTCGCCGTGTGCTGCTGGCGCAGGCGCTGGTTTCCGAGCCTGACCTGCTGCTGCTCGATGAACCGACCAACCACCTGGACATCGGCGCAATCGCCTGGCTGGAAGAAGCCCTCAAGGATTTCCAGGGGGCTGTGCTGTTCATCACGCACGACCGTTCCTTCCTGCAGAACCTGGCGACGCGCATTCTCGAACTGGATCGCGGTGGCCTGATCGACTGGAATGGCGACTACGCCAGCTTCCTGGTCCACAAGGAAGCGTCCCTGGCCGCAGAAGAAACCGCCAACGCGCTGTTCGACAAGCGTCTGGCCCAGGAAGAAGTCTGGATTCGCCAGGGTATCAAGGCCCGTCGCACCCGTAACGAAGGCCGCGTGCGCGCCCTCAAGGCCCTGCGCGTTGAGCGTGGCGAGCGTCGTGAGCGTACCGGCAAGGCCAATATCCAGCTGGATACCGCCGACAAGTCCGGCAAGCAGGTCATGGTCCTGGACAACGTCAGCTTCGCCCACCCGGGCGGCCCGATGTTGATCAAGGACTTCTCCATGGTCCTGCAGCGCGAAGATCGCATCGGTCTGCTGGGTGCCAACGGTACCGGCAAGACCACGCTGCTCAAGCTGATGCTCGACAATCTGCAACCTACCAGCGGTTCGGTGGATGTCGGCACACGCCTGGACGTAGCTTACTTCGACCAGTTGCGCCATCAGCTGGATCTTGAGAAGACCGTGATCGACAACGTCGCCGAAGGTCGTGATTTCATCGACATCGACGGTCAGAGCCGCCACGTGCTGAGCTACCTGGGCGATTTCCTGTTCAGCCCGCAACGTGCGCGTACGCCGGTCAAAGCGTTGTCCGGTGGTGAGCGGGCCCGTCTTTTGCTGGCCAAGCTGTTCAGCAAGCCAGCGAACCTGCTGGTGCTCGACGAACCGACCAACGACCTCGATGTCGAGACCCTGGAGCTGCTTGAAGAGGTTCTGCTGACCTTCAAGGGCACCGTGCTGATGGTCAGTCACGACCGGGCATTCCTCGATAACGTCGTCACCAGTACTCTGGTGTTCGAAGGCGAAGGCAAGGTTCGCGAATACGTGGGTGGTTATCAGGACTGGCTGCGCCAGGGTGGTTCCCCACGTCTGCTGGGCGTGAGCGACACCAAGTCCGGCAAGGCTGAGCTGGCCACTGCTGTGGTTGAAGCCGCTCCGGTGGCCGCCAAGGAAATGCCGGTCGCCAGTCCGAAGAAAAAACTCAGCTACAAGCTGCAGCGCGAGCTGGAAGCGCTGCCTGAGCAGATCGACGAAGTGGAAGGGGAGATCGCCTCCCTGACCGCTGAGATGGCTCAGCCTGCCTTTTACCAGCGTCCTGCCGAGCAGACCGCTGCTGTAATGGCTCAGCTGGAAAACCGTCAGGCACACCTGGACGGCCTGCTGGAACGTTGGGCAGAGCTTGACGCCTGATAGCGGCAGTCAATAAAAAGCCCGGATCATTGATCCGGGCTTTTTATTGGTGACTCAAGGAGGCGCGAGATCATGTTCTTCGGTTATTCAACCGTCCCACGGTCCTGTAGGAGTTGTCGGAGGTTACGACGGCGACGAATGCGGTTTGTCTGACACTCCGCGATTCGCAGCCTGCGGCAGCTCCTACAGATCCTGCGGTGTTAGATAACTCATGGACCGTCGCGTTTCTATTGTGCGACCAGGGCCAAGGCGGCATCTACAGTAAGTGCGTTGAATCACTCGCCCTTTTTAAGGCGTACCGCTAGCACATCACACGGCGCGCCATGCAATACGTCATTGGCAGTCGAGCCGAGCAGCAAGGCCAGACCATGGCGGCCATGGCTGCCGACCACGATCAGGTCGCAGTTTTCTTTCTGCGCCAGTTCGTGGATTTCCTGGCGCGGCTGGCCGTAAACCAGATGGGCATCACCGACATTGACTTCCGGGAAGTTGGCCTTGAGTGCTGCGAGTTTTTCCTTGGCCTGATCAAATTGCTGCTGTTGCAGTTGGGAAAGATCCATCGGAACATCGCCGCCAAACGCCATGGCCATGGGCTCTACGATGT
Organism: Paucimonas lemoignei; assembly: GCA_900475325.1. Classification (GTDB taxonomy): domain Bacteria; phylum Pseudomonadota; class Gammaproteobacteria; order Pseudomonadales; family Pseudomonadaceae; genus Aquipseudomonas. The sequence continues at coordinate 2,166,605 of LS483371.1, forward strand.
GAACGATGGACAGCTTGGCACCATTGCGCACTGAGATCTCACGACCGCGGGCCAGAACAGGGCTGCACTCTTCAGTGAGGTCAACAGCGACCAGGATATGTTCATACTTCATGAGGAAGTCCTCCGTAGGGTTGCGATGCATTGAGTATGGCCGTTTGACGCCGATCTGGGCAGGCCATTGTTTTCAAATTCGGTATGTGGACAAAAAAGGCAGCAAGCAATATGACGTTCTGGATCATTCTGTCAATCATTGGTGTGATGTTGAGCCCTCTGGTGTGGCTCAGGCCCTCTCGCCAGCAAGGCGGCAAAATGGCACTGCGTCTGGAGGCTCGCCGTATCGGCCTGGCCATGCAGCTTGCGCCTCAGGAATGGCCTCACTGGCTGACCAAGGAGCCGCCCAGCCCGTGCGCGCAATACCATCGCCCGCGTCGCAGCGCGCAGGCGAACACGTGGGTGTATTGGCAGATGGAGCCGGGTGTCTGGCTCAATCGCTGGCGCGAGCCTTGTGAGGATGCACAATTGCTGGCGCATTTCAGCACCTTGCCCGCTGACGTGTTCAAGGTCGAAGCGGATCAGCAAATGATTGCCCTGTATTGGGCCGAGCGGGGCGAGGTAGAAGTTTTGCAGCGTATTGCAGCGGTGCTCAAGGCCCTGGCGTAACCGCGACAGGCCAAATTGCAGGCATTAAAAAGCCCGATAACAACATCGGGCCGGGGTTGGCCAGGCAGGCCGTAATCTGTAGCGCTTGGCGGTGCAACGCCGCAAGTCGCAGGCTAGAGCATTTGGCGTTGACCTCTAAGGTCGACCTCGTGCTGTAGTGCGTGGAATGTAGACTCTTTGCTCTGTTTTGTCGCGCTTTGGCAGGATTATTTTCGCGTGTGAGCCTCAACGGTGCAAAACCTTATTCTGGCTTTCATCTCATGTTCACCATAAACGCAGTGAATAGATCCCGATCACGCCCGCACGGCGCCTGAGCTTGCTGCGATAGTAAGAGCCCATTTCCCGCATTTATTGATGATTCGTCGAATTGACAATTTGCGGGATTTGCATGAAGGTGTGCGTACCCAAATCAAACGGGCGTATGAATTGAGCGTTTGGTAGTAAGACAGTTCTTACAGTTCCCGGCTACCGCATCGACGGGTGTGCCTGAAGGTTTGGCGTTGTATCGACGGGAACGTCGTATTCTCGCCAGACCACAGCGTCCGGTGTGTATTGTTCAGCTTCCATATCGTGGAGATCAGTTGATGATTTACGAAGGTAAAGCCATCACGGTTAAGGCTCTTGAAAGTGGCATCGTCGAATTGAATTTCGATCTCAAGGGTGAGTCCGTCAACAAGTTCAACCGTCTCACCCTCAACGACCTGCGTCAGGCCGTGGATTCCATCAAGGCTGATGGTTCGATCAAGGGTGTGATCGTCACCAGCGGCAAAGACGTGTTTATCGTCGGCGCCGACATCACCGAGTTCGTCGACAACTTCAAGTTGCCTGAAGCAGAGCTGCTTGCCGGCAATCTGGAAGCCAACCGTATCTTCAGCGATTTCGAAGACCTTGGCGTACCGACCGTAGTGGCCATCAACGGTATCGCGCTGGGTGGCGGCCTGGAAATGTGCCTGGCTGCGGATTACCGCGTCATGTCCAGCAGCGCCAAGATCGGCCTGCCTGAAGTCAAACTAGGCCTCTACCCCGGCTTTGGTGGCACCGTTCGGCTGCCGCGTATCGTCGGTGCTGATAACGCCATCGAGTGGATTGCATCCGGTAAGGAAAACCGCGCCGAAGACGCCCTGAAAGTCGGCGCAGTCGATGCCGTGGTCGCGCCGGAAAAGCTTCAGGAAGCCGCTCTGGACCTGATCAAGCGCGCCATCTCTGGCGAGTTCGATTACAAAGCCAAGCGTCAGCCGAAGCTGGAAAAACTCAAGCTCAACGCTATCGAACAAATGATGGCCTTCGAAACCGCGAAAGGGTTCGTAGCCGGTCAGGCAGGGCCGAACTATCCAGCTCCGGTCGAAGCGATCAAGACCATTCAGAAAGCGGCCAACTTCGGTCGTGACAAGGCGCTTGAAATTGAAGCCGCCGGTTTCGTCAAAATGGCCAAGACCTCTGCAGCGCAGAGTCTGATCGGCCTGTTCCTGAATGATCAGGAGCTGAAAAAGAAAGCCAAGGTCTACGACGAAGTCGCCAGAGACGTGAAGCAGGCTGCGGTACTCGGCGCTGGCATCATGGGTGGCGGTATTGCCTATCAGTCGGCTGTCAAAGGCACGCCGATCCTGATGAAGGACATTCGTGAAGACGCCATTCAACTGGGCCTGAACGAAGCGTCCAAGCTGCTGGGCAACCGCGTCGAAAAAGGCCGTTTGACCGCGCCGAAGATGGCTGAAGCGCTCAATGCGATTCGCCCGACGCTGTCCTACGGCGATTTCGGCAACGTTGACCTGGTGGTCGAGGCTGTCGTCGAGAATCCGAAAGTGAAGCAGGCCGTGCTGGCTGAAGTCGAAGCTCAGGTGGGCGAAGACACGATTCTGGCTTCCAACACCTCGACCATTTCCATCAGCCTGTTGGCCAATGCCCTCAAGCGTCCGGAAAACTTCGTCGGCATGCACTTCTTCAACCCGGTGCACATGATGCCGCTGGTGGAAGTCATTCGTGGCGAGAAGTCCAGCGAGCTGGCGATTGCGACCACCGTGGCCTACGCCAAGAAAATGGGCAAGAACCCGATTGTGGTCAATGACTGCCCGGGCTTTTTGGTCAATCGCGTGCTGTTCCCGTATTTCGGCGGTTTCGCCAAGCTGGTCAGCGCCGGTGTGGATTTCGTGCGCATCGACAAAGTCATGGAAAAGTTTGGCTGGCCAATGGGCCCGGCGTACCTGATGGACGTGGTCGGTATCGACACCGGCCACCATGGTCGTGACGTCATGGCCGAAGGCTTCCCGGATCGCATGAAGGACGACCGTCGTTCGGCTATCGATGTTCTCTACGACGCCAACCGTCTTGGCCAGAAAAATGGCAAAGGCTTCTACGCCTACGAGACCGACAAGAAGGGCAAGCCGAAGAAGGTCACTGACTCGGCCGTGCTTGAAATCCTCAAGCCAGTCATCTACGAACAGCGCGAAGTGTCCGACGAAGACATCATCAACTGGATGATGATCCCGCTGTGCCTGGAGACCGTGCGTTGCCTGGAAGACGGCATCGTCGAGACCGCCGCCGAAGCCGATATGGGCTTGATCTACGGCATCGGTTTCCCTCCGTTCCGCGGTGGTGCGTTGCGCTACATCGACTCCGTTGGTGTCGCTGAATTCGTTGCCCTGGCCGATCAATATGCTGATTTGGGCGCTCTGTACCACCCGACCGCGAAGCTGCGTGAGATGGCCAAAAACGGCCAGAGCTTTTTCGGTTGAGAGCTTCGGTTAAGCGCCTTTCAGGAGTGAATGTATGAGTTTGAATCCAAGAGATGTGGTGATTGTCGACTTCGGTCGCACGCCCATGGGCCGCTCCAAGGGTGGCATGCACCGTAATACCCGCGCCGAAGACATGTCGGCGCACTTGATCAGCAAGCTGCTGGAGCGCAACAGCAAGATTGATCCAGCAGAAGTCGAAGACGTGATCTGGGGCTGCGTCAACCAGACTCTGGAACAGGGCTGGAACATCGCGCGCATGGCGTCGCTGCTGACCCAGATCCCGCACACTTCGGCTGCACAAACCGTGAGCCGCCTGTGTGGTTCGTCCATGAGTGCACTGCACACCGCCGCGCAGGCCATCATGACCGGCAACGGCGATGTGTTTGTCATCGGCGGCGTCGAGCACATGGGCCACGTCGGCATGATGCACGGTGTAGACCCTAACCCGCACATGTCGCTGTACGCAGCCAAGGCGTCGGGCATGATGGGCCTGACCGCGGAAATGCTCGGCAAAATGCACGGTATTACCCGTGAGCAACAGGATGCATTCGGCGTGCGCTCGCACCAGCTGGCCCACAAGGCGACGCTGGAAGGCAAGTTCAAGGACGAAATCATCCCGATGCAAGGGTATGACGAAAACGGCTTCCTCAAGGTCTTCGACTACGACGAAACCATTCGCCCGGAGACCACCCTGGAAAGCCTTGCGGCGTTGAAGCCTGCCTTCAATCCCAAGGGCGGCACTGTGACGGCCGGCACATCTTCGCAAATTACCGACGGCGCCTCGTGCATGATCGTGATGTCCGCCCAGCGGGCTCAGGACCTGGGTATCCAGCCAATGGCGGTGATCCGCTCCATGGCCGTTGCGGGTGTGGATCCGGCGATTATGGGTTATGGTCCGGTTCCCGCGACGCAGAAAGCGTTGAAACGCGCGGGTCTGAGCATCTCCGATATCGACTTCTTCGAGCTCAACGAAGCTTTCGCCGCACAGGCCTTGCCCGTGCTGAAAGATTTGAAAGTGCTCGACAAGATGAACGAGAAGGTTAACCTGAACGGCGGCGCAATCGCTCTGGGCCATCCATTTGGATGCTCCGGCGCACGAATTTCCGGCACTTTGCTCAATGTCATGAAGCAAAATGGCGGCAATCTCGGGGTTGCGACCATGTGTATCGGTTTGGGGCAGGGTATCTCGACTGTCTTCGAACGCGTCTGATTCGTTGGGCTGATACAAGCCGGGGCCAGGTGCCCCGGCTTTTGCATTTTTGCAAAAACCTTTTTAAAAAATGTTTCCACTGTTTCCTGCGAGGACAGCAACATGAATTTACAGCCAGGGCTCTACCGCCATTACAAAGGCCCCGAGTACCGCGTATTCAGTGTTGCCAGGCACTCCGAGACCGAGGAAGAAGTGGTGTTCTATCAGGCGCTGTATGGCGACTATGGCCTGTGGGTCAGGCCGCTGAGCATGTTTCTGGAGTCCGTCGAGGTTGACGGCGAGCAGGTGCCGCGCTTTGCTTTGGTTCAGGCTGAACCGAGCCTCTTTTCCAGGCCGTGAGACGAGTTCGAGCATAAAACCGTGCTTGACCTCATCTTGCAGCCACTATATATAGCGGGGCCCTGACAGGTTCCAACCGTCTTTCATTTTCAGTATTCAGGAATTTTCTGATCCATGGGCAAATCGCTGGTCATCGTGGAATCCCCGGCTAAGGCCAAGACCATCAACAAGTATTTGGGCAACCAGTACGTGGTGAAGTCGAGTATCGGCCATATCCGAGACCTGCCCACCAGCGGTTCGGCTAGTGCCAACAAAGAACCCGTCAAACGCGGCAAGGCTGCGGTAGGCGAGGGTCCGGTGCTTACGCCGAAAGAAAAGGCGAAGAAGCAGCTGGTGGCGCGCATGGGTGTCGACCCGGATCACGGCTGGAAAGCCAAATACGAAATCCTTCCCGGCAAGGAGAAGGTGATCGAAGAGCTGCGCCGGCTCGCCAAGGATGCTGACACCATCTATCTCGCGACGGACTTGGACCGCGAGGGGGAAGCCATTGCCTGGCACCTGCGCGAAGCCATCGGTGGCGATGACAGCCGCTACAAGCGCGTGGTGTTCAACGAAATCACCAAAAAGGCCATCCAGGAAGCCTTCTCCAAGCCGGGCGAGCTGGACATTGATCGTGTCAACGCACAGCAGGCGCGTCGCTTTCTCGACCGCGTCGTGGGCTACATGGTCTCGCCGCTACTCTGGCAGAAAGTCGCTCGCGGCTTGTCGGCGGGTCGTGTGCAGTCCGTTGCAGTAAAACTGGTGGTGGAGCGCGAGCGGGAAATCCGTGCCTTCAACCCCGAGGAATACTGGGAAGTCCACGCTGATCTGGGCACTGCCAAGGGCGCCAATGTGCGTTTCGAAGTCGCTCGGGAAAACGGCGAAGCGTTCAAGCCTCTGAACGAAGCTCAGGCCATGGCTGCACTGGAAAAGCTCAAGGCTTCCAGCTACAGCATCGCCAAGCGCGAAGACAAGCCCACCAGCAGCAAGCCTTCGGCACCGTTCATCACGTCCACCCTGCAACAGGCCGCGAGTAACCGCCTGGGCTTCGGCGTGAAGAAAACCATGATGATGGCCCAGCGCTTGTACGAAGCGGGCTACATCACGTACATGCGTACCGACTCGACCAACCTGTCTGCAGATGCAGTCACCATGGTGCGCGATTACATCGAATCCGAGTTCGGCAAGAAGTACCTGCCGGAGTCACCGAACGTCTACAGCAGCAAGGAAGGCGCACAAGAGGCTCACGAAGCGATTCGTCCGTCTGATGTGAACACCCATCCAAGCAAGCTGACCGGTATGGAGCGTGATGCCGAGCGTCTGTACGAGCTGATCTGGCGTCAGTTCGTGGCATGTCAGATGCCGCCAGCGCAATATCTGTCGACCACGGTCAGTGTGGCCGCAGGTACATTCGAGCTGCGCGCCAAGGGCCGTATTCTCAAGTTCGACGGTTACACCCGCGCGTTGCCGCAAATGACCAAGCCGGGCGATGACGATGTACTGCCTGACATGGCTCAGGGCGACAACCTGAAACTGATCAAGCTTGATCCAAGCCAGCATTTCACCAAGCCGCCTGCGCGTTACTCGGAAGCGAGCCTGGTTAAAGAGATGGAAAAACGCGGTATTGGTCGTCCTTCGACTTACGCTGCGATCATCTCGACGATCCAGGACCGTGGTTACGTCGCGCTGCATAACCGTCGTTTCTATTCGGAAAAGATGGGCGACATCGTCACTGAGCGCCTTTCCGAGAGTTTCTCTAACCTGATGGACTACGGTTTTACCGCCGGCATGGAAGAGAACCTCGACGATGTGGCGCATGGCGAACGCGACTGGAAGAACGTGCTGGATGAGTTCTACGGTGACTTCCGCAAGAAACTTGAAGTGGCCGAAGCGCCTGACAGCGGGATGCGTTCCAACGAACCGGTGATGACCGATATTCCGTGCAAGGTGTGCGGTCGTCCGATGCAGATTCGTACGGCGTCCACTGGTGTGTTCCTGGGCTGCTCGGGCTACAGCCTGCCACCTAAAGAGCGCTGCAAGGCGACCGTCAACCTGACGCCAGGTGACGAGATTGCCGAAGACGACGAAGGTGAGTCTGAATCCCGCGTTCTGCGCGGCAAGCACCGCTGCCATATCTGCAGCACGGCCATGGACGCCTACCTGCTGGACGAGAAGCACAAGCTGCATATCTGCGGTAACAACCCGGATTGCGTGGGCTTTGAAGTCGAAGAGGGGACTTATCGCATCAAGGGCTATGAAGGTCCGAGCCTTGAGTGCGACAAGTGTGGCAGCGAAATGCAGCTCAAGACAGGCCGTTTCGGCAAGTTCTTTGGTTGCACCAATCCGGATTGCAAGAACACCCGCAAACTGCTGAAAAGTGGTGATGCCGCGCCGCCGAAAATGGACCCGGTGAAAATGCCGGAGCTGAAGTGCGACAAGGTCGACGACACCTATATCCTGCGCGATGGTGCCTCTGGTCTGTTCCTGGCGGCGAGCCAGTTCCCGAAGAACCGCGAAACCCGCGCGCCTTTGGTCATGGAAATCGCTCCGCACAAGGACGAGATCGATCCGAAGTACCACTTCCTCTGTGAAGCACCGAAGAAAGATCCGGACGGTCGCCCATCGGTGATCCGTTACAGCCGTAAAACCAAAGAGCAATATGTCCAGACCGAAGTCGAGGGCAAGCCTACCGGCTGGAAAGCGTTCTACGATGGCAAAGCGTGGAAGGTCGAAGACAAGCGCTGATTCTGGCGCCTGACTGAACGCAAAGCCCTCGGTATGCTGGATGTGCCGGGGGCTTTGTTGTTTTATCTGTAGGAGCTGCCGAAGGCTGCGAAGGCGTTGCGTCAGGTAGTCCGATTTCGCAGCCTTCGGCAGCTCCTACAGGTGTAATTTATCCATCTCATCGCTACGGAGGACGCCACCATGGCCCACGAACTCTATACCCGTACCAACCAGAAGATTTATTTCGCCGGGCTTGCTCTGGAATCCATGGGCAAGGCTGAAAAGGGGCAGGCGATGAATGCTCAGGCGCTGCTGCAGGCAGAACGTGAATCCGCCTTGTTTCACCTGTACGGGGCGCTGCTGGGGTTGTGTCACGAGATAGCCGGTTACTACCGTCTGCCACACGCCAGCGCGCCACGTGCGGAAATGCTGTTAACCCAGGAGGCGCTGGACGCACTGGCCATTCCGGAAATGGCTGAGCTGGTGGAATTGGCTCAGCATCGTGAAACCTGGTTGGCCCAGTTGATGGCGGCCTACAACGGCCTTTTCGAGCCGCCCCGCGCACCGAAAAAGGTCAAGGGAGACGTGACCCAGCCACTGATCGTGGCGGTCAATCTCGATGAAGAACCCGAGCCTGAATTGAGTCGTGAGGAGCTGGAGAGCTGGCGTCAGAACCTCAAAGGCTTGGCCATTCGCTTCCGGGAAGGCTTGAGCGAGTGCTGAGCGCGGCTCGTCATAAAACGGGAACATGCCCTAGGGCGTGAGTCGAGTGGCTGCTACAATGCCGCCTTTCGTGGAGTATTGCCCTGATGCCAACATCCTTTCTTGAAATTGTCGAATTACCAGATGGCCGCATCGAGCTGCGTCGTGCCGATGACGAAGGTTCTCTGGTGACCCTGGATTTCTCGGCAGATGCCAAAGAGTTCCTGCAAGGCCAGCACGTAGAAGTTGCCAAGGCGATGTTGAGCGTAGGTGTTCAGATGGCCGGCCGTATGGCCGAAGGCGAACTTGAAAAGGACGCAGGCCCGCGAGTCCTGCACTGAGCAGGACTACCCCAGGCGGATGTTCAGGCTTTGCGCATCACCCAGTTTTGCCGCGTTGATCAGCTGTTGACGTGACGCCCCGCTGATTGGATTGATCCAGCTCACGACGGTGTGGCTGCGGCCCAGGCGAAGTGCTTCACGTGCAAGCTCCAACGGGCTCTGCGTCCCCCGCGGTTGCAGCAGTAGAATGCGCTCCCGATTGAGGCCCGCTTCACGTAGCCAGGTCTGAGTCAGACTGGCTGGAGGCGAGATGAGCGTCAACCAGCGAGCGTCGCTGTCCTGGCTCAGTTCGCGCAGGATGGGCGCCAGCAGACTCAAGCAGTTCCCCGCAGCACCACGTAATGACAGCTCGCTGAAAACCTCTGGTTCATTGTTCCATGACGTTTCGACCGACTCCTTGAGCATCGGCGCGATAGGCTGCGCCATGAACGCTTCAAAGAGCGAGAGTTGCGATTGTGGTGCCTGGACGAACTGCATAGTGTCTCCTTAGCGGCGAATGACGCCGACGCTCAAGCCTTCAATAACCAGTTCCTGATCCTTCAGGTTGACTTCGATGGGCGCGAAGTCCGGGTTTTCGGCGATCAGCCAGACTTTGCTGCCTTCACGCTTGAATCGCTTGACCGTGACTTCGTCACCAATCCGCGCTACCACTATCTGGCCATTGCGGGCCTCGCGAGTGGTGTGCACAGCGATCAGGTCGCCATCAAGAATGCCCACATCTTTCATGCTCATGCCGTGCACCCTTAACAGGTAATCGGCACTCGGATGAAAAAACGCAGGGTTGATGTTGCAGGATTCTTCAATGTGTTGCTGAGCGAGGATCGGCGCACCGGCAGCTACTCGGCCAATGATCGGCAGGCTGCTGTCATCGGCTTTAGCTTCAAACCCAGGGATGCGGATGCCGCGAGAGGCACCAGGGGTCATCTCAATCGCGCCTTTACGCGCCAGCGCCTTGAGGTGCTCTTCGGCAGCGTTGGGCGATTTGAAGCCCAGTTCCTGTGCGATTTCCGCACGGGTCGGTGGATAGCCGTTGTCTTCCAGGCAGCGTTTGATGAATCCGAGGATTTCAGCTTGGCGTGGCGTCAGTTTAATCATGTTGAGCGCTCTGGCTTTTTATACAGTGACTGGGATTATATACAGTGCGAGCGTCTTGGCAATCGTCCTTTTCAAGCCAATGGCAGGGCAGTGGTCCGATTACACCTGTGCAAACCTCAGGCAAAGGGCTACAGCCCTTGGTTTATATGATTAAATAGCGGCCTATTGAGGTCGGCACGCCGCGCGCGCTTGACAAAGACATACGCTGAAACGTATGTTTCAAACAAGTGTTTGTCAGGCAGAGAACCATGGCCCAGTCGGAAACAGTTGAACGCATTCTTGATGCTGCCGAACAGTTGTTCGCGGAGAAGGGCTTCGCCGAGACCTCGCTGCGTCTGATCACCAGCAAGGCCTCGGTGAATCTGGCCGCAGTGAACTATCACTTCGGGTCGAAGAAGGCCTTGATCCAGGCGGTTTTCTCGAGGTTCCTCGGGCCTTTCTGCATCAGCCTGGACCGTGAGCTGGAGCGGCGCTCGGCCAAGCCCGAGCACAAGCCGACCCTGGAAGAACTACTGGAAATGCTCGTTGAGCAGGCCCTGGTGGTCCAGCCGCGCAGTAACAACGACCTGTCGATTTTCATGCGCTTGCTGGGCCTGGCATTCAGTCAGAGTCAGGGCCACCTGCGTCGTTATCTGGAAGACATGTACGGCAAGGTGTTTCGCCGTTACATGACGCTGGTCAACGAAGCGGCTCCGCGTATCCCTCCTATCGAGTTGTTCTGGCGCGTGCATTTCATGCTGGGTGCTGCCGCCTTCAGCATGTCGGGGATCAAAGCCTTGCGGGCCATCGCTGAAACCGATTTTGGGGTCAACACGTCCATCGAGCAGGTCATGCGCCTGATGGTGCCGTTCCTGGCGGCTGGCATGCGCGCCGAAACGGGTGTCAGCGACGCCGCGATGATGGCGGCCCAGCTCAAGCCGCGTACTAAAAGCAGCGCCAGCCTGCCCAGCACTGCCAAAGCCTGAGCCGTCGCGCATTGCGCCAGGCTCGATGATCAAGCACCATTGCCCGGATTAGATATCGGCAATGGTGTTTTTTATGAGTTCTGGCCTGCAAGGCTCTTTGATGGTGGATGTTGCGGGCACCTGGTTGACCGCGGAAGATCGCCAGTTTCTGCGTCAGCCCGAAGTGGGCGGCTTGATCATTTTTGCCCGCAACATCGAGCATCCACGCCAGGTGCGCGAGCTGAGCGCGGCCATTCGCGCCGTGCGTCCTGATCTGTTGCTGGCGGTTGATCAGGAGGGCGGGCGGGTTCAGCGTCTGCGTCAGGGCTTTGTACGTCTGCCTGCCATGCGCCATATTGCTGACAAACCCGAGGCTGAAAGCCTCGCCGAGCACTGTGGCTGGCTGATGGCGACTGAAGTGCTTGCCGTAGGTCTGGACCTGAGTTTTGCGCCCGTGCTTGACCTGGATTACCAGCGCAGTGCGGTGGTCGGCACCCGTGCCTTTGAGGGTGATCCTGAGCGCGCCGCGCTGCTGGCAGGCGCGTTCATTCGTGGCATGAAAGCTGCGGGCATGGCCGCCACAGGCAAGCATTTCCCTGGGCATGGCTGGGCCGAGGCTGATTCACATGTGGCCATTCCCAATGACGAGCGCAGCCTGGAGCAGATTCGCGCCAACGATCTGGTGCCATTCGCGCGGCTGAGCAAGCAATTGGCGGCGGTCATGCCCGCGCACGTCATCTACCCGCAAGTGGATTCCCAGCCCGCCGGTTTCTCGCGGCGCTGGCTGCAGGATATTTTGCGCGGCGAGCTGGGCTTCGATGGTGTGATCTTCAGCGATGACCTGTCCATGGCTGGCGCTCATGTGGTCGGTGATGCTGCCAGTCGCATTGAGGCGGCCTTGTCTGCCGGTTGTGACATGGGGCTGGTGTGCAACGACCGGGCGGCTGCGGAGCTGGCACTGAGCGCTGCGCAACGGCTCAAGGTCAAGCCTTCACCACGGATCGCACGGATGCGCGGGCAAGCGTTTGCCAGTACCGAATACCGCCAGCAGCCACGCTGGCTTGCGGCCATTGAAGCCTTGCGCAACGCGCATCTGATTGACTGAGGAAATTCCCATGACGGTCTACGCGATTATCGGTGGCACTGGCCTGACTGAGCTGGACGGGCTGAATATTCGTCAGTCGCTGCCCATGACTACGCCCTATGGCTTACCTTCCGGTGATATTCAGATTGGGGATTTCGCCGGTCGTGAGGTGATGTTCCTCGCCCGTCATGGCCATCCGCATCGCCTGCCGCCCCATCAGGTGAACTATCGGGCCAATATCTGGGCGTTGAAACAGGCGGGAGCTCAGGCAATCGTGGCGATTAACGCGGTGGGCGGGATTCATCCGACCATGGGCACCGGGCGTTTTTGTGTGCCTCACGATCTGATCGATTACACCAGTGGACGCCAGCATACGTTTTTTGCCGATGACCTTGAGCAGGTCACGCACATCGACTTCAGCTTTCCCTACAGTGAAGCGCTGCGCGTGCGGCTGATTGCGGCCCTGGCGGCTGAAGGCTGTGATTTCAGCGAGCGTGGCGTTTACGGCTGTACGCAAGGGCCGCGCCTTGAAACGATGGCGGAGATTATTCGTCTGGAGCGCGATGGCTGCGACATTGTGGGTATGACCGGCATGCCGGAAGCGGCGCTGGCCCGAGAGCTTGAGCTGGAGTACGCCTGCCTGGCGCTGGTGGTCAACCCGGCGGCGGGCAAGTCTGCTTCGGCGATTACCATGGCCGAGATTGATCATGCATTGCAGGCGGGCATGGGCAAGGTGAAGGCGACACTGGCGCGGGTGTTGGGCGCGGTTTGATTTTCGATGCCCAGTGACGACCTGTGGGAGATTCACTGTTTGCTCGCAAGTGCATGTCACGACGTGGGACTGGCTTTAGCCGGGAAGGCGGCATCTCAGACGATAAATATTGGGTGGTTGTACCGGCCTCTTCCCGGCTAAAGCCGGTCCCACGAGATCGTGGCAGTATTGAGATCACCACCTGTGAGCTAATGCGACTTACAACCGACGCATCTCTATCAGATGTACCGACCTCGTCGCGAATGAATTCGCTCCCACAGGTCTTCGGTGAATCCCTTATTTTTTGCCTTTCTTCGCCTGCACCGGCAGCGGGGCGAACAGGGCGGCGAGGTTTTCGCCGTCCAGTTTCCAGTCGCCAGTGACGCGACCATCCAGAACACCCGACGCCAGCGCTGATTTTTCCTGCTGCAGGCGCTGGATTTTCTCTTCCACGGTGCCTCTGGCAATCATCTTGTAGACGAACACCGGTTTATCCTGGCCGATCCGATAAGCGCGGTCGGTGGCCTGGTTTTCAGCGGCCGGGTTCCACCATGGGTCGTAATGGATCACCGTGTCGGCGGCGGTCAGGTTAAGGCCCGTGCCACCGGCTTTCAGGCTGATCAGGAAAATCGGCAACTTACCCGCCTGGAAGGCCTGCACCGGGGTGCGTCGATCCCGGGTGGCGCCGGTGAGCAGGGCGTACTCGATACCGCGCTGTTTCAGCTCTGCTTCGATCAGGGTCAGCATCGAAGTGAATTGCGAGAACAGCAGGATCTTGCGTCCTTCGGCCAGCAGTTCCTCGAACATCTCCATCAGGCTCAGCAGCTTGGCCGAATGGCTTTGTCGCGGGTTGGCCGGGGCGCTGTTGACCAGGCGCAGGTCACAACACACCTGGCGCAGCTTGAGCAGCGCTTCAAGAATGATGATCTGACTACGTGCTACGCCTTTGCGGCTGATCTCGTCGCGTACTTTCTTGTCCATGGCCAGGCGTACGGTTTCGTAAACGTCGCGCTGGGCGTCGTTGAGTTCGACCCAGTGGATGATCTCGGTTTTAGGCGGCAGCTCGGTGGCCACCTGCTCTTTGGTGCGGCGCAACAGGAACGGCTTGATCCTGGCATTGAGGTGCTGCAAGCGCTCCATGTTGCCGTGTTTTTCAATCGGGTTGCGGTAGTTACTGTTGAATTCCTTGCTGCTGCCCAACCAGCCCGGCATCAGAAAGTGGAACAGCGACCACAGCTCGCCCAGGTGATTCTCCAGCGGCGTGCCGCTCAGGCACAGGCGTTGCCGGGCGTTCAGGCTGCGCGCGGCCTGAGCTGCCTTGCTGTTGGGATTCTTGATGTATTGCGCTTCATCGAGGATCAGGGTGTGCAGCGGCAGTTTGGCCAGCACTTCCTCATCGCGTGGCAGCAGCGCATAGGTGGTGAGAATCAGGTCGTACTGGTGGAGGTTGTCGAAATCGGCATGGCGATTGGCGCCATACAGCGCGAGCACCCGTAGTTGGGGCGTGAAATTTTCCGCCTCGTCCAGCCAGTTCGGGATCAGGCTGGTGGGCATCACGGCAAGGGCAGGGCGGTCCAGCCGACCGGCCTGCTTTTCCATCAGCAGATGCGCCAGGGTCTGTAGGGTTTTGCCCAGGCCCATGTCGTCCGCCAGCACGCCACCGACCTCAAGCTCTCGCAGCGATTGCATCCAGCTCAGGCCTTCATGCTGATACGGTCGCAAGGTCGCGTTAAGCCCCTCGGGCACCTCAACCGGAGCGTCTTTGATGTTGGCCAGGCGATCGGCGAACTGGCGCAGACGATCGCCGCCCTGCCAGCTCAATGGCAGGTCATCCAGATTGCCCAGGCGCGTGGCGTCAGCGGTGTTCAGGCGCAAGGCGTTGTTGCCGTCCTCGCGCCAGTAGAAGTCGCCGAGAGTGGCCAGCACTGGCTTCAGCCGCCCATAAGGCAGGGCGATCTGCACCGGCCCGCCACCGTTCTGCGTGAAGTGATTGAGCTGCACCAGCAATTGCTCGTCATCCCTGCGCTTGGCAATACCGGCAGCACTCATCAACTCGGGATGGGTGCGCAGCAGGTTGATGAGAATCGGCAGCAGGCTCAGGCGCTCGCCGTTGACGATGATGCCCAGTTCCAGATCGAACCAGTCGCGTTCAGCCTCTTCGTCGATGACCGCGTACCAGTCGTCCACCGGCGTCACGTCAAAGGCGAAGTCATCGGTGACTTCGATTTCCCAACCCTGGGCCTCCAGCAAGGGAAGATCGTTGAGGACGAAATGCAGCCAGGCCTTGTCGTTGGGCAAGTCGAACATGTCACCGGCGCTGTCCGGCAGCGCTTTGCTTTGCCGGGTCGCAACCCTGAAACCCATGTCCTGCAGCACTTGGCGCTGCTGGCGTTCCAGCTCGCCCTGGCGCCGGATGCGCAGGGTTTCGGTTTCCCGGTGTTCGATGATGTCGCTTTTCTGGTTAACCAGATCACTGCCCAGCGAGCTGACCAGGATGCTGACGTTGGCTGTGCCGGTGGCGTAATGCTGGTCATAGCCGAAGGCGAGGGCGGCACGGTGCTGGGTATGGCGCTGCATGCGGCCATTGCGCGGTTCGTAGGCGCTGAATTCGACGCTGGCCAGAATCAGCCGGGGCTTGGGCACGATGTTATCGACCAGCCGCTCTGGCAGGGCCGGTTTTGGTTCGACGCGCGGGGCCCGTACGGGTTCGGATTCGTCCAGCGCAGCCCGCAAGGCATTCTGATTCTGCGGGGCCTGCAGATAAAACAGCGCCGCTGCGCAGTGCTTGCAGTTCTCCCTGACCGGGCAGGTGCATGTGCAGCTCAGCGCGTTCTTGAAACGTGCCGGGTCGCGAAACTTCAGGGTCTGGGTATAAACCTCCATGCCCGAGCCGCGGCAGATCGTGCGCGCCGAGTCAGGATTGAGTTCCTCAAGCTGAATACGTTGTTCGTGGGCGTAATCGAACCCCCGCTCAACGGTCTTGCTAGTAAATTGCGATGTCCACGACGAGGCGAGGACTTTTTCGAGATTGGACGACACAGTTCAATACAGCCCTACGCCGCAGCGATGCTCAAAAGGGGCAAGGAGCGCACAGGCGTTCCTTGAGTGGTCACAGTGGCGATACTTTGATCAGCATGGCCAGACTTCCATTGTCCATGTAGGTCAGTTCTCCGTTTTTCACCCGAGTGGTCTGCTTCATGCGTTCACTGCTGGTCAGCACGCCATGGGCATCCAACTGGTTGACCCAGAAGTCTGCCGCAATATCGGTGAAGCGTGCCAGTGCAATGCTCACGGTGCCCTCAATGGGGAAGTGGCCGAATTTTTCCTGGCCGCTGGTGACCGCCATTTTGCTCGGTTCCGTGCTCAGGGTCTGCTGCCAGGCGCGATGCAGCACGACTTGATAGGTACTGCCGTCATTGAGCTTGTTGGCCAGATCACTGAGTGTCACGCCGCGTTCATTGCCCGCATCGATCTTCTGCGCGCCCTTTGCCCAGCCTTCAGGTGCGAACTGGCGGGTAGCCGCTGGCTCGCCCTGCTGGCGGAACAGGATCATCTCCACCTGATAGCTGCCATCGGCAAAGGCAGCTGGCGCAATCAGGGTCAGCAGCAGAATGAGTGAATGAAACACGCGCATCGATCAATCCTTCAAGCAGTTTTCGGGGTCAGGCGCTCGAACAGCGCTTCAATGGTGTTGAAACGCTCTTCCGGACGTTCCATCGGCACCATGAATTTGAACAGCGTGGCGCCTTCGAATTTGTAACGGTTGGGCTGGCCCTGAATCAGCTTGATCAGCGTCAGCGGATCTACCGGAGTATCGGCGGCGAATTCGATTCGGCCACCTTGTGGCCCGGCATCGACCTTCTTGATGCCCAGCTGCTCGGCCTGCAATTTGAGCAGCGTGATACGCACCAGATGCTTGGTGGGCTCCGGCAGCAATCCGAAGCGGTCGATCATCTCCACTTGCAGGTCTTTGAGGCTGTCTTCGTCGGCGGCATTAGCGATGCGCTTGTACAGGATCAGGCGCGTATGCACATCCGGCAGATACGCCTCGGGAATCAACGCCGGCACGCGCAGGTTGATTTCAGGGCCGCCGCCCAAGGGTTGATCCAGATTCGGCTGCTCACCTTTACGGATGGACTTGACCGCACGTTCGAGCATTTCCATGTACAGGGTAAAGCCCACTGCCTGAATCTGCCCGCTCTGGCCGTCGCCCAGCAGTTCGCCTGCGCCGCGGATTTCAAGGTCGTTGGTGGCCAGCACGAAGCCTGCGCCCAGGTCCTGGGTATTGGCGATGGCGTCCAGACGCTTTTCGGCATCAGGGGTGATCTGGCTGCGTGGCGGGGTCAACAGGTAGGCATAAGCCTGGTGGTGACTACGACCAACCCGGCCGCGTAACTGGTGCAGCTGCGCCAGGCCGAACTTGTCGGCGCGCTCGATAATGATGGTGTTGGCGCTCGGCACGTCGATGCCGGTCTCGATGATGGTCGAGGCGATCAGCACGTTGAAACGCTTGTGGTAGAAGTCGCTCATCACCTGTTCGAGTTCGCGTTCGCGCATCTGCCCGTGGCCAATGCCAATACGCGCTTCGGGCACCAGTTCGGCCAGATCGGCTGCGCACTTCTCGATGGTTTTCACATCGTTGTGCAGGTAGTAAACCTGACCGCCGCGCAGTAGCTCACGCAGCAGCGCCTCTTTGACCGTGGGCTTGTTCTGCTCCATGACAAAGGTGCGCACCGACAGGCGTCGAGCCGGTGGAGTGGCGATGATCGACAGGTCACGCATGCCGGACACGGCCATGTTCAGCGTGCGCGGGATTGGCGTGGCGGTCAGGGTCAGGATGTCGACTTCGCTGCGCAGTGCCTTGAGCTGTTCTTTCTGACGAACCCCGAAACGGTGTTCTTCGTCGATGATCACCAGCCCGAGGTTTTTGATCTTGACGTCGTCCTGCAACAGCTTGTGGGTGCCAATCACGATATCGATCTTGCCCTCGGCCAGATCAGCCACCGCCGCGTTGACTTCCTTGGTGGACTTGAAGCGGCTCATTACCTCCACGCTCACCGGCCAGTCGGCGAAGCGGTCGCGGAAGCTGTTGTAATGTTGTTGGGCGAGCAGGGTGGTCGGCACCAGGATCGCGACCTGACGGCCGCCATGCACCGCAATGAATGCGGCGCGCATCGCCACTTCGGTCTTGCCGAAACCCACGTCGCCGCAGACCAGCCGGTCCATGGGTTTGGGCGCGAGCATGTCGGCCCGCACGGCATCGATGGCGGTCTGTTGATCCGGTGTTTCTTCGAACGGAAAGCCTGCGCTGAACGTCGCGTAGTCGGCTTTCGGGTCGGCAAACGCATAGCCTTCGCGGGCCGCGCGGCGGGCGTAGATATCCAGCAGCTCGGCGGCCACATCCCGCACTTGCTCGGCGGCCTTGCGCTTGGCTTTCTGCCAGGTTTCAGAGCCCAGGCGATGCAACGGTGCCAAGGCGTCGTCGCTGCCGGTATAACGGGCGATCAGATGCAGGTTGGCAACCGGGACATACAGCTTGGCGTCCTCGGCATACGCCAGCATCAGGAATTCAGCGACCTGGTTTTCCACCTCTAGCGTCGCCAGGCCCAGATAACGGCCCACACCATGATCGATATGCACCACCGGCGCGCCTTCGCGCAGCTCGGTTAGGTTTTTGATCACTGCGTCGTTATTGCCGCCGTCGGTGCGTTTTTCACGGCGCCGACGCTGCATGACGCGCTGGCCAAACAACGGGCTTTCCGCGATCAGGGCAATGGCTGGCTGATCCAGCAGCAAGCCGTCGTCCAGCGGCGCGATGGTGATCGACAGTCGATCCTTGCCGACGACGAAATCATTCCAGCTGTCGACGGTTTTCGGCCGCAGCTTCAGACGTTCGAGCAGCTCCAGCAGTACTTCCCTGCGCCCCGCCGATTCGGCGGTGAACAGGATGCGGCCGTCGAATTCCTCAATGAATTTCGACAGCGCTGCCAATGGCTGATTGGCTTTGGCTTCAATGGCCAGTTCCGGCAGCAGCTGCGCCGGGAAACGTTCGCGACCGACGCCTGCGTCGACGTCCTGCTGGCTGGCGACCACGCGGGGCCAGCTTTTAAGGCGCGCGAAGCAATCTTCCACAGGCAGGAACAGTTCGGCCGGGGGTAATAAAGGACGCTCCGGATCAACCCGTCGCTCTTCATAGCGATTGCGTACATCGTTCCAGAAATTTTCCGCAGCCTGCTCAATGCCCGGCAGGGAAAACACTTGCGTGTCCTGCGGCAGATAATCGAACAGCGTCGAAGTCTCTTCGAAAAACAGCGGCAGGTAGTACTCGATACCGGCCGGCGTGATGCCGCTGCTCAGGTCCTGGAAAATCGGACTGCGGCGGAAATCAACATCGAAGCGTTCGCGAAAACGGGCCTTGAAGCGGGTGACTTCTTCCTTTTGCAGCGGGAATTCCCGGGCTGGCAGCAGGCGTACTGACTCGACCTTATCGATGGAACGCTGGGTCTCCGGGTCGAAGGTGCGCAGGGTTTCGATTTCGTCATCGAACAGGTCAATGCGGTACGGCAGTTTGCTGCCCATCGGGAAGAGGTCGAGCAGGTTGCCGCGCACGGTGAACTCGCCGTGCTCATACACCGTGTCCACGTAGCGATAGCCGCTGGCTTCAAGGCGGGTGCGCATCGCTTCGATGTCGAGCTTCTGACCGATGTCCAGCACCAGGCTGCTGCCCAGCAGGAATTTGGTCGGTGCCAGACGATGTAGGGCTGTGGTGATGGGCACTACCAGAACGCCATGCACCAGCTCCGGCAGGCGATAAAGGCTCGCGATCCGCTGGGAAATGATGTCCTGGTGCGGCGAGAACAGATCGTAGGGCAGCGTCTCCCAGTCCGGGAAGTGCAACACCGGCAAATCGGGGGCGAAGAACTTCAGCTCTTGCTCCAGACGCTCGGCACTCTGGCTGTCGGCCGTCAAAAGCAGGGTAAAGCGCTTGGCGGCGCTTGCAGCCTCGGCAATGGCCAGGCTCAGGGCGGCACCGGGCAGGTTGCCCCAGTGTTGTTTGCCTGCAGCAGCAGGAAGAAGCGGTAGACGCAGAACGGGCACGGAAGATTGAGCTCCAAGCGTTGCGACAGGGGCGGCGATTGTACCGGGCGGAGATAGCAGCTGTCAGTTTTCAGACTACGCTGTGAAGCAGAAATGCCACGCGCAGCATTTCTGCTGTGCAGCGGAACAAATGTAGTGAACGCTGATCTGACAACCGCGCATTGCTCATAAACAAAGGCGGCGGCATAATGTAGCCCCTTTTTTCAGCCCCTACATGTGGAAGGTTCCCGTGACTCAGAAGCCCGACCAGTGTCTTGGTGAATGGATCGATCGTGAAGCCCTCGCCGAGGCGATGATCCCGCTTATCGGTCAGCTCTACCGCAATAATAATGTGGTGAGTTCGATCTATGGCCGCAGCCTCATCAACCGTTCAGTGATTGCGATCCTCAAGGCTCACCGCTTTGCGCGTCATCGTCAGTCCGACGCCAGTGAGCTGTCCGTCCACGAAACGTTCCCGCTGATCAAGGCGATGAGCGAGCTCAAACTGGGTGCCGCTTCGGTGGACCTGGGCAAGTTGGCCGTCAAGTTCAAGACCGAAAGCAACGGCCGCAGCGCCGAGCAGTTCGTCCGTGACGAACTGGCCGAGGTGGTGGGCAAGCAACAGACCCCAAGCCCGCGCAAGGGTACGGACGTCGTACTGTACGGTTTCGGCCGGATCGGTCGCCTGCTGGCGCGCATCCTGATCGAAAAAACCGGTGGTGGCGATGGCCTCCGTCTGCGTGCAATCGTGGTCCGCAAGGGCGCTGAAAATGATCTCGTCAAACGCGCCAGCCTGCTGCGCCGTGATTCGGTACACGGCCCGTTCGATGGCACTATCACCATCGACGAAGCCAACAGCACCATCACGGCCAACGGCAACCTGATCCAGGTGATCTACGCCAAGAACCCGGCCGAGGTGGATTACACCCAGTACGGTATCAAGGACGCACTGCTGGTGGACAACACCGGCGTATGGCGTGATGCCGAAGGCCTGGGCCAGCATCTGGCCTGCCCGGGTATCGACCGCGTAGTGCTGACCGCTCCTGGTAAAGGCAAGCTGAAAAACATCGTTCACGGCATCAACCACGGTGAAATCACTGCAGACGACAAGATCGTGTCGGCAGCTTCCTGCACCACCAACGCCATCGTGCCAGTGCTCAAGGCTGTCAACGACAAGTTCGGCATCGTCAACGGTCACGTTGAAACAGTTCACTCGTACACCAACGACCAGAACCTGATCGACAACTTCCACAAGGGTGATCGTCGTGGCCGTAGCGCCGCGTTGAACATGGTGATCACCGAAACCGGTGCGGCCACTGCTGCTGCCAAGGCTCTGCCTGAGCTGGCTGGCAAGCTGACCGGCAACGCGATTCGTGTGCCGACGCCTAACGTTTCGATGGCCATTCTCAACCTGAACCTTGAGAAAGCGACCACTCGTGAAGAAATGAACGAGTACCTGCGCTACATGGCGTTGCACTCGGACCTGCACAAGCAGATCGACTTCGTGAACTCCCAGGAAGTGGTTTCCACTGACTTCGTGGGTTCGCGCCACGCCGGTGTTGTGGATGCCGAAGCCACCATCGCCAACGATAACCGTGTTGTTCTGTACGTGTGGTACGACAACGAATTCGGTTACAGCTGCCAGGTGGTTCGCGTGATGGAAGACATGGCGGGCGTTAACCCTCCGGCGTTTCCGAAATAAAAGCAGTTACAAGCTTTAAGCGGCAAGCTACAAGCAGAAACAAAAACGCCCCGACCGGGTAACTGGTCGGGGCTTTTTTTGTGGTCCGGTGCCTGTAGGAGCTGCCGAAGACTGCGAAGGCGGGGTTTCTGATACATCGACATTTGCAGCCTTCGGCAGCTTCTTGTATGTCTGATGCCTCAAAAATCAAATCACTGCGCCTTGAATCGAGTAGCAACAACAGCGTCCGGGTGCTGCTGAGCCAGGTTCCGTCCTGACGGCCGGGTCACTTTTGGTGCCAAAAGTAACCAAAAACTCTGCGCTGGCGTACGGCCCCCGCTTCGCGGCGGTTCCTTCGCTCCGGCACCGTGGGGCGGGCACGCGCCGACGGGCCATCCATGGCCCAACGGCGCTCGCTCGGCATCCATGCCGAGCGACCCACCCCACGGCACCTCCACTCAGCCTCCCGACGCGCATTTTGCGTCGTCTGGGAAATCGTGGGAGGAAAAGCAAAAGCAAATCTGCTTTGCAGATTTCTCCGGCAAGACGTCTTTCTGACTCACCCCGCTTTTGATTCTCGAGGCTTGCGCAAAATTTATGGGCGACACAAATTGCGACTTGTGGCCGGCCGAACGTAGGTATTGCGCAGTGGGCAACCCGGCATGGATGCCGGGTTAGCCGCACCGGGCCATGGATGGCCCATTGCGGCGGCCCACGGAGCAATGCCGGAGCGAGGGAAGTCTGAGCCTTGGCGAAGACCCGGACAAAGGAGCGGGAGCGTTTTGCTTACTTTTGACTGGGCCGGCATTCCGGCTGTTCAAAAGTGAGGCGCCGTAAGGGCGCAAAGGCGAATCAGCGTCGCTGCCGCTGCCGGATATGCATGGTATTAGGGATCCACGAGTATCTACAGGGTTACTCAGCCAGCGGCTACAGCCCCAGGCGCTTGCAGCTTTTGCCCGCCCTTGCGGAAGAGCACCAGAGTAGCCACCAGACCAAGAATCGCTGCGCCAGTTAGCCAGATACCCGGCGCGGCCTTGTTATCCAGCGCATGGATCAGATAAGTACAAGCCGCCGGGGTGAAGCCGCCAAAGGTCGCCGTCGCCAGGCTGTAGGCCAGGGAGAAGCCCGTGGTGCGCACTTCGACCGGCATGATTTCGGTCAGGGCCACAACCATTGCGCCGTTGTACGAGCCATAGAGGAACGACAGCCACAACTCGACCATCAGCAGGTTGCCGAAGCTTGGATTCGCCACCAGCCACGAAAGGGCAGGGTAGGCCGTCGCAATGGCGAGCACGGTTGCTGAAACAAGCAGCGGTTTACGACCGATACGGTCAGAAAGCGCGCCCATGATCGGCAGCCAGATGAAGTTCGAGATACCCACGCAGACCGTGACCAGCAGGCTGTCCAGGTCCGACAGATGCAGTTCGTTTTTGCCGAAGGTCGGCGTGTAGGCCGTGATCAGGTAGAACGACACAGTCGTCATGACCACCAGCGCCATGCCGCCGATCACCAGGCCGAAGTTCTGACCAATCGAACGCACCACTTCCTTCAAGGTTGGGCGATGCGTACGGGCCTGGAATTCCGGTGTTTCTTCCATGGAACGACGGATGACGAAGATCACCGGCACGATCAGGCAACCAATCAGGAACGGCACGCGCCAGCCCCATTCGCCCATTTCTTCGGGGCTCAGCCAGTGGTTCAAGGCCACGCCCAACAGGCCGGCGAAGACCACAGCTGCCTGCTGACTTGCAGACTGCCAGCTGACAAAGAAGCCTTTGCGGCCGGGGGTGGAAATTTCCGCGAGATAAACCGACACGCCACCGAGTTCGACGCCTGCCGAGAAGCCTTGCAGCAATCGACCGAGCAATACCAGCAGCGGTGCCGCCACGCCCAGGGTGGCATAACCCGGCACGCAGGCAATCAGCACCGTACCCATAGCCATCATTGCCAGGGTGACGACCAGGCCTTTCTTGCGGCCGTGACGGTCGATGTAGGCACCGAGGAAAATGGCGCCCAGCGGACGCATCAGGAAGCCTGCGCCAAAGGTTGCCAGGGACAGCATCAGCGAGGCGAAAGCGCTGTCGGTGGGGAAGAAGGTCTTGGCGATGGCCGTGGCGTAGAAGCCATAGACCATGAAGTCAAACATTTCAAGGAAGTTGCCGCTGACAACGCGAAAGATCGCTTTGCCTTTGCCTGTATTCGAGGCCATGGAAGTTTCTCACTTAGGCTGTCTGGTCAGGGGCAGACGCCAGCGTGGTCAAGCTGGAGCGGCGCCGACCCCTCAAGGATCCGTTGTAGTTTTGTGTCCTGCTGCTTGGTCAAGGCTCCTTGCCTGCACACATCGCAATTGTAACCATATGTGTAAAAGCCATTAAAGACAACTCTTGCTACTTAACCTTCGTATGCCATGGCTGGGCGATGACGATGAGCGGCATTTAGTCGCAGACAAAATTGGCCTTCGGCGCTACCAACGGTTAATGTTCCACGCTTTGGCGACGGTTTAGACTGCGCCTCGGGTTTTGATCCTTCACGCCGCTGGCCGCGGTGTGATTTAGCCAGAGCTGCCAGAGTGGCAGTTCGGCCTGTTCTAAGGAGTACGCATGGCTGTCTACAACTACGACGTGGTGGTACTGGGTTCCGGTCCTGCCGGGGAAGGCGCGGCAATGAACGCTGCGAAGGCGGGGCGCAAGGTTGCGATGGTCGATAGCCGTCGGCAGGTCGGTGGCAACTGCACTCATTTGGGCACCATCCCGTCCAAGGCCCTGCGTCACTCGGTCAAGCAAATCATCCACTTCAACACCAACCCGATGTTCCGGGCCATTGGCGAGCCGCGCTGGTTCTCGTTCCCGGACGTATTGAAGAACGCTGAAATCGTTATCTCCAAGCAGGTCTCTTCGCGTACCGGCTACTACGCCCGCAATCGGGTCGACGTGTTTTTCGGCACGGGCAGCTTCGCCGATGAGAACAGCATTGATGTGGTGTGTGGCAATGGCGTAGTTGAAAAGCTGGTCGCCAATCAGATCATCGTCGCCACTGGCTCGCGGCCTTATCGCCCGGCTGATATCGACTTTTCCCACAAGCGTATCTACGACAGCGATACCATCCTCAGCCTCGGCCACACCCCGCGCAAACTGATCATCTACGGTGCAGGCGTTATCGGCTGTGAGTACGCCTCGATCTTCAGTGGCCTGGGTGTGATGGTTGAGCTGGTGGATAACCGCGATCAGCTGCTGAGCTTCCTGGATTCGGAAATCTCCCAGGCGCTGAGCTATCACTTCAGCAACAACAACGTGATGGTTCGCCACAACGAAGAATACGAGAAGGTCGAAGGGCTGGATAACGGCGTGGTCCTGCACCTCAAATCCGGCAAGAAGATCAAGGCAGACGCTTTGCTCTGGTGTAACGGCCGCACCGGCAATACCGACAAGCTGGGCCTGGAGAACGTGGGCATCAAGGCCAACGGTCGCGGGCAGATTGAAGTCGATGAAAACTATCGCACCAGCGTGCCCAACATTTACGGCGCGGGCGACGTGATCGGTTGGCCAAGCCTGGCCAGTGCAGCGTATGACCAGGGTCGTTCAGCCGCGGGCAGCCTGGTGGATAACGGCAGCTGGCGTTACGTCAACGACGTGCCGACCGGGATCTACACCATTCCGGAAATCAGCTCGATCGGCAAAAACGAGCACGAGCTGACCCAGGCCAAAGTGCCTTACGAAGTGGGCAAGGCGTTCTTCAAGGGCATGGCGCGGGCACAGATTTCCGGTGAGCGCGTGGGGATGCTGAAGATTCTGTTCCACCGGGAAACTCTTGAGGTGCTGGGCGTGCATTGCTTTGGCGACCAGGCATCGGAAATTGTGCACATCGGCCAGGCCATTATGAACCAGCCCGGTGAAGCCAACACCCTCAAGTATTTCGTCAACACCACCTTCAACTACCCGACCATGGCCGAAGCCTATCGGGTAGCCGCTTATGACGGCCTGAACCGGCTTTTTTAAGCGACTCCGGCCGGAGGCCTGAGCCGGCCGGGGAGACCGATTTCAGTAATTCTCGAGCGTGGCGCTGGCCAAACCGGGAAAGTCTGTAATCAGGCTGTCTACGCCGAAGTCGGCGAGTCTGCGCATCAGCGCGGGCTCGTTGACGGTCCAAACCGACACATGCAGACCCTGGTCCTGGGCTTTCTTCAGGCGCTCAGGGGTGCAGAGTGTCCAGTTCAACGCCAGCAACTCACAGCCGTAGCTTTGCGCGACTTTCAGCGGGTCCAGCCATGCGTACTCGGCGACCAGCCCGCGGCTGATGTCCGGAGTCAATTCCATCGCGGCGCGCAGCACTTCCCGTGAGCTGGACGTGATGGTCACTTTGTCCAGCACACCATGCCGTTGCGCCAGCTCGCGAATCGCCAGGACCGTCGTGGTTGCGCGGGTGCGCGAGGCGCTTTTGACTTCAAGTTGCCAGTGCTCGAAATTGCACTTTTCGAACAGTTCTTCCAGACGCGGAATCGGGCAGGGGTTGACCCAGCCGGGTCCGCCCTTGCGTGCGTCGTAGGTCACCAGATCGGTGGCGACATGCTCGTTGACCTTGCCGCGTCTATCGGTGGTGCGTTTCAGGGTCGGGTCGTGGATCACCATCAGCTCGCCATCGCGAGACAGATGCAGGTCCAGTTCACAGCGCCGCACGCCGTGCTTGAGGCATTCCTGAAAGCTGGTCAGGGTGTTTTCCGGTGCTTCGCCTTTGGCGCCGCGGTGGCCGTAGATAAGGGTCACGTTTACTCCTGGTGGCCTTTGAGGCGTTGGTCTTGGTGCGATTGCATGATCGTGAATTCAACCGGGGTCTCTGACGTTGCCCGTCTGCCTGACGCTAAATTGTTCTTGTAGGAGCCAACTTGTTGGCGAGGCATTGGTTCTGCGTGCCCAGGAATATCGCCTCGCGAACAAGTTCGCTCCTACAGGGGTATGGTTTTATTCAGGCTGTTTCGCCTCAAGCGCGTGGCGTCGGATGGCGGCTTGTCGTTGCAAAATGTATCGGGCCAGCAATTGGCGCTGGGAGTCGGGCAGGTTGATGAACTCGGTCCCGACCTCGAACTGACCGTCCGCAAGCGCGTCGCAATGGATCACTTTGGCGTGCAGCATCAAGGCCGAAGCCTGAGGCATCAGGACCATCTTGATCGACAATTGCGCATCCATTGGGTAGCTCCGGGCACTCTCAAATTGCACGCCGCCTTCGGAAATGATCACGGGCTGCGGGGCTCCGAGCTTGCTCAAAGCGGTTTGCGCGACTACCTGGCCAAGCAGATCAATACGCTTGCTCAACGATTGCAGCAGGCTGCTCAACACGCGATCGCGTTCATCGACCTGGCGCAGCAGGTGCTGGGATTCGAACTCGTTGACGTGCAATTCGCTGAGCAATTCGAACAGGGCAGAGGTCTCGCGCATGGCACTGTGGCCTGCCGGATCGGTCGCGGACAGGAGGTTAATTTCCAGTGCGACGCTGTCCTCGATACGGTAGTATTCGCGGCGTTCTTCTTCATCTAATGTCGACATGGCGAACCCATGGTAGCGGCGGTTGTCATAGTGGTTGCTCGCAGTGCTCAGAGTGTTTTCGAGTGTAAGGCTGCAGGCCAGGACCCGCCACAAGGACGTTCCCATTCCTCCGAACAAGTCCCTAAATGTTCAGACCTCTTTTTGTATTCATAGGCACGCGTTATACCCGTGCAAAACGCCGTAATCATTTCGTCTCCTTCATTTCCCTGACTTCCATGATCGGCCTCGCCCTGGGCGTAGTGGTGATGATAGTCGTCTTATCGGTGATGAACGGCTTTGATCACGAAATGCGCACCCGCGTGCTCGGCATGGTCCCTCACGCCACTATCGAATCCGGCGAACCGATCAGCAATTGGCAGGGCCTGGCCGACAAGGTCAAACAGAACCCGCAGGTGCTGGCCGTTGCGCCGTTCACCCAGATGCAGGGTTTGTTGACCAACAATGGTCAGGTGCAGAAAGTCCTGCTCAATGCCATCGACCCGGTACAGGAACGTAAAGTTTCGATCATCGATAACTTCATGAAGCAGGGCAAACTGGACGACCTTGCTCCAGGCGGCTTCGGCATCGTGATCGGCGACAAGGCCGCCACCAAGCTGGGCGTGGCGGTGGGCGACAAGGTGACCTTCGTGGCCCCCGAAGTGACCGTGACGCCGGCCGGCATGTTTCCGCGCATGAAGCGCTTTACCGTGGTGGGGATCTTCCACGTGGGCGCTGGCGAACTGGACGGCTACCTGGGGCTTACCAACATCGAAGATCTGGGCCGGTTGCATCGCTGGAAGGCCGATCAGGTGCAAGGCTTGCGCCTCAAGTTCGAGGACCTGTTCGAAGCGCCGCGCACCTCTTATCAGATCGCCCAGACCCTTGGCGATCACAACTACTATTCCCGCGACTGGACCCGCACCCACGGCAATCTGTATCAGGCGATCCGCATGGAAAAAGCCATGATCGGCTTGTTGCTGTTGCTGATCGTGGCCGTGGCGGCGTTCAACATCATTTCCACCTTGGTCATGGTGGTCAACGACAAGAAAGGCGATATCGCGATCCTGCGCACCCTGGGCTCGACGCCGGGGCAGATCATGGCGATTTTCATGGTCCAGGGGACGGTCATCGGAGTGGTGGGTACCTTTATAGGTGCCGTGCTGGGGATGCTTGCCGCCCTGAATGTCAGCGCCGCGATTGCCGCGCTCGAAGGCCTGATCGGCCACAAGTTTCTCAATGCCGACGTTTACTTCATCGACTACCTGCCTTCGCAATTGATGGCCGAAGACGTGCTGATGGTCTGCGGCGCTGCATTGATCCTGAGTTTCCTCGCCACCCTGTATCCGGCCTGGCGTGCTGCGCGCACCCAACCGGCGGAGGCGTTACGTTATGAGTGAGTCGGGCATGAGTGATAAAGCAGTATTGAGTTGCCGCAACCTGGGCAAATCCTACGAGGAAGGTCCTGAGTCGGTGGTGGTCCTGTCGGGGCTGCAACTGGAATTGTTTCCGGGCGAGCGCATCGCGATTGTCGGCAGCTCGGGCTCGGGCAAAAGTACCTTGCTCAATCTGCTGGGCGGCCTGGACACACCTTCCGAGGGCAGTGTCTGGCTGGCGGGGGAAGAGCTTTCGGCACTGGGCGAAAAAGCCCGTGGCTTGCTGCGTAATCGGTCGTTGGGCTTTGTTTATCAGTTCCACCACCTGTTGCCGGAGTTCACCGCGCTGGAAAACGTCTGCATGCCGCTGCTGATCGGCAAGACCGCCATCCCGGAAGCCCGCAAGCGTGCCACTGCGTTGCTGGAGCGGGTAGGGCTCGGGCATCGACTGGCGCATAAGCCGTCCGAGTTGTCAGGCGGCGAACGTCAGCGTGTGGCGATCGCCCGAGCGCTGGTCAACCAGCCAGGGCTGGTGATGCTCGACGAGCCCACCGGCAACCTTGACCACCATACGGCGCAAGGCATTCAGGATTTGATGCTCGAGCTGAGCACATCCTCGCGCACGGCGTTCCTGGTGGTGACTCATGACATGAACCTGGCCCGGCAGATGGACCGCGTCTGGCGTCTGGAAGATGGTCGTCTGGTCGAAGCTTGATGGTTAACCCGGCGCAATTGATCGCGTCGGGCTGAGTTTTTTTGCGGTACTTTTTACGGTGCAATACCCATGTTCAGACCGTTATCAATTTTTATTGGCACGCGCTACACCCGCGCCAAGCGCCGCAACCATTTCATCTCGTTCATTTCCATGACCTCGATGATCGGGCTGGCGCTGGGTGTGCTGGCGATGATCGTCGTGCTGTCGGTGATGAATGGTTTTCAGCGGGAAATGAGTTCGCGGATTCTCGGCATGGTGCCCCACGCGGTCATCGCCGGGGTTCAGCCCCTCGATGACTGGAAGCCGGTGGCCGCTGCTTCCCTGAAAAATCCGGAAGTCACTGCTGCCGTTCCCTTTACCGAAATGGACGGCATGCTCTCCTACAAGGGCGCGATGCAGCCGATCCAGATCAGCGGCGTCGATCCGGCGCTGGAACACGAAGTTTCGATCGTCGCCAAGCACATCGTGCAGGGCAAGCTTGAAGACCTGAAAGCGGGGGACTTCGGCGTGGTGCTGGGCGAATTGAGCGCCCGTCGTTTTCGCCTGAACGTCGGCGACAAGTTGACCCTGATCGTCCCGGAAATCAGCAGCGCGCCGGGTGGCATTACCCCGCGTCTGCAACGCCTGACCGTGGTTGGCATCTTCAAGGTCGGTGCCGAGCTTGATGGCTCCATGGCGCTGATCAACGTTGCCGATGCTGCGCAGATCCAGCGCTGGCAGCCCAATCAAGTGCAGGGCGTGCGTCTGGCCTTGAAGGATCTGTACAAAGCCCCCGAAGTCTCCGCAGCCATTGCAGGTGGCCTGGGCGCTGATTACAAAGCTGACGACTGGACCCACACCCAAGGCAGCCTGTTCAGCGCCATGAAGATGGAAAAAACCATGATCGGCCTGCTGTTGCTGATGATCGTTGCAGTGGCAGCGTTCAACATCATTGCCACGCTGATCATGGTGGTCAACGACAAGGGCGCGGACATCGCGATCCTGCGCACCATCGGTGCCACGCCACGGCAGATCATGACCATCTTCATGGTGCAGGGCACGGTGATCGGTATCGTCGGCACTATCATTGGTGGCGTGCTGGGGATCATTGCCGCGATCAACGTCAGCAGTCTGGTGGGCTGGGTCGAGCGGGTCAGCGGTCAGCACATCTTCAGCTCTGATGTGTACTTCATCAACAACCTGCCTTCCGAGCTGCAGGCAGGTGACGTGGTGCTGATTTGCAGCGCGGGTTTTATCCTCAGCTTCCTGGCCACGTTGTACCCAGCATGGCGTGCGGCGCAGATCCAGCCGGCGCATGCGTTGCGGTATGAGTGATTAGCAGGATTTTCACCATCCCCGTGGGAGCGAGCTTGCTCGCGAAGAGGTCATTCCAATCGGCACATTCCTTGAGCTGGAACTCCGTCTTCGCGAGCAAGCTCGCTCCCACAAGATTGAGGATTGCACAGACCTCCACCCCAGTCGCTCTCAATAAAGAGCACTGGTTGCTAGCCCGGCAACTCAATCAAAAACCGCGTCACGCCATCTTTCGACTCGCAACCAATCGTCCCACCATGAGCCTGAATAATCGAACGGGTGATCGCCAGGCCCAGCCCTGCATGCTCTGTGCTGTCACTGCGGGCCTGATCCGCACGATAGAAGCGGTCGAACAGGCGCGGTAGCAGCAGTGCCGGAATATCCGGCCCACTGTTCGCCACCTCGACTCGCACGCGCTTGTCTGCTTCGCTCAATATGACGTTCACGTAGCCACTGGCGGGCGTATGGCGCACGGCATTGTCCAGCAGGTTGGAAAGCACCCGTCGCAACATTGTTCTGTCGCCATTGATGCTTGCCTGGCCCTCGCTGCTCAGCGTGACTTGTGCGTCTTCCGCCAGGGGCGCGAAGAATTCCATTACCGCCTGAACCTCATCCTGCAACTGCAAATGCTCGCGGCTGGGCATGATCAAGCCATGCTCGGCTTTTGCGAGGTAGAGCATGTCATTGACCATCTGCGCCATGCCTTGCAGTTCTTCGAGGTTGCTCAATAGCGCTTCTCGATAGTCTTCAAGTTCTCTGGGCCGGGTGAGGGTCACCTGGGTGTGGGTCAGCAGATTGGATAACGGCGTGCGCAGCTCATGCGCGATGTCGGCTGAAAACGCCGACAGTCGCTGAAAGCCGTCATCGAGCCTGGCGAGCATCGCGTTGAACGCCTGAGTCAACTCTGCCAGTTCGGCGGGCATTTGCTCCCGGGGCAAGCGTGTCGTCAGGGAGCTGGCAGACACACTCGCGGCGATCTGGCTCATGTGCCGCAAGGGACGCAAACCGCTGCGTGCTGCCCACGCCCCCAGCAGTGCAGTGGCCAGAGCCGAGAGGCCTACCGTGAGCCAGATCAGGCGCTGCATCCGCTGCAGAAAGTGTTGGTGATGGGTTATGTCAAGCAGCAGGGTCATTTGTGGCCCATCGGGCGAAGCGGGGTCAAGGGGCGCGCTGTAAGTGCGATACGCGGCCTCGTCACTGAGCAGAGTATGCAGCCCGACCTGGACGGGCGATGACGGCTCCAGCGGTGCGCTGTCAAACCACAGCCGCTGATCTGGGCCGCTGACGCGCAGCT
The DNA here is from genome assembly GCA_900475325.1 of Paucimonas lemoignei. GTDB lineage: Bacteria > Pseudomonadota > Gammaproteobacteria > Pseudomonadales > Pseudomonadaceae > Aquipseudomonas. The sequence continues at coordinate 2,198,115 of LS483371.1, forward strand.
CAAGATCGGGTTGGTGGGCCAACTCGGCTTGCAGTGCTGACTCGCGCCTGGTCAGCTCCTGCGCAGTGCGGACGTCGTGTAGCACGCTGCGCAGGCCCGGCAACTTGCTCTCCAGCAGTTGCTGATCCAGCTCGATGAAATGGGTTTCACTGGCATGGTTGAACAGCACCCCGGCCACCAGCGAAACCACGGCCGTACAGGCAGCGAACAATAACGCCAGGCGGCTGGCCAGCGACCATCGGCGGATCATGCCGGGCGCTCTTCAAGCACGTAGCCCATGCCGCGCACGGTATGGATCAGCTTGTCCGCGAACTCGTCGTCGATCTTCAGGCGCAGGCGGCGGATCGCGACTTCGATCACGTTGGTGTCGCTGTCGAAGTTGATGTCCCAGACCTGCGAGGCAATCAGGGATTTGGGCAACACCTCGCCCTGGCGTCTTAGCAACAGTTCCAGCAGTGAGAACTCCTTGGCGGTCAGGTCGATGCGTTTGCCACTGCGCTCAACCCGGCGGCGCAGCAAGTCCAGGCGCAGGTCGGCCAGGTGCAGGTGAGTTTCCTGCGCCGGGCTGCTGCCCCGACGCAACAGGCTGCGCACTCTGGCCAGTAGCTCGGAAAACGCGAAGGGCTTGACCAGGTAATCATCGGCGCCCAGCTCAAGGCCTTTGACTCGATCTTCGACGGCATCACGCGCTGTCAGGAACAGTACTGGCGTCGCCAGCCCTGCGTCGCGCACTGCTTGCAGGATTTGCCAGCCGCTACGTCCAGGCAGCATCACATCCAGAATCAGCAGCGCGTAGTCGCCGCTCAGTGCCAGCTGTTGACCCATGTCGCCATCGGCTTCCAGCTCGGTGCTGAATCCCGCTTCACTGAGGCCCTGACGCAGATAGTGGCCGGTTTTGGGTTGATCTTCGACGATCAGTATCTTCATGAGTGACTCATAAAACAGCAGTGCAAAAGGACGCTTTATAGCGCAAGCGGCTCGCTCAGATCGCAACCTGACAACTTTGTAATCTTGCTGTCAGCTTGCTGGCAGTGCCGCGCTTCTAGTGTGCGAGCATTGATTGTCGCTCATTTGGAGAGCCCTATGCCGTCCCTTGCTCGTCTTGTCCTGACTGCGGCGCTGCTGGCAGCGAGTCAACCGCTGTTGGCAGACCCTGCCGCTTCGTTTTCATTCGGCCATGCAGCGCCTGCGACGCAGGCGTCCCGCACTGTCGAACTGGCCTTGGGCGATATGTATTTCGAACCCAAGAGCGTGCAGGTTAAAGCCGGTGAGACGGTACGTTTCGTATTGATCAACAAAGGGCAGCTGCTGCATGAGTTCAATCTGGGGGACGCCGCCATGCACGCCAGGCACCAGCAGGAAATGCTCAACATGCAGCAGAGCGGCATGCTCACGCCAACCGGCATGCAGCATCACAAGATGGGCCATGGCGAAGGGCAGATGAAACATGATGACCCCAACAGTGTGCTGGTCGAGCCGGGCAAAACCGCCGAGTTGACCTGGACCTTCGCCAAGGCCACTGACCTGGAATTCGCCTGTAATCTGCCAGGGCATTATCAGGCGGGGATGGCCGGCAAGCTGACAATTACGGACTAGGCGCTGAAAGCGAGGCGCAAACCCTATAAACTTGCGCCTTATTCCGTCCGCTCCACGTGATTCAGGTACCGTCATGCATCCCGCAGCCGAACACTCGCCGCTGGGCAAATCCAGTGAATACATTGCCACTTACACGCCGTCGCTGCTGTTCCCGATTCCGCGTGCCGCCAAATGGGCCGAGTTGGGCCTGACAGCCGAAACCCTGCCTTACCAAGGTGTGGACTTCTGGAATTGCTACGAGCTGTCCTGGCTGCTGCCGTCCGGCAAGCCGGTGGTTGCGATTGCCGAGTTCAGCATCCCGGCGGATTCGCCGAATATCATCGAGTCGAAATCCTTCAAGCTGTACCTCAACTCGCTCAATCAAACCGCTTTTGCCGATCGCACCGAGTTGACCACGACATTGGTCAAAGACCTGTCGTCAGCGGCGGGCAAGCCAGTGGGCGTGCGGATTCGCAGCCTCGCGGACATCGAGCGCGAAGGCGTTGCTAGCATGCCGGGTACCTGCATCGATGAGCTGGAGCTGAATATCAGCAGTTATGACCGGCCACAGCCGGAGTTGCTGCGCTGTGATGGTTCGCAGGTGGTCGAAGAAAGCCTGCACAGCCATTTGCTCAAATCCAATTGCCCGGTTACCAGCCAGCCGGATTGGGGCAGTGTTGCCGTGGAGTATCGGGGGGCAAAGTTGGATGCTGGGAGTCTGCTGGCTTACATCGTCAGCTTCCGCCAGCACTCGGACTTCCATGAGCAATGCGTCGAGCGGATCTTCATGGACCTGCAAGTGTTGCTCAAACCGGAGAAATTGACGGTCTATGCGCGCTATGTGCGCCGTGGCGGACTCGATATCAATCCGTACCGCAGTACCGAGGTCATCAACCCGGATAACCGTCGGTTGGCCCGACAGTAAACGCCTGGATGTGAATCAAGCCCGTCACTGATCATGACGGGCTTTTTGTTGGCTTAAATACCGATATTGCCCAGGGTCTGGACGATGTTGCGCAGGGTCCCGGCAATGCCCGGATGCTCAAGTTCGAAGCGCTCCACGGCCAGGTTGACGCCATCGGCGAGGCTGCTGTCCTGCGTCGCGCTTTCCAGTTCGATCTGCGACTGGATTTGCGCCATCAGTTGCTGCAGGTTCTCGCGCTCGCCTTCCGAGAGAGGCGGGTTCTGCTCCAGTTGCTCGCGCAGGGTATTGAGTTGTTCTTGCAGTTCGCGGGCAGGCATTGACGTGCTCCTTCTTTGATAAGTCTGTCCCATGGACCCTTCAGCGACGCTAAAGGTTCGTCGTGGGTATGTGACAAGACTAATCCACTCTGGGACGGCTTGCATGATGGTGGTCAATGTTGCCGCCTGATCCTGCAGGAGCCAAGGTGTTGGCGAGTCGGCGCGAGCTGTATCTCTGTGGGAGCGAATTCATTCGCGAAAGGGTTGGTACATCCGATAGGGATTTGTCGTTTGTACGACCGCATTCGCGAATGAATTCGCTCCCACAGAGAGGTTTCCTATCGCCAGTTTCAGGGCTTTTCACCCTTGGTGCGGCGCAGTGCGATATCCGCCAGGCAGGACTGCAGATCACCCAGGTGATCAACGACCGAATGGGCGCCCAGTGCGTACAGCTGCAACGTGGCCTGCCCGCGTCGGTATTCACGCTCTGCGTCAGTCAGAGCCTCCCATTGGGTCGCAGAGAAGCCGCACAATGAGCCACAGGAGGCCAGGCCCACCGTCCACAAGCCTGCATTGAGGCCTGATTGCAGCAGGCGCGGTTCGCCGCTGACCAGTACGCAACCTTCCAGCTGGCTGGCGTCGAGGGTCATCAGCGCTTGCCAACAGGCGTGAGGTGCAGGCCAGCGTGCCGTGACGGCGGGTGTGGCATTGATCAAGTCTGCGAGAGGGCGCGCTAATGTTTCGCTGACGCTGGCAGGGAGTTCCTCCAGCCATGCACACGGCACGCCCTGTTGTTTAAGGCCTTTGAGCACCTCAATTGCGCCGGGTGTCGGTCGCAGTTGCTCATCGCTAAGGGAGAGGTCCTGGCGATTGGGTGTGCGCGCTACCTGCGCGCCGAAATCCACCAGGCAGCCGCTCAACCCGAACAGGACAGCAGTGAAGGCGGGCAGGGGCATTGTCACGGGCGCGAGCATGGCGTTATCTCTTAAATAACGCTGAACGCTACGGCGCTTGTGTGACAGAAAGATGAAGGTCTGATGATGGCGTTTAAAGCTGTTTTAGGTGTCTGACAGATATCCGTCTACGCGACCCTGCCTTATTGGCTGCATATGCCTTTATACTGCTGGCCTTGACGTGTGGGGGCGTAGCACCCGCTTCATAACCTTTGTGAGGAGTATCAGCTATGCCCGAGACCGGTGCAGGCTCGTTGAATCGTCTGGCCAGGCTGTTTTTCTGTGCTGGCGTAGTTCTGGCGCCAATGGCTGCGCAGGCTGCCGAGGAAGACCCGTGGGAAAGCGTCAACCGGGTGACTTTCCGTTTCAACGACATCATCGACACTTACGCCTTGAAGCCGGTTGCCCAGGGCTATCAGTTCATCGCCCCACAGTTTGTTGAAGACGGTGTTCACAACTTCTTCAACAACATTGGCGATGTCGGCAATTTCGCCAACAATGTGTTGCAGGCCAAACCTGCTGCTGCGGGCGTCGACACCGCGCGTTTGATTTTCAACACCACCTTCGGGTTGTTGGGCTTCATTGACGTCGGTACCAAGATGGGCCTGCAGCGCAGCGACGAAGACTTCGGTCAGACCCTGGGCTACTGGGGTGTCAGCAGCGGTCCTTACGTGGTGCTGCCACTGATGGGCCCAAGCACCGTGCGTGATGCGATCGCCAAGTATCCGGACACCTACACCAGTCCGTATCGCTACATCGACCACGTGCCGACCCGCAACACGGCGCTGGGCGTGAACCTGATCGACACGCGCGCCAGCTTGCTGTCGGCCGAGCGCCTGATCAATGGCGACAAATACATTTTCATCCGCAATGCCTTCCTGCAGAACCGCGAATTCCGGGTCAAGGATGGTCAGGTAACCGACGACTTCTGATCGTCGTTACGTGAATAAATAAAGGCGACCTGTGGTCGCCTTTATTTTTGCGTATTTGTGAACCAGTTCCGCCCTGGTTCAGCTCATCGAGACAATGCTCAGGCCCAATTTCTGCCCTCCATCGGCCTCATCAGTCGTCCAGACCACCTCTGTTTCCGCTTCCAGACCTTTGAGCGCGGCGTGCTCCGAATCGATCCTCACGCTGAGCTTGTCGCCCACCTTGAACGTGCGCGGCGCCTGCACCTGCATGCCCGAGCTAGACAGATCAAGGCACACCGCCGGGATGACCTGGCCTGCGTGCAGCAAGCTCACTTCGGCATCCACACGCATGCGGATGTAGTCTCGTTTCTCCTCGTAGCTACGATCATTGAGGCTCATGTCTTGTCCTTCGTTTTCGTTGCTGAATTCATGGTTCTTATAACTCTGAGCGATTTGCGATGTAAAGACGCAAAACCGGCTGCTGGAGCGTGCTTGAAACGCCCGTCGGATGGGAGTACCGTCTGCGCCTTGAAGGGCACCTCTGAAACGTCAGTACCGGATCAAAAGTCCGACTCGCGGATCAGAGAGGCTAGAAGCGAATCCAGTACGCAGACCCGTGAACCGGGTTGCCTACGCCAACCTACTCTGGCGCCGTTTGCCCACATGCAGAAAACCAGTGCCACGCTGCTGATAATCGATGACGACGAAGTAGTGCGCGCGAGTCTTGCCGCCTATTTGGAAGACAGTGGCTTCAGCGTCCTGCAAGCCACTAATGGCCTGCAGGGCATACAGATATTCGAGCAGGACACGCCCGATCTGGTGATTTGCGACCTGCGCATGCCACAGATGGGCGGGCTTGAGCTGATTCGTCAGGTGACTGCGATTGCGCCAGAGACGCCGGTTATCGTGGTGTCCGGGGCGGGCGTGATGAACGATGCCGTCGAAGCGTTGCGCTTGGGAGCTGCCGATTACCTGATCAAGCCGCTGGAAGACCTGGCAGTCCTGGAACACTCTGTTCGCCGGGCGCTGGATCGCGCGCGCCTGATGCAGGAAAACAGTGTTTATCGGCAAAAACTCGAAACCGCGAACCGCGAACTCGAAGCCAGCCTGCATCTGTTACAGGAAGACCAGGACGCGGGTCGTCAGGTGCAGATGAACATGTTGCCGATCACGCCATGGTCGATCGATCAATTCAACTTCGCTCACGAAATCATCCCTTCGCTGTACCTGTCGGGGGATTTCGTCGACTACTTCCGTGTCGATGAGCGTCGTGTGGCGTTCTACCTGGCGGATGTTTCCGGGCATGGCGCATCGTCTGCGTTCATCACCGTGCTGCTGAAGTTCATGACCACGCGCCTGCTGTTTGAATCCAAGCGCGGCGGTACGCTGCCTGAGTTCAAACCATCGGACGTGCTGGGTCATATCAATCGCGGGCTGATCAGCTGCAAGCTGGGCAAACACGTGACGATGGTCGGCGGCGTGATCGATGAAGAATCAGGCCAGTTGACCTACGCGGTGGGCGGCCATTTGCCGCTGCCTGTGTTATATACGCCCCACGAAACACGCTATTTGCAAGGCCGTGGTTTACCGGTCGGTTTGTTCAATGAGGCAACCTATCAGGATCATGTGATCGACCTGCCTGAGTCGTTCAGCCTGACCCTGTTGTCTGACGGCATTCTCGATCTGTTACCCGGTGATACACTCAAAGAGAAAGAGGCCGCATTGCCAGAACTGGTGAAAGCGGCGGGTGGCAGCCTGGATGGCTTGCGCCAGACTTTTGGATTGGCCACGCTCGGGGAGATGCCGGATGATATCGCCTTGTTAGTGTTGAGCAGGAACCTTGAATGAGTACCGGTAGAATCCAGTTCGCCGAGCAGGAAGGCACTTTCGTCCTCAAGTTCGTTGGGGAAGTGCGTTTGACCCTGTGTTCGGCTTTGGATGCGACTATTGAGCGAATCTTCACCGCGCTGAATTTCTCGGCGGTCGTGATCGATCTCACTGAAACCCGCAGCATCGACAGCACGACACTGGGCCTGCTGGCCAAGTTGTCGATTCTGTCACGGCAAAAAGTCGGGTTGCTACCCACGTTGGTGACGACTCACGAAGACATCACTCGCCTGTTGCAGTCCATGGGCTTCGACCAGGTGTTCAACATTGTTGACCGTCCGATGACGCGCCCGGAGTGCCTGACGGATCTGCCGTCCCAGGATCAGTGCGAGGAAGTGGTCAAGGCCAAGGTTCTGGAGGCGCACAAGATCCTCATGGGCCTGAACGACTCCAACCGCGAAGCTTTCCACGACCTGGTGAATGCGCTAGAGCGGCACTGATCAGTCGTTAAATTCCAGGTATTAAAAAGGGCGGCATCCGAGAGGATGCCGCCCTTTTACATTGCGTGTTGCAGGTCAGACCTTGGCGCGCAGCAGTGCCTCGAGTTTTTCCTGATCGCGAGCGAACTGACGGATGCCTTCAGCCAGTTTCTCGGTCGCCATCGCGTCTTCGTTGGAAGCCCAGCGGAATTGGCTCTCGGTCAGCGTCTGACGCGGTTCACCCGCATTGCCAGGGGCCAGCTTGCGCTCCAGCGTGCCAGTATCTTCTGCCAGTTTCTGCAGCAGGTCCGGGCTGATGGTCAGGCGATCACAGCCTGCCAGTTGCTCGATCTGGCTGAGATTACGGAAGCTGGCGCCCATGACCACGGTCTTGTAGTCATTGGCCTTGTAGTAGTTGTAGATGCGGCTCACGGACTTCACGCCCGGATCCTCTGCGCCTACGTAATCCTTGCCTTCGGCCTTCTTGTACCAGTCGTAGATGCGGCCAACGAACGGCGAGATCAGGAACACGCCCGCATCCGCGCAAGCCTGGGCCTGGGCAAAGGAGAACAGCAGCGTCAGGTTGCACTGGATGCCTTTCTTTTCCAGCACTTCGGCAGCGCGGATACCTTCCCAGGTCGAGGCCAGCTTGATCAGGATGCGATCCTTGCTGACGCCAGCCTGGTCGTACATCTCGATCAGACGTTCTGCGCGTTCGATACACGCATTTGTGTCGAATGACAGGCGAGCGTCCACTTCAGTAGAAACGCGGCCGGGCACGACCTTGAGAATTTCCTGGCAAATGGCAACGGCGAAACGGTCGGAGGCCAGACCGATGTCACCCTTGCTGCCGCTGAAGGCTTCTTTCAGGCGCTCGGCATTGCTCTCGCTCGAACCGGCCTTGAGCAGCAGGGAAGGGTTGGTGGTGGCGTCGACGGGCTTGAGCTTTTCGATGGCAGCGAAGTCGCCCGTGTCGGCAACAACGGTGGTGAATTGTTTGAGTTGTTCCAGCTTGGAAGTCATGAGTGTGCTCTGTCCTGTGCGGTTAAGTGACATTACCCGAGCGTTGTCGCCCACTCAAGGGCGCAAAGCATAACGACGCTCCAGAACTGTGCGTCCTGCTGCCCGGGTGGGCGAAAACTCGATCCAGACTGGTTGGAGCGCCATGCAGGCTGCTTGTTCCCCGCGTTTAGCGACCTTCCAGCAGACTGCCTGCCTGATCCAGCAACGCCAGCGGATCCTGGGTCTTGTGGATGTCGACTGACAGCAACTGGCGAAAGCGCCGCGCACCCGGGAAGCCCGTCCCCAGCCCAAGCACATGGCGAGTGACGTGATGCATGGACCCGCCACTTTCAATGTGCGCCGCAATATAAGGTCGCATCTCGGCCAGCGCCTGGGCACGTGACATCACCGGCGCGTTGCTGCCAAACAACTGCTGATCCACTTCTGCCAGCAGATAAGGATTGTGATAAGCCTCGCGCCCGAGCATCACGCCATCGAACACCTGCAAGTGTTCGTGGCATTGCTCAAGGGTTTTGATCCCGCCATTGAGGACAATCTCCAGATCAGGGAAATCCTGCTTCAACTGTGCAACCACGTCATAACGCAGCGGCGGGATGTCTCGATTTTCCTTGGGCGAAAGACCTTCCAGAATCGCGATCCGCGCGTGCACGGTAAAACTCGTACACCCCGCGTCACGAACGGTGCCGACGAAATCACACAGCTGTTCATAGCTGTCGCGACCATTGATCCCGATCCGGTGCTTGACCGTCACCGGAATCGACACTGCATCGCGCATCGCCTTGACGCAATCAGCCACCAACTGCGGATGCGCCATCAACACCGCGCCGATCATATTGTTCTGCACCCGATCACTCGGGCAGCCGACATTCAGATTGACCTCGTTATAGCCCACTCCCTCAGCCATCCGCGCACACGCCGCCAGATCCGCCGCCACACTGCCACCCAACTGCAACGCCAACGGATACTCCGCCGCATCATGCTGCAGAAACCGATGCGAATCGCCATTAAGCAACGCGCCGGTGGTGACCATCTCGGTGTAGAGCAGGGTGTGCTTGGATAACAGGCGCAGGAAGTACCGGCAGTGGCGGTCAGTCCAATCCATCATCGGCGCCACGGAGAAGCGGCAGGAGGGCCCGGTACTTGCGTTTAAAGGGGTTGAAGCAGCTTTAGTATGCATTTCGGTCCGCGTACTTTTTACCAGTTGCAGGTATTTGTTCAGTGTGGTCGCTACGGCAACCCACTGAAGCCCTATCACAGGCTTCTATGCGCTGAAGTCGATCAGGCGTGCAAGTCTATCAAGTGCGTAAGCCCGACGCGCTAGGCAATGGCATCTCATCTTCAAAAACCCGCCCTTGACCTCAACCTAACCCAAGGTCCGAGACTGCCCGCTCTTTCACTTGGAGCACCCCCATGACCGAATCCATCCGCCCAACCGCATTTAAGCTGTCCAACCCTCAAGGTCTTTACGATCCCGTCCCGAACGGTTATTCCCACGTGGCTGAGCTGCAGCCCCAGGCCCGGCTTTTGTTTATTGCCGGGCAGGGCGGGGAGGATGCTTTGGGGCAGCTTTCGCCTGAGTTTGCCGAGCAGGCGCGGCAGGCGCTTGCCAATCTGGGTATTGCACTGGCGTCCAGGGGGGCTGGTTACGGGGATGTGGTCAAACTTACGTTGCTGATCGTCGACCATGACGAGGCCAAGCTACGCAGTTGGGTCGAGGCACTTGATGCGGCGTGGGGGCGTGGGATGAAGCCGGTTTGTACGCTGATCCCGGTGCCTTGCCTGGCGTTGAGCGGGATGCAGATTGAAATCGATGCGGTTGCGGCGCTGGCCTGAGCGCGTTGTTGACCTCTCTGCATCTCGGGGCTGTATCCCGGGAAAGCAGGGGATCTGTGTCTGGTGGCTTTATTTTCAGCTTGATACTGTCCGCTTTCCCCTCATTTGGATAGTGATCATGGATCTGGAAGGCGTCGCCTTTGGCACAACGGATTGGTCGGCAATTGAGCCGGTCGAGCATGCGGGCGAAACTGGCATGGCTTATTGGCGAACCTGCCAGTTCGGCACCACGCGGGTGCGAATGGTGGAATACAGCGCCGGGTATCTGGCTGATCACTGGTGTTGGAGGGGGCATGTGCTGTTGTGCCTGGAAGGCGAGTTGCACACTGAACTGGAGGATGGCCGCCAGTTCGTACTGACGCCCGGGATGAGCTATCAGGTCGGCACTGATAAGGAAGGGCACCGCTCGTTCACAGCGGTTGGCGCGAAGTTATTTGTGGTGGATTGAAACTCGCCGCCTCTGCGTAGCCCTGTTAAGAGCACCACGCGAGACGCGGCGGGATTTCGTCAGCGGTTAACGATTACGCGTCACTCTCCACACGGTATTGGCCAGGTCGTCGGCGATGATCAGCGCGCCGCGCGGGTCAACCGTCACGCCGACAGGTCGGCCACGGGTCTTGCCGTCAGCGCCCCGGAAGCCAGTGGCGAAGTCCACCGGTTCGCCTGCCGGGCGGCCGTCAGCGAATGGCACAAAGATCACCTTGTAGCCCACTGGATTGTCCCGGTTCCAGCTGCCGTGCTCACCAACAAACGCACCGTTGGCAAACTTTTCACCCATCTCGGGAATGGAGAAATCCACGCCCAGCGCGGCAACGTGGGAGCCCAGGCTGTAATCAGGCTTGACCGCTGCGGCGATTTTGGCCGGGTTTTGCGGTTGGGCCCGGGTGTCGACGTTCTGGCCCCAGTAGCTGTAAGGCCAGCCGTAAAACGCGCCCTCACGCACCGATGTCAGGTAGTCGGGCACCAGGTCCGGCCCCAGCTCGTCTCGTTCGTTGACCACTGTCCACAGCTGGCCGGTTTCAGGCTGGATCGTCAGCGCCGTCGGGTTACGCAAGCCGGTCGCATAAGGCTTGTGAGCGCCGGTTTCGGCGTCGATCTGCCAGACCATGGCTCGATCGATCTCGACTTCCATGCCGCGCTCGGTGACGTTGCTGTTGGAGCCGATACCCACGAACAGCGAGCGGCCATCGGGGCTGATGGTCAGTGCCTTGGTCCAGTGGTGGTTGATTGCCGACGGCAGGTCGGTGATTTTGGTGGGTGCGCCGCTGGCTTTGGTCTGGCCTTCTTCATAGTCGAAACGCACCAGTGCATCCTGGTTGGCCACGTAGAGTTTGCCATCGGCGAACGCCAGGCCGTAAGGCGCGTTCAGATTGTCGGCGAATACGGTCTTGAGCTCGTAAGTGCCGTCGCCGTCAGCGTCGCGCAGCAACGTCAGGCGGTTGCCGCCTTTCACTTTGGTGTTGCCCTGAGCCTTGATGTAGCTGGCGATCACGTCCTTGGGCTTGAGCTTCGCAGCGCTGCCACCACGGCCTTCAGCAATCAGAATGTCGCCATTGGGCAAGACCAGCGTTTGACGCGGAATATTCAGTTCAGTGGCAATCGCGGTGATGCTGAAACCCTCAGGTACCGTGGGTTTCTGATCGCCCCACAGCGCGGGTTCAGCAATCTTCATGCTGGGCAGCAGGCCGCGTTGCGGTTCCGGCAGTTTCGGGTCAGGGCCGCGAGCCTGAGTGCTGTCGGCTTCGCCACCACAGGCGCTCAACAGCAGCGCCACGCTTAAAACAGTCAGTGCGCCGGGATATCTCATTCGGCACCTCCAGTACGCTGATTGCTGAGATTGCTCAAACCGATCCATGCCGCGACGATGGCAAGCACGGTGACGATGACAGACAGCACCAGGCCGGACGGCATGGCCGCCCAGGCGTCTTTGGCATGCTCGAAGGCATTGATCAGGCCCAGTACCCAGGTGATCAGCAGCACGACGAAATACATCACCGGCCGCCCTGATTTCTGCGGGGCGCGGATCAGGTTCACCAGTGCAAACACCAGTGCCAGGCCGCAGAACAGCAGCCCCCCGGCGATCAGCCAGGCCGCAAAGTTAGCCCACTGAATCTGGTAGCTCTGGTAATAAGCGATGTCACTCAGCAGGCCGCCGAGAAACAAGGGCACGGTCCCGGCAAGCAGAATCCCGTGCAGCGGGCCTGGAGTACTTCGGTAAACGGGGTGGGTGGTAACAGTCACGACGGCTCCTTATCAGTCTGCGACCCGGGCCGAAACCCGCGCGGATGCTCGGGTCTCTCTCGGTTCGCGTTGATAGCACATTGCAAAGGAACGCGATGGCGGAGCCTTAGTTCACTGCGGGTGATCTCTAAAGGTATCCAAATATGTTGAAACCATTGCGGACCGGTTTAATCCCGCCCTTGCAAGCAGCGTTACGCACCTGCCGGGGACTCGTTGCCGGAGCGTGTCTGAACGACCAATCGGATACTGTTGCGGCCACCGCGTTTGGACTCATAGAGCGCGGTATCACCCAGTTCGATCAGTGACGTGAGGCTGGCTGGGGGCTGGTCGTACAGGTTTGCGCCGATGCTCAGGGTGACGGCCTCAGGCGTGACGAATGATTGCGAGGCAGCTTCACTGAACAGGTCGCGCAGCGTGTTACCCAGCCCGATGACGGTGTCCTCAGAGGCATTGGCCAGCATGATGACAAACTCATCGCCGCCCAACCGAGCGGTCAGCGCGCCTTCGGGCAATACCGAGCGAATCATGGCGCCCAGCGTCACCAGCAAACGGTCGCCCGAGGTATGGCCATACAGGTCGTTGACCAGTTTGAAGTTGTCGATATCAATCAACAGCAGCGCGCCGGGTCGAGCAGGTGAGACTTTTGCCAGCAAGCGTGGCGCGCGCACATCCAGCGCGCGGCGGTTGTACAGTCCGGTCAGCGGGTCGCGTGCGGCCAATCGCTCGATGCGCTTCTCGCGCCGATAGCGCTCGGTGCCGGTCATCGACAGGGCAATCAGCATGATCGCCATGGCGCCCTCGACCAGCGAGATCTGGATGATTTCGCCACGAAACGCCGCCAGGTCGATCAGCGTGCCCGGCACCAGCGCCGGGATCGCCTTGGCAACGTAGAACACACCATGGCCCAGCAACACGTAACGCAATTGCACTGCGCCAATGCTCAGTGATCGACCGTGGGGGCGCAGCAGGAAGCTGGCCCTGAGGGTCACAGCCGCGATCAGCAGTGAGTTGGCGACCAGCATGATCTTGGGCCAGAGTTGATCGCTGGGCAGTAACAGCAGCGACAGCCAGATGACAAAAATCAGGTACCACGCGCGGGATAGCTGCGTATGGGTAAAGCGTGCCACGCCCAGCAGGAACAGCCAGTGGGCTGTGATCAGCAGGCCGTTGGCAAACCAGATACCGATCAGTAACAGTCCGTTCATGCGCAGCAGGGAGAGGGTGCAGCCCACGGTGATGGTCGCGAACCCCGCGCTCCAGAACAGCAGCGAGGGTTCGCGAACGGTGCGCCATTCGATTGCCAGGTATGAGGAAGCGGCTGCTGCAAGGGCAATACTGAGGATCAGCAGCGTAGGTGGATCGAGCGCCATGAAGGCCGGCCTGTCTAGTTCACAAATTAGAGCGCGATTGTAAACAATTGGAGTGATTGCGTAGAGCCATCACTTGAGGTTATCTCTCGGTTTTCGACGAGCGACCCATTGCGGTCTCATGACGGGCCACCCCAGCTGCCATCCTAGGGATGGCAGCTTGTTGCGCCGTTTCAGTCCTGTGGCGCGCCGCGATCAACCATCGCTTGCCACTGCTGCACGCTTTGTCGTTGCTGCATTCTGGTGTGCCATTCGCGCAAGGCTTCGCACTCCTCAGGCACCGGCAGTTTGACCAGTGAAGCAAAGATCATCCCGCCCAGTACCGCGATGTCAGCCATCGAGAATCGGTCGCCCGCCACGAACGGTTGATGTTGGAGCAGGTTGTCGAAATAGCGCATGCCCCTGATCGCTTTGTCGCGCATCCGGTTGCCCCATTCGGCGTTCTGGTAAAGCTCCACTTCCGGGCCAAGGCCTGGCGTCGCATGGTGAAAGTACACGCTGACAGCATCGAGCAATTCGATCTCGGCGCGCTTGGTCATCATGTGAATGATGCCTTTATCCCGTGGGGTTTCACCGGTTAGGGAAGGGCTGCCTTCCAGGCTGTCCAGGTATTGAGTAATCGCCGTGCATTCGGCAATCAGTGTGCCGTCCTGCAGTTCCAGCACCGGCAGGGTGCCTGAGTAGTTGAACGCCAGAAATTCAGGTGTCTTGTGCTCGCCTTTCCAGAGATTGACCGACACAAATTCGACGTTTGATAGCAAGCCTTTCTCAGCGAGGGCAATGCGCACCCTGGCCGGATAGGGGCCATCGAACCAGTCGTGGATTTTCATGGATGTATTGGAAGTGGGTGCGGGTTGAAGCGATGGAGAGGTCATGGATTTTACCTGCCTGTCAGTTGGTAGGCAAACAATGCGCTCATGCTTTAAGTGCGTCAACCCCTACCTACCAGTTGGCAGGTTGAGAGGCAGGGCGTAGAATCCAGCTCATTCAATACCGTTACGAGGAATTCAACCGTGAGCGAAAACGCTCGGGAAGCCATTTTGGCCGCAGCGAGAAGTGCTGCTCAGTTGCACGGCTACAGCGGAATCAACTTCCGCAGCATTGCCGATGCGGTGGGCATCAAGAACGCAAGCATCTACTACCACTTCGCGAGCAAAGCTGACCTGGGCGCGGCCGTTGCGCAGCGTTACTGGCAGGATACGGCGGGTGCCCTTCAGGCAATTTGCGACTCCCATTCCGACCCCATCCAGTGTCTTGAGCTGTACCCGTCGATATTTCGCAAGTCCCTGGAGGACGGCAACCGGCTGTGCCTTTCCAGCTTCATGGCAGCTGAATATGAAGATTTGCCCGATGAGGTTCAGGCAGAGGTCAAAGCGTTTGCCGACGCCAATATCGCGTGGCTGAACGCACGCTTGGCTGCGACCGGTTTAGGCAGCCCGGAACAGTGCGAACGCCGGGCGCGAGCCATTTACACGGCCGTGGCTGGCGCGCAGCTGATCGCTCGAACGCGTCAGGATATCGGGTTGTTTGATGAGCTGATCTTCAGTTACAAAGAGGCAGGCCTGATTCCGGCTTGAGGCGAATCTGAGCTTCTGGACTGACAAAGGGAGGTGACCACGTGCTTGATCTACCCAACACCACGATCATTGATGGCAATGCTGTGCGCTGGGGCACGTCGGGAAGTGGCCCTGCGCTGGTGGCCATTCACGGCACGCCATTCTCATCCCAGGTCTGGCGCAAGATAGTGCCGCATCTCACTGATCGCAGAACGGTTTATTACTTCGATCTGGTGGGTTACGGCCAGTCGCAAATGTGTGCTGATCAGGATGTCTCCCTGGCGGTGCAGAACAAAGTGCTGGCTGCGTTGTTCGCCGAGTGGGGGTTGCAACGCCCGGATGTCCTGGCGCATGACTTTGGTGGTGCCACGGCCTTGCGCGCCTGGTACCTGAACGACCTGCGTTATGCCTCACTGACTATTTTCGATGCGGTCGCGCTGGCACCTTGGGGGTCACCTTTTGTTCAGCACGTGCGTCAGCATGAAGAGGCGTTCGCCGGTATGCCCGATTACATGCATCGCGCACTGCTTCGCGCTTACCTGCAGACGTCCGCGCATCAGCCCTTGTCGGAACAGGCGCTGGATATCTACAGCGCACCGTGGCTTGGGGCTGTCGGCCAACCGGCGTTTTATCGCCAGATTGCCCAGATGGACCAGCGCTATACGGACGAGGTCGAAGGGCTGTACGACCGCCTGGACTGCCCGGTGAATGTGCTTTGGGGCCAGAACGACGAGTGGATCCCCCATGACAAAGGACTCGCCCTGGCCAGACTGATTTCTGACCGCGAATGCACGCTCATCCCCGGCGCAGGCCACTTGGTTCAGGAGGATTGCCCGGAAGCGATAGTGGCAGCGGTGCTCAAGAGTCTGGCCGGATGAGCATGGGGGATGTCAGACGCTTTCAACAACCGTGCGCTGGCGTTGGAACCTTCGATGCTCGGGCCGCGTCAGATCGCCTTCGCCCGTAGGCGCGTTTGCCTGATCACTTATCACCGACGGCTGTTTGCGACGGATGTTCATCACCCTGACTCAAACGCCGCAACTGTCCCGGACTCACCCCCAGCCGTTGCCTGAAAACCGTTGCCATATGCGCCTGTGAATTGAAACCGCAGGCCAGGGCGATGTCCGACAGGCCGACAGGTGTATCGCGCATCAGCGCCCGGGCTTTGCTCACCCGTCGGCCGAGCAGATAAGCATGAGGGCCTTGCCCGGTGGCGGTCTTGAACGCGCGGATGAAATAGCCTTCAGACAAGCCCAGCAGTTGCGCCATTACCTTGACCCCTATGGGCCCGTCGAGGCCTGCATCAATGAATTCATCGAGCAAGCGCATCCGGCTCGGGTTGATCGAGCAGCCTGCCACGGGGTGCGCCTGATGACACAGCGCCCGTTGCGCCAGGGCCAGAGCCCAGGCCTCCCAGTCGTCGTTCACCGTGGCCCGCAGCAGGGCGCTGCGCATGCGCGAGGCGAGGCGGGTGGCTTGTTGATCGAGGCGGTTGTTGAAGGCTTTATCCCCGTCCAGCGCCATGCCGTCCGTGCGCACGACCCTCAGGTATTCACCGCCACTGGGGGATTCGGACAGCACGTCACAGCCTGCGGGGACGAACGCGAGGCTGTTGGGCATGGCCGTGAAGGGCAGCACCCGATCACTGCCGATAGCGTGCAGGCCGCGCTGGCTGTCGAAGGCGAAACCCATCGCCGACTGACTCGGCACATAGCGGGCGGCATAGGCGCAGGCGGGCAGCAATTCAATCATCCACGGCCCGGCCTCGATCCGGCGGACCGGTTCAGGCTGGCGTGCAGAAGGCGGGCGATTACGTGGGCTCATGAGCGCCATAGTAGCGAAGAGGTTGCGCACACGTCAGGTCAGTTTTTTGAAAGCCAGCAGGCGACTTGCGTCCCTAGACTGAGGCACATTTCTGGAGACTTGCCATGCACAGCCTGACGCGTGATGACATTGAACAAGCCGCCCGGCTTGTCTATCAAGTGATGCCTGCCACCGCTCAACACGCCTGGCCCTTGCTGGCGCAGCGGCTGGGCTGCACGGTGTGGGTCAAGCACGAAAATCACACCCCGACCGGTGCGTTCAAAGTCCGTGGCGGGATCACCTTCATGCACTGGCTCAAGCGCGAGCATCCTCAGGTGCAAGGCGTTGTCAGCGCCACCCGGGGCAATCATGGGCAGAGTGTGGCGCTGGCAGCCGGGGCGCAGGGCTTGCGGGCGATGATTGTGGTGCCCCAAGGCAACTCGCCGGAAAAGAACAACGCCATGCGCGGTTTCGGCGGCGAGGTGGTGGAGCATGGTCGCGACTTCGACGAAGCCCGGGAAGAAGCGGCACGCCTGGCGCACGTCCACGGGCTTTACCTGGTGCCGCCTTTTCATGGCGAGCTGGTCAAGGGCGTGGCGACTTATGCGCTGGAGCTGTTCTCCGCCGTGCCGGACCTGGACACCGTTTACGTGCCGATCGGGTGCGGCTCGGGGATTTGCGCCGTCATCGCCGCCCGCGATGCGCTGGGCCTGAAAACCGAGGTGGTCGGGGTAGTGTCCACCGAAGCCGACGCCGCCAAGCGTTCGTTTGAAGCTGGCGCCCTGTGCGAGACCGCCTCGGCCACTACCTTTGCCGACGGCCTGGCCGTGCGCAAGCCGGTGCCTGAAGCCTTTGCTGTTTACGCAGCGGGCGCGGCGCGGATCGTGGCGGTGAATGACGCGCAAATCGCCGAGGCCATGCGCATCTATTACACCGACACCCACAACCTGGCCGAAGGCGCCGGAGCGGCACCCTTGGCGGCGTTGATACAGGAGCGTGACACGATGCGCGGGCGCAAGGTGGCGGTGATTCTGTCCGGGGGCAATGTGGACATGTCGGTGTATGCGCGAGTGATTGGCTAGGCTCAGGGTCCAGCCAGGCTCTTTTCCATGATGATCGTGCGTTCAGCGCCATGAAATTCTTCCCGCAGCCGAATGAACCCCAATGCTGAATAAAAGCCCTCGGCGGTGATCGACGAGGGAACGCGCAGCCGCTGAACCCCGGCATCGGCTGCCGTTGCCTCGACGCACTGCATCAGCTGCCGCCCCAAGCCCGTTCCCTGGCTGCTCGGGTGCACGAACACACTGCGCACGGTGTTTCGATCAAGGCTCGCCGTGGCCATGACCTCGCCTTCCAGAGCCGCCACGAACACCTGACGCTGTGCCAACAAGCCGAGCACGGCGGAGGGGGAAAAGCTGTGTTCCACTTGCGCAATGATGTGCGCCGGGTAATCTCGGGCATTGGTCTGGCGCAGGGCGGCGATGATGATCGTGCTGATGCGGCCTGCATCGTCTGGTGTGGCGTCGCGGATGACAGGTTGCATCGGGGCACTTCCTTGCGCGCAGGCGTGATCGTCACTACATGAAGCGTTGAAGGCCACCGGCTGTGGCCTTCAACGCTGGGCTATCAAGGAGTCAAGCATGAACCAACCCCTGCGGCAACACGCTGAACAGCCTGCATTGCGCAGCCGCTTGCAAGGCGGCGTGATCGAAATCCCGGTGCATTACATGCGCGGCGGCACGTCGACGGGCGTGGTGATCTGGGAACCCTTGCTGCCCCAGGACGAAAGCCTCAAAGCCGAGCTGTTACGCCATCTCATGGGCGTGCCGCTGGCAGGCCATCAGCCTGGCAATCGGCAGATAACCGGCCTGGGGCGAGGGCCTGCTACCAGCAACAAGGTCTTTCTGGCACGGGTCGAAGAGGGGCCTGCGGGCCGTCATATCGTCAGCACGCTTGCGCAGCTGGCCAGTGATCACAGTGAAATAGACTGGAGCGTGAACTGCGGGAATATGTCCTCCGCGCTGCCGTTGTGGGCGGTGGATACCGGATTGATCGAAGCGCGCGCCAGCGGCAGTTTTGACGTCGAAATCAAAAACACCAACACCGGCGTGCTCACAGTCGGGCGCATGTCCCGCGATGCCACTGGGCGCTATGTGAATGCCGACATTCCAGGCGTTTCCGGTGCGTTCCCCAGTGTCGATCTGTTTCTGCAATCCCCGGTGGGGAACAAGACCGGCAGGTTGTTACCCACGGGCCAGGTTGTGGATGTCATCGCCGGGCACAAGGTCTCGTGTGTCGATGTCGCGGTGCCGATGGTGATTGCGGACGCCGCCAGCTTCGGCAAAACCGGCCATGAAGCGATATCGGAGCTGGAAGCCGACCCGGTGTTCATGGCGCAGTTGCGGCAAGTCTGGATCGAGGCGGGCCTCAAGATGCAACTGCGACGCCGGGATGGCCAGCTCATGAGCCTCGCTGATCTGGAGCGCAGCGAGACCATTCCCAAAGTCTGCATCGTTGGCGCCCCGCGTCATGGCGGGCACATTGCGGTGCGTTACTTCACGCCGCAGACCGGCCACGCCTCCATGGCGGTGTCGGGTGGTTGCTGCCTGGCGGCGGCCTGCATGCTGGTCGGTTCGGTCGCCCATGAAAGGGCTGTAGGGGTGAGCAGCCCGACGGCTTCCTTCTCGGATATCGAAGTGAGTATCGAAAACCCGGCAGGCAAGCTCGATACCACCGTGAGCGTGAAAATGGATGGCGATAGCATCGACATTCGGGCTGCTGCGTATCGGCGCAATGCGCAAATCCTGATGCGCGGTTACGTGCCGCTTTACAGGGCGTCGGCACATCTGTTTGAGGCCTTGAGCACAATGGCTACTGAATCTGCCGCCACATGACGCGCTGCGAGCCGCCTGCGGCACCGGCCTCCAGTGTCGGGCTGACATTGGTTGAGGTCCGCACTGAATACTTCACGTCCGGGTTTGTACCGACACCGGTCAGGATCGGGAAATAGGTCGGGATGCCGTCGAGAAAGGCCACCGCAGAAACTTTCGAGTCGGCAGCGGTAATCTTCGAATCGCCCGTGGTATCGAGGACCTGATAATTGAGCATCCCGCCCTTGGCCGCATCCAGCTCGAACAAACGCCCGGTGCCGGTCCCGGCGCTGGCGCACGGGTCCTGGGAATTGGCAGCCGCCGTGGTGAAGGTGATGCGCCCCCGGGTGACCTGCGCCGGGAAGATAACCCGCTCGCCCAGAAATGGATCGTCGGTCGCCAGCAAAATGTACCAGCCCCGTTTGGCGGTCCAGTCCACGTCGTTGCTCGATGAGCTGTAGTAAGCGTTGCCGTTCAGCCCGGTCACGCTGCCGCTGTCGATGCTCTGGGCCACCAGGTCGGTATTCCTGATGCCGCCCGCTCCGGCGTCCGCATCCCAGATCGCGAAAAACCCCTGTTGGGCAATGGACGTCTTGTCGCTGGTCTCCATGAATTTGCCGGTGCCGACGTAGACCAGCTTGCCGTTGACGGGGTGATCGACCACCAATGGCTGGGCGGTGATGGGTTGCGCGGCCCCGCCTGGCGTGGTGAAAAGGGGGGTGTTGCCGCCAAACGCCACACCCCAGCCGGTGGCTGCTGTGCTGCTCATGTCGAACTTCCACAGGCGGCCTTTGAGGTCCCCGGCGTAGGCGGCTTGCACCACGTTTTGTGAGTTGACCTTCAACTTGACCGACGACAGCCCGTTGTCGCCACCGTCCAGCAACGGCGTCTGAATCTCTCTGATCAGCGCCCCGGTATTGGCGTTGAGTACAAACAAGGACGCGCGCTTGGTGAAACTGTCGTAGCCGTTGCCAAGCACGACAATGCTGGTGCCATCGGCCATGCGCGCCACTTCTGGCTTGGAGTAGGCGTAACCCAGGTTATTAAAAGGATTGGCAGGCGTGTTTTCATCGGGCGCCTTGACCTCCCACAGCGCCACCGGGGTGTTATTGCTCTCATACAGCTTGACCGCGAAATAAGCCTTGCCGCCCGCGCCGACACCGCCAAACGCGATGGTGCGCCAGGATGTGCCCTGTTGCGCATCAAACACCGCCAATGGGCCATCCACCGTGAACTTATGAATGCCAGTGCCGTAGCCGGGCGTCGCGATGGTTGCCAGGGCGGGCAGCGCTGTGGAAGGCATATAGGCGTAACGACGGGTGCCGTCGGCATTCAGCACGTTGAAGAATCCATCATTGGCATTGACCAGCACACTGGGTGTCATGCCCGCCGCCTTGGCGGTGAGGAAAGTGCTGTAACTGGTGTTGCCCGCGATATCCGCCGACGTTTTATCGGTGGGGTTAACGGCAATCAACGGCGAACTAACGATGTCGCCCAGCAGCCGGGTACGCGCGCGCAGGGCGGGGTTAGCGATGCCCATGGTCCAGGCGATCAACTGAGCACCGGTGACGCCTGTCGGCAGGCCGCTGTTCAGTGTGGTCTGCTGTGCGGCGGCGAAATTACTGTAATTGAGGGTGATTTTCGCAGGCGTGGTGCCGGTGCTCCAGGACTCGAAAATCGGCGCCGTTGCACCCGCGACCACCGTCGTATCCGTGGACCATTTTGCAGTGCTGAGGGCACCGGTATTGGGGTCGATATCAAACGCACTGATCGCACCGCGCCAATCGCTGGTGTCGTAGAACGATTGATAGAAGCGCGCGCCGGTGGTCAGCGTCGAGGAGTTCGCCGCGCCACCGCCCAGGCCGGAAAAGACGGTCGGGCCAGTACCGTTTTTGGCATAGAGCGCGGCGATTTCGCTGAGCACCCGTTGCAATGAGCCGGTCAGGCTGGCCCGGTCGCTGCTCGGGTAATACCTGCCACGGCCATGACTGGCGTCCGCCGCATCGATCATCATCTGGTTGCCCGCGATAAAGCCCAGGGTATAGGTGTTCATGTTTTGCTGGGCGAAGCTGGTGTCGTCCCAGCTTTTGAGCGCCAGATCGGTGCCGTCAGTGGCCTTGCGCATGTCGATGTCGAAGGCAAACTTCGCCATGTCATCAAGGAACAGGGTATTGCCTTCGGCGTCGCCATTGATATTGGTGCCATCGTTGGCGGCGTTGAGGTCCCAGTTGGGCAGCGAGCGGCCACTGTTGGTCACGTCGGCGTCGGCACTGCCGGTGGGGAACACCCGGTCAAACGTCGGTAAGCCGTCGGTGATCACGACGCCGTAGTTTTTCTGGCAGCGATACTGGATCGGGCTGGTGTATCGGGTGGGCGTCGTATTGTAGAAGGGCTTCAGGCCACGAAAATAACGGGTCACTTCATAGTAAGTCCCGGCCACTGGCGAGTTGGCGGACGGAACCAATCCCGCTATGGCGGTTTTCAGGATATTGGCATTAATCGTTGCCTGGTCCTGTGTGACCTCGGTGGTCTGATAGCGGTTTTTATCGACTTTCTTCAAGTCCAGGACATTGCTGACGATTCTGCCGCCGGGGCCAGCGGCTGCGCTTGCCGCGTTGTTATAGGTCGCCAGGCCGATACGCAGGTCAGGGTTGCGGTCAATCGCAGTCGTCGCCGCTGACTTGGCGGCGCCCATCCGGTAGTCATTGGGGATCTGCCCTTGTGTCAGGTCAATCAGCCCGCCACCGGCGCCGTAGGTGTCCACCAGCCAGGACAGATAGTCGCCGGTATAGCGAGTCAGGCCGTTGCCCTCCGGGTCGGGCAGCTTCATGCAGTATTGAAAAATGCCTTTATAGATGGGCACGCCGCCTACCAGGCAGTTCACTGACAGCCCGAGAACACTCAGCGCGGAGAGTTCTCTGACCGACACCGTGTTAGTCCCGGCGACCGTGGTCGGCGTCAGGCAAGGGATCACGATGCCGAGCGCGCTGACGCAGGCAGCGGAGTAACGCACGGAAATGCGATTGGTAACGCTGGCATCAAAACTGGCCGAGGTGATGATGTTGTACATGTTCAGCGAATTACTGATCTGCAACACCACGTTGGGCGGCACCACGGATGAATTCAACAGGGGCGCAGGTGCCGGGGTGAACGCGTAAGCGGGCGCCGTGATGTACAGCGCAAACAGCGCGCCGTACAGGTACTTGGCGAGACGACGCAGGGTTCTAAACAATAATTCAACAAGTCCCATAGACGCTCTCCAATACCGTCCTGGAGGTGCCTTGATTACTCACCGACGTCACCCGATAGAGCGTGACGGTCGCGCCGCCTGGGCAGACGGACGGCATCACCACGGGCGTTTTGGTCAGCCCCAGTTTCTGGATCAGGTAGAAACCGCCGCCCCACGCCGTCCACTCCAGTCCCGAGCTTGCACCGCCGCCCTTGAAGATGCCGCTGGCAGTCACCTTTGTGGACTCCGGTGGCGGCAGGCAGTAGGCGCAGGCTGGCATGATCGACGTCGATGAAAGCGTGCTCTCCGCGGCCCGCAGCACCGCCTCGGCCATCTGAAAGGACTGATTGCGAAAGCTCAGGCTGCTGGCCATTTTCTCCTGCAGCGTCGCACTCTGCATCGACGAAACACCCAGTGTTGTAATCAGCAGCAGGAATACCAAGCTGACCACAAGCACCATGCCGCGTTGTCTGATGCATACATTTGCTGATGTTCGGCGCATGTAAAGGGTCCTCGCATCTTAAAACCGATTGCGCACAGCGGTATTGATGAAACAGCCCACAGGGTGAGTCGGTTCAATCCGTTCGATAGGCGTAACCGCCATGCACACTCGTGGGATATCCAATGCCGGGAGCACCCTCACTGCGAGGGCATGCGGCGTTAGGTACGTGACAGGGCGGGCCTGCTCCCGAGGGGAGGCAATCGTGGCCTTGATGCGCTCACTCTCAAGCGCCCACAGCCGATCGCAGATAGGGGGTACGGCGTTTGACCTTCGCATGGTTCAGGTCAAACCAATGGCCGGAACTGCCGCCAGACGCCAGCCACAGCAACGGTGGTCAGCAGGGCGGTCCGGTCAGAATCCTGGGTTCGGTCTCTCATACTGTCTCTCCTTGACGACTTGACTAAGGGGAAGCGGATGCGTGCTGAACAGATTGGAGCGTAGACCAATGTGAGCAAAGGACACTCGAATGAAGGCCGTCACATGCATAACCGGCCTTTTGCAAAGCCTGTCGGGAGGCTCCCGATGCTGGTTTTATTAGGGATCGCGCGCCCCCAAAAAAAATCAGTCAGCCCCCAAAAACTTCGCCTCACGCGTCAGTGCCTGAGTGATGACTTCCCCGCGCGACAAACGTAGTCTTGCCGGATCGCTTTCCAAAACAATGACAACAATCAGGAGTTATCGATGCAACCAATCCGTCTCGGTCTGGTGGGCTACGGCAAGATTGCCCAGGATCAACACGTGCCCGCCATCAACGCCAACCCCGCCTTCGAGCTGGTGGCAGTGGCAACTCAGGGGCAGCCTTGCCCGGGCGTTGAGAACTACCGATCACTGAGCGAACTGCTGGACAGCGGCCAGGCAGTGGATGCGATTGCTTTCTGCACGCCGCCACAAGGCCGATTTGCTCTGGTGCAGCAGGCGCTGGCCGCAGGCAAACACGTGCTGGTGGAGAAGCCGCCTTGCGCCACCCTTGGCGAAGCCATGGCCTTGGTGACACTGGCTGCGGAGCAGGGCGTCAGCGGCCTGTTCGCCTGGCATTCGCGTTATGCGCCGGGTATCGAAGTGGCTCGGGAATGGCTGGCCAGTCGCACATTGCACAGCGTGCAGATCGACTGGAAGGAAGACGTGCGCAAATGGCATCCGGGTCAGGCCTGGATCTGGCAACCCGGCGGTCTGGGCGTTTTCGACCCCGGCATCAATGCCTTGTCGATCGCGACCCATCTGCTGCCACGGCCGCTGTTCGTTGAATCTGCCGAGTTGCGGGTGCCGAGCAATTGCCAGTCGCCGATTGCCGCCTCCATCAAAATGGCCGACGCACAAGGGCTGGATGTCCGGGCCGAATTCGATTTCGACCATGGTCATGATGAGCTGTGGAGCATTGAGGTCCGCTGCGCCGAAGGCGTCCTGCGCCTGGATAACGGCGGCGCACTGTTAAGCATCGACGGCGTGCGCCAAACCGTATCGGAGGAGGGCGAGTATGCAGCGGTGTACCGCCATTTTCAGCAGTTGATCAGCGAAGGCTCCAGTGACCTGGACCTGCAGCCCTTGCGCCTGGTCGCGGACAGTTTCTTTGTCGGCAGCCGGGCATCGGTCGAGCCGTTTTACGATTAGCGATTGGCCGGTTAGGCTTGAGGGCCATTCATGGATCGACACAAGGACACGCCCATGCCCGTCCCTCAACTGCACCTGATGTGCGGCAAGATCGCCTCCGGCAAATCCACGCTCGCCAGTGCTCTGGCCGTTGAGCATGCAGCTGTCTTGCTGAGTGAGGATCACTGGCTCGCAAGCCTCTATCCGGGAGAGATCAGAGGCGTCGCAGACTACGTGCGCCTGGCCCGTCGGATCCGTGAGGTCGTGGGGCCTCTGGTCATCAAGGTGCTTGAATCCGGCGCCAGCGTGGTCATGGACTTTCCCGGCAACACCGTCGCCAACCGTCAATGGTTGGCGAGCCTGGCCCAGGCGGCGAGGGTTGGGCATTGCTTGCACTATCTGGAGGTCGAGGATGAGGTCTGCCGCGCCAGGCTGCACGCCCGCAACGAGCGCGCGGAGCATGACTTTGCGGCCACCGATGCGGAGTTTGACGTGATTACCGGTTACTTTCAGGCGCCTGCCGCCGATGAAGGGCTTGAGATCCTGATACACCGGAGGTGATGTCGCGTACCTTTTGTCACCTACCTGCGGTCACACCCCGTTGCCGATGCTGCGCCCCAACGCCTGCGCGGTGTGCAGGGCCTGGCTCGCGCCGCAGTTCTCGCTGTCGGTCAACAAGGTCGAGACCTGCACCTTGGCGCCACTGTAGTCAAAAATGCCGAGGTCGATCTGCGTCTTCATGGCCGCACCATAGCCATAACGCTCGAATGTCGAGGCATCAGCCCCTGCGACGCCGACCAGATGGACCGACAGGCGCCCGAGTTTTTTGGTGAAGGAACCTTGCGGGTCGTAATCAAACGCCCAGCCGTTGGAGAACACCCGGTCGATCCAGCCTTTGAGCAGCGCAGGCATGGACCACCAATAGACGGGAAAGACCAGCACCAGGGTGTCGCTGCGTTCGATTCGCTCATGCTCCGCCCGCACATCAGCGGGTGGCGCAGCTTGCCGGCGATGCACGGCCAGATCCGCCTCGCTGAAACGCGGATCGAAACCTTCCTGTGCCAGGTGGGCGAACTCCAGAGTGTGGGGTGCATCACCCTGATTGATCCCGTGGGCCAGCTGAGCGGCAATGGCGTGGGTCAATGACTGCGTTTCTGGATGAGCCGTGACGATAAGAGTGTGCATGACTGTTGCTCCTTTGACCTTGAGGCATGAGGTCGTGGTCTATATACTTTCGGTAACTAACGGCCTTAACTTACTGATGGTATATAAGGATGTCAATGCCTGAGAACATCCAGACAGACTCAACCAAGCGCCGGCGAATGACCCGCGAGGATCGCCATCGCCAATTGCTGGACGTCGCCTGGCAGCTCGTCGCAGAGAAGGGTTCCGATGCCCTCACGCTGGGCCGTCTGGCCGAGCAGGCGGGGGTGACCAAGCCTGTGGTGTATGACCATTTCCCTACTCGACCGGCCCTGTTCGCGGCGCTTTACAGCGATTACGACCAGCGACAGACCTTGCGCATGGACTCGGCCATCGCGGCCAGCGAACCCACGCTGGTCGGCGTGGCCAGCGTCGTGGCCACGTCCTATGTCGATTGCGTGGTACTGCAAGGTCCGGAGATTGCGAGCGTCATCGCCGCACTGGCCAGCACCCCGGAACTTGAGAAGACCAAGCGTGAATACGAGGCCGTGTTCCTCGACAAATGCCGCGTCTGGTTCGCCCCGTTTCTAGTGTCGGGCGAACTGAGCGTCGCGAGCCTGCACGTGATACTCGGCTGCGCTGAGGCGCTCTCGACGGCGGCTGCGCGCGGCGACGTTTCGCCTGAGGACGCCAAGCAGGAGTTGCTGGACCTGATCGTGGCGGTTGTTGTGAAGGCGGGTCGGTAAACCGTCTATTGCGCGGCTTTCAGCCTTTGAGCACCAAAGACATCTGCGGATACCTCGCACCCAGGAAGTCGACGAAGGCCCGCACCTTGGGCGGCGCAAGGCGCCTTGAGGTGTGCAGCACCCAGAGTTCGGGTTCGACACCGGTCGCCGTGCCCCACTGAATCAGTTCACCGCGCGCCAGCTGGCTCCAGGCGATGGACTCCGGAATCAGCGCTGCGCCCGCCCCGGCGATGGCAGCGTCGCGGATCATCATGAACGACGAAAACCTGAGCTTCGGGACAGGCTCCAGTACCAGGCGTCCGTCATCCAGTGTCCAGTGGGTCGGCTGGAAGCTGTCGAACACGATGCTGGACACCTGCCTCACTGCGCCGGGCTCAGGCAAGGGGATGTGAGGGGCGGCGACCACCACCAGTCGATCCCTGGCGAAACAGTGGCCCACCAGCTCGCTGTCCGGGCTGGGGTTGATACGAATGGCGACGTCAAACTGCTCTTCGATCAGGTCGACGACCCGATCTTCCGCTACGACTTCAAGTGTGATGTCGGGGTAGGCTGCACAGAATTCAGCCCCGATCCGGCCCATCGCCAGCTGGGAAAACAGCACCGGCGCGGCCACCCGCAAGCGGCCTCGCGGCGTTGATACGCCTTCACGGGCAGCGCTCATGGCTTCCGCGACCTCAGCCAAGGGCCCTTCGGCCCGGGCCATCAGCAACTCGCCGGCCTCGGTCAGTTTCAGGCCGCGTGCGCTGCGTTCAATGAGCCGCACACCCAGTTGCTCTTCCAGTTCACTGATGCGCCGCGACAGGGTGGCTTTCGACCTGCCGCTGGCACGGCTTGCCTTTCCCAGCCCTTGGTTGTGAGCGACAAGGGCGAAATCGAGCAGCGCATTGAGGTTCATAGTGTTCCAGTTTTGAAACGAGGTGTCTGCATTGTGATGTCTTCGTTTTAGTCCTGCAACGGCCTATCGTCTCCCGGTCGCAACTTCAATTGCATCCATTGCAGGAGATTCACATGAGCATTCTGATCACCGGTGCCACGGGCACCCTAGGTTCCCTCATCATCCAACGCCTGGCCGACGCCGGGGCGGACGTCAAAGCCCTGGTGCGCCAACCGGGTCAGCGGGAGTTTCCTGCGGGCGTCATTGAAGTGGTTGGCGATCTGACCGACGTCGCCGCCATGCGTGCTGCGCTGGCTTCGGTGCGCACGCTGTTCCTGCTCAATGCCGTCACCCCGGACGAAGTGACCCAGGCGATCATCGCCCTGAACCTCGCTCGGGAAGCCGGTATCGAGCGCATCGTTTACCTGTCGGTTATCCATGCCGACCGGTTCACCACCGTCCCGCATTTCACCGGCAAGCACACCGTCGAGCGCATGATCGAAAGCCTCAATATTCCGGCAACCATTCTTCGCCCTGCGTATTTCATGCAGAACGAATCCATGGTCCAGCAGACCATTCAGAATTATGGGGTCTACCCCATGCCGATCGGTTCAGCGGGCGTGTCGATGATTGATGCGCGGGACATCGCCGACGTCGCAGTGGCCGAACTGCTGCGCTGGGACAAAGCGCCCACTGCACTTGCGCCTTTGACCCTGGAACTGGTGGGTCCACAGGTGCTGACCGGGCACTCGGTGGCGAACATCTGGAGTGCCGCCCTGGGCCGTGAAGTGGCCTATGGCGGTGACGACCTGGCGGCTTTCGAGGCGCAGATGGCGTCCTTCGGCCCCGGCTGGCTGGCCTACGACATGCGGCTGATGATGGCGGGCATCCAGACCCACGGCATGCAAGCCCGTAAAGGCACCGTTGAGCGGCTGGAGGCCATTATTGGCCACCCGCTGCGCACGTATGACGCGTTTGTGCGTGAGTCCACTGGCGCGGTTTGATCAGGTGTAATACCCGGAGAATGGGGTGCAATGCGCCTCATCTCCTTGTCATGGATTAACCCGCTATCCGCTCAAGTTCACACGCGGCCAGCTTCAGATCGTGCACATAAGGTTGAAATACCGCCCGTTGCCCGACAGAATCGCGCCCCGATCTGGCCTCACGCTGGACGTTGCCGATGTGAGAGAAGGGCTGAAGTGAATCAACAGACATTGTCCCTGCGCCTTGAGCGCGTGGCGGCGCAGGTGCCGGCCGGTGCTCGGCTGGCGGATATCGGCTCCGATCATGCGTACTTGCCTGTGGCGCTGGCGTTGCGTGGCGCTATCGCGTCGGCTGTCGCGGGTGAGTGGGCATCCACGCCGTTTCAGGCGGCGCAGCACACCGTGCGCGAGCATGATGTGGGCGAGCAGGTCAGCGTGCGTCTGGCCAATGGCCTGGCAGCGATAGAACCGGATGACGGGATTACCGCGATCAGCCTCTGTGGCATGGGCGGCGAAACCATCCGCGACATTCTCGACAGCGGCATGCCCCGGTTGAGCGGCGCAGAGCGGCTGATCATGCAGCCCAATGGCGGTGAGCAGCCATTGCGCCAGTGGCTGATGGACAACCATTACCGCATCGTCGCCGAGGAGGTGCTGTGGGAAAACCGCTTCGATTACGAAATCATTGTGGCCGAGCGCACCGGACCGGTGATGTACAGCGCTGAGGAGCTGTACTTCGGCCCTCTGCTGTTGCAACGGCGCTGCCCGGCGTTTCTGAGAAAATGGCAACGCATCCTGCGTCTTAGGCAGCAAACGCTCAGCCACCTTGCCCGTGCGCAACAGGCCGTGCCTGCCGAAAAGACAGAAGAACTTGCCGCGCAGATCCGCTGGATAAGCCAAATAGTGGCCTGAGCTCAGGCTAGCCAGCCGAGCGTCAGCGCCGTCAGCACCAGATAGCGGCCGGTCTTGGCGAACGTCACGATCAGCAGAAAACGCCACAGGGGTTCGCGCATCACGCCAGCAATCAGGGTGATGGGGTCGCCGATGATCGGCACCCAACTGGCGAGCAGCGCCCAGCGCCCATACCGCCGGTAAACCGTCTGGGCGTTGTCCAGTTGCTGTTGTTTCAGCGGGAACCAGCGTCTGTCCCGGAAACGCTCGATGGAGCGCCCGATCCACCAGTTGACCAGCGACCCCAGCACATTGCCCAGGCTCGCCACTGCCACCAGCACAACCACCGGATAGTGCTGCGAGAGCAGCATGCCCACCAGCACGGCTTCCGATTGCAAAGGCAGAAGCGTCGCAGCGCCAAATGCCGCGACGAATAGACCCAGATAACTGGTGAGCTCAAACACGTATTCGTCGGCCGGTGTGGATGGAAGTGGCCGCGATTATGCCCCAGACCCGCGACGTTGCGCTCGACCCCGCTCGTGCTGAACGTTCTGCCTCAATGCCCGTGCACCGTCCACGCCACAAGCCGGGCCACCATCGGCCGGACAATCAGCACACATAGAAACGCCGACGGCATTGCCACCTGATAGGCATTCATCACGTTCCTCAGGTAATGTTGGTTGAGCCCGAACTCGGCCAGGGTAATCACCAGACACATGAGAAACGCCATGATGGTCGCCATGTAGAGTGCGAATACATAGGGTGTTGCGCGTTTGGGGAAGCGTATTCGGCGGGTGACGCGGGTAGTGCTGATAGTCATGAGTAGGCCTCTCGGTGTTGACGTTAAACGAGGCGCGAGGTTAACCCGCTGCAAGGCGACCCAGTAGAGGCTGATCGATTGATTCATTGTTAAGAAAAATCAACGAATAGGGTGTGTGCGGTTCGATGGATATTCTGGGTTTGATCAACACTTATATTCGCGTGGTGGAGGCGGGCAGCATCGCTGCCGCCGCACGTGCCCAAGGCATGAGCGCCGCAGCGGTGAGCCAGAGCATTGCGCGGCTTGAGGGGCATCTGGGTGTTCGGTTGTTATCGCGAACCACCCGCAGCATGGCATTGACTGAAAGTGGCGCGCGTTATTTCGAGAAGGTGCGCCACATCCCCCATGAGGTTGAACTGGCTTCGCAGGCGGTATCTGTGGCCAACGAGCCGCAAGGGCCACTGCGCGTGGCGACCACTGCCGCCTTTGGGCGTCATGTGTTGGCGGCGCTCATGCCAGCTTTCAAAGCCGCTTACCCGCGCATCAATGCCGAGCTGATTAGTACCGACCGGCGTGTGGATCATCGGCTGGAGGGCATCGATGTCAGCCTGCGCATCGACGCCCAACTGAGTGATCGACTGGTGGCCCGGCGAATCGCTTCGATCCCCTTCGTGTTCTGCGCCGCGCCTGGCTACCTGGATCGTGCAGGTGTGCCCGTCGCGCCCGATGATCTGCAAAACCATGCCTGCCTGGTGTTTCGCTACCCCACTGACGGGCGCTTTCTGCCCTGGAATTTCATCGTCGACGGCAAGCGTGTCGAGGCCAGGGTCAACCCGGAATTTATCTGTGATGACATCGACATGCTGACCCAGATTGCCCTGAACGGCGGCGGCATTGCGCGGCTGGCAGACTTTATCGCCAGTCCGCTGATCGACAGGGGGCGGCTGCGGCCCCTGTTCGAGTCCGGGGCACGAGACGCAGCGGCGGCGGAGTCCGAGCCGATGGATATCTACGCCTGTGTGACCGAGCGTTCGGCGTTGAATGCAAAAGCGCGAGCGTTTATCGATTTTCTGGAAAGCGCGATCAACCGGGGCGTGCGATAGGGCGCTGGCCTGTACGCGTTTCAGTCAGCCTGCAAAGAGGCCATCAGCTGTGCATGACAAGCCTCAAGAATTTCATCAGCCAGGGCTGAGTCATCAGGGCAGGCGCGGGATAGCATCACTGCGCCCATGGCACTTGCGAACAGGGTGATCATCTTCGCTCGCACCTTCGCTGGTGTGTCGCCAGCCGTATTCACTTGCTTGGCCTCAAGCGCCGCCAGAGTGTTTTCGATCCCGCTGGCAAAGGTCGCCCGGGTTTCAGTGGATTGACGCGCCGCATCGCCGCTCAGTGCCGCCATGGTGCAGCCCTTTTCCCTTGCATCCCGGTGGCGCCGTGTGACGTAGGCATCGACGAAGCCGCACGCGTCGAGGTCCGCCGTTGCGGCAAGTGATCGCGACAAGCCATCGGCGGCCGATTCGGCCATCAGGTCGGCCTTGGAGCCGAAATGCTTGTAAAACCCGCCCTGGGTCAGACCGGCGGCCGCCATCAGATCCGCCACCCCCACGCCGTCGTAACCATGCTCGCGGAACAGCGTTGAAGCCGTTTCGACAATGTGTGCCCGGTTGGCAAGTGATTGGGCCTTGGTGATCTTCATCGGATGGCGCCTCCTTAAGCTAAGCAAGGCTGGATCATACTCTGATGTTGGTCGTAATCAAAACCGTTGACACTTATGATTATGATCGACATCATAAGTTCGCTTGAGTGACGAACCCCTTGTCCTCGGCCAGTAGCACCCGCACTGGCTGCTCACCTCTCAACTGGACCTTTCCCATGACTGCTAACACTTCCGTTTTGATCACTGGTGCCTCCAGCGGCATCGGCGCTGTCTACGCCGATCGTTTCGCGATGCGGGGTCATGACCTCGTGTTGGTGGCTCGCGACAACGCTCGCCTTGAGGCCCTTGCCAGCCAATTGCGCGATACCCACGGCGTCGGCGTTGAAGTGCTGCAAGCCGATTTGACTCAGGCCGGCGACCTGGCAGCGGTGGAAGCGCGTCTGCGCGATGACGCCCGCATCGGCATTCTGGTCAACAACGCGGGCGCCGCGCAGTCCGGCACGTTCATTGAGCAGACGGCCGATAGCGTCGCGTTGCTGGTGTCCCTCAACATCACCGCGCTGCTGCGTTTGTCGAGCGCGATCAGCCCACGTCTGGCGCAGGCCGGGGAGGGCGCGATTATCAATATCGGTTCGGTGGTCGGGCTGGCGCCTGAGTTCAACATGACGGTCTATGGGGCGACCAAGGCGTTCGTGTTGTTTCTGTCCCAAGGCATGAGCCTGGAGCTGTCACCCAAAGGCGTCTACGTGCAGGCCGTTTTGCCCGCTGCCACCCGCACCGAAATCTGGGAACGCGCGGGCATCGATATCAACACCCTGAGCGAGATCATGGAAGTCGGCGATCTGGTGGATGCCGCCCTGGTCGGCTTTGATCGCCGCGAGCCGGTGACCATTCCGCCGCTGGCCGACGGTGCTCGCTGGGATGCCTTGCAGGCCACGCGCCAAGGGCTGTTGGGTGATATTCGGCAGGCTGAAGTTGCCGAGCGTTATCGCGCAACTGCGTAACACGTCGCGCCAACGGGAACTTCGTCACGGCGTCACAAGGTGCTCATAGCGCAGCTGGATACGGCCCAGCTCGCCCGATTGGCGCAACTGCTCAAGGGCGGCGGCCCAGGCGGCCACCAGCGTGTCGTCGGAATCGGGGCTGAAGGCGATATACAGCGATGAGCGGTACAACTCGATGGGGATCTGGCGCAGCGTGCCGGGGGCAATCTTCAGCTGCTGGTTGTAATAAGCGACCCCGGCGTCCGTATCGCCTGCGATGATCTGCGTGCGTCCAGCCAGCAGCATGCGGTACAGCTGCTGGCTGGCGGTTGCAGTGCGATCAACATTATCGAAGCCCCGCGACTCCAGCACGTCCGGCACCAGGCCCGCATGGCGAGTGGTGATCTGTGGGGCGCTCAGCAATTGTTCCAGCGAGCTGATCGGCGGCGATTTCGCCAGCTGCCAGGCATGAATGGACTCGTCTACGATCGGCCCGACCCATTTGAAGGCGTGCTCGCGCTCCGGGGTGCGGAACATGGAATAGAGGATGGTTCGGGGGCGGCTTTTCAAGACGTGTGAGGCGCGCATGCTGGGCAGCAGTACCACCTCGAAGTCATCCCCGGTAATCGCCATGATGGCCCGGACAATCTCGGTGGTCATACCGGTGAGCTGCTGGTCTTCCAGATAGTTGTAAGGCGCCCATTCTTCGGTCACCACCTGATAACGCTCTGCGCTGATCGAGGCACCGGACATCAGCAGGAGCAGCGCAACAGTGGGGAGCAAACAATAATTCACGTCTTCTGCCTGTGGAGCGGGTCGGTGTCCCGCTATTCAGGGGCCGGAGTCGGCACTGATTGAACGGACAAGCCAAAGCATAGACGTTAAAACGCACCCGATGGCCGGGGATCTCAGCTCTCTGAAGAGGTGACGCCGTCTGCGTTGGACTCTTCAGCCAGTTTAAGCCGGTCAGCTTTGCTGATGTATTTGTTCTTGTTGGCAGGAGCCAGTTTGGCGCTGGCTTTTTTGGCATTGATCTTGAGTATCTGGTTGAGTTTCTTGCGACGGTTCATGTGGCTATCCGGTGTGTACGCGTGTTGAATATTCGGCCCGCTTTCCCGGGCTCGGCCCGTCATGAGGGGCGCACGCCAGGCTGCAGGCTGGAAAAGCCGCCACAGTACGGGCTCACGGGATTTGTGTCCATTGCCCAGCAGCGTGGACCGACCTGAGAAACTGCGCCAGCGCCACAGGGGCTAGCGTGCGTCGTTTCTTTTGCTGAGCCATTCGTCGCGGGTCAATTCCCAAATCTCCTTGGGCATCGGCCCCGAGACAAACTGCCCTGGCTGGGTGTCGATCAACCGCATGCCTTCACGTTCGGACACTCTGCGCGACGCGTGGTTGCCCACCGCTTTGGGCACTTGCATGGCGGGGCGCTGCAGCGTCTGGAACCAATAGGCGTTGATCACCTCGCAAGCTTCGCGGATATAGCCTTGCCCCTGCCACTGCGGGGCAAGCCAGAAACCGCGGTTGTTCCCCGGATGATCATAGAGGCTGATGCTGCCAATGCTCTGTGCCGACTCAGCCGCCAGGCGGATCATCCAGTGCCACTCAGTACCCGCCGCGATGGCAGGGAGCGCGATATCACGAACATACGTCAGCGCGCCGTCGTCCGGATAAGGCCATGGCACGCGACTGTCGAGGTAGCGAACCACGTCCCAATGGGCGAACAGCTGCTGTATCTGTTCTGCATCGCTCAGTTGCAGTGGGGTGAGTATCAGCCGGGAAGTCTTGAGCGTCGGGGGCCGTTCCATGGTGCGGGGTCCTTGAAGGGTGGGCTTGCCAGGCCGGTACTCTTGCAGAAGTGCAGCGCCGTTGTCGAACCTTGGTTGATGGCCAGCGGCAAGCCATGACGCGTCGGGCTCTATATACTGCCCGCCCTCGGTTTT
This sequence comes from Paucimonas lemoignei, assembly GCA_900475325.1. Classification (GTDB taxonomy): domain Bacteria; phylum Pseudomonadota; class Gammaproteobacteria; order Pseudomonadales; family Pseudomonadaceae; genus Aquipseudomonas. The sequence continues at coordinate 2,233,033 of LS483371.1, forward strand.
GGTTCGGACCCACTCATGCGACAGGTTTTACTCATTGTTGATGTCCAGGAAACCTTCAGCCCGCCTGAATGGCTGGTCGACGGTGTGCGTGCGTTTTCGGCGATGATCCCGGCGATTGCCTCGGTGGAACTGCATGACGAGACGATCACCCCGTTTGCGCGGCAGCTTGGCTGGCATCCTGCGGCGCAAGACCACAGTCTGGTTGAGGCCGACCATGTGTTTGTCAAACATGGTTACGGCCCGACGCAAGAGATGATCGAGCACATCAGGCAACTGAACGTTGAGCGCGTGCTGGTCTGTGGCATGCAGACCGAAACGTGCGTGCTGGCTGCCGGGTTTGCCCTGTTTGATGCAGGGCTGACGCCGACGCTGGTCACTGACCTGACAGTGGGCTCGTCACTGGACCGCTCCGGCAAACTGGGTATCGACCTGTGGATGCATCACTTTCGCCACGTGACCACTCGCGCAGAAGCGCTGGCGGCCTTGACCGGGCCCATGAACGAAATAGTCTGACCCGCTATGAACATTCGCTCTGAATATTAAGGAACCGACGTATGAACAAATGGATCTTCGCGCTGGTTGCGCTGCTGTCATTGGGCGGCTGCGCCAGCCCCTCGAACATGATCGAACGTGCCGATGAAAGCAAACCTCTCGATACGCATAAGGCGACCATTGTCGGCTTTGTTTCCGAAGGTTTCCTGACTCAGCCCCATGGACTGTACGTGATGCTCAGGTATCAGGATCCTGACCCCAAGGCTGTGGCTACACGCATAGCGCTCACCACCCTGGATCAGAAGGACGAGGTGCCCGGTAACTTGAACATCCTGGGCAACAGCTTCGTGTACCAGGTCACGCCGGGTACCTATGAAGTCAGCCACTGGTTTTATCGTCATTACGATGGGTCAAGTGTCGACCGCAAAGAGCCACTGAGCTTCACCGTCAAAGCGGGTGAAACCGCTTACATTGGTAACTTCCACGCTAACTCGCTGACCATGTGCCTGGCCAACCAGGACCACTATGCGAAAGCCATTGCCGATATCAAAGAGGCGCACCCGGTACTGAAAGAGGTAGCGATCACCAACCACGCCCAGGGTCTGCAATTCCCGGGCTGGCCCAGCACCAAGGCCACTGATGTTTTTGGCAAAGGGCTGTGCAAGGTGCTTTGAGCCGAGCAGTGAGGCTTGATCAGCGCCGTCATCACTGGAACACGTTTCAGGCGCTGGCATCAGCGCAGCAACCATGATACTCAATAGCCATATGGATAGTGGCACCATGGCGATCGTTCTCAACGGATGTGGGTTGAACAGTTCAAAGCGTCAGAGCATCTGGTGAGGTAGTAAAAGATGTACGGGACTGAAGAGACTCTTGAGCAAAAATCCTTTGCTCAATTGCGTCCATTGAAGTTGGCCAGCGAGGTTCTGGCCACTGTGATGTGCCTGCTGGTGCTGACGCTGGTCAATGTGAGCCAGGAGGTTTCTCCCTGGCTCTACAGTTATTGCGCTGTCGCAGGCATTGCCTGTTATTTCACTTATCGCTCCCGGACCACCCGGCAATTGTGGCTCAGCGGCTTGCTGTTGCTAGGAGCGTGCAGCGCATGCCTGGGGTCATTGGCCGTGGCCATTGGCAACCCCAGCCTCTGGTTCTTGCCTATCGGCCTGGTGCTGAGCTTGCCTGCGGCGTCCATGCACGCTCATCCCTTGCACGCGGTGAGTACCGGCGTCGTGATCTGGGGCACTCTGTTCGGCGTGATCCACCCCGGTTTCGAACGGCCGCTGGACCTGCTGCTGACGCTTATCCTCATCGCTGCCAGCCTGTTGATTGCGACAATGATCTGCACCACGTTCTGCCGCATCCGCAAAGACGTATTCGACCTTGAGCGCCAGCTGCACGGCATGGCCTATCACGACACCCTGACCGGATTGCCCAATCGGCGGGCCTTCATAGAGCGGCTGACCGCGACCTTGACCCACGATGCCGCGCGCCCCGGGTTATTTTTTCTGATGCTCGATATCGACGACTTCAAGAAGATCAATGATCGCTACGGCCACGACGCTGGCGACGAGGTGTTGGTCGCGGTTGCCCATGCGTTGCAAGGCCAGAGCCCGGGGCATAACGTTGCCCGCCTGGGCGGCGAAGAGTTCGGGATCGCGGCGCAGATGGCGGATACTGCGGCGGCGCAGGGCCTGGCGCGGGACATCATCAATGCCGTCAACGCCATTGAGGTGCGCGGCGCGAGCATGTCCATCAGCGTCGGGCTGGCGGCACACAGGTCGGGAGAGTCCATGTCCGGTCTGATGCGCCGCGCTGACCAGGCGCTGTATGACGCCAAAAACGACGGCAAGAACCGCTATGTCGTGGCCTCGCAGGTCAGCCTCGGGGTTTGATCCGGCGCTGCGCGGCTGACGGTGTGTCTACTCGCTGATCACATTCTTGATACGCCGGGTCAGCTCAGCCATCGAGAACGGTTTGGTCAACAGATGCATGCCTGGTTCCAGTTGCGTCTCCCAGAGCGTGGCGTCGTGGACGTAGCCGGTGATGAACAGCACCTTGAGGCCGGGCCGCAGGCTGCGTCCCGCGTCTGCGACCTGGCGGCCATTGATGCCGCCCGGCAGGCCGACGTCGGTAACCAGCAAATCAATCTGCCGGTTCGATTGCAGAATTTGCAGGCCACTGGCGCCGTCGGCCTCCTGCAGCGCGGTGTAGCCCAAATCTTCAAGCACCTCAATGATCAGCATGCGAACCGCCGGTTCGTCGTCAATCACCAGCACCGTCTCGCCTTGCCCGGCAAGGGAAGGCGACAGCTGGCCCGGCGCAGCTTCGGTCACAGCGGTTTCGGCCTGGGATCTGGGCAGGTACAACGTCATGGTGGTGCCGACATTCGGCAGCGAATCGATATGCACGCTGCCGCCGGACTGGCGGACAAAACCGTAGATCATCGACAGGCCCAACCCCGTACCTTCGCCCATGGGCTTGGTCGTAAAGAACGGGTCAAAAGCGTGGGCGATCACCTCGCGGCTCATGCCGGTGCCCGTGTCGCTGACGCTCAAGGTCAGGTATTGGCCAGCCGACAGCTCGTGCTCGGCGGCCGTTGCGCCATCAAGGATGCAGTTGCCGGTGCGAATGGTCAGCGTACCGCCGTTACTCATGGCGTCGCGGGCGTTGATGCACAGGTTGAGCAGGGCGTTTTCCAGCTGGTTGGGGTCCACCTGGGTCAGCCACAGGTCAGCCTCGTTTTGCACCTCTACATGGATCGCAGGGCCGATGGTGCTGCGGATCAATTGCAGCATGCCGGCAATGAGGCGTTTGACGTCGGTCGAGCTGGGCGCGAGGGTCTGGCGGCGGGAAAACGCCAGCAAGCGATGGGTCAGGGCAGCCGCACGATTGGAGGCGCCATGGGCCGCATCCAGATAGCGGTCCATTTCGCCATAGCGGCCCTGAGTGACCCGTAGCCTGAGCATTTCCAGGCTGCCCATGATGCCGGTCAACAAATTGTTGAAATCGTGAGCCAGGCCACCGGTCAGTTGCCCGACGGCTTCCATCTTCTGGCTCTGGCGCAGTTGTTGTTCCAGTAACCGCTGGGCGCTCATGTCGATGCCCACCCCGGTGCGACGCACGGGCTCACCGGCACTGTTGAAATAGGTATGCCCGCGGGACAGCACCCAGCGCACCGAGCCATCGGGGTGGACGATCCGGTATTCGAGTTCCAGGTCGCCGCTTCTGACCAGCCCGTTGGACATGGTGTTGCGCAGCGCAGCGAGGTCATCGGCGTGCACGTTGGCGAGAAAATCCTGGCGTTTGATTCCGGCAGCGGCCTGCACCGGGTCGATGCCATACAGCTCGCTGATGCCCGCGTCGCAGTAGAAGCAATCGTTGGACACTTCATAGGTCCAGACGCCTACGCCGCTGACCGCAGAGAGGGCCAGCCGGGTGAAGTCCATTGAATCGTGCAAGGCGGTTTCGCCCGCCTGTTCGGCAGTGACATCCCGGGCGCCAGCCTCGCTGTTTTGCGTGATTCGCAGTACCGCCTGGCGAGCCTCCTGAACGGTGTCGTAGTGACCCTCGCGCACCTGGGTTTCCAGCAGTGTGGAGAGTGCAAGGTCGAGGGCCAGGTCCCGGGGTGCCCGGTAGGACATGCGCAGTGCTCTGCTGGAGTCAAATGAGGCGCCGATTATCACACAACGCCGGGCTCGTTTACTCCCGCTTCCTACAAAGCATTGAGTAAACGTCTGACTTGCCCCATTTCCCAGGTACTGAGCAGGTGCACCGGATCGGTGCCATAGCGCTGCCAGGTTGCTTCGGAACCGCAACGGCCGTCGGGCGACTGGCAGGCCGGACAACTGATCAATTCACCCTCGGCTGTGCAGAGCGCAAGCGTCCAACCGTCCGCCTGCACCCAGGTGCACTCACTCGAAAGGCCCGACATCGGCAGCGCGTCGCCCCGGCGCATCACCCGCAGGCCCAGTGCGATGTCTCGCAGGACCTGGCAAACTTCCCGCGCCGTTAGGGGCAGATTGCTCACCGCATCCTGCTTCTGGCATGGCTGCGCCACTGCCGAGCCTCAATACGAAAGACTGAGCGCCTGGCCGGACTTGCTCCCGCCAGTAGCGACGAAGGTGTAGGGCGCCATCTGCTCGGCGGTGGATACTGCCGGCAGTTCAAAGGTGGGCTCGCAGGGCTGGGAAACGGTTGCGCAAGGCTCGCGTGAAGCAGCGGCCTGGGCTTGCAGGGCTTTAGCGGCGTTCGCGTGGTTGGCTGCGATTTCACTAAGAGTGGACACGGTACATCTCCTGAAAAAATATCCGGCGCATCGCTGCGTCCTTGAGCTGGGGGGTGGCTACAGCGTCAGAATAATGTCGTTCCGGTGCAGTTGCAGTCGTCTTTGCAAGCCGCAAGCCAGTGGGCGTACCGGTCGGCGCTTTCTCTGAAACCGTTGTTCAAGCGCCACACAACAATGCGAATGAAGCTAACAGACTGGATGAGAGGAGCCAGAGTTCCCGCTGTCTACATCCTCAACCTGCCCACCTTGACCATCAGGATTTCCATGACCCATCCTCGAATCGGCTTTGCCTGCCAGTATCGGCACCCTGTTCGCGACCTGTCGATCAGCGCGCTCAAGCTTATCGAAACCCCGTTCAACCCCCGCACCACCACGCTGCGCTGGATGGACAGCGTTGCCGCTAACGTGGCCCGCGAAAAGCTGGTGGAAGTGGTTACCCATAACCTGGCGGCGCAATTGCAGCTGTTGGCGTACGTGGCCGAGCTGCCGCCTACCTTGCGCATGCTGCGGCTGAGCAGCGACTTGCTGCCGTTTTACAGCCATCCCAAAGTGCGCCACGTTTATCAGGACCCGGCCATCGTGCGGCAACTCCATGAAGGTTTTGCGGCGATTGGCGCATTGGCGCGTGCGCAGGACATCCGCCTGTCGTTTCACCCCGGCCAGTACTGCGTGCTGGGCTCGGACCGGCCCGAGGTGGTTGAAAACAGCCTGGCTGAGTTCGAATACCACGCTGACATGATCAGGATGATGGGCTACGGGGTCCGCTTTCAGGATTTCAAATGCAACCTGCACATCGCCGGGCGCCTGGGTGGGGAGGGCATCCGCGCCCTCTGGCCGCGCTTGTCCGAAGTGGCTCGAAACTGCATCACCTTCGAAAACGATGAGAAGACCTACGGCGTTGATGATTGCCTGGAGTTGGCGGATCTGGCGCCGGTGGTGCTTGATATCCACCATTGCTGGATCCACGAGAACGACTACATCGCGCCGGATTCGCCCCGGGTCCAACGGATTCTTGACAGCTGGCGAGGCGTGCGGCCTGCCATGCATTACTCCCAGCCGCCGGAGCACTTGCAGGAACTGGGCTTTGGCGCTGAGCAGAAGCTGGAAATGGACGCGTTGCTGGCCGTCGTCAACAAGCGCGACCTCTACGCTCACAGCCTGCAAATGTGGAATCACTGGACCAACCGCTATGCGCTGCAGTTTCTCGACCGGTTCGACATCATGTTCGAAGCCAAGGACAAGAACCTCGCGACCCTGGCGTTCTACCACGAATTTCTGGCGTGATGCGCGCTGCGTTCAAAACGAGGCAATGATGCGACCGAGCATGGCCATGGCCTGCTCACTGCGTTCATCCCAGGGGTAGCCATAGTTCAGCCGCGCGCAGTTCTGAAAGCGCTGGCTGGCGGAAAATATCGGCCCGGGCGCCAGGCTGATGCCCTGGGCCAGTGCCAGTTGAAACAGCTGCAATGAGTCAACCTGCTCCGGGAACTCGAACCACAAAAAATAGCCCCCAGTGGGCTTGGTCACTCGGGTGTTGGCCGGGAAGTAGCGAGTGGCGGCCGCGAGCATGGCGCCCTGTTGCAGCTCCAGCGTGTCGCGCAACTTGCGCAAGTGCCGATCATAGCCCCCGTGCTTGAGGTAATCGGCGATGGCCGCCTGGGCAGGCACCGAGGGAGAAATCGTGGTCATCAGTTTCAGGCGGTTGATCTGCTCGGTATAGCGTCCGCCCGCCACCCAACCCACCCGGTAGCCTGGCGCGAGGTTCTTCGAAAATGACCCGCAATGCATCACCAGGCCTTTGCGGTCCAGGCTCTTGATCGGGTTGGGGGCCTGCGTGCCGAAGTACAACTCCGCGTACACATCGTCTTCGATCAGCGGGATGTCATGGGTCTCCAGCAGCTCGTAAAGTGCGACTTTCTTTGCCTGGGTCATGCTGGCGCCCAGCGGGTTCTGCAGGCTGCTCATGAACCAGCAGGCCTTGATCGGCAGCCGTTCGAGGCTGTCTTGCAGAGACTGTATATCCACGCCGTCCCGAGGATGGACCGGGATTTCCACGGCTTTGAGCTTGAGCCGCTCCAGCACCTGAAGGCACGCGTAGAACGCCGGGGCCTCGATGGCGACCAGATCGCCGGGCTGGGTGACGCATTGCAGGCACAGGTTCAACGCCTCCATGGCGCCGTTGGTGATCACCAGTTCGTTGGCGGGCAAACGCACGCCGCTGATCATGTAACGCAAGGCAATCTGGCGCCGTAGTTCGGGGTTGCCGGTGGTCATGTCGCTGACGATCGCCGCCGGTGCCATTTGCCGAACGGCGGTGGCCATGGACTTTGCCAGGCGCGGCAACGGGTACAGCCAGGGGCTGGGGAACGCAGAGCCGAAGGGCACGGTTTCTGGGTCTTTCAGGGAGGCCAGCACTGAAAAGATCAATTCGCTGACGTCCACGTCGGTGCCTTCGCTGGCATGCCTGACCAGCTCGGGCTCGACCATCGTGCTGGTCGAACACTCGCGCACGAAATACCCTGACCGCGCCCGGGCCTGAATCAAGCCCCGGTCTTCGAGCAGGTAATAGGCCTTGAACACCGTCGAAGGGCTGACTGCATACGTGCGGCTCGCCAGCCGCACCGACGGGACTTTTTCGCCGGGTGCGAGCATGCCGCTGCGAATCATTTCAGCGATGTCAGCGGCGAATTTTTCGTAGCGTTTCATGGGCGTCGTCTGCACAGGCTGGACGCACATGATGGGCCAATTGCTGTACTGGAAACAGCCTCAAAACAGACGGGGAAAAGCGGATCAGATGAATACTGGACGACTACCTGTAGGAGCTGCCGAAGGCTGCGATCGCGGTCTGTCTGAAACACCGCATTCGCAGCCTCGTAACCTCGGTCAGCTCAAGCCCGCAGTGTGTCCGAAGTCACGCAACGCCTTCGAGACGTAGGATGATCAATCCAGATCAGACGCCTGATGCCGTTCCGCCAGTTGCTCCGCTTCTTCGCCCCAGGTCCGGTTGACGCGCTTGCCACGGATCACTGCAGGTCGCTTGGCAATGTTTTCTGCCCAGCGCTGCACATGAGGGTATTCGTCGACGGCCAGAAACTCACTGGCCGAATAGAGATTGCCGCGCACCAGTTCCCCGTACCACGGCCATACCGCGATGTCGGCGATGGTGTATTGGTCACCCGCCAGGTAGGGGCTGTGAGCCAGGCGCTGTTCGAGTACGTCCAGCTGGCGCTTGGCTTCCATGGTGAAGCGGTTGATGGCGTATTCGATTTTTTCCGGGGCGTAGGCGTAGAAGTGCCCGAAACCACCCCCCAGATAAGGCGCCGCGCCCATTTGCCAGAACAGCCAGTTAAGGGTTTCGGTGCGCCCGGCCGCGTCGGTGGGCAGCAACGCGCCGAATTTCTCAGCCAGGTACAGCAGGATCGAGCCGGATTCGAATACCCGGATTTCGGGCTGAGCACTGCGGTCCAGCAGAGCCGGGATTTTCGAGTTGGGATTGACCTCGACGAAACCGCTGGAGAACTGATCGCCCTCATTGATACGGATCAGCCAGGCATCGTATTCGGCACCGCTGTGCCCCAGCGCCAACAGCTCTTCCAGCAGGATGGTGACTTTCACGCCGTTGGGCGTTGCCAGGGAATAGAGCTGCAGCGGCTGCTTACCCACCGGCAGTTGCTTCTCATGGGTCGGCCCGGCGACAGGCCGGTTGATACTGGCAAACGCGCCGCCAGAAGATGCTTCGTTCTTCCAGACCTTGGGCGGTACGTAAGGGGCGTTGCTCATGGAGAACCTCCGCAGAGTTAGATGATGTGTGAGGATGGGACAGACTGTAGCGCCGTTTGATCCAGGCCAGGTTCAGGCTACGCCGATCCTGTGGGAGCGAATTCATTCGCGAAAGCGTCAGGTCAGGCCCAATCGATGTGTCTGGCCTGCCGTATTCGCGAATGAATTCGCTCCCACAGGCGATATTCGCCAGCCGCGAATGAAAACTGCGCTACCGGTTGATCAGCTTGTGCACCATGAACCGGTGATCTGCCGAAAAAAGCCGCCGGTAGGTCAGCAGCACTGCACCCACCGTCCCCAGCGCGGAAGCGGCGGCGATCAGGAACATGATCACGATCTGATAGCGTACCGCTTCGACAGGCGATTGGCCCGCCAGCACCTGGCCGGTCATCATGCCCGGCAAACTGACGATGCCCACCACGCTCATCTGGTTCAGGGTAGGGGTCATGCCTGCTTTGACAGCCTGGCGAGCGGCCATCTGGGCGGCTTCCCAGCGTGATCCACCCAACGCCAGGATCATCTCGACGGTGCTGCGACCCGACGACAGCTCCTGCATCATCCGCTCAATGGCCAGGGACACGCCGGTCAGGGTATTGCCCAGAATCATGCCCAGGATGGGAATTGCATATTGCGGCTCGTACCAGGGCTCGATACGAATCACCACCAGCAAGCCAATGGCCGTGACCAGCCAGGAGCTGCCCCAGACCGAAACGATGCTGTCCACCCGGCGCCCGGCGTAGGTGCGCTTGCCACGTCCGGCTGCGGAAAACCCGGCAATCAGGGTCATCAGGCACATCAACGGCAGCACCACGTACCAGTAGGCGAACTCGAACACCCAGCCCAGCAGATAGCCGATGGCAAGCAACTGAACCACGGTGCGAATCGCGGCCCATATCAGTTGCCGCTCCAGACCCAGTTTCAAGCCCAGGGAAAGCGCGCCGTTGATCAGGATCAGGCTCGCCGCAATGGCGATGTCTGCAGCTGACAGGCTGTGATAGTTCATTGGTCGCCCTCAGGTGTCAGCACCCCGGCGTGCATCTGCAGGCGCAGGGTGCTCATGCGTCGGGCCTGCTCATGATCATGGGTCACCCAGACGCACGCTCGCGTCCCAACGGGAGCAGAGGTGAACCAGGTATTGACCAGACTCTCAACCTCTCGGGAGGATTTCGGGTCGAGTGCCGCTGTAGGCTCGTCCAGCAGCAATACCTGCGGATCCAGCTGGAGAGCCCTGATCAATGCAATCACCTGGGACTCGCCGCCTGAAAGATCGCCCGCCGTCTTGTTCATGAAGCTTGCCGGTTTGCCAGCCTGATGCAGCATATGCACGGCGCGTTCGATGTCGAAAACCTGCTCCTTGAAGACTTCAAGGCTGTAGGGAAACCTCAGGTTGTCTTCGACACTGCCGTCAATGAGCGCGGGTCGTTGGGCGATGTAGCTGACGCGACTGCGATAGCGTGGGATCAGGGCGCTGGTCACCACCTGATGACTCCACAGCACTTCACCGCTGTCCGGTGCCTCCAGCAAGGCCAGCGTGCGCAGGAAGACACTTTTGCCGGAGCCCGATGGGCCCGTGATAGCAACCTTGTCGCCGCCCCTCAACATGAAGTCTGTGGGGTGCAATAGCGTGCTCTGACCCGCCTGATCCAGTCGGCTCAGCTTGCGGGTTTCTATTAATGAGGGCAGGGGGTGGCCTAGGGCGAAGGGGTGCAAGGTTTTACTCCATGACCGAGGCTTGCAAGGATACCTCAGCGCGAGCGCTACCCGTTCGACGAGCGTTACTGGCGGGGTCCCTGAAGCTTGTAGCCCATACCGTGAACCGTGTGCAGCAACGGCACATCAAACGACTTGTCGATGGTTTTGCGCAGCATGTAAATGCTGGTCCGCAAGCTGTCTGTGTCGGGAGGGGCGTCCCCCCACAGGGCTTGTTCGAACTCTCTGCGTCTGACCACGGCAGGGCTTTTGCGCATGAGCAGCTCCAGAAGCACCCTGTTGGTCGGGTTGAGCTTGAGTGGTACGCCGGCGCGTTTGACTTCTAGTGAGTCCAGATCGAAGGTCAGGTCATGCACTTGGATGATGTTTGTCTGCACGCCCTTGAAGCGCCGCACGACCACTTCGACCCGGGCGAACAACTCGGACAGCGCAAAGGGTTTGACGATGTAATCATCGGCGCCAACCTGGAACCCGGTCAGGCGGTCGTCCAGTTGGTCTCTGGCGGTGAGCATCAAAATGGGAATGTGCTGGCCGGTATTTTCCCGGATGCGTCGGCAGACCATGTTGCCATCCATCCCAGGCAGCATCAGGTCCAGAATGATCGCGTCAAAATTTCCCGTGACAGCCAGATGCAGCCCGGTCACGCCATCTTGGGCGCCCGAGACTTCACAGCCTTTGAGCGTGAAGTACTCGGACACATTGGCCAGGATGTCCTTATGGTCTTCGATGACGAGTATGCGCATGGCTCGCTCTTTTTATTCTGCTGGCCCGATTGCTCAGGCCAGGGGTGTTGATAGGGTGTCAGTGTACGGTTACTGGGCTGCCAGCGCGCCGTCGGTGTTGGTCTTTCTGCAGCCTGCGAACATGTCCAGTGCGGGGTCGTAAACCTTAGTGTGAACCTGCAGCAAGCCAAGCATCGAGTGGAAAAGATTATCCTGGCTCAACGGTGCGTTACTGGTGTTCATCAGGCAATGGCTGTCAACCGAGAACGACTGCTGATAACTGTCGGAAAACCAGGCCAGCATGGGCACATGCTTTTGTTGGTCAGGCGCCAGCAGGTAGGGTGTACCGTGCAGGAATAAATTGTATTCGCCCAGTGATTCACCATGGTCCGACAAGTACAACATCGCGGTGTCGACCTTGTTCTGATTGCTGCGCAGGATATCAATCAGGCTGGCCAGCACATGGTCGGTATACAGTAGGGTATTGTCATAACCGTTAACGATACTGTCCCGGCTGCAACTGTCCAGGGCGTTGCTTTTACACACAGGCGTAAACTGCTCAAACTCTTTTGGGTAGCGCTTGAAGTATTCCGGGCCGTGACTGCCCATCTGGTGAAGCACCAGCACGGTATCTTTATCCAGGTGGTCGATGAAACTCTGCAGGCCCTGCAGCAGGATTTCATCCCGGCATTCACGGTTGGCGCACAGTTGCGGGTCTTTCAGGTTGCTCACGTCCTGCATCGTCACCCGGTCGCAGGTGCCCTTGCAGCCGGACTGGTTGTCCCGCCAGATCACGTCAAGCCCTGCACGCTTGAGCACGTCGAGCAAACCTTCCTGGCTTTTTGCCGTTGAAGCGTTGTAATCCTTGCGACCCATGTTGGAAAACATGCAGGGCACCGATACTGCCGTTTCAGTGCCGCACGAGTGAACATCGGTAAACGCGATCAGGCCATCCTCTTTGCGTAGTTGAGGTGTGGTGTCGCGGTTGTAGCCCAGGATGCCGAAGTTCTCGGCCCGGGCACTTTCGCCCACCACCAGCACCGTCAGGGATTTACGCGAATGTTGGGTCCATTCGGGGCTCAGCTTTGCATCCTCGCCCAACGTCAGGAACGGCTTGCGAGCGGTCAGAATTTGTTCGCCCAGATAACCTGCCGACGCACCGATGTAGTTGCTGGGCACGACCATCAAACGCAGTTCGTGGTGGTTGCGAAACAGTGATGACAGCCCTTGATAATTGAGCAGGGCAAAGCCGGTGATCACCGCGGCGCAGGTGAGACTGACCAGCGTCTTGCTGATCAACTCCCGATGCAGGCGCTGATAATGAACGGGTGTGCGCCACAATAATAAAGAGGGCAGAACACCTAACAGGCCGAGATAAACAAACAGTTTGGGCGACAGCAAGTCCCAGACTTCGGTGGCGTTGGTCTCGGCGAAGTTACGCAACATGCCCGTGTCGATCAATACGCCATACCGGTTCATGAAATAAGCGACACCGGCGCTGATCATGAACAAGGCTGTCATGACCGGTTTAAATATCTTCTCAAAGGCCAGCAAGGTAAGTGTGATGTTAAAGATGCATAAGATCATTACCCCAAAGGCAATACACAGCGTCACGCCTGAGCTGCCGGTATTGGTAATTTTGAAGAGGTGTTGCCAGAGGATGGAATTGAAACCCAGCAACAGGAAGGCACTGGCTAATACAGTCACAACTTCAGGGCGAACTGCTTTGCGGTTGAGCATCAAGATTCTACTGGCATAAAGTGGCGGAGCGCTGACAGCCTTGCAACAGCAGTGCGGTCTCCAATGCCGCGGACTTTAGGCAGGCGACCATAAAATTTTCGTGAAAAACCTGCAATTAAAAGGTGCTGGCGAGCTGTATTTTTTTGCAAGGTTACTCGCCCGCGGTGGAATGTTTCTGAATAAATCCTGAACAAATAGTTGGCCACTAATTTTTCACATTGTTTTCACCTGTCCGCCACAGGTTAAATCTTAGTGTGCCGCTACTGATGAAGTGCCGTGTCGTGAATAACTCCCGACTGCACCGCAGTTCGATCCCTTGCTGGAGCAATGGTGTGGTCCACACTTTGATAAATGACGCGATCCTGCCCAGAAAATCATTCTGGACGTCGTCGGTTAATAACCGTTCGCGTGTACGGCTGGCCAGCTCAGTGGCAACGGTTGCGTTAGTTGCGTTCTCCGGCTGGTTTTTCACCTCGACCTCCGTGGTTGATTTAGGCATGACGGGCAATCAGGCCAAGGTTGAATTTAGCCGTCGCTGGGCTCAGGGCGATCTGGTGGTCATGATCAGGCACGCCGAGCGCTGTGATCGGTCTGGCAATCCGTGCATGGCCAGCCCGGATGGCATCACCAAAAACGGTGCCAAGGCGGCGTTGGCAGTCGGCACCGGTTTGCAGCAGCTGGGCCTGCAACATACCCGGATAATCGCCAGCCCGCTGACACGCACTCAGCAAACCGCCGACTTGATCTCAGCCCGGGCCGTGCCCGCTCAAGATTGGGTCAGCGATTGCAAAAGTGGTTTTAAAGACGCTGTTCTGGCCAATAAAAAGCCTCAGGAAAACCTGGTGCTGATTACCCACAGCGGCTGCATCGATCAATTCGAACGCAAGATGGGAGTACGTTCCGCTGACCGCAACAGCGAGTACACCCAGGCGTTCTTTGTTCAAGTAGATGGGCGGCATGCGCCGAAGATTCTTGGGTCCCTGGACTCAGCCCACTGGCAAAACCTGACCACCGAGCCGTTGAATCCATGAATAACCTTAGCGCCCGTTCTGCCTTTTATTGTCGCAATGCAGGGCTGCCCCTGTTGCTGGCCTTGATGACCTTCTTGATCTTTGACCTGAGCTCACTGGATCGGCTGTTCAGCAATCTGTTCTACGACCCTGTAGCCGGGGTATTTCCCATCGGTGAGAGTCACCTGTTCGAGAAGATCACCCATAAGTGGGCGCGGATCCTTCCCAACTGGACCGGTGAACTGGCCATCGTCGGTGCATTGTTGTCATTTATCTGGCCGTGCCTGGACAAATACCGCGAAAGCCGATTGCCTCGCCGTATCGTCCGCTCGCGGTGGGCGCAGCCGTTAAAAACCTTGTATTGCCATCAGCGCGACTTCTTTTTTGTCGTGGTGGCCTTTGCCCTGAGCACCGCGCTCATCCATTTTCTAAAAAGCCACACCAGCATTTATTGCCCGGTGGAAACAACGCTCTATGGCGGCCGCGAAGCCCATAAGGAATGGTTCGAAAACTTCACCTTGTGGCACGAAGCCGGGGCAGGGCGATGCTGGCCTGGGGGGCATGCCTCAAGCGCGTTCAGCCTGTTCGCCCTGTACTTCGTCGCGCGACGCTATCGCTGGCAGCATTCGTCACTGTTGCTGTTGGGCATCACTGCGCTAGGCCTGATCTATGGCACCACGCGCGTGTTGCAGGGCTGGCATTACGTATCGCATACCTTCTGGGCTGGCATTTTCGTCTGGCTGAGCACACTGCTTGTGGCGCTGTTTTTTTACGGGCGTTCGACTTTGCAGCAGCCGGTCCTGAGGGGTAGAACAATCATTGGCGGGCTAAAGCGCAACCCTGCGCCATTGCCTGCCAGCCACTGATCACACACTGCACCTGTCATCCTCATGGAAAACGTACATGGCTAACGCATTACTGCCTGGCGTCTCGCGCCCCTTTGATTTTCGTCTCTGGTTGGGCCTGCCGTTACTGGCGATGGGTCTATTACTCTGGCTTGATCCTTCAGGCCTGGATTTTGCGCTTGCCGAGAAGTTTTACGTGCCGGGCGTGGGGTTCATCGGGCGTAAAAGTTACTGGCTGGAAAACATCCTGCACGACCGGGCCAAAGAAGCAGTGATCCTGTTGAGCGTGCTGTTGTTCCTGGGCTTTGTCGCCAGTTGGTTCGCGCCCAGACTGCGCGAGTGGCGCCGACCGTTGGGTTATGTGGTGCTGGCGATGGGGCTCAGCACCGCGATCATCACGCCGCTCAAGGCCCTCACTGCGGTGCAGTGCCCGTGGAGTTTGAGCGAGTTTGGTGGCACTGAAACCTTTACCCCGTTGCTGGATGCGCGCGCTGAAACACTCAAGCCGGGCCGTTGCTGGCCGGGCGGTCATGCGTCAACCGGGTTCTCGTTACTGGCGTTGTTCTTCGCGCTGCGTGACCGCCGCCCAAAAGCTGCAAGGGTGGCGCTGGGTGTAGCACTGGCATTGGGGGTGACGTTCTCCATCGGGCGGATGATGCAGGGCGCGCATTTTCTTTCCCACAATATATGGACGCTGTTGTTTGACTGGATGATCTGCGTGCTGTGTTATCGCTGGCTGCTTTATCGCCCGGCTACCGCAGCCGCCAGCGAAGCCCAGCATGCGTTGGCCGAGTAGCGCGGCCGTGCGGGTCGGTGTGTTGAATCTGACAATGCTGCTGAGCGTGGCCGTGCTCAGTGGCTGCGAGACAACGGGGGAGCGGTTGCTCGCTCAAGGCTATCCGCCGAGCTTTGTCAGCGGTTTTGAAGATGGCTGCAGCAGCGGTCGGCAGGCCGCAGGGGCACTGAGCGAGTTTCGTAAAAATGTCCCGGCTTATCTGGCCGACCGTCGCTACGCCATGGGCTGGGACGATGGCTTGCGTCAATGTCAGGCGGCGGTGAACAACGACGCCTTGCGACCTTCCGCCATCGACAGCCAGGCCGATCGTAACTGGCAGCACAGCAAGGACCAGAGTTGGAGCAAAGCGTTGAGTCACAAAGCGCAGCCCTGAAACAACTCTGACATCAAACTGTAACCTGGCACCGGCTTAATTTGCCGGCATCGCCGTGTTCAGGCACCACTCTGACGCAGGGCGGAAACTCATTGAGAACGCCCCCTAGTGAAGGCACAATGCGTGTCCTTTTTTTGGCCGACCTTGCCGGAGGCGTCGAAATGATCAAAACGCCGTACTACCTGATCGATAAACAGAAGCTTTTGAGCAACATGGAGAAGATCGCCTACGTGCGCGAACACTCCGGGGCCAAGGCTCTGCTCGCGCTCAAGTGCTTTGCGACCTGGTCGGTATTCGACCTGATGCAGCAGTACATGGACGGCACCACGTCGTCGTCGCTCTACGAGCTCAAACTCGGCCGCCAGAAGTTCGAGGGCGAAACGCACGCCTACAGCGTGGCCTGGGCTGACGACGAAATCGAAGACATGCTCGCCAACTGCGACAAGATCATCTTCAACTCCATCGGCCAGTTGCAGCGCTTTGCCGAAGCCTCGGCGGACAAGGTGCGCGGTCTGCGAGTCAACCCGCAGGTGAGCAGTTCGGATTACCTGCTGGCCGACCCGGCACGTCCGTTCAGCCGTCTGGGCGAGTGGGACCCGGTCAAGGTCGAAGCAGTCATCGATCAGATCTCGGGTTTCATGTTCCACAACAACTGTGAGAACGGTGATTTCAGCCTGTTCGACAAGATGCTCGGCACCATCGAAGAGCGCTTCGGCCATCTGCTGCACAAGGTGGAATGGGTCAGCCTCGGCGGCGGTATTCACTTCACGGGTGAAGGCTATGCGCTGGACGCTTTCTGCGCGCGCCTCAAGGCTTTCTCGCAGAAATACGGCGTCCAGGTTTATCTCGAGCCGGGCGAAGCGGCCATCACTCAGAGCGCTTCTCTGGAAGTGACCGTGCTCGACACCCTTTATAACGGCAAGCATCTGGCCGTGGTGGACAGCTCGATCGAAGCCCACATGCTGGATCTGCTGATCTACCGCCTGGACGCCAAGCTGGCCCCGAGCGAGGGCGAGCACACGTACATGATCTGCGGCAAGTCGTGCCTGGCCGGTGATATCTTCGGTGAATATCAATTCCCGGCACCCCTGGCGATTGGCGATCGGTTGTCGTTTGTCGACGCTGCCGGCTACACCATGGTCAAGAAAAACTGGTTCAACGGTCTGAAAATGCCGTCCATCGTAGTGAAACAACTCGACGGTACTGTCGAGGTGGTTCGTGAATTTGGTTTTGACGATTACCTGTCCAGCCTTTCGTAAGCTGGCGTAGTGAGGAGAAGTAAGGAATTGAAGAAGAACGTTCTTATCATTGGTGCAGGAGGTGTCGCCAAGGTGGTGGCCCACAAGTGCGCGCAGCACAACGACGAACTCGGTCGTATTGCCATCGCGTCGCGCAACATCTCCAAGTGCCAGGCCATCATCGACAGCGTCAAGGCCAAGGGTAGCCTCAAGCAGCCCGCCGATATCAAAGCCTTTTCGCTCAATGCACTGGATATCGAAGCGACCAAGGCGCTTATCCTCGAGACCGAATCGCAGATCGTGATCAACGTCGGTTCGTCGTTCCTCAACATGTCGGTGCTGCGTGCCTGCATCGATACCGGCGTGGCCTATCTGGACACCGCGATCCATGAAGAGCCGGGCAAAGTCTGTGAGACGCCGCCGTGGTACGGCAACTACGAGTGGAAACACCTCGAAGAGTGCCAGGCCAAGAACGTCACCGCCATTCTGGGCGTGGGTTTCGACCCGGGCGTGGTCAACGCCTATGCCGCATTGGCCCAACAAAAGCATTTCGACCGTATTGATTCCATCGACATCCTCGACGTCAATGCGGGCTCACACGGCAAGTATTTCGCGACCAACTTCGATCCCGAAATCAACTTCCGTGAATTCACCGGGCAGGTGTACAGCTGGCAGAACAGCCAGTGGACCACCAACAGCATGTTCGAGGTCAAACGCACCGATGACCTGCCAGTCGTGGGTTCGCAGAACCTGTACCTGACCGGCCACGATGAAGTGCACTCGCTGTCCAGGAACCTCAACGTGCCTAACGTGCGTTTCTGGATGAGTTTTGGCGAGCACTACATCAATGTTTTCACCGTACTGAACAAGCTGGGCCTGCTCTCCGAGAAGCCGGTCAAGACTGCTGAAGGCGTGGAAATCGTGCCGTTGAAAGTGGTCAAGGCCGTACTGCCGGATCCGTCGTCGCTGGCGCCGGGCTACACCGGCAAGACCTGCATTGGCGATCTGGTCAAAGGCACGCGTAATGGTCAGCCCCATGAGCTGTTCATTTATAACGTCGCCGATCACGAAGAAGCCTACGCCGAGACTGACAGTCAGGGCATTTCCTACACCGCTGGCGTACCGCCGGTGGCCGCAGCCCTGTTGGTTGCCCGTGGGGAGTGGGACGTGCAACGCATGGCCAACGTTGAAGAACTGCCAGCCGAGCCGTTCCTCAAGCTGCTCGACGTGATGGGTCTGCCGACCCGCATCAAGGACGACAAGGGCGACCGCCCTTGGGATGCCATCGCCTGATGCTGTAGAAAACCCTGTGCGTCGATAGCGACGCGCAGGGCTTTGTCCCTTCTTCCTTTAAAACACATCACTCGCTTTCTGTAGGCGCTGCCGAAGGCTGCGAAAGCACTGCGCCTTGAATCGAGTAGCAACAACAGCATCCGGGTGCTGCTGAGTCAGGTTCCGTCCTGACGGCCGGGTCACTTTTGGTGCCAAAAGTAACCAAAACCTCTGCGCTGGCGTACGGCCCCCGCTTCGCGGCGGTACCTTCGCTCCGGCACCGTGGGGCGGGCACGCGCCGACGGGCCATCCATGGCCCAACGGCGCTCGCTCGGCATCCATGCCGAGCGACCCACCCCACGGCACCTCCACTCAGCCTCCCGACGCGCATTTTGCGTCGTCTGTGAAATCGTGGGAGGAAAAGCAAAAGCAAATCTGCTCTGCAGATTTTTCCAGGATGATTTCCTGCCTGATTCACACCCCGCTTTTGATTCTAGAGGCCTGCGCAGAACGTATGGGCGACACAAATTGCGACTTGTGGCCGGCCGAGCGCAGGTATTGCGCAGTGGGCAACCCGGCATGGATGCCGGGTTAGCCGCACCGGGCCATGGATGGCCCATTGCGGCCGCCCACGGAGCAATGCCGGAGCGAGGGAGGTCTGAGCCTTGGCGAAGACCCGGACAGAGGAGCGGGAGCGTTTTGCTTACTTTTGACTGGGCCGGCATTCCGGCTTTCAAAAGTGAGGCGCCGTAAGGGCGCAAAGGTGAATCAGCGTCGCCGCCGCTGCTGGATATGCATGCGATTCAGCACTCTTGGAACACAATATCTACGACGTTCATCGAACCTCGTCGGACACCCAGCGTCCACCGAACAATCGCATCTAAAGGCGTGATTCCATCATCCGCATCAACGGCTCGTACTCGGCATGGCTGGCGGGAACCAGGCCGGTGGCTTCCTGGGATTTGAAGAATGCGGACAGCCCATTCTGATTGCTGAACACCGCCGCGCGGATCTGCTTTTTCAGTTCAGGGCACAGGGTGCCGCTGAACACGTAAGGCGAGTAATAAATGGGTTCCGAGCGCCACATGATGTCAAACGTATCGCGCTTGATCCGCCCGCTGTTGAGGTAGGCATCGACCTCGACGCTGGCCACGAAAGCGGCGTCAACCCGACTGTCCAGCAACGTATCCAGAGCTTTGCTGTGAGAACCGGCATACACCACCGAGCTGAAAAAATCCGTGAGTGGCTGGCTGACCTTGGCTGAAAACTCGAAATTGGGTACCACGCTGCCGGAGGTGCTGGCGGGGTCACTCAGCGCGACCTGAGCGCCGCGCAGCGCCTTGACGTCACTGAACGTTCCGCGCCGTGTGACCAGCAGCGACTGATAGTGATGGCCTGCCGGGGTGAAGTAGCCCGGGCTGATGGTCAGGCTGGCGAACGGCTCGACGCGCGGGTCGCGCTGGCGGGCCATGATGTAGGACGCAGGACCCAGCCAGGCAATGTCCACGCCGCCCGAGACCACCGCGTCGATCACGCTTTCATAAGACGAGGAGGTCGGCACCAGGTCCACCGGTATCTGCAAGGCTGCGCTCAACTGATCGAGCAAGGGCTGATACTCGCCTCGCAACGCCTCTATGGGTTTGGTGGTATTGGGAATGATCGCCACCCGCAGACTGCGTTGAGCGCATTGAGCGTGCGCCAAGGTGGTAAGCACGGTGGTCATCGCAAACACGGTCAACCATTTCACTGTGTGCATGCGGCATCCATCGCATCGATAAAGGGAGCGTACTGCTCTAGTTGTTCAGCTGACATTGGCCGACTGAAGTGATAGCCCTGGACCATGTCGCAACCGGCCAGCTTAAGGCAGATGAGCTGCTCGCGGGTTTCCACGCCTTCAGCGACCACCTCCAGACCCAGGCGTTTGGCGAGGATGATGGTGGAGGCCACGATGGGGTTGTCATCCGGGCTGTTGGACAGCGGCGCAATCACCGCGCGGTCGATTTTCAGCTTGGTCAGCGGCAGCGATTGCAGGTGAGCGAAGCCTGCATAGCCCTGGCCGAAATCGTCGAGGCTGATGGCCAGACCGGCGCTGCGCAGACGCTGCAGATGCTCGATGCCATGACCTTCGTTATCCAGCACCGAGGTTTCGGTGATTTCCAGTTCCAGACGCTGTGGCTGGACCTGGTAGCGATTGAGTTCATTGAGCAGTTTTTCGCTGAAGTCCGCCTGACGCAGCTGGATCGCTGAAATGTTGATTGCCAACCGCAGGTCTCGGCCCTCAGCCTGCCACCTCGACAATTCCTCGCAGGCCAGGCGCAACACTTCCCAGCCCAGTGCGACAATGAAGCCGCTGCGCTCGGCCAGGGATATGAACTGGTCTGGGTACAGCAGGCCGAAGTCAGGGTGCTGCCAACGCACCAATGCCTCGTAACTTTCTACCAGCATGCTCTCCAGGCGGATTTGCGGCTGATAGTGGAGCACAAAATGGCGCTCGTTCAGCGCCCCAGTAAAGGCCTGTTCCAGGATGAATTCCTTGATGTCCGAGACGTTCAGCGACGGGTCGAAGAAGCGATACTGGCCCCGGCCCGAGCGTTTGGCCGAGTACATGGCGGCGTCGGCGCAGCGGATCATGTGCTCGATGTCCTGACCGTCGCGCGGGCAAATGCTCACCCCGACGCTGGGGCTGGTGCTCAGTTCGTGTTCTTCCAGGGAGTAAATGGCCGACAGTTTGTCCACCAGGGTGCGCGCCCAGGCATCGATCTGCTCCTCGGTGCGCTCGCCTGCCAGCAGCACGACAAACTCATCACCACCAAAACGCGCCGCTTCGTCGTCGGGTTCCAGCAGGCGGCTGATGCGCCCGGCGACTGCTTGCAGCAACAGATCGCCGGTCCGGTGCCCCAGTGAGTCATTGATCGACTTGAAGCGGTCCATGTCGATGAACAGGATCGCCAGCAACTGGCGTCTGCCCCGTTGCTGCGTCAGGATTTGCGCCGCAACTTCCATGAACTGCCGACGATTATGCAGCCCGCTCAAGTGGTCGGTGGCCGCCGCGTGGCTGCTGCGTCGATGTTCGTCCTCCAGACGGCTGATCAATTGCTGGTTGATCTGCTGGGCTTGCTCCAGCGCATCGAAGGCTTCCTGGCGTCGGTTCAACACGCGTAACGTCCAGATCAGGCTGCAAAGAATGAACAGTGTCATGCACAGGTTCAACCAGAGCTGACGTTCATAGGTCAGGCGCGAGGAGGCGAGGATTTCATCGCGCTGCTGGCTGACCACCACGCTGAATCCGCGTTGCGCCACGCGGCGGTAGAGGCTCTGGTATTCCCCAGATGTAGCGTATTGAGTGAGTTCCCCGGCTTCTTGTCCGCTTTGTGGTAGCTCGGGGCTCAGTGCCGCTCCAGAAATCACCACGCCGCTGCTGGTTATGCGCAGCCGTTCCCGGCCCGTGTTGTCGAGCAAACGCATCATGCCGCTGCGGCCCAGATCGATACGTTCAAAAAGCGCTGCCAGATAGCCGATGTCCAATTGCACCAGCAGCACACTGTCCAGCTCCCGCGCAGCAGGGTCGGTCAGGGGCAGCAAAAACGGCAGACGCCAGTTAGGTGAGGACGAACCGGTTTGCGCCTCGGGCAGTGCTGGCAGCAGGGGCTTGAGTCCGTGAAGCGCGATGTGGTTTTGAAGTTGTGCCAGCCAGTCGGCAGGCAGTTGCTGGGGCTCATCAATGTGAGTGCCGGACAGCAAACGCCCTTCAGTGCTGTACAGGCTCATGCGTTTGAGGACCGGGTCCTCGGCCAGCATGCGCACCAACCCCCAGTTGCGCTGATCGCGATCCTCGATATCAATGCGTGCAACCTTGCCGATCGCTTGTGCGCGATCCACCAGTTGCCGCAGGTTTTCCGCAGCGATGGTTGCCAGGTTCAGGTGTTCGGCGGCCTTGGCGGCCAGCGCTTCGTGTTGCGAAGTGGCCTTCTGTTGAAGAAACAAGCCCCACAGAAACACCAGTGTGGCGGCGCACAGGATGACCAGCAACAGCCGCAGCAGACTCAGCGAGGAAGAAAACAGGCGCATTGCTTCTCAGTCTTCCAGTAGCAAAACGCCACATTACTACCGGTGTGTAACAAAAATATGACAGCTTGTGCGTGTTCGTCAGGCACCGTGTCCGTGTTTCTGACACTGTGCTGTCGCGCAGCAAACAGTAATCTGTGGGACCGGCGTTAGCCGGGAAGGCGGCAGTTCTTCCTACACATCTGCAATGGATGTACCGGCCCTTTCCCGGCTAAAGCCGGTCCCACAGAAAACCAGTTCTATTCAAGATAGTTATTCCTACAGGCCCATGTGTTGCTGTACGACAGCGCTGTGTCAGAAAACAACCGGATCCCCGCCGATAGGGTGTTTACCTCACCACGAGTACTTCACGCTGCTCAGCAAGGTGCGCCGCAGGCCTGGGTAGCATTCGTAGGAGTCATCACAGGTGGCGACGTATTTCTCGTCCAGCAAGTTCTGAGCATTGAGCGACACGGTGACGTTTTTATTGATCGGGTAGCTCACCCCAGCATCGAACAGGGTGTAGTTATCGATGTGGTACGTGTTGGCGTTATCGCCATACAGCACGCCTGTGTAGCGAGCGCCGCCACCGAGCATCAGGCCATCGAGCACAGTGTCGTGGAAGGTGTAGCTCAGCCACGCCGATGCCATGTGCTTGGGTACGTTGGCGGGACGATTGCCTTCGTCACCTCGGGTGCTCTTGGTGATCTCGGCCTTGGTGTAGGTATAAGAGGCAACCACATCCCAGTTCTGGTCGAGCCTGGCTTTGATTTCGGCTTCGATGCCGCGCGACTGTTGCTCGCCATTGGCCACGGAGAAACCGGTACTTACGCCGTTGACCAGTTCGTTGGTCAGGGCATTGGTCTTGGTCAGGTCGTAGGCGGCCAGGGTCATGAAGATAGCATCAGTCGGCTGGTACTTGAGGCCCGCTTCCCACTGCCGCGCCTGGCTGGAATCAAAGGCGCGGCCGCTGCGGTCCAGCCCGGTGTTGGGTGCGAAGGACTCCGAATAGCTGATGTACGGCGCCAGGCCGAATTCAGTCAGGTAGGTCAGGCCAAGACGGCCCGTAAAGGCGTTGTCCTTCTGGTTGGTGGATGCCCCGACGTGGTTATCCAGGTCGTTATGCACGTAGTCATAGCGAGCGCCAGCGGTGACGATCCAGTGATCGTCGAATTTGATCTGATCCTGGAGGTAGCCGCCAATCTGTTCGATGGTCTGGTCATAGTTGATCGAGCTGATGCTGTTAGCCGCCGTGGGCCGGGTGACGCTTTGGCCGTATTGCGGGGCGTAAATGTTCAAGCTCGGACCCTGAATACGCCAGCGGGTAACATCAGCATCCTGCCAGGAATAGTCGGCGCCCATCAGCAGTTTATGGGTCAGCGGCCCGGTGCTGAAGTCAGCCTGGAGCTGGTTGTCCAGGTTGAAGGCGTTCATGTGCTGATCGAAACGGTCGGCACCGCGAATGGTATTGCCGGTATCCGTGTCGACGCTGAATGGCAGCAGGTTCTGGAAGATCACATCGACCTGGCCGTAGCGTGCGTTCTGACGAAATTCCCAAGTGTCATCCAGGCGATGACGGAACTCATAACCAAAGCTGTACTGATTCTGGTTGAGATGGTTGAAGCTGTGGTCACCCATCAAGGTGTCGGTGGTGTGGCCATCGGGCGTGCTGTAGGCAAACAGCGAGCCGCCGTTGCGGTCGCGCAAAAAATCGCTGAGCAAGGTCAGGCTGGTGTCTTCATCCGGCGCCCAGGTGAAGGAGGGCGCGATATACAGGCGGTCGTCCTTTAACTCATGGCCGTCGTCGTAGTCCACTTGAGTATTGGCATCTCGGGCCGAGCCAACCACCCGGTACAGCAGGTGTTGCTCATCGTCCAGCGCGCCACCGAGATCGAACTGGCCCTGCCTGCGATCGTGGCTGCCGGCGGTGAGTTGCACTTCATTGACGTGGTTGGCTTCAGGTTTTTTACTGACGCGGTTGATGATCCCGCCGGCATCGCCCTGGCCAAACAAGGTCGAGGAGGGGCCTTTGACGACGTCAATACGATCAAGTGAGTAAGGCTCGCTGCGGAAAAACGCGTAGCTGTTGTTTTGCTGGCGCAGGCCATTGAGGTAGTCGCTGGTGGACTGGCCGTTGAAGCCGCGAATGAACAGCCAGTCAAACCCCTTGGGATCCAGGCCGTAGCCTTCGACTTTGACGCCAGGGACATAGCGCAGGGCTTCGGTCACGGTCTGCGCGCTCTGCGCCTGCATCTGCTTGCGGGTTATCACTGAGATGGATTGAGGAATCTCGATCAGCGGGGTATCGGTCTTGGTCCCGGAGGCGCTGCGGGTGGCGACGTAGCTGTCGACCGGGCCCGCCGCCGACTCGACAGTCCTGCCCGAGATGCTGGTGGCGTCCAGTTGCACGGTCGATGCATCACCGGTGCCCGGCAGCAAAGAATAGCTGCCGTTGGCATGTGGCACGATCTGCAAACGGCTGCCCGCCAGCAGTTGCCGCAACCCTGCGTCTGTGGAGTAACGCCCGCGCAGTCCCGCAGATTTTTGTCCGCGCGCGGCATCGGGCTCGAAGGACACAGTGACACCCGCCGTGGCGGCAAACTGTTCCAACGCAGAATTGACGGGGCCAGCGGGAATATTGAACTCGGTTTCAGCCGTGGTTTGCGCCCACGCATTGGGTGCGACCAGCACGGTGGTGAAGGGTGCTGCCAATACAATGCCGAACAGGGCACGGTTGATGAGGCTATTTCCGGTGGGGGACTTGCGCGGGGACATGCGGTTTCCTTTTCGCCCTGTAGCGATGATGGCGGCGTCAATTGCGCCTCTTATCTACAGAGTCGAACGAGAATGAAAATCAACAACCCCCCGAGCAACAGTTTTCATTGATAGATGCTTTTTTGCTGCAGCGGATGTCTGTCGCGGGCCGCGACCCGTGGGACCGGCTTTAGCCGGTAAAGCTGGATTGCAGACGACACACTCGCAGGGCTGTACCGGCCTCTTGCCGGCTAAAGCCGGTCCCACTACAAACGTGTACAGCACGCCAACCTGGAATCCCCACGGGTTTTTAAATCACCTAAACGGCCTCGACACTCACCCAAAACCGACTGAAACGACGAATACGCACGGGCAGGGTGGTGGTCAGGTTTTCCAGAATGGTATCGGTACTGCCCAGGTGAAAAGCGCCGGAAATACGCAGCCCGGCAATGCTTGGGTCGTAGCCGAGGTGGCCAGAGCGGTAGCGTTGCAGTTCGCTGATGAAATCCCCCAGTCGCCAATCGTTGACCACCAGCATGCCGCGGGTCCAGGCATCTGCCTGAGTGTCAGCGCTTTGCACCGCCCCGATAGTGGTCTCGCTGAAAGTCAGTTGTTGGCCTGCGTTGATACGTACTGCGGACGTCGAATGCACACTGCGTATCTCCACCGCATGCTCCAGTACGCACACCCGGGTCTGATCGTTATCCCGGCGTACGATGAAACGCGTGCCCAACGCCCGAATGCTGCCGTCGTGAGTGTGCACGATGAACGGCCGCGCCATAGCGTCCGGCGCTGTTTCAATCAGGATCTCACCGGTGAGCAACTGCAGTTCGCGTAACGGGTCGCTATAGCGAATATTCACCGCGGTATCTGTATTCATCTGTAGCTGGCTGCCATCGTCCAGGCGCAGACGGCGCCGTTCTCCGGCGCTGGTGCGTTGATCGGCCATGAGCAACGGCAACCCGGTGCCCTGCCAGGCAACACTGCCCGCCGCGCCAGCCGCCAGCAGAATAGAAAGGACTTTAAGCACATCGCGGCGTTTGGCCCGGGCACTGGATAAAGTGACCCGGCCGACACCTGGCTCGAGCTTGTCGAACTTATCCTGCAAACGGGCCAGACGCTCCCATGCCTGGCGATGGCTTGGGTCAAGCTCCAGCCATTTTCGGTGGGCCTGTCGGGTCGCTTCGTTCTGCGCCCCGTCGTGCAGTTCGACGTACCATCGGGCTGCGGCTTCCAAGGTGGCGCGATTCGGAGATTGAGCGCTGTTCACGGCTCAGTCTTCCACAGACAGCAAGCAATGGGTCAGTGCCCTGGCAGCGTGTTTTTTTACGGTATTTACCGAGACATTGAGGTGTCGGCCGATGTCCACGTATGAGAGACCGTCCAGCTGCGCCATCAGGAAAATCTCGCGGGTGCGCGGGCCAAGGCCATCGAGCAAGCGGTCAATTTCCACCAGCGTTTCAATGATCATGAAACGGGTTTCCGGGGAGACATCCAGCGACTCGGGGCGCGCTGCGAGGGTCTCCAGATAGGCTTGCTCAAGCGCCCGGCGACGGAACATGTCGATCATCAGGCTGCGCGCGACGGTGCTGAGGTAGGCCCGGGGTTCGCGAAGCTCCACACTTTTGCGCTGGGTCAGGACGCGAATAAAAGTGTCCTGGGCAAGGTCTGCGGCGCGGTCTACACAGCCGAGCCGTTTGCGCAGCCATCCGCACAGCCAATGATGATGGTCCACATAAAGCGTATGCACCGCGTGTTGCAGCGACGGATCGGCGGAGGACATGGAGTGAGCCTGAGATCAATTAATTGGTAATGAATCTCATTTTCATATTTGTAACGGAATTTGGCAAGCTTGCGTGTCGGGCGACGCTGCAACGTGGCATCCGGGCAATCCACTCGATTGCCCGGTCACCGTCTGCAAATGGCTCAAGATCCGGTATTAAACCTGCGCCTCAGCTGATTGTGCCGCTGCCCGTGCGGCTCTCTCGAAACGCCTGGCATTGAATAGACACAAGGCAAGGGCGACGGCTGCCACCAGCCCGCCGATAACTCCCACCCACGCCGAGCCCAGGTGATGCACGACAATACTGCCCAGCAGTGCGCCGCCGCCAATACCGATGTTGTAGATCGCCGAATGCAGGGCGGTTGCGACATCAGTGGCGTCGGGCGCCAGGCTGATGACCTGGGATTGCATCTGCACGCTGAAACACAACATGGCCAGCCCCCACAAGGCGAACACGGCCACCAGGGTGTAGATGCTCCACGACGCCCAGAACATCAGGCCCAGGCACAGGCACAACGAGCCAATCGCCAAGGCGGTGAGGTTTTTCGGGAAGCGGGTGTCCAGTTTGCTGAATACCATCGAGCCCAAAAGCCCGGCCAGGCCGAACAACAGCAACAGCCAGGTGGTGGTGCCTTCACTGAAGCCGCCGACTTTTTGCACGAACGACTCAATGTAGGTGTACGCCGTGAAGTTGGCCGTCACCACCAGTGCCGTGATCCAGTACAGCGACACCAGCGCCGGACGCTTGAACAGGATGGGCAAGCTGGTCAGGCTGCCGCTGTTCTGGGTAGGCAATAAAGGCAGCTTCTTGGCCAGCAATACCCAGATCAGGCACGCGACCACTGCAATGGCCAGAAACGTCGCGCGCCAGCCCATGCTCTCGCCCAGCAGACGACCAATCGGAATACCCAGGACCATTGCCAGTGACGAGCCCATGGCCAGAATACTTAGGGCTCTGCCGCGATTGCCCTCAGGCGCCAGGCGCACCGCGAGCGACGCGGTAATCGACCAGAACACCGAGTGGGCCAGTGCGATGCAGATCCGGCTGATCACGACGAGGGTGAAATTGGGCGAGAGGCTGAGCACGATGTGGCTGGCGATCAAGGCGCCAATGGCGACTTTAAGCAGCAATCGGCGCTCCACGTTGCGGGTCAGCAACATCATCGGCAGGGACATCAGCGAGACGGTCCAGGCGTAGACCGTGAGCATTGGCCCCACTTGGGCGGAGGTCATGCCAAAACTGTTGGCAATGGCGCTCAATAGGCCCACCGGGGCGAACTCGGTGGTGATGAAGATGAAGGCAGCTACCGCCAGTGTGCAGACACTGACCCAGCTGGTGTTTTGAGTGTCAGCGGACGCTGTCATGAATCCTCGCAAAAACGTGTTGGCAGGTCCCGTGGCCTGGAACCTGCTGCTGTGTAGATATCGCTCTGTCGCGCCGTGCCGGTCGTGGTGGCAATTAGACCGGCAGCATGGCGGGCGCGTCTACAGTTCTTTCTTCATGTACTTTTCAATCTCTTCCAGGGACTTGCCCTTGGTTTCAGGCAGGCAGAAGTACACGAAGAGCAGGGAACCAACGTTGATCACCGCGAAGATAAAGAACGTCGGATTGCCAATCGCTGCCAGTGCCATGGGGAACAGGAAGGCGACCAGCGCATTGAACAGCCATTGCATGGACACGGCCGTACCGGTGAGCAGGCCGCGAATCTGAGCGGGGAATAGCTCAGACATCAGCAGCCAATACACTGGCGCGACGCACATCTGCATGAACAGCAGAAACAACAGGATGCAGGCCAGCGCCGTGTAGCTCTGAGTCAGGTTCTGCGGCATGAACTGCAGAACGCAGCCTAAAGCCACCTGAGAAAGGACCACCATGACCAGGCCGGTCATCAGTAGATGGCGACGACCATAGCGACCAATCGCCCAGATGCCCAGCAGGGTGGCGATCACCGAGACGACGCCGTTGCCGATGGTCGCCGTCAGTGCGGCGTTGGTGCCCATGCCGGTGGTTTTGAGAATGATCGGCGTGTAATACATGAACGCGTTGACGCCGGTGAACTGAGCGGTGAAGCCCAGGCCGATGCCGATCAGCAGCAACTTGATCACCCAACTCTGGCGCAGCAGTTCGCCAACAGGCGGGCGCTTGCGAGCGCTTTCTTTCTGAGCCTTCATTTCCTCGACTTCGCGCTTGGCGTCCTCGGGGCTGTCGCGCAGCTTTTCCAGGACTTCTTGCGCATCATCGAAGCGACCTTTGGCCGCCAGCCAGTGCGGCGAAGGCGGCACGAAGAATGTGCCGATCAGCAGCAGAATGCCGGGGATCATGGCGATGGCCAGCATGTAACGCCAGATATGCGAAGAGCTGAGCAACGCCGCCATCAAGGCACTAAGCACGTAAGCCAACAGTTGGCCGCTGACGATCATCAGCTCGTTACGGCTGACCAGGCGACCGCGCCGCTTGGGCCCGGCGATTTCCGCGATGAACACCGGTACCGTCGCCGAGCCACCGCCCACTGCGATGCCGAGCAGGAAGCGCGCGGCGACCATGATCGGGATCGATGGCGCGATAGCAGTCGCCAGAGCACCCGCGATAAACAGCAGAGACAAGAGGCGCAAAGTGACACGACGGCCGAAGCGGTCCGAAATATAACCGCTGGCCAGCGAGCCGAACGCGGCACCGACAATCAGCGATGAGGTGATCAAGCCTTCGGTGAACGCGGTCAGCCCCAGGCCACCCTCGCTCACGGGCAGTGTCATGAAGGGTAAGGCACCGGCGATGATGCCGGTGTCATAACCGAAGGCCAGCGCGCCCATGGTGGCAACCAGGACGGAAATAAAGATCATCCGGGAGGGCGACATCGCTTGCCCGCCCTGATCAGGTTTTGCGGCGGTAGAGGTACTGGAAGGCACTGCGAAATCCTTGCGTTAAACGGTGAGGCGCCCGGGAGAAAGCGTAGGCCCAGGCTGAGGACATGGCTTGTTAGGGGCCTGCCCGCTGCGCTAGTTCCACAAAGTAACCGGATATTTCGCAGTAATTAAACGATTCAGCTACACGAGATGCCGACAATGGCTATCTTTCCGGCCTGAGCTCACCGAGGTGACGAGGGCTGCGAAGGCGGTGTATCTGACCGCCGCTATTCGCAGCCTTCGGCATCTCCTACGAACGACCACCGACCCCGTGGGAGCGAATTCATCCGCGAAGAGGCCCTTACATCCGACGTTCATCTATCATCTGCACCGCAGCCTTCGCGAATGAATTCGCTCCCACAGGGGCATGCGTTCTTTCAGGTTCACCCCGGTCCTGGAGCTGACCGAGGTTACGAGGGCTGCGAAGGCGGTGTATCTGACCGCCGCTGTTCGCAGCCTTCGGCAGCTCCTACGAACGACCACCGATCCCGTGGGAGCGAATTCATTCGCGAAGAGGCCCTTACATCCGACGTTCATCTATCATCTGCACCCCAGCCTTCGCGAATGAATTCGCTCCCACAGGGGCATGCGTTCTTTCAGGTTCACCCCGGTCCTGGAGCTGACCGAGGTTACGAGGGCTGCGAAGGCGGTGTATCTGACCGCCGCTGGTCGCAGCCTTCTGCAGCTCCTACAAACGACCACCGACCCCGTGGGAGCGAATTCATTCGCGAAGAGGCCCTTACATCCGACGTTCATCTATCATCTGCACCGCAGCCTTCGCGAATGAATTCGCTCCCACAGGGGCATGCGTTCTTTCAGGTTCACCCGGTCCTGGAGATGACCGAGGTTACGAGGGCTGCGAAAGCGGTTTGATTGACAGGCTGCTGTTTAGCGGGTCTCAGGAGACAGTGACGCGAGGTGAGTGGCGGACTCGGGCGCGCCACTGGAGAGGCAGGGCCGGGATTAGACGTGCCCGAACAGCTCCTGCACAAACTTGACCCGTTGCTCCGGCGTTTCAATATCGCCGTTGAGCGCCAGCTGCTCCAGTCGCGCTTCCACCGCCTGGGTGCGATGGGTCAGGCCGCAGTCGTTGGCAATCTGGATGTTCAGGCCGGGGCGGGCGTTGAGCTCCAGGATCAGCGGCCCTTGTTCCTGATCCAGCACCATGTCCACACCGATATAGCCCAGGCCACACAATTCGTAGCATTCGGCAGCGAGCTTCATGAAGCCGTCCCAGTTGGGCAGCTGCACGCCGTCTACGGCGTTG
The DNA here is from genome assembly GCA_900475325.1 of Paucimonas lemoignei. Taxonomy (GTDB): domain Bacteria; phylum Pseudomonadota; class Gammaproteobacteria; order Pseudomonadales; family Pseudomonadaceae; genus Aquipseudomonas. Next base: position 2,264,048 of record LS483371.1, read on the forward strand.
GTGGTGTCCGGGTGTTTGGTGATGATGCTGTTCAGCCAGGTGCCGCGCAGGGTGATGCCGGTGGCGAGGTCGACGCCGACGCCGATGGCGCCCTGGTGCAGGTTGGCCTTGCCGCCAGACTGCCGGGTCGGCAGGCGCAGCATGGCCATCACCGGGTAGCCCATCAGCACGATCACGCGAATATCCGGCACGCCTTCGTAGCTGATGCTTTTGAAGATCTGGTCAGGCGTGACGCGGTACTCGATCAGCGCCCGATCCCGGTGTCCGCCCAGGGAATAGAGGCCGGTGAGAATGCTCGACACCTGATGCTCGATTTCCGAGTGGCTGACGATGCGCCCCGAGATGGTCCGGTAACGGTTTTCGAAACGGTCGGCGATCACCAGAATGCCGTCACCACCGGCACCCTGGGCGGGTTTGATGACGAAGTCACTGCGGCCACCGATGATCTCGTCGAGCTTGTCGATCTGCTTTTCGGTGGAGATCACCCCGTACATCTCGGGCACATTGATGCCCGCCGCGATAGCCCGCTCCTTGGTGATGATCTTGTCGTCGACAATCGGATACAGGCTGCGCTTGTTGTACTTGAGCACGTAATCGGCGTTACGTCGGTTGATGCCCATGATTCCCCGGGCTTCCAGGGCCTTCCAGGTCTTCCACAGGCCGATCATTTGGCTTCTTCTTGCTTGGCTTCATCCTTGAGGAAGGCCTTGAAGCGCACCAGTTCGGTCAGGCGGTAGCCACGGTAGCGACCCATCGCCAGCATGAAGCCCACCAGAATCAGCAGCACTGCCGGGAAGGTGAAGACGAAGTAGATCAGCTCCGGCACGCTCATGATGATGTGCGCCAGCGAGGCCGCGAACAGCGTCCCGATGGCGACTTTCATGGCATGGCCGCCGCCGCGTTCTTCCCAGGTGATGGACAGGCGTTCGATGGTCATGGTCAGGATCACCATCGGGAACAGCGCCACGGAAAGCCCGCGTTCAAGCCCAAGCTTGTGGCTGAACAGACTGATGGCGGCGATCAGCACCACCACGAAGGTCAACACCACCGAGAGCCGGGGCAGCATCTGCAACTTCAGGTGCTCCAGATAGGAGCGCAGCGACAGGCCCAACGCGGTAATGACGGTAAACAGAATGATACCGAACCCCAGCTGGGTTTCCCGGAAGGCCAGGGCAATCAACACCGGGGTAAAGGTGCCCAGGGTCTGCAGGCCGATCAGGTTGCGCAGGATCAGAATCACCAGCACGCCGATCGGGATCATCACCATGATCATGAAGGTTTGCTGGGTTTGCAGGGGCAGGCCGTACAGCGAATATTCAAGGAAGTCCGCGTCAGTGCTGGCATCGGTCAATTTGGCCAGGCGAATCGCGTTCATTTCACTGTTATTGAGGCTGAAGGTCACCACCGGTTTTTTGCCGCCGTCGAGGGTCACCAGACTTTCGTCGCCGGTCCACCACAGCAGGCGATCTTCAGGCAGGCCCTGTTCGCCGGTGTCCGGGTTGAAATACAACCAGTCCTTGCCATTGAAGCTGCGCAGCCAGAGTTCCGGGCTTTGCGGTTGGTCGGCCACCAGGCGAATGGTGTGGACCTTTTCCATGGGCACATGGGCGATGGACAGCAACAGCTCGGTGATCCGCGCCTTGTTGGAACTCGACGGGTCGCCCGCCAACAGCAGCTTGACGTTGTTGTCGGAGAGGTTATTGACCCGTTTGATGGCTTCGGTGACGAAGGTTTCCACGTCCGCCGAGTGCTGGCGAATCGGTGCGAGCAACGCTTCGGCGGCCACTTTCTCGGGCCCTTCGACGACGATGCTGTCACGGAAGATCGGCCCTTTGGCCTTGAGCTTCTCGCCGCTGTAGCGCTTGGTCAGCACGAGGCGGTAATACAGCGTCTGGTTGCCGGTGGCGCGGCGTGCCGACCAGGTGACCTTGCGGTTGCCATCGACCCGATTGACGCTGACCCCATAGTTATTGGAGATAAAGCTCTCGTTGAGGCTGATGTAGTCACGCGCCAGCGGTGGCACGAACATCTGCAGCTTCACCGAATCCTTATTGTTGTTGGCGACGAACTCGACCTTGGCGTCGATATTCCACAGATCGTCGGTTTCATCCTCGGTGACCGGGATGCCGAGCGCCAGAATCTGATAGGCCGTGATTGCGATCCCCAGTGTCACCAGGACACCAATCAGGATTTTCAGATGCAACGTAAGAGAGCGCATTGGGTTACTCGGTTCTTTGAGCGGTAATTGCACAGCCAGGCTTGCCCGCTGCGTACTTAAGGCTTGGATCGACCAGCGCATCAAAGCGTTTCAAGGCTTCGGAGCCGATCAAAAGCGGATATTGGAAAGCACTTCGGTCGGTCAAGTTCACTTCGATGGTGCGTAAAGATGCACCCATGCACACATCCAGGCTGATCACCGGGCGTGCGGTGTACTTTTTCTCGTCATCCGGGTCGCGATCATCAGCACGGCGCTTGATCTTGCTGACACGGGCCAGCGGCCGCTCGATGGGGTGCGCGTGGGCGTCATCAATCGCCAGATAAAACCGCACCCAGCTTTCGCCATTGCGCTTGAAGTGCTTGATGTCCCGCGCACTCAGCGACGCGGTCTTGGCCCCGGTGTCGAGCTTGGCTGCGACTTGCAGGTCAATGTCGTTGAGTTGCGCATATTCGTTGAGGCCGTACACCGTCTTTTCGGCAGCCATGCCCATCAGAGGCAGAAAAAGAAGGCAGAGCAGGGCGGGAAAGGCTTTGAGTGTCATAAATCCTGGCACGGTTAGGGCGAACACCCTTGAGACTTGATTCGACTGGCGCAGTGCTATTACTGACCATCAATTGGGGCGGCATTCTAGCATGAAGGTATTTTCACGTTGCCGATGTCGTGGGACCGGCTTTAGCCGGGAAGACGGGAGTTCTGCCAATGCAGGTCTAGCGGATGTACCTGCCTCTTCCCGGCTAAAGCCGGTCCCACGAGAGGTGTACCTCACGGGCGCGATTATTAGACCATTGTCGACAATGTGATGGATTACTTTGACTGAAATGCTCCATGGCGCTAGATTCGGCCCATATTGATTTCAGGGTGTCGACAATGCTGAGTCAGGTGCTACACACCACTCCACTTCAAGAAGACCCGGAAACCCTCTCCGAAAACGTCTTCCGCCGCATTCAGTCCGCCATCATCAAAGGCGAGATAGCCCCTGGCAGCAAGATTTCCGAACCGGAGCTGGCGCGCACCTATGGCATCAGCCGTGGGCCGTTGCGTGAGGCGATCCATCGGCTTGAGGGGCAGCGGTTGCTGGTTCGAATTCCCCATGTGGGTGCGCGGGTGGTATCCCTGAGCCACGCCGAGTTGATCGAGCTGTATGAAATTCGCGAATCCCTGGAAGGCATGGCCTGCCGCCTGGCCGCCGAACGCATGACCCCTGAAGAGATCGATGACCTGCGTCGGGTGCTCGATACCCATGAGCGCGACGCGGCGTTCCAGGCCGGTGTCGGCTATTACCAGCAGGAAGGCGATTTCGATTTTCACTACCGGATCATTCAGGGCAGTGGCAACAAGACCCTGACGCAAATGCTGTGCGGCGACCTGTATCAACTGGTGCGCATGTACCGCATCCAGTTCTCTGCCACGCCCAACCGGCCGCGCCAGGCGTTTGCCGAACACCACCGCATTCTGGACGCCATCGCCGACCGTGACGGCGAGTTGGCTGAATTGTTGATGCGCCGCCATATCGGCGCTTCGAAACGCAACATTGAGCAGCACTACCTGGACCCGCAGCATGAACAGCCCGCTGCCAAATCCGCTCTTCAAACAGGAGATGAATAATGAATTCCAATAAAACCACTCCCGGCCAACGCTTCCGTGATGCCGTGGCCAGCGAACACCCGTTGCAGGTGGTTGGCGCCATCAACGCCAATCACGCGTTGCTGGCCAAACGTGCCGGGTTCAAAGCGATTTATTTGTCGGGCGGTGGCGTGGCGGCGGGGTCGTTGGGCATTCCGGACCTGGGCATTACGGGTTTGGATGATGTGCTGACCGATGTGCGGCGCATCACGGATGTGTGCGACCTGCCGCTGCTGGTGGATGTGGACACCGGTTTCGGTTCGTCGGCGTTCAACGTGGCCCGCACTGTGCGTTCCATGAGCAAGTTCGGCGCGGCGGCGATTCATATCGAGGATCAGGTGGGCGCCAAGCGTTGCGGTCATCGCCCGAATAAAGAAATTGTCTCCCAGCAGGAAATGGTCGACCGCATCAAAGCCGCCGTGGATGCGCGTCTGGATGACAGCTTCGTGATCATGGCCCGCACTGATGCGTTGGCGGTGGAAGGCCTGGAGTCTGCGCTGGAGCGTGCCGCTGCCTGCATTGAAGCCGGTGCCGATATGGTTTTCCCGGAGGCGATTACTGAGCTGGACATGTACAAGCTGTTCGCCGCGCGGGTGAAGGCGCCGATTCTCGCCAACATTACCGAATTCGGCGCCACGCCGCTGTTCACCGTGGATGAGCTGCGCAGCGCCGATGTCTCACTGGTGCTCTATCCTTTATCGGCGTTCCGGGCCATGAACAAGGCAGCGGAAAATGTCTACGGTGCGATCCGCCGCGACGGCAGCCAGAAGAATGTCGTGGACACCATGCAGACCCGCATGGAGCTGTATGACGCGATTGATTACCACACCTTCGAGCAGAAGCTGGATGCGTTGTTTGCGCAGAAGAAAGTTTGAGGAGCTGGAGATGACAACCTGTGGGAGCAAGCTTGCTTGCGAAGGCTGTGTTCCAGACTGCAGAGTTACTTCGGATGTACTGGCCCCTTCGCGAGCAAGGTGGAGCGCCACCCCGGTCGCTCCCACGGGCCAATGGCTGACATAACCAACGAATTGCCAAATCCCTAAAAAATCCAAGACTGGAGAAAGCAATGGCTGAAGCAAAAGTATTGAGCGGGGCTGGCCTGCGTGGCCAGGTTGCCGGGCAGACTGCCTTGTCGACCGTGGGCCAGACCGGCGCCGGTTTGACCTACCGCGGTTACGACGTCAAAGAGCTGGCCGCCCAGGCGCGCTTCGAGGAAGTGGCTTACCTGCTGTTGTATGGCGAGCTGCCGACCCAGGCCGAGCTGGACGCCTATCTGGCGAAGCTGAAAACACTTCGCGATTTGCCACAAGCCTTGAAAGAAGTGCTTGAGCGCATCCCCGCCAGCACTCACCCGATGGATGTCATGCGCACCGGCGCGTCGATGCTGGGCACGCTGGAGCCGGAAACCAGCTTCGATCAGCAGCGCGATGCCACCGACCGCCTGCTTGGCGCGTTCCCGGCCATCATGTGTTACTGGTATCGCTTCAGCCACGACGGCAAACGTATCAACTGCGTGACCGACGAAGACTCCATCGGCGGGCACTTCCTGCATCTGCTGCTGGATAAAAAGCCCAGCGAATTGCATCGCAAGGTCATGGATGTCTCGCTGATTCTCTATGCAGAGCACGAATTCAACGCCTCGACCTTCACGGCGCGGGTCTGTGCTTCGACCTTGTCCGACCTGTTCTCCTGCATCACCGCAGCCATCGGCACCTTGCGGGGCCCGCTGCACGGGGGCGCCAACGAAGCCGCCATGGACATGATTCAGACGTTCAGCTCGGCCGAAGACGCGATCCAGGGCACTCTCGGCATGCTGCAACGCAAAGACAAGATCATGGGCTTCGGGCACGCCATCTATAAAGAGTCGGACCCGCGCAACGAAGTGATCAAGGGTTGGGCGAAAAAGCTCGCCGATGAAGCCGGGGACACCGTGTTGTATCCAGTCTCCGAAGCCATCGACAAGACCATGTGGGAGCAGAAGAAACTGTTCCCCAACGCCGATTTCTACCACGCCTCGGCTTACCACTTCATGGGCATCCCCACCAAGTTGTTCACGCCGATTTTCGTCTGTTCACGCCTGACTGGCTGGGCGGCGCATGTGTTCGAGCAACGTGCCAACAACCGCATCATCCGACCCAGCGCCGAATACGTGGGCGTTGAGCAGCGCAGTTTTGTGAGCATCGAAATGCGCTGAGTCTGACCTCAACGCTGAAACGATTTTCTGCCGGAGTCAAAAGCTCTGACCAAGCGCAAAATAGTTCTGTGAAAACAATGAAAGCCCTGTGGGAGCGAGCTTGCTCGCGAAGAGGCCAGTACATCCGAACGATTGTCTGTGCCGAAGAAAATGCCTTCGCGAGCAAGCTCGCTCCCACGGGGATCGTGTTTGCTGCGCGACAGTGCAGCGTTGAAGAGATGGGCTGCTATTTCACCGCCATCCCCCTGAATTTCCCGTGATCGAGGCCCCGCGCCATGAATTCTGAACACCGCAAACCCTTGCCCGGTACCTCGCTGGATTACTTCGATGCCCGTGAGGCAGTCGATGCGATCAAGCCCGGCGCCTACGACGGCCTGCCGTACACCTCGCGCGTGCTGGCGGAAAACCTGGTGCGACGCTGTGACCCGGCGACGTTGACCGCGTCCCTTGAACAGTTGGTCGAGCGCAGGCAGGACCTGGACTTCCCGTGGTTCCCGGCGCGGGTGGTGTGCCATGACATTCTCGGCCAGACCGCCCTGGTGGACCTCGCCGGGCTGCGCGATGCCATCGCCTTGCAAGGCGGTGATCCGGCGCTGGTCAACCCTGTGGTGCCGACCCAACTGATTGTCGACCACTCCCTGGCGGTCGAGCATGGCGGCTTCGAGGCGAATGCTTTCGAGCGCAACCGCGCCATCGAAGACCGGCGCAACGAGGACCGTTTCCACTTCATCAACTGGACCAAAAAAGCCTTCAAGAACGTCGACGTGATCCCGCCCGGCAACGGCATCATGCACCAGATCAACCTGGAGCGAATGTCGCCGGTGGTGCATGCGCTGGAAGGCGTGGCGTTCCCCGACACCCTGGTTGGCACCGACAGCCACACGCCACACGTGGATGCCTTGGGCGTTATCGCCATTGGCGTTGGCGGGCTTGAAGCCGAGAGCGTGATGCTGGGGCGGGCATCGTGGATGCGCCTTCCGGACATCATCGGTGTCGAACTCACCGGTCAGCGTCAACCGGGGATTACCGCCACCGATATCGTGCTGGCCGTGACCGAGTTTTTGCGCGCGCAAAAGGTGGTGTCCGCTTATCTGGAGTTCTTCGGCGAGGGTGCCAATGCCTTGACCCTTGGCGATCGGGCGACCATTTCCAACATGACTCCGGAATTCGGCGCCACGGCGGCGATGTTCTATATCGACCAGCAGACCCTGGATTACCTGACCCTGACGGGGCGCGAACCAGAGCAGGTCCGGCTGGTGGAAACCTATGCGAAGCAAACCGGCTTGTGGGCTGACAGCCTTGAAACGGCGGTTTACGAACGGGTCCTGACTTTCGACCTGTCCAGTGTGGTGCGCAACATTGCAGGCCCCTCCAACCCTCATCGCCGGGTGCCGACCTCCGAGCTGGCCGCGCAGGGGATTTCCGGTGTGGTGGAAAACGAGCCGGGGCTGATGCCTGATGGTGCGGTGATCATCGCGGCCATCACCAGCTGCACCAACACCAGCAACCCACGCAACGTGATCGCCGCCGCCTTGCTGGCGCGCAATGCCAACGCCGCCGGGCTCAAGCGCAAGCCATGGGTCAAGACTTCACTGGCGCCGGGCTCCAAAGCAGTGCAGCTGTATCTGGAGGAGGCCAACTTGCTGCCTGAGCTGGAAGCCCTGGGTTTCGGCATCGTCGGCTTTGCCTGCACCACCTGCAACGGCATGAGCGGCGCGCTGGACCCGAAAATCCAGCAGGAAGTCATCGACCGGGACCTGTACGCCACGGCCGTGTTGTCAGGTAACCGTAACTTCGACGGGCGTATCCACCCTTACGCCAAGCAAGCATTCCTGGCTTCGCCACCGTTGGTGGTGGCCTACGCGATTGCCGGCACCATTCGTTTCGATATCGAACAGGATGTGCTGGGCCTCGATCAGGCGGGTAACCCGATCACCTTGAAAGACCTCTGGCCCAGCGACGAAGAGATTGACGCGGTGGTCAAGGCCAGCGTCAAGCCGGATCAGTTTCGGCAGGTGTATATCCCGATGTTCGAAATCAAGGCGGACAACGGCGAGCAGGTCAAACCGCTGTACGACTGGCGCGAACAGAGCACCTACATTCGCCGTCCGCCTTACTGGGAAGGCGCTCTGGCCGGGGCGCGGCCGCTCAAGGGAATGCGCCCGCTGGCAGTGCTGGGTGACAACATCACCACCGATCACCTGTCGCCGTCCAACGCCATCATGCTCGACAGCGCCGCCGGTGAGTACCTGGCGAAAATGGGCTTGCCGGAAGAGGACTTCAACTCTTACGCCACCCATCGAGGTGATCACTTGACGGCTCAGCGGGCAACCTTCGCCAACCCCAAGTTGCTCAATGAAATGGTTCAGGAAGGCGGCAAGGTCAAACAGGGCTCCCTCGCTCGCATCGAGCCGGAAGGCCAGGTGACCCGCATGTGGGAGGCCATCGAAACCTACATGGAGCGCAAGCAGCCGCTGATCATCATTGCCGGTGCCGACTACGGCCAGGGCTCGTCCCGTGACTGGGCCGCCAAGGGCGTGCGCCTGGCCGGTGTCGAAGCCATTGCCGCCGAAGGTTTCGAGCGCATCCACCGCACCAACCTGGTGGGCATGGGCGTGTTGCCGCTGGAATTCATGCGCGGCGTGGATCGGCACACGCTGAATATCGATGGCAGCGAAACCTTTGACGTGATCGGCGAGCGGATTCCGCGCAGCACGATGACGCTGGTGATCCACCGCAAGAATGGCGAACGGCAGGAGGTGCCGGTGACCTGCAGGCTCGATACGGCGGAAGAAGTGTCGATCTATGAGGCCGGAGGCGTGCTGCAGCGCTTTGCGCAGGATTTTCTGGAGCAGCGCGTAGCGGGCTGAACGACATTATTTAGGTAGGAGCTGCCGAAGGCTGCGAAGGCATTGTGACTGAAACACCGCTATTCGCAGCCTGCGGCAGCTCCTACAGGTCCCACATTCAGGACAGAATTCCATGACTCACCCACCACAACTAAAAATCCCCGCCACCTACATGCGCGGCGGCACCAGCAAGGGCGTGTTCTTCAACCTCGCCGATTTGCCCGAAGCGGCTCAGGTCCCCGGCGCGGCACGTGATGCCTTGCTGTTGCGGGTCATTGGCAGCCCTGACCCCTATGAAAAACAGATCGACGGCATGGGCGGGGCGACGTCCAGCACCAGCAAGACGGTGATCCTGTCCCGCAGCGGCCGGGCCGATCACGATGTGGATTACCTGTTCGGTCAGGTGTCCATCGACAAGCCCTTCGTCGACTGGAGCGGTAACTGCGGCAATCTGTCGGCGGCGGTCGGTCCTTTTGCCATCAGCAGCGGCCTGATTGACGCCTCGCGAATCCCGCAGAACGGCATGGCGGTGGTGCGCATCTGGCAGGCCAATATCGGCAAGACCATCATCGCCCACGTGCCCATCACCGACGGGATGGTGCAGGAAACCGGCGACTTCGAGCTGGACGGCGTGACCTTCCCGGCGGCCGAAGTGCAACTGGAGTTCCTGGATCCGGCGGCTGACGAAGCGGAGGGCGGAGGTTCCATGTTCCCCACCGGCAATCTGGTGGATGAGCTTGAGGTGCCCGGCGTCGGCACCTTCAAGGCGACCCTGATCAACGCGGGCATCCCGACCATCTTCGTCAACGCCCAAGACATCGGCTACACCGGCAGTGAACTGCAAGGCGACATCAACGGTGATCCGAAGGCACTGGCGATGTTCGAAGCCATCCGCGCCCATGGCGCGCTGCGCATGGGCCTGATCAAACAGCTGGACGACGCAGCAACCCGACAGCACACGCCCAAGGTGGCCTTTGTGGCTGCGCCCGCCGACTACATCGCCTCCAGTGGCAAGCCGGTGGCGGCGGCGAGCATTGATCTGCTGGTGCGGGCAATGTCCATGGGCAAGCTGCACCACGCGATGATGGGGACTGCGGCGGTGGCTATCGGCACGGCGGCGGCGATCCCTGGCACGCTGGTCAATTTGGCAGCGAGCGGCACCGAACGTGAAGCGGTGCGCTTTGGCCATCCTTCCGGCACCTTGCGCGTCGGCGCCCAGGCGTTGCAGAAAGACGGCGAGTGGAAAGTCACCAAAGCCATCATGAGCCGCAGTGCACGGGTGTTGATGGAGGGATTTGTGAGAGTGCCTCTGGCGAGGTAGCCTTACAAGCTGCAAGCGAAGAGCATTTGCCACCTCTTGCAGCTTGCAGCTTGCAGCTTGACGCTTGCCGCTCCCCGCAGGGGCCTATTTGAATCGTCGCTCAACCCCTTTCTCCACCAGCACCTTGGCGGAGATTTCTTCGACAGAGAAGTGCGTGGAATTGATGTTCGGGATGTTCTCGCGGCGGAACAGGCTTTCGACCTCGCGCACCTCGAACTCACACTGAGCGTAGCTGGAGTAGCGGCTGTTGGGCTTGCGCTCGTGGCGAATGGCGGTGAGGCGATCTGGGTCAATGGTCAGGCCGAATAACTTGTTACGGTGTGCCTTCAGTGCGCTGGGCAGTTGCAGGCGTTCCATGTCGTCTTCGGTCAGGGGGTAGTTGGCGGCGCGGATGCCGAATTGCATGGCCATATACAGGCAGGTCGGGGTTTTGCCGCAGCGTGAAACACCCACCAGAATGATGTCGGCCTTGTCGTAGTAATGCGTGCGGGCGCCGTCGTCGTTGTCCAGCGCGAAGTTCACCGCCTCGATGCGCTCCATGTAATTGGAGTTGTGACCGATGGAGTGCGATTTGCCCACCGAGTAAGAAGAGTGTGAACTAAGCTCTTGCTCCAGCGGGGCCAGAAAGGTCGAGAAGATGTCGATCATGAAGCCATTGGACGTGGCTAGGATCTCGCGGATTTCCTGGTTGACGATGGTATCGAAGATGATCGGCCGGACATCGTCCTTGTCGGCGGCATTGTTGATTTGTTGTACCATCGCCCGCGCTTTCTCGACGCTGTCGATGTAGGGCCTGGTGAACTTGTTGAACGTGATGTTCTCAAATTGTGCCAACAGGCTTTGGCCCAGGGTTTCGGCCGTGATCCCGGTTCCGTCGGAGATGAAAAAAGCAGATCGTTTCATTTGCGCCTTTGGCCTTAAGCTGGTGACGATTGTTGGATATCATAGGCGCGCTTGCGGGCCGGGGTAGCTGGCTTTCGCAACTTTTTTTCAAGGGCCGGTTTTTTATCACCTGGCCTGACAACTGAGCTTTTCCCAACAACAAACACAGTTAGTGGAGAGATCACCTTGGTAGAGTACGTAGTTTCCCTCGATAAGCTCGGCGTCCATGATGTGGAGCATGTGGGGGGCAAGAACGCATCCCTCGGCGAAATGATCAGCAACCTTGCAGGTGCTGGCGTTTCGGTGCCCGGTGGCTTCGCCACTACGGCCCAGGCCTACCGTGATTTTCTTGAGCTCAGTGGTCTGAACGATCAGATCCACTCCGCTCTGGACGCTCTTGATGTCGACGATGTCAATGCGCTGGCCAAAACCGGCGCGCAGATTCGTCAGTGGATCATGGAAGCCGAATTCCCCGAGAAGCTCAACGCCGAGATTCGCACCGCCTTTGCCGAACTGTCGGCAGGTAACCCGAATCTGGCCGTTGCCGTGCGTTCTTCCGCCACCGCTGAAGACCTTCCGGACGCTTCCTTTGCCGGCCAACAGGAAACCTTCCTTAATATCCGCGGCGTCGAGAACGTCATCCGTGCGGCCAAGGAAGTGTTTGCCTCATTGTTCAATGACCGGGCCATTTCCTACCGCGTTCACCAGGGTTTCGACCACAAGCTGGTGGCCCTCTCGGCTGGCGTGCAGCGCATGGTCCGCTCCGAGACCGGCACTGCGGGCGTGATGTTCACGCTGGACACCGAGTCCGGTTTTCGTGATGTGGTGTTCATTACCGGTGCCTATGGCCTGGGTGAAACCGTGGTGCAGGGCGCGGTCAACCCTGACGAATTCTACGTTCACAAACACACCCTTGCCGCCGGTCGCCCGGCCATCCTGCGCCGCAACCTGGGCAGCAAGGCCATCAAGATGATCTACGGCGACGAAGCCAAGGCCGGTCGTTCGGTGAAAACCGTTGATGTCGAGCCTGCCGAGCGCGCCCGTTTCTGCCTGAGCGATGACGAAGTCGCCGAGTTGGCCAAGCAGGCAATGATCATCGAGAAGCACTACAAAGCGCCGATGGACATCGAGTGGGCTAAAGACGGTGACGACGGCAAGCTGTACATCGTGCAGGCGCGTCCGGAAACCGTGAAAAGCCGCGCCCAGGCCAACGTCATGGAGCGGTACCTGCTCAAGGAAACCGGCACCGTGCTGGTTGAAGGCCGTGCCATCGGCCAGCGCATCGGCGCAGGGAAGGTGCGGATCATCAAGGACGTCTCGGAGATGGACAAAGTCCAGCCGGGCGACGTGCTGGTGTCCGACATGACCGACCCTGACTGGGAACCGGTCATGAAGCGCGCCAGCGCCATCGTTACCAACCGGGGCGGTCGTACCTGCCACGCGGCGATCATTGCCCGTGAGCTGGGCATTCCAGCGGTAGTGGGTTGTGGCAACGCCACCCAGCTGCTGCAGGACGGGCAGGGCGTGACAGTCTCCTGTGCCGAAGGTGACACCGGCTATATCTTCGAAGGCGAACTGGGCTTTGACATCAAGACCAACTCAGTCGATGCCATGCCAGAACTGCCGTTCAAAATCATGATGAACGTCGGCAACCCGGACCGCGCCTTTGATTTTGCCCAGTTGCCCAACGCCGGTGTCGGCCTGGCGCGCCTGGAATTCATCATCAACCGCATGATCGGCGTGCACCCCAAGGCGCTGCTCAATTACGACAGCTTGCCTCAGGACATCAAAGACAGTGTCGACAAGCGGATTGCGGGCTACGACGACCCGGTCGGCTTCTATGTCGAGAAGCTGGTCGAGGGCATCAGTACCCTGGCGGCAGCATTTACCCCGAAAAAGGTCATCGTGCGTCTGTCGGACTTCAAGTCCAACGAGTACGCCAACCTGATTGGCGGCAAGATGTACGAGCCTGAAGAAGAAAACCCGATGCTGGGTTTCCGCGGGGCTTCGCGTTACATCAGCGAAAACTTCCGCGACTGCTTCGAGCTGGAATGCCGCGCCCTCAAGCGTGTGCGCGAAGAGATGGGCCTGACCAACGTCGAAATCATGGTGCCGTTCGTACGTACCCTGGGTGAAGCCAGTCAGGTGATTGATCTGCTGGCCGAGAACGGCCTGAAACGCGGCGAGAACGGCCTGCGCATCATCATGATGTGCGAACTGCCGTCCAACGCGATTCTGGCCGAAGAGTTCCTTGAGTACTTCGACGGCTTCTCCATCGGCTCCAACGACCTGACCCAGCTGACCCTGGGCCTGGACCGTGACTCCGGGGTCATCGCCCATCTGTTCGATGAGCGTAACCCGGCCGTCAAGAAGCTGCTGTCCAACGCCATTCAGGCGTGCAATAAGGCCGGCAAGTACATCGGCATCTGCGGCCAGGGCCCTTCGGATCACCCGGATCTGGCGCGCTGGTTGATGGATCAGGGGATTGAAAGCGTTTCATTGAACCCCGATTCGGTGCTCGAAACCTGGTTCTTCCTGGCGGAAGCTCAGGCGCCTGTCTGAGTTGATCTGATCTGATGTCATTGAGGCAAGCCCCATCTGTCCATGCGGCAGATCGGGGCTTTTTCATGTTTACCCGGATGGTTTCTCGTGAACCGTCCTTTTATCGTTCGAGCAATATGCAAAGCAGCAGCAATCTCTTTCCCGTGGCTTTGATCAGCGCCGAGCGTTGTGGTGACCTGATCGAAGACGTATACCGCCTCAAGCCCGCCACCAGTCCTGACTACAGTGTCGAGATCGCCGTGACCCGACTCGGCCTCGTGGCGCAACCCGACGTGCGCGGCGTGCCGGTGATCCTGTTGCACGGCAGTTTTTCCAATCGACGCTTCTGGTACTCCCCCAAAGGCGTTGGCCTGGGCGCCTACCTTGCGCGTGCCGGGTTCGATGTGTGGATTCCGGAGATGCGTGGGCATGGCCTGTCAGCGCGCAATCAGGCTTATCGCCAGAACCGGGTGGCCGATTACGCGCGCTACGACCTGCCTGCCATTGCCGCGTTTGTACATGAGCAGAGCGGGCAAATCCCGCACTGGATTGGCCATTCACTGGGTGGCACCACCCTGGCGGCGGCATTGGGCGGGCAGCATCTGGGGCCTGAGTCTGCGGCATCGGTGGCGTTGTTCGGTAGCCAGGTCAGTCGTGACTACTGGCCGTTGAAGATCCCGCCCGTGCAATGGGCCGGGCGCATGTTGCTCAAGCCTTTCGATCATATTTCAGGGGCGCGCTTCAAGCGTGGGCCGGAGGATGAGCCGATTGGGCTGGTCCTCGAAAGCCTGCGCTGGCATGGCTTGTTCGGCCGTTTTGGTGACCGGGAGACCGATTGGTGGGCCGGTTTGAGCCGCGTTGAGGTCCCGGTTCTGGCGGTGGCCGCCATGGGCGATTTCCAGGATCCGGTGTGGGCCTGTCGCAAGTTGTTTGATCAGATCGGCTCGCCACGGCGTCAATTCCTTTGCCTGGGGCGTAAGCAGGGTTTCAGCGAAGACTTCAATCACGTCCAGATGCTGGTCAGCAAAAGTGCGCAGCGCGAAGTGTGGCCGCTGGTTAAAGACTGGCTGGACCAAGGCTCTTTGCCTGTACCGGAGCTGTCGCAGGCGCAGATGGTTGCCGCTGACTGACCTCAAGGCATTTCGCTGGGCACGGGTTGCGACTAAGCTACGACCCAGCTTCGTAAACCGCCAGCTAAGCTGGGTGCTTGAGTTAGCCAAGCCATTGATCTTTCGCCTACAGGAGTTACGTCATGCACTACATCACTCCGGATTTATGCGATGCCTACCCCGAGCTGGTCCAGGTCGTGGAGCCCATGTTCAGCAATTTCGGCGGCCGGGATTCGTTCGGCGGTGAGATCGTCACCGTCAAATGCTTCGAGGACAACTCCCGGGTCAAAGAGCTCGCCGAGCTGGATGGCTCAGGCAAAGTGCTGGTTGTGGACGGCGGCGGGTCCCTGCGCTGCGCCTTGCTCGGCGACATGATTGCCGAGCGGGCAGCGCATAACGGCTGGCACGGCGTGGTGATCTACGGGTGTATTCGTGACGTGGACATGCTGGCTCAGACTGATCTGGGTGTGCAGGCCTTGGCCAGCCATCCATTGCGCTCCAACCGTCGTGGCGCTGGCGATCTGGATCTGGCGGTAACCTTTGGCGGCGTCACGTTCCGCCCGGGTGAATATGTGTATGCCGACAACAACGGCATTATTGTCTCGCCATCGCCTTTGAAAATGCCTGAATAAGCGAAGCTTTGATGTTCGATGAAACCAACGCGCAGTGGGGGCTGGTCCATGCTCTCGTATTGGATGGTAAAGGTGGCGCGCGCTTCATCGCCCGCACTGAGCTCGATTGCCTGCAGCTGCAGCCAGACGAAAGCGTCTGGCTGCACTGGGACCGCGGGCATCCACAGACCCACAGCTGGCTGCGCACCGCCAGCGGCTTGAGTGAGTTCGCCTGCGATCTACTGCTGGAAGAGAATACCCGGCCGCGTTTATTGCCGTTGCCGGATGAGAAGCTGCTGTTGTTCCTGCGCGGGGTGAATCTCAACCCGGGTGCCGAACCTGAAGACATGGTTTCGGTGCGGATTTTTGCAGCGGCGCAGCAAGTGATCTCCCTGCGACTGCGCCCGTTGCGTGCCACCGATGAACTCATCGAACAGCTTAATGAAGGCAAAGGCCCGAAAAACGCCTCCGAACTCATCCTCTATCTGGCTCAGTTTCTGACCGACAAGGTCCAGGCGCTGGTCGGCGACCTCACCGAATCGGTGGATGAAGAGGAAGAAAAAATAGATGCCGACGAACGGTACACGCCTGATCACGGGCAGATGCTGCACATCCGTCGTCGAGCGGCAGGGCTGCGTCGTTTTCTGGGGCCGCAGCGCGATATCTACGGCCAGCTAAGCCGCAGCAAATTACCCTGGTTCGTCGAGGACGATGCCGACTACTGGAACGAGCTGAACAACAGCCTGACGCGTTACCTCGAAGAGCTTGAATTGACCCGCGAGCGAGTGGGGCTGGTGCTTGAGTCCGAAGACAGGCGTCTGCGCGAGCGGATGAATCGGACCATGTACCGCTTTGGGATCATCACGGGAATCTTCCTGCCGATGAGTTTCCTGACCGGGCTGCTGGGGATTAACGTAGGCGGTATTCCCGGCTCATCGAGCCCCTACGGATTTCTGATCGCCTGCCTGTTGATCGCCGGGGTAGCGCTTGGGCAATGGTGGCTGTTTAGACGGTTGCGCTGGGTATGACAGGTGCGTTTATGATGTCGGCGCCGAAGGGTTGTGACTCGTGCAGAATTGGTCGCGTCTTTTAGTGACGTTACGTGAAGGGGTTATGCGAGGGGCATATGCACGATCCGTTTGAAGAATCTTTACGCGACATGCTCAATTCGTCATCCTCCAGCCGGGATGACGATGCGTGTTTGGGGCGAGTCCTGAAAACCGCCAATCGCCAGGTCGGCGCGGGTGTGTTGTTCAGTCTGTTGGGGCGCTGGTCCGAAGCGATGATGATCGCGTTGAATAATGGATCCGCCCACGTTGCACCGGTTTCACGTCGCAAACTTTCTACCGCTCGTCCTGTTGATAAGGCTGATTGAACATGGAATTGGATCTCTGGACTCAGAGTCTGGTTGCCGCAATGACTGCATTGTGGACCAAAGTAGCGAATTTCATTCCTAACCTGTTCGGCGCCCTCGTGGTGGTGCTGCTGGGTTTCGTCGTGGCCAAGCTGCTCGACACATTGCTGTCCAAATTACTCGCAAAACTGGGCCTTGATCGGTTGATGGCGGGCACCGGTCTGACCAAGTTGATCAGCCGCGCCGGTATTCAGGTGCCGATTTCAACGCTGATCGGCAAAATTGTTTATTGGTTCGTGCTCTTGATTTTTCTGGTTTCGGCGGCAGAATCGCTGGGGCTTGAGCGGGTTTCCGCAACGCTGGACATGTTGGCGCTGTATTTGCCCAAAGTATTTGGCGCTGCGCTGGTACTGCTGGTTGGCGTGTTGCTGGCGCAGTTGGTCAACGGTCTGGTGCGTGGTGCGGCCGAAGGCGTAGGCCTCGACTACTCGGCCGGGCTGGGGCGTATCGCACAGGGTCTGGTGATTATCATCAGTATTTCGGTGGCGATTAGTCAGCTGGAGGTCAAGACTGACCTGCTGAACCACGTGATCGTGATTGGTTTGATTACCGTCGGTCTGGCAATTGCCTTGGCCATGGGGCTGGGAAGTCGTGAGTTGGCCGGGCAGATCCTGGCAGGAATTTATGTGCGGGAGTTGTATCAGGTTGGGCAACAAGTGCGTGTTGGCGATGTCGAAGGCCAGATCGAAGAAATTGGTACGGTGAAAACCACTCTGCTGACCGAGGAGGGGGAGTTGGTTTCATTGTCCAACCGAATCCTTCTGGAGCAGCGAGTGAGCAGCCGTTAAGCGGCTAACCTGCTACTCTATGCCGCCAGGAATCACCGGACCCCGGGCCGTGGCGGCCAATGACCTGACTGTCGGCACGACTTGTTTTGAATAACGCACAACCGTCAACGATGCGCTACGACCCCCGCGAGCTCTCTGATGAGGAGCTGGTTGCGCGGGCGCATGTCGAGCTTTTTCATGTGACGCGGGCTTACGAAGAGCTGATGCGTCGCTACCAGCGAACACTTTTTAACGTCTGTGCACGTTATTTAGGGAACGATCGGGACGCTGACGATGTCTGTCAGGAAGTGATGCTTAAGGTGTTGTATGGCTTGAAAAATTTCGAGGGTAAATCGAAATTCAAAACCTGGCTCTACAGCATCACTTATAACGAATGCATCACGCAGTACAGAAAGGAACGGCGTAAGCGTCGCTTGATGGACGCTTTGAGTCTGGATCCACTTGAGGAAGCGTCGGAAGAAAAGACGCCAAAACCTGAAGAACGGGGTGGGCTCGATCGCTGGCTGGTGTATGTGAACCCGATCGATCGGGAGATTCTGGTGCTGCGATTCGTCGCAGAATTGGAATTCCAGGAGATCGCAGACATCATGCACATGGGCTTGAGCGCAACGAAAATGCGCTACAAGCGGGCTTTAGATAAATTACGTGAGAAATTTGCAGGCGTTACCGAAACTTAACTCGGTGCAAATATCTCTAACGAGCAGGCAAGTTCTGATAGACTTGCCGATGAGTTGTCCCCAGATATGTGGGACTGCTTTACAATCACCAGATGGGGATTTAACGGATGAAACTGAAAAACACCTTGGGCTTGGCCATTGGTACTATTGTTGCCGCGGCATCTTTCGGCGCTCTGGCTCAAGGCCAAGGCGCAGTCGAAATCGAAGGCTTCGCTAAGAAAGAGTACTACGACAGCGCCCGTAACTTTAAAAACGACGGCAACCTGTTCGGCGGCTCCGTAGGCTACTTCCTGACCGACGACGTTGAAGTACGTCTGGGTTACGACGAAGTCCACAACGTGCGTAGCGACAGCGGTAAGAACATCAAGGGCTCGAACACAGCTCTGGACGCTCTGTACCACTTCAACAACCCGGGCGACATGCTGCGTCCGTACGTTTCGGCTGGTTTCTCTGACCAAAGCATCGGTCAAGATGCTCGTGGCGGCCGTAACGGTTCGACCTTCGCCAACATCGGCGGCGGTGCCAAGCTTTACTTCACTGACAACTTCTATGCCCGTGCAGGCGTTGAAGCTCAGTACAACATCGACCAAGGCGACACCGAGTGGGCTCCAAGCGTCGGTATCGGCGTAAACTTCGGTGGCGGCTCCAAGAAAGTTGAAGCAGCACCAGCTCCAGTAGCTGAAGTTTGCTCCGACAGCGACAACGATGGCGTGTGCGACAACGTCGACAAGTGCCCGGACACCCCAGCCAACGTTACCGTTGACGCTGATGGCTGCCCAGCAGTTGCTGAAGTTGTACGTGTTGAGCTGGACGTGAAGTTCGATTTCGACAAATCCGTAGTCAAGCCTAACAGCTACGGCGACATCAAGAACCTCGCTGACTTCATGCAACAGTACCCATCCACCACCACCACTGTTGAAGGTCACACTGACTCCGTCGGTCCTGACGCTTACAACCAGAAGCTGTCCGAGCGTCGTGCAAACGCCGTTAAACAGGTTCTGGTTAACCAGTACGGTGTTGGCGCTAGCCGCGTAAACTCGGTTGGTTATGGCGAATCCCGTCCAGTTGCTGATAACGCAACTGACGCTGGCCGCGCTGTAAACCGTCGCGTAGAAGCTGAAGTTGAAGCACAAGCTAAGTAATTAGCCTGCTTCCCTCGCTTCAATAGAGAAGCCCGGCTTATGCCGGGCTTTTCTTTGCCTGCGATTTGGCGGGTGACTGCGATGATTCCTGTAATAGCTGCCGAAGGCTGCGAATTCTGCACGCTGGTTTCGCAGCCTTCGGCAGTGCCTGCATGACTACTGCGGCTTAAAACCTGCGCACATGCCTCGCGTCGAAGCGCCCAAGACGTCTATAATCGCCGCCCTGAATTCAGCTATTCACGAGCCGCGCCCCTCATGTATAACCTGGCCCGCCAGTTACTGTTCAAACTCTCCCCGGAAACCTCACACGACCTGTCGCTGGATCTGATCGGGGCGGGTGGTCGGCTAGGCCTCAATGGCCTGTTGAGCAAGGCGCCGTCGCGTTTGCCGGTCAAGGTTATGGGGTTGGACTTTCCCAACCCTGTGGGCCTCGCCGCCGGGCTGGATAAAAACGGCGCGGCCATCGATGGCTTCGCACAGTTGGGCTTCGGTTTTGTTGAGATCGGTACCGTCACCCCGCGCCCACAGCCGGGTAATCCCAAGCCGCGTATCTTTCGGCTGCCTCATGCCGAGGCAATCATCAATCGCATGGGGTTCAACAACCTCGGAGTTGATAACCTGGTCACTCGCGTCCAGGCCGCCAGCTACAAGGGCATCCTGGGGATCAACATCGGCAAGAACTTTGATACCCCCGTCGAGCGTGCGGTAGACGATTACCTGATCTGTCTGGACAAGGTTTACGCCCACGCCAGCTATGTCACGGTGAACGTCAGTTCGCCCAATACTCCGGGCCTGCGCAGTCTGCAATTCGGTGACTCACTCAAGCAGCTGTTGGAAGCGTTGCGTGTGCGCCAGGAAGCTCTTACTCAATTGCACGGCAAACGTGTGCCGCTGGCCATCAAGATCGCCCCGGACATGACGGATGAGGAGACCGTGCTGGTTGCCGCTGCTCTGATCGAGTCGGGTATGGACGCCGTGATCGCCACCAACACGACCCTTTCCCGTGAAGGCGTTGAGGGCTTGCCTCATGCGGATGAGGCGGGCGGTTTGTCGGGTGCGCCGGTCCGCGAGAAGAGTACTCACACGGTCAAGATACTTGCCGCTGAGCTGGCGGGTCGCATGCCGATCATTGCAGCGGGCGGGATTACCGAGGGCAAGCACGCAGCTGAGAAAATCGCCGCAGGCGCAAGCCTTGTCCAGATCTACTCGGGCTTCATTTATAAGGGGCCGGCGTTAATTCGTCGGTCAGTGGACGCCATTGCAGCGATGCCACGGGCCTGAGCCGATTTATGGCATAAAAAAGGGGTTCCAGATGGAACCCCTTGGGCTTTACGCCCGGCGCCCGGATGGGACGCTTCTGGTTTTGATCGTCTTCAAGTTTTTTGATGGACTGGTCGGAGATTTACCTGATTATCCGACCGCGTGAAGTTCGTTGAGCCTGTGGATTCCCGCAGTGCCGGTCATACCGTCCCAGTTGTCGCCACGTCCTTCTCGCCAGCCATTGATCCAGGCTTGGCGCACCGACGGTAGAGTAAAAGGGCAAAGCTCACGGGATTTGCCATGAACACCAAATTGATATCCGCGTAAAAATGCTCTTTCCAACGGATCACGCTTAAGTCTTCTCATAGGGTGTTGCCCTCGTTTGTTGACTGTTATGTCCCTGAGACCTCATGTCGAGGTCGGGCAGAAAATTTTCTGCCGTTGGTGCCCGCTGCCGGCGTGACGGGCGATGGTGCTGTCACCGTTGCGATGACAACCTGTGTTGATTTCTAACCAATGGATCGAGCGCTGTGAATGATCGTTTTGTCATAAGCGCGTCACATAAGTAATAACCTGATCATAAGAAACGGGTGTTTCAAATTTGATTATTTCTGGAGGCCCGCATTCACGAGGCTTTCAGAGGAGAGCGCGACACAGTCTCAAATGCGAATGATGGCCGGGTGCAAGCAGGCTTAATTCGACGAAGGGTCGCGATGTGACTTTTTATTACTGCTGTTGTCGTGCTCAATAGCTGTTTTTCAATGTCCTTTGGCCACGATGGCCGGGACTGGCTGACGCCTTCCGGGTAGTGGAAGGGTGTTGGCTCGGCACAATGTGTGTGCCACGCAGGCGGTCTCCAAGAAAGACGTCTGTTTTAAATCTGGTCGGGCAATGCGTTGCCCGCCGCTTATGGCTCAGGCCCTGGAATATTCATGTCGGATCGTTACGAACTTTTCCTCACTTGCCCCAAAGGCCTGGAAGGGCTGCTTGCTGAGGAAGCCACTGCGCTTGGCCTTGAGGAAACCCGCGAACATACTTCTGCCATTCGCGGCAGCGCTGACATGGAAACCGCTTACCGGCTGTGCCTCTGGTCGCGCCTGGCCAACCGCGTGCTGTTGGTGCTCAAGCGTTTCCCGATGAAGGATGCCGAGGACCTTTACAACGGCGTATTGCACGTCGACTGGCACGATCACCTGGAGCCTGATGGCTCGCTGGCCGTAGAGTTCAGCGGCCACGGCTCGGGCATCGACAACACTCATTTCGGCGCCTTGAGGGTCAAGGACGCCATCGTCGACAAGTTGCGCACCGCTGATGGCTCGCGGCCTTCTGTGGACAAACTCAACCCAGACCTGCGCGTTCATCTGCGCCTGGATCGCGGCGAAGCCATTCTTTCCCTGGACTTGTCCGGCCATAGCCTGCACCAGCGTGGCTATCGTTTGCAGCAGGGCGCCGCGCCCCTGAAAGAAAACCTGGCCGCAGCCATTCTTATTCGCGCCGGCTGGCCGCGCATTGCCTCCGAAGGCGGAGCGTTGGCCGACCCGATGTGTGGCGTGGGCACCTTCCTGGTTGAAGCGGCAATGATCGCTGCCGACATCGCGCCGAACCTCAAGCGTGAGCGCTGGGGTTTCTCCGCGTGGCTGGGCCATGTTCCAGCGTTGTGGCGCAAGCTGCACGACGAAGCGCTTGCCCGTGCGCAAGCTGGCTTGGCCAAGCCGCCACTCTGGATTCGCGGCTACGAAGCCGATCCACGTTTGATCCAGCCCGGTCGCAATAACATCGAGCGAGCAGGCTTGAGCGAGTGGATCAAAGTCTATCAAGGCGAAGTGGCCACGTTTGAGCCACGCCCGGACCAGAACCAGAAGGGCTTGGTAATCTGCAACCCTCCTTATGGCGAGCGCCTGGGTGATGAAGCGAGCTTGCTGTATCTCTACCAGAATCTTGGCGAGCGCCTGCGTCAGGCGTGCTTGAACTGGGAGGCGGCCGTGTTTACCGGCGCACCGGATCTGGGCAAGCGCATGGGCATTCGCAGCCACAAGCAATACGCATTCTGGAACGGTGCGTTGCCGTGCAAGCTGTTGCTGATCAAGGTGGTGCCGGATCAGTTCGTCACCGGTGAGCGGCGTACTGCCGAGCAGCGGCAGGTCGAGCGCGAGCAAGTCGAGGTTGAAGACACCAGCCCGTTAGTGACCCCTGGCAAGTACGAGAAGTACAACAAGAACGGCAACCCGATCAAACCGGCTCCTGTGGTTGTCGAGCAGCCGCGCTTGAGCGAAGGCGGGCAGATGTTCGCCAACCGCCTGCAGAAGAACCTCAAACTGCTGGGTAAATGGGTACGTCGCGAGGGTATCGATTGCTACCGCGTTTATGACGCCGATATGCCGGAATACTCGCTGGCGATCGATCTGTATCAGGATTGGGTGCATGTGCAGGAATACGCTGCGCCCAAGTCGATTGATCCAGAGAAGGCGTCGGCCCGGCTCTTCGACGCCCTGGCGGCGATTCCTCAGGCGCTCAATGTCGACAAGAATCGAGTGGTGATCAAACGCCGCGAGCGTCAGAGTGGCACCAAGCAGTACGAACGTCAGAGCGCACAAGGGCAGTTCCTTGAGGTCAACGAGGGCGGCGTCAAGTTGCTGGTCAACCTGACCGATTACCTGGATACCGGCCTGTTCCTTGATCACCGCGCCATGCGTATGCGTATTCAGCGCGAAGCGGCGGGCAAGCGTTTCCTCAATCTGTATGCCTACACCGCCACCGCCAGCGTGCATGCTGCCAAGGGTGGCGCTCGGAGCACCACCAGTGTCGACTTGTCCCGGACCTATCTGGATTGGGCGCGTCGCAACCTGTCGTTGAATGGCTTCTCCGACAAGAACCGACTAGAGCAGGGCGATGTGATGGTCTGGCTGGAAGCCTGTCGCGAAGAGTACGACCTGATCTTTATCGATCCGCCGACATTCTCCAACTCCAAGCGCATGGAAGGGATCTTCGACGTGCAGCGCGATCAGGTGCAGTTGCTTGACCTGGCCATGGCGCGCCTGGCCCCCGGCGGGGTGCTGTATTTCTCGAACAACTTCCGCAAGTTCGTGCTGGACGAGAACCTCGCCCAGCGTTATGCGGTTGAAGAGATCAGCGCGCAAACCATCGACCCGGATTTCGCCCGCAACAGCAAGATCCACAGGGCGTGGAAGATTACTGCGAAGTAAGGGTGGTATAGGGGCGGGGCTTCGTTAAGTCCTGCCCTATCGGGATTACTGTGGGAGCGAATTCATTCGCGAAGAGTTCAGTACATTCGATGGAGATGCATCGACTGTACTACAGCATTCGCGAATGAATTCGCTCCCACAGCTGAGCATGGATACCTCAGGCCTTACGGCCTTTGAATCGATACCGTGTTGTTGACCAGCTTCGGCTGGCGATACAACTCGACCAATACTTCATCCAGTACCGACGAAGCACCCCACGGCCGAGGGTCATTCAGGATGGCGACGACCGCCCAGGTGTTGCCGTTGCTGTCACGGCTGAAGCCTGCAATGGCGCGCACGGTGTTGAGGGTGCCGGTCTTGATGTGCGCCTCACCCAGCAGAGGTGTGCGCTTGAGGCGCTTGCGCATGGTGCCGTCCATACCCGCCAGCGGCATTGAACTCATGAACTCTGCGGCGTAAGGGCTCTTCCAGGCGGCTTGCAGGATGATCGCCATCTCCCGTGCACTGACGCGCTCGGCCCGTGACAGGCCCGAGCCGTTCTCCATCACCAGATGAGGCGCAGTAATGCCTTTCTTCGCCAGCCACTGACGGATCACCCGTTGCGCTGCCTTGGCGTCATCGCCATCGGCTTCATTGCGAAATTCCTGACCAAGGCTGAGGAACAGTTGCTGGGCCATGGTGTTGTTGCTGAATTTGTTGATATCGCGAATGACTTCAACCAGATCCGGGGAAAAGGCCTTGGCGAGCAATTTGGCGCTACCAGGCACGACGTCAACGCGGTCCTTGCCCAGAATGCTGCCACCCAGTTCCTGCCAGATCGCGCGAACAGCGCCAGCGGCGTAAGTCGGGTGGTCGAGCAGGGACAGGTAGGTCTGCGAGTTGCAGCCGTCGCCCAACTGGCCGCTGACAGTGACCAGAACGCTACCGTCAACCTGTGGCACCGGGTTGTAACGCACGTCGCTAGCGCATTGCTTTGATGCGACAGCCTTGACCTGGTTGTCGACGCGAATGCTGGCAATCGGCGGCTCCACGGAGACGAGCACTTTGCCGCCGTCGTTGCGGGTAATGAAACGCAGCGCTTTGAGGTTGACCATCAACGAGTCGGGCTTGACCAGAAAAGGCTTGTTCTTGTCGTTGCCGTCATCGTCAAACACCGGCAGTTGCGGCTGGACGAAATGGCTGCGATCAAGGACCAGGTCGCCGGTCACCTGCTGGACGCCATTGGCGCGCAGATCACGCATCAGCAGCCAGAGTTTCTCCATGTTGAGTTTCGGATCTCCACCGCCTTTGAGGTAGAGATTGCCGCGCAGCACGCCATTGTTGAGGGTGCCGTCAGTGAAGAATTCGGTTTTCCATTGATGGGTCGGCCCGAGCATTTCCAGCGCGGCATAGGTCGTGACCAGCTTCATGGTCGAAGCCGGATTGACCGATACGTCAGCGTTGAAGACAGTCGGTGTACCTGGCCCATTGAGCGGCAGCATGACCAGTGACAGCGCGTCGTTGCCCAGCTTGCTGGCTTTGAGCGCCTGCTGGACCTTGGGGGGAGTGAAGTGTTGATCGGCTCTGCATGAACCGGCAAAGCGAGCGGGAAAAGAAGGGTGGCGAAAAACAAGGGACGCAATGATTTGATCATTCAAAAAACCCTACAACAAGACGGGGGAACGAGAGGGCATGGATGGATTCCCTCGATAAAAAATAACGGTGACTCAAATGGGTGTGGCGAAAAAATTTGCAATACACCTGAAATACCGACGCATTATGCCCCAACGCCGGGTCACTTGTGCTCGGCTCATGGCTCCGGTCAGGAGTTTTTTGCAGTCTAGCAGCGGGCTCGTCGTCAGATAGTCTGTTATACGGGCATTTATCCGCCCAAACTGATAACGCGCCGCCCGATGTTACTGATGAGAATTGACCCAATGGCCACTGACCGTTCCCGCCGTCTGCGCAAAAAGCTTGGTGTGGACGAGTTGCAGGTTTTGCTGGTCGGCGCGTAATCCCGCAAATCTCGCGTAGCACAGGGAAAATCAGGCACAAAAAAAGCCACCCCAGGGGATGGCTTCTTTGTTCGCTGTTAATGACCTGCGATGTTATCTCGCGAGGTTATTACACTGCCGAGTTGATCGGTGTCTCAGGGTGCCAGGCATCCATCAACGGACTGACTTCAACTTTGGTCAGTTCGCTACGATTCTTCAACCAGGCCTCAACGATTGCGCGCTGTTCTTCGTTGACAGAGCCACGCTTGGCCAGGCAGACCAGACCGAAGTCGTCACCGCCGACGTAGTCAAGACCGTTTGCGTCCATTGCTTCATTCAGAAAAGCATCGAGGAAGGCATCAATCGCCTCGTCACCCAGATCCTCTTTGAATTCCAGATTAAGCTCGAAGCCCAATTCCTGGAACTCGCCCACACAGAGCTTTTTGCGCAGACGACGGGAGCGATTAGTGGCCATTGGAGTAATCCTCAAAAGTAATTTCGGGGCGCAGTCTACCAGCTAACCAGAGGTGATGCCCGTTTCGTCGCTACAGGCGCTGATCAGAAACCAGCAAGTTGATCAGGTTGGGTGGCGTGGAGCGCACCGTTTGCCGGCGACAGCAAAGTGAGCTGATCTGAAACGTTTGGCATAGATAAAGCGCGAAAGATCGAACGCTCAATAGTCGGAGCACTCGTATTCATAACCGCAGCAGGTTTCACCCGGACTACCAGGTGATAACCGCATTGGCCGCTCAGGCGACCTTCCAGGATTTTGCAATCAGATGAGAATGCTATGAGACCTCAGACTTCATTCATATTCGACCTCGACGGCACACTCACAGACAGCGTTTACCAGAATGTAGCGGCTTGGAAAGAAGCGCTCGACTCAGAAGGCATACCGCTCTCAATGTGGCGTATCCACAGAAAGATAGGCATGAGCGGCGGGCTGATGCTCAAGTCTCTGTCACGGGAAACCGGACTGGACATTGACGCCAGGCAAGCCGAACGGTTGAGTGCCCGACACGCCGAGGTCTACGAGCGCTTACAAGGCCAGATCATTGCGCTGCCCGGTGCGATAAAGCTCCTTGAATCCCTGAGCAGGGACAATCTCAATTGGTGCATAGCAACGAGTGGCGGTGTCGACACCGCGAAGATCAACTTGAAAGTGCTAGGCCTGAATTTCGACGAGATCAACATCATCACCCGCGATGACGTGGAGTATGGCAAGCCCGACCCCGACCTCTTCCTGGCTGCAGCACGGCGGATGGATGTCGCTATCGAAGAGTGTCTAGTGATTGGGGATGCTATCTGGGACATGCTCGCCGCGCGGCGTTGCAAGGCCACCGGGATTGGCCTCCTGTCCGGAGGTTATGACATTGGTGAGCTGGAACGGGCAGGGGCATTGAGAGTGTATGAAGATCCGCTCGACCTGCTAAAGCATCTGGATGAAGTGGCGTCTCGACCTTAACCAAATGGCAGCTATGCAGGAGCGTCGAGCCTCTCACGAGCCTGGAGCGTCAGGTTTTCCATGGAGAGCGGCTCTGTCAGCCAGGTGAGCTGTCGATATGTACCGCAGCAGATGCTTTGGCTGTGGCTACGTTTTGCCCGCCAGTCGATTCAGTTGCTTCTGCGCGCGCGTGCTGAAGACCGTCAGCAAATCGCTGAGGCCCACGAGGTATTACGGTGAGACAGCTCACGGCTGATGTAGCCGATGTTGTCAGTCACTAAGTTCATGGGTGCGATTCAACACTCATTATGCTTTGACGGCTTCCCCCTATCAGTACTAAGCGAGTGATGAACTCTGTAAGGCTGATATTGCTAAGTGCGAATTCTTGGAAAAGAAGCTGTCCGAACAAAAACGCCAGTATCGTTCGTGCCAAGTGAGGAACGCCATGATGGGTGTGTTGCGGTAGAACTCCCTTCAGGATCTGCTCCAGGAGGATCAAATATTCTGTGTATCGGGCACTGATGTCCGATTTTTGCTGGGGGTTGAGATTGTGTTTCTCGCGACTGACGACCAACATTTGCCCAGGGTACTGCGTGTTGAAATTAAAGAATATCTGGATGAATTTCTCTAGCCTGGAGAGGTGAGAGCCCTTTTTGTTTATATGTTTTCGAGTGTCGTTGATCAGGTTGTACAGGGTCTCTTCAATCAATTCGTATAACAGAATTTGCTTGCTTTCGACATGGTTATAGATCGAGCCAGGATTGATGCCCAGGTATTTTGCGATGTCTCTTACACCCACTGCCTGATACCCATGCGCAGAAAAAAGGTCGGCGGCCACGGACAGTAGTTGATTGCGCATGTTGGTTTTCTGCACGGTGTTAGTCATAGGCTTGGTACTTCTATTTGCGTGGGACGGGCCGACCCCCAGAGGGTCGGCTCATGAAGTCCTTGGCTTCACTCCACCAGACGAGGTGCGCCGACCTCAGACGCGTCTTCCGAGAGGCCGAACTTGCTGAGAATCTTTTTTATTTCACCATTCTCATGCATGGCTTGAATATCCGCAGACAGGGCATCCCCCAGTGAGGTATTCGATTTGGTGTAGGCGAAGGCGGTCTGGCCAGGTTCTAAAGTTGCCTTGACCCGATCGTCAGGCGCGGATACAACGATTTTGAGCCCTGCGAACCCGCCTTTTTGTTGCGAAGCGATTCCGACCGCGTAGCTATCAGCCCCCGCATCAATCCGATTGGATGCCAGATCCTGGGCCATGGCCACAGGGTTAGGGTAAAGCACCAGGTTGTCGCCCAGGACTTTCTGAAGGTCGGCTACCCATAGATAGCCCTGCACGGTACCCACTCGTTTTCCTTCTAGGTCAGAGATTCTGGAAACACCCTCTTTTGAGATGATACCCATCACGTCGAGGTAGAGAGGCGCCGTCAGGCCAAGCATCTTGTTGCGCTCGGCGGTACGGTACCAGTCGCCAATGGCGACATCCGCCCGCTTCGCCACGACTGACTGGATCACCGCAGCGGGGTCAAGTGCGGTGGTTTTGAGTTTCAGGCATTCCTTTTCTGCAATGAGCTTGATGATCTCGCCGTCTACGCCGCTCAGTTGGGTACCGACGCCAGGTATTGAATAGGGCGGGAACGACCAAGCCGCAACGCTGAGCACACCAGGCGTCAGCGTCTCGAACGTGTGCGCCGGTACGCAATCTGCAGCCATCGCCTGTGACGCAAGCGCACTGAGGGCGAAGCCAAGAATAAAATGTTGTGAGCTATTTTTAATCGTTGCCATAGTGATCTACCTGAGGAGTTATTAAATTGAGAACAATTGGCAGTTTGCTAAACGTTGGATAACTGGTTCTTTGCCAGACTTTTTTCCATTTTGCCCACGATGATGGTGGCGGGCAGGCATACTGCCGCGTACATCAATCCCGCCAGTGCAAGCACCGGCATATATTGGAACGTCGCGGAACCAATAGCAGAAGCCTTGCTGACCATTTCGGGTAGTGCGATGGTGAAACATAATGATGATGCCTGGAACATCATGATGGAAAAGCCTAGAAGCGATGGAATGGCGACCTTCAGTGCTTGAGGAAGTATGACAAATCTCAGTGAGTCCAGTGTTGTCAGGCCAATGACTTCAGAGGCTTCTTTCTGTCCGGCGTCAACAGCTTCCATTCCGCCACGGATGATTTCACTGGTGTAAGCGCCGGTGCAGTAAGCGAGTGCAATAGCCGCTGCCCAGAACGAGCTTAGTGTGATACCCGCCGTAGGCAGACCGAAGTAAAAATACTGCAGAAGTATCAGGGCCGGAGCACCACGTCCCAATTCCACAAAGAACAGGGTCACGGCTTTAATCGCCATCGACCTGGACGAAGCGCCTACAGCGAAAACCAGGCCCAGGCTAATACCTATGATCAAGCTGACCGCTGTCACTTGAAGGGACAGGATAAAACCCTTCCACAAGCTGGGAAACCATTCAACCCACATCGCAAGAATCGTCATCATCTTGCAATCCTCTGGGCTAACCGGTGCCCAATCCAGCGGGAAAAGAAAGCGACGGGCAGGCTCATCGCCAGATAGAGAAGGGCTGCCATGGAGTAGATCTGCAGCCCTTTGAATGTCTGCTGTGTGGCTTGGTAGGCCTGGAATGTAACGTCGCCCACGCCAATCGTCGAAGCAACTGCCGAGTCTTTCAATAGACCTATCAGGTAGGTGGTCGCAGAGGGGATGACGATGCGGAACATCTGGGCAAAGATCACATCCCTGAAACGCTGCAGGGGGCTCAGGTTTAGAGCATAGGCTGCCTCATACTGACCAGGTGATATCGAGCCCAGTGCGGCTCTGTACACTTCAGACATCTGGGCGGCTGTGATCAGCCCCAAACCGAGAATGGCAGCGATCAGTGGCGAGATCTCGAAGAACCCACCGCCGATCCCGAAAAAAATGAAGAACAGCCAGACAATGGGTGGAATGGAGCGAAGAATGAGTACCAGACTCAGCGCGGTAAATCGCAGGATCGGTGTCTTGGCGGTTCTCATCGCGCACAATGGAGCACCCAGCACGATACCCATT
Organism: Paucimonas lemoignei; assembly: GCA_900475325.1. GTDB lineage: Bacteria > Pseudomonadota > Gammaproteobacteria > Pseudomonadales > Pseudomonadaceae > Aquipseudomonas. The sequence goes on from LS483371.1 coordinate 2,294,371, forward strand.
GCGAACGCCCCCAGGGTGACGCAGATCGTCCAGACTACCCCGTCCAGCAGGGCCATCAGAATCTGGAACATCAGCGATCCCTCACTGCACGCAGGAATTTGATCACGCGATCATGTGTCGGCGATCGCATGACGTCCACACTTGGGCCTTGCTCAATGATTCTGCCATCTGCCATGACCACCACGCGGTCGGACACCGTCTCTGCGAAGTGCATCTCATGAGTCACCACGATCATCGACATGCCCTCGCGTGCCAATTCTTTCATGACGGCCAACACCTCCAGACCCAGTTCCGGATCGAGCGCCGAAGTTGGTTCGTCGAAAAGCATCAGTTCGGGTTCCAACGCCAGGGCGCGGGCAATTGCTATGCGCTGCTGCTGGCCGCCCGAACACCGTGACGGATAAAGTCTGGCCTTATCCGCCAGGCCGACGCGATCGAGTAGCTGCATGGATCGCGCGTCTGCTTCCTTCCAGGAGCGTCCCATAGTCCTGACCTGGGCGAGACTGACGTTCTGCAACACGGTCATGTGAGGAAAAAGATTGAACGACTGGAAGACCATTCCGATTCTTCGACGCAGCTTGAGTAATTCTGCACGCGGCACGGGCTTTTCAGCGTCAATAACCATGTCATCCATGGCGACTCTGCCCTTGGTGGGAGGCTCCAGTTGATTGATACAGCGAAGCAGGGTGCTTTTACCGGAGCCACTCGGCCCGATGATCGCTACCACCTCACCCTTTGCCATTTCAAAGGTCACGTCTTTCAGAATCTCGTATGGCCCGAAATTCTTGTACAGAGACTCGACCTTTAAAAAAGGTATTGCTGGCTGTGCGGCGGGGACCGAGGAGAGTGAAAGTTTTGTCGCTACGCTCATTTTGCTCATCCTGTTCGGTTATTGAGGGACTGCACTTATCTGCAGAGTGCAGAAGTCTCTCTTAACGATAGGTATCGACCAGTGGTGTACTGGAAAGCTTGACCGCTCCGTTGGCAGTAATAAGCACTTGCTCCTCCAGTTTGACACCCTCGCGGCCGCCATCCTCCCCGATATAACTTTCAACCGAGACGACCATGTTCTCTTGAAATACACCGTCGTAGCCCCACTCCGAAAAATCCACGGCATATGCCACGCTTGGATATTCATCCACCAGGCCTACTCCGTGCAGCATCATCATGTAGCGGTTGTGCTGGTATTTATGCGGTACCGGCCAGCATTGTTCGGCGAAGTCACGAAACGTCAGCCCGGGTTGCAACAGCCCGATATTGTGGCTGATTTGATCGGAGGCAGTCGCCATCAGAGAACGCTGGTAACCGGTAGGCGATTTTCCTGGACACACAAAACTGCGCGAGATATCCGATAGATAGCCGCCCGGGCCGACCATATCGGTATCGAAACAAACCATTTCCCCTGCTTCGATGACTTTGTCCGTAGCGTCTTGAAACCAGGGGTTGGTGCGATGGCCCGAGCTTAGAAGGCGGCTTTCAGCCCACTCGCCACCCTGTGCGACGTTGGTGCCATGCATGATGCTCCAGAGCTGATTCTCTGTGATACCTGGGGCCAAGCTGGCTCTCATCCGGGCAATGGCGAGATCGCATACGCCCATTGACACTCTATGGCTCTGAATCTCTTCAGCGGATTTGATCAGTCTTGCCTGTTCCATAAGAGGCTGGGCGTCGAACAGCTCAATCCCCTGAGCTTTGATCTTGTCAGCGCCCCATGGGTCGCAGCGGTCTACCGCCAGTCGGCTGTTGCCACCACCATGTTGTTTAACGAGATCAGCAATTTCTTTCGCCCACAACGCCGCCTTTTCATCGACCCGAGGTCCAGCCAGGAAATACAGCCACGGCGTGGCGGGGCGGATCTCGTCGATAGTCTCTACGTGTGTGCTGTTGTGCTTACTGCTGGTGAAGTCAAACAAAATAACCGGCCCGTCGGTCGCAACGAACACATATCGGCTGGGCGAATGCATGACCCAAAGACCAAGATTATTCGTGTCGGTCGCGTACCGAATGTTCAGCGGGTCTGCGAGTAGTACCCCGGCGTAATCATTCCGCCTCAGCTGTTCCCTGATGCGGCCCAAGCGGTATTCGCGAAGTTTTTTTCGATCAATCTCCGCGTACGCGCCGAGTAAACCTGAGTCAACGGACGCCAGCGCATAGTTACTGACACTGGGGTCATCTCGAAAAATCAGATCAACCTCATCTGCGACGTTGAATTTTTTTGTAGAGAAAAGGCCGCTATTCATGAAAACCTCGCGCGGTGAATAAAGATACCAGGCATCCGCTGGCACTCAACAAAGGCAGTTTTAAGCGTGATTAAAGGTCTTTCACGATGCGCAGGGCGTCATAGATCGCCGCATGAGTATTTCGCGCTGATACAGCATCGCCGATCCGAAACAGCTGAAAAGTCCCGTTTATATTTGTATTTATGTTTTGTGGGTTGCCGGCAATTAAATCCAGGTACTCCACGGCGCCTTCGTTCACTGCCAAGGGCGAGAGTTCGAAGTAGAGATCATCAAGGGGAATCGTTCCGTGGTTGATAACGATCTGATCGTATTCCTGAGTTTTGTTAAGCTCGCTGTAGTCCGTCCCGATGTTTGCTCGCAACGAATTCCCATGTCGCTCAACAGATTTCAGTCGGTAGGTGACTGTAAACACCGTATCGAGTTGTTGGAGGCTGCGCATGTAAGGCACCAGGTTCATGCCCATTACCTCTGGAGCGAAGGACCGGTCAGGCGTCATGATCTCGGTCCGCGCGCCAGATTTCGCGATGAACTCGGCCGCTTGCAGGCCTGAGTGGTCGCCCGCGTCATCAAAGATGAGGACGTTTTTCCCGGGTTTTACATCGCCAGAGATAATGTCCCAGGTTGATACGACCAGTTCGTTGCCCGATTCGAGCACCTCTGTGTGAGGAAGGCCCCCGGTCGCTACGATGACAACGTCAGGAGCTTCATCCAGGATGATTTGCCTGTCCGCCCACGTATTGAAATGGAACTTGACCCCCAGATTCGCGCATTGCGTCATACGCCAGTCAATGATGCTGATCATTTCCTTCCGGCGTTCCGACTGCGCGGTGAGGCGCACCTGACCACCCGGTTTGTCGGCAACTTCGAAGACTACGACTTCGTGGCCGCGCTCCCCAGCGACTCTCGCTGCCTCGAGGCCTCCGGGGCCAGCGCCGACGATGACAACCTTCTTCCTGGCGCTTGCCTTGGGAATGTCATGTGGCATCGTCGTCTCGCGACCCGTCGCGGCGTTGTGGATGCAGTACGCAGCGCCGCCGTGGTAAATACGGTCCAGGCAGTAGTTCGCTCCGACGCATGGGCGAATATCATCTTCTCTGCCTTCGATGATTTTGCGCACGATATGTGGGTCGGTCATGTGTGCCCGGGTCATGCCCACCATGTCGACCAATCCTGACGCAATCGCATAACGTGCCGTTGCAACATCCGGGATCTTCGCCGCATGAAAGGTCGGAAAGCCTGTCAGTGACTTGACTTCTCCGGCGAACTCCAGATGCGGAGCGTTTCTCATCCCCTGGATCGGGATGATGTCTGTCAGCCCCGCATCTGTTTCCAGATGCCCACGGATGACATTGAGGAAGTCGATCATCCCGCTGTTCTTCAATTGCTGGGAGATGGACATGCCTTCCTGTTTGGTAATGCCGCCCTGGATGATTTCATCGGCGGTATAGCGGATACCGACGATGAATTCATTACCCACGCGTTCGCGTATCGCTTTCAAGACATCGAAGGTGAAATTCAGCCTGTTCTCAAGTGAACCGCCATAAGGGCTTTCAAGATCATTGGTAAGCGGCGACCAGAACTGATCCATCAAATGGCCATAAGCTTGCAGTTCGATCCCGTCCAGGCCGGCAGCTTGCATCCGCTCTGACGCATCCGCGTAGTCTTTGATGATGCGCTCTATATCCCAGTGCTCGATACGTTTGGGGAACGAGCGGTGTGCAGGTTCGCGGTTGTGCGAAGGGGACACTGCGGGGAGCCAGTCTCCTTTGTCCCATCTGGTACGGCGCCCAAGGTGGGTCAGCTGGATCATCACGGCAGCACCATGTTCGTGGCACTCGTCCACCAGGTCTTTCATCCAGCCGACGACTTCATCCTTGTAAGCCAGGACGTTATTGAACACCGGCGGACTGTCTCGGGAGATGGCAGCAGAGCCTGCAGTCATGGTCATGGCGATACCCGCCTTGGCACGCTCGACGTGATAGGCGCGATAGAGCTTTTTGGGCATACCTTCTTCTGCATAAGCCGGTTCATGAGATGTCGTCATGATGCGGTTTCTGAGCGTCAGGTGCTTGAGCTGGTACGGCTGAAGTAACGGATCGTTTTTCATTTGAGTTCCACACGCAGGTCATCAGGCTGTAACGACAATAAAACCGCATGTACACAGGTGTCAACTGGGTAGTCGTTTATGTACATTCCAGTTGCGACATCGAGCTGACTGCCTGTAGGATCCGCTTATGAAAACCACTCCATCGAATTCCGAAAACATCCGTGGCTCGGTCGATACATGGCTGGCAGCTGCTTACGAACTGCTCGTCGAGTCAGGCGTTGATGCCGTTCGCGTGCTGCCTTTGGCTAAAAAGGTAAAGCTGGCGCGCACCAGCTTCTATTGGTACTTCGAAGACCGCGAAGCACTCCTTAATGACTTGATAGAGATGTGGAAGGTAAAAAATACCAACAACCTGATTGCCCAGACTCAGGCGTATGCCGAATCGATAACGGAGGCAATACTTAACGTCTTTGACTGTTGGCTGAGCGCCAGCATTTTTGATTCCCGGCTCGAGTTCGCGATGCGAAGCTGGGCAATGCAGTCCGAGGAGGTGGCCGGGCACATTGCCGAAGCCGATGCGCTACGGGTTCAGGCTTTAGGTGCGATGTTCGAAAGATTCGGCTACAGCAGTCACACCGCTGCGACTCGGGGACGAATTATTTATCTCGCGCAAATCGGTTATATCGGTATGAAGACCGTAGAAGCGATTGAAGAGCGCCTTGCGCATGTCCCGGAGTATTTGAGGATGTTTACAGGGATCGAGCCAGAGCCGAGGGATCTCGAAAGATTTCTCCGGCGCAATGGATTCAGCCTGTTATCAATCCCTAAATACGACTCAAGCCTCCAGCCAGACGTTGTCTGACTTGACTGCTCAGCGGGCTGAACATCGGCTCGGGATTACCATGAGCGACGTTCAACGAATTATCGACTCGATGTGCCAACTCCGATGTCTTTAGGTCCATAGCTCAAGAGGTTGTACGCATTGGTTACCAGTGTCAGCTGCTCCTCGTACAACGCCATGGCGCAGGCCATGGCCGTTGCGAATTTTATAGCTGTGGCGCTCGTTGGTACTCATTGCGAAAAACTCTTGCGGATCAAAAAACAATCGTTGCTGAGTTTGTAAGACAACGACAGATTTTTATAAGACAGCGTCCATTTGTCTGCGTTAAACAGATGTTTTCTTCATTATCTGGATGTTGGGAGTTGTGGTCATCATGAATGAGGGAGAAGTCCGGTGTTCTGGAGCCCGGCCCGAGCGCAAGTAATAGCTAGACGCAATTGAGCACGTTGATCATAGTATTTACCGGTCAGGCCAGCGCCTGATCTATTATCCGAGGCGCTACAAGACACTATGTCTAGCATTGCAATTACCAATCTACCCGTGACATGGGACGTCGACAGCGTCTCGCGGCCCGTGGTCGCCTTGAGTGCCACATCGGTATCAAAGGGCTGGGAAAATGCGAAGCATCAGCACCGCAAGGCGCAGCTGATCTACTCGGTACGCGGCATTCTCAACTGCGAAATTGAACACGGTGTCTGGATTGTGCCGCCGCAGTGCGCCGTATGGATACCGGGAGACTTGCCGCACGCGGCGAGGGGGGAGGGTGAAACGGAATGCTATTGCCTGTTCGTTGAGCCAGACGCCGCGCCGAATCTTCCGAAAAGCTGTTGCACGATCTCGGTATCACCATTGCTACGCGAGTTGCTACTGAAGGCGGCCGGTTTTCCTGAGTTATACGCGCTGGGGGGACGGGAAGACCGTTTGATTGCCGCATTGCTCGATGAGTTGGTGGCGGCACCGGTGGAAGACTTGCATCTGCCCATGCCGCGCGATCCCCGATTGCGCCGCCTCGTGGAAATGATGCTGGCCGACCCTACCGACAGAACTTCCAAGGCCGATTGGGCTGTTCGCATTGGCATGAGCGAGCGAAGCATGAGCCGTCTTCTTCTGCATGAAGTCGGAATGAGCTTCGGAAGATGGCGTCGGCAGCTGCATGTGATCCTGGCGCTTCAACATTTGGCCAAGGGTGAAAGCGTGCAGACTGTGGCATTGGAGCTGGGATACGAAAACGCCAGCGGTTTCGTGACCATGTTCCGCAAGGCAGTGGGCAAACCTCCCGCACGATACTTATCGGATCGCATCAGCGGCGCAAAACATACTGGCGTGCCCAGCATCATGCTCCCCAATGAAATCGCCTGCTGATTGAACAGCCTCCCTTGGTCAGGCATCACCGACCGCCCGCCATCGCCTGTGTTCCTTCCTTGCGCAGTTGCCGCCATTTCGCAACCTCGTGGCAACGGTGAAGACTGACTCCTCGCCGAGAGCAAAGCTCTACTCGGATGCCGGCTATCGCAGACTTCACGCAGCGCCAGACTTTCAGTCAAAACCAGGCGCGCGGCACAATGACATTACAATTGGCCTAATTGAATAACAATCTGGCCTGGTTTAGCCATCATCCTTCTCTGCCGCCGTTGTTAAATACAGCATCTAAATACAAATGAGTATTATTGATGTTTGATTTCACAGCTGTCAGGAAGTTTCGTTGGCCAGTTGATATCTGCGCGCAGCCCGTCGCCACTCTTCAAATGGATGGGCCGCACAAGGGCGCCATCAGGAGCGCACCCCGCACCGCGCTGGGCTCGGCAATTGCGGCGGCAGTACTCATTAGCGGGCAGGGCGCATACGCCGCCGAGCCAGGGCAGAACCAAAACAAGAATGGGGAGAAAACCCTGCAGGAGGCGATGACTCTGCCGACCATCAGTGTAACGGGCCGCATGGATACGGCGACCACTGAAGGTACTGGCTCCTACACGACGGGCCAGACGGCGGCGGCGACGCGCCTGCCGCTGTCGCTACGGGAAACACCCCAGTCGATGACGGTGATCACCCGCCAGCGCATGGACGACCAGCAATTGAACTCGGTGCAGGGCGTGCTGGATAACACCACCGGCGTCTCGTCGTACCAGTCCGACAGCGAACGGACAAGCTTCTATTCGCGTGGTTTCTTGATCAACAACGTTCAGTACGACGGCATACCCACCGTCGTCGGCGACATCGTCAGCGGAAGCGGCATCGGCTCCCTCGATACCGCGTTCTATGACCGTGTCGAGGTCGTGCGCGGCGCCTCTGGCTTGCTGACCGGCACCGGTAATCCCTCGGCCGCCATCAACCTTGTGCGCAAACGACCGACCCGCGAATTCTCGGCGTCCGCCTCACTCCGTGCAGGGAGCTGGGATACCCACCGGGAAATGGGCGACGTATCGACTCCGTTGACAGAGGACGGCCGCATCCGCGCCCGCATGGTCGGAACGTCCCAGGAGGGAAACTCATACATTGATGGCTACAAGCCGCAGAGGCAGGCGTTTTACGGCATCATCGAGGCAGATCTGACACCCGATACAACGGTGAGTCTAGGCTATGACTATCAGGACATCACGCCGAAGGGCTCGACCTGGGGAGGCATGCCGCTGTGGTTCAGCGACGGCACGCAGGCTGATTATTCACGTTCCAAGAACTACGCGCAGAACTGGAGCCATTGGGACAACACCCTCAAGACAGCGTTTGCCGAGGTCGAGCACCGCTTCGATAACGACTGGACCATCCGCGCCGTCGCTAACCAATACCGCACGGAATACGATGCCAAACTGCTCGGCCTGGTCGGCCGCCCCGATCGCGCCACGGGACTTGGCTCCTTTCCCAACGGGGCCTATCCGGTCGGGCTCGCGTCCGAAGGTCGCAGCCGTCATAACACCTTTGACGTGATGGCGAGCGGCCCCTTCGAGTTGCTGGGCCGCCAGCATGACCTGGTGGTGGGGGCGACGAGTTCGCGCCGCACGGCTAGCCAGGAGGATATCGCTCCGTTCTACGCAAGCTTTACGCCGGTCAATGTCTATAACCTGAGCCCGGCCTATCCCCGCCCTGACTTCGATGCCATGGCGTCGATACCGACCCGCACTCAAATCAAGCAGAGCGGCGTCTATAGCGCAGCCCGTTTTTCGCTGGCTGATCCTCTGAAACTTATTGTCGGGGGGCGCTTCACAAACTACGAAATTGACGACGCCTCTGGCGGCTCATCGTTGCACTACAAAAAGAGCAGTGAATTCACTCCATACGCCGGCTTGGTCTACGAGATCGACACCACCTATTCGGCCTATGTGAGCTACACCGGCATCTTCAATCCGCAAACCGACTATCGCGACAGCAAAGGCAACGTCCTCACGCCGACCAAGGGAAAAACCAAGGAAATCGGCCTTAAAGGCGCTTACATGGACGGGCGTCTGAATGCGTCGGTGGCCTTGTTCCATACCGAGCTGGACAACGCTGCACAGATGATCGCAGGAACCTATACGCCAGCGGGCGCCCAGGCCTATACAGGTTCGGATGGGACGAAGTCACGCGGGATCGAGCTGGACTTGCAGGGCGAGCTGGCGCATGGCTGGAATGTCTACACCGGTATCGCCCACTTCACCGCACAAGATGGCGATGGCGTGCGCTTGAATTCGCAAATACCTCGCACCACGGCCCAGCTTTTCACGACCTACCAGTTGCCTGATGCATGGAGCAAGTTGACGCTGGGCGGAGGCGTCAAATGGCAAAGTCGCTTCTATCAGTCGCCCGGCATCGGAACCAGCACTTTAGGCGGGGAGCAGGATTCTTATGCCTTGGTATCACTGTTGGGGCGCTACGCAATCACGAAGCAGGTCACTGCTGCAGTCAATGTCAACAACGTGCTCGACAAGAAGTACGCGTTGGAGAAGGGCGATTTCGACACCGTAGGTTATGGCGCACCACGCAACTTGATGGTGACGCTGGACTATAAGTATTGATTTTCCGCAGGCGAACATTTTCCCGTTGGAAATCTGCAGACCTATAACATCCATTGATTATCGAGAAAGCTCTTATGCCCCTTAAGCCTGCTCTGCGTCCCGGCCAAGACACGTCCATGAACAACGCAAACAGAATCGCTTTGTTCTGGTTGACGACAGCCGCGGGTGCCGTACTTTTTGTCACCTTCCAGTTATTTTTCTACGTAAACGATTTTGTGAGAGCGCACGGAGCGACGCCGGCGATTACGTTTGAGCCCGATGTACTGTGGATGTTTTCAGCGTTCTATGGTTCCTGGATCGTAACGGTGCTTCTCGCACTGATAGGAACCCGTAAGGCTCAATGGTTTGTGCTGGTTCTCGGCAGTTTACTTCTCGCCCTGAATACCCTCGGCGGAATCTCCGACGGGCTGCGCGACGGTTGGCACGTTGCCTTTTCGGCCGTGTTCTTCATCACACTGCCCGGCGTGTTCGCGATTGCGGCCACCTGGCGTCACATCAAAAGCACAGGAGCCGGCCATGTTGATTAACAGTTCTGACTTTCCGTATGTCTGGATGAACCTTGCGCAAGAGCCGGGACACGATCACGAAAAGGATTTCGCCGAATTCGAGGCCAATTTGCAGCGCGGGGAGCCCTTCGTAATCTTGACCGACACCGCTCCTGCCGATGACCACGAGCACTCGCCGGAAGAAAAGAAACGTACCGCGCTCTGGATGAAAAAAAATAAGGTTGAATTGCGAAAGCGGGTTCTGGCAATGATCATGATTGAACCCAACTCGGCAAAACGTCTTGGCTTCAAGGCCTTTGCGGTCGTGTTTGCCAAGTTCTGGGGCTACCCTTTGCTTCTGGCTGCTACGCCTGATGAGGCAATGGAGATGGCAAGAGCACTGCTCGCAAAAGCTGGCTATTCCTCTCACGGATAGCCCACTCTGGCGTCTGATTGCCCGTGAAACTATACCGCCGCGCACTGTCGCGGCGGGCGACTGACCTAACCGTCGCTCGGTTGGACGACCAGGCGATCGATGCATTCCTCGACGCTTTCCTGACAGAAGCCATGGACGCTAATGGTCTTGACTATGTTGGCGGTGATGACTTCGGTCTGGTTTGCCTCGCCAAGCGCGGCTCGGTGACCGAAGAGCAGCGTGCAGTCGTTGAAGCATGGCTCAAGGCCCGTAGCGAGCTGACCAAAGTTGAAGTCAGCCCGTTGATGGACGCCTGGCATCCGGAAACGCCGATCAACTCGGCAGCCTGATGTTTCAAGCGGCAGGTGCGACGCCTGCCGCTTGCTTCGTTATGAAGGTGTGAAGAAAACAGTAACCTCGCCGTACCCGTTATCAGGCCGTCCCGGCCAATTCCTCTCGTAACGTCTGTTCCAATTCCGTCATTGCGCTGATCATCGCCTGTTTGCACGGCTCGATTGTGCCTGCGAGTTTTTCGTCCCCGCAGGCTGCCTCCATGGCCTCGCAGGATTCAATCACTCGAGTGGCTCGAATGATTCGCGCCGCGCCTTTGATCTTGTGCGCCATCAGGCTTAGCGCCGGACTATCTTCCTGCGCCAGCAGCCGGGCCAGTTCAGCGCGGTCTTGCTCGCAGCTTTGCAGCAATTGTTCAAGCAATCGACGAATCATCTCCGGTCGATCGCCGGTCAGTGCCTGCACGCTGCCCATGTTGAAAACACCACTGTCGGAAGCGGGTAACGCCTCCGGGCTTTTGCGCGGTGGCGGGGCTGCAGGATGAATGCGAAGCAGGCGCTCGCTCAGGGAGGAAAGGCCGATGGGCTTGAACAGGCAATCATCCATACCTGCCTCCCGGCAGCGCAGTTTCTCTTCCGGCTGAGCGTTGGCAGTAAAGCCCCAGATGGCACAACGTTTTAGTCCGTGTGCGGCCTCATGGGCGCGAATCGCGCGGGTCAGGTCGTAGCCGTTCATGATGGGCATATTGCAGTCGGCAACGACCAGGTCGAAATGATCTTCCAGCCACAGCTCCAACCCTTGAGCTCCGTGCTCGGCCAGTGCGCAACGGTGGCCAAGAAACTCCAGTTGCTGGCACAACAACAGGCAGTTGGCGGGATGGTCATCGACGACCAGGATGTTGAGCGCATCACCCGTGGGGGGCAGCGGGTCGCGGGTTGCAGCAGTGATGGCCACAGGCTCCAGGCGAGTGAGGTCGAACGTCATGTGCACCTGTGTGCCGTGGCCGGGCTCACTGGTCAGGTCAAGGGTGCCACCCATCATTTCGCAGAGGCTTCGACAAATCACCAGCCCCAGCCCGGCCCCGGTCCTGGCTTGCTGGCTGTTGTTGTCGGCCTGGGAAAAGGGCTCGAACAGACGCTGCTGATCCTGCTCGCTGATACCGACACCGCTGTCCTCGATCAGTACCTGCAAATGCAGTTGCTGGGTGTCGTTTTCCACTTCGGTGTCGAACGAAATCCTGACCTGCCCCCGATCGGTGAACTTGATCGCGTTGCTGATCAGGTTGGAAAGGATCTGCTTGAAACGCAACGGGTCGATCAGCACGTCGGTGTTAATACCGCTGTCCAGATCCAGCAGCAAACTCAGGCTTTTTTGCCGGGCCAGACCATCGAACACGCGCACCACCGATTCGACCAGCTGACGCAGGTTGGCGCGTTCCGGGCTCAGGGTCAGACGCCCGGACTCGATCCGGGCGATGTCGAGGATATCGCCGATCAGTTCCAGCAGGTCCTTGGCCGAGCTGTAGGCCACTTCGATGGCCGGGCGATCCAGGTGGCCTTGATCGGCCCGTTTGAGCGCCAGTTCAAGCATGCCGATGACGGCATTCATAGGGGTGCGTATTTCGTGGCTCATGGTCGCCAGAAAGGTACTTTTGGCCCGGTTGGCATTGTCGGCCTGCTCCTTGGCCGCCTGTAGCTCCTCGATCAGTTCGCGACGTTCGCTGATGTCGATCCAGCCGCCGATGATGCCCTGAACTTCACCCAGGGAGTCGCGAAACGGCAGGATCCAGTGATAGATCGTCAGTTGCCGGTCGCCGATGCATAAGGTGCGGTCAAGAATCATCGGGCTATTGCTGGCCATCACATGCTGGTAATCGCTGGCGAACTCCCGTGCTTCGTACACGTTGCTGAGCACGCCCTCGGTGACGGTTTTGCCGAGGACGTCTTCGCGCCGCGCAGCAAATGCTCTGAGGTAGCTGTCATTGCACATGCGCAGCATGCTTTCGCGGTCCCGCACGTAGATGGGGTGGGGGGTGCCATTGACCAGAGCGCTCATGAACTCGAACTGGTCATTGAGGGCTCGTTCGGCCTGTTCGCGCTGCTTGATCTGACGGCGCATGTAGGCATTCCAGGCCAGCGAACCAAGCAGCAGCAGGCTTGCGCCAATGATGATCTGGTAAATCTGGCGCTGATAGTCTTGCCAGTTGCCACCGGCCGGGGTGTAAGAGCGCCAGCGGTTGTTGATTGCAGACAGTTCCTGGGGGGCGATGCTTGACAGGGCTTTGTCGAGGATAGCGCTCAACTCTGTGGCCTTGCGCGAGGTGGCCATGGCGATCAGCGCGGGCTCGTCGCCCACTGTGGTGGTGATCTGCAGGCGGTCTTCAAAGACGCCTGAGGTCATGAAGTAATTGGCGCTCAACAGGGACGTGATCGCGCCTTCCACTCGACCTTGAGCGAGCATTTCCAGAATCTGATAAGGATTATCGACCTCGATCGGGACCACCTCCGGATACTCCCTGCGCAAGAACGGCAGCATGGGACTGCCCAGGGTGATAGCCACGCGCTTGCCATTCAGCTGTTCAAGGCGCGGAGTGTTTTCCGGCCATTTGCGGGTGACGAGTACGAAGGAGTTATCGATGTAAGGCCGGGTGAAGCTCAGCTTGTCTTCGCGCTCCTCGCTGGGGATCAGGGCGCCAATCAGATCAGCGTTGCCCTGGCTGACGCGATCGATCATGTCAGTCATGCTCGCGGCCTTGGTGATCTCGAATCGCAACCCGGTGCGCAGCCGAACCAGCTCCAGCAGGTCGGCGGTGATGCCGCGGAAATTGCCACCGGCGTCGAAGAACGTCAGCGGCGCATAAGCCTCATGGATAACCACCCTGATGTTGGGATGTTGTTCGATCCAGCGCTCTTCCCGGTTGGTGAGCTGCAGCTTCTGGTCGGTGAGCATCAGGTCGCTGGCACCCCAGCGCTTGGATATGGCGATGCGTTCCTCCACAGGAATCGCTCGCAGGGTCTTGTTCAGAATATCCAGTAGCTGAGTGTTCTCATCATCCACCGCAAAGCTGAAGCCGTTGGGCTCGTGCTTGCCGAAGTTGGCCATCTGAACGTTGTTCAGGTAGCCCTTGTTGATCAGGTACTGGGTTGAAATGGTGTCGCCCAGAAACACATCTGCCTGATTGAACGCCACCGCATTGATTGCGCTTTGAAATGACGGGTAGGTTTTCAGCGCAGCCTTGGGGTAGAGCGCTTGCACCTCATCGGGTGGGAGGTAGTGATACACCATGCTCAGGCGCATGTCCGCAAGGCCATTGGTCAGTGAGCGTGTCTCGCCGATTCGGGTGACCAGCACAGGCTGGTCAACCGCGTACGGTGTTGAGAGTCGGATTTTCCCGTCCATGGCTTCAAAACCATTGGCGCTGCCCAGCAGATCGATTTCGCCGCTACCGAGGGCGGAGATGGCCGCCTCTCTGGATTTGAAGCGCTGGACCTTGATAGGAACGTCCAGCGCCTTGGAAATGATCCCGGCGTAATCTGCAGTAAAGCCCTCATAGTCACGCCCGGTCAGGGTCAGATCGAAGGGCGGGTAATCGGGAGCGGAAGTGCCCAGCACCAGTTCGCCTTTTTTGCGAATCCATTCCCATTGAGTTTTGTCCAGCGACAGCTCCATATGCCCGGCCTTGGCCCGGCCCACCAATGTGTAGGATTCGGCCTGCACCGGTATCGTCGACAAGCCCAGGCTGATGCATAGGCCTGCCATGAATACAACGTAGTGTTTAAAGCGCGTGGACATCCGGTCCCTCATACGAGCGCGTTGCGTTTTGCCATATCGATAAGTTCCACCAGGGTCTTGACCCTGAGTTTCTGCATCAGGCGTGTTTTGTAAGTGCTGACAGTCTTGTTGCTGAGAAACATGCCCCGGGCAATCTCTTTGTTCGTGCGACCTTGGGCAAATAACTGCAGTACCATCAGTTCGCGATCATTGACCAGTTTGAACAGTTCTACTTCGCTGGGGTGCCCGTCTTTGCCGGGGGGCGGAGTCAGCGCCTGGCTGGGAAAGTAATTGTAGCCGGATAATACCGCTTTCACCGAACTGAGTAGTTCGCTCAAGTCTTCCTGTTTGCAAACATAGCCCGCGGCGCCGGACTGCATGCAGCGGATGGCAAACAGTGCGGGTGCCTGGGAGGTCAGCACCAGAATTTTCGAGCTCAGGCCCATTTGGTTGAACCGGGCCAGCACTTCAAGGCCATCCAGCTTGGGGATGCTGATGTCCAGAATGATCAGGTCAGGCATGCATTCACGAACCATCTGCATCGCGTCCACGCCGTTGTCGGTTTCGCCGACTACCTCGTAGTTTTCGTTCTCCAGGAGCATTCGAACGGCGAGGCGAATAACCGGATGGTCGTCGATGATAAAAACTGAGTTCATAGTTGGGTCCATACAAGATGCGAATAAAGCGCGCACCTTATCTCAGATGTTCAGGCAGGCACATGAAGGGACGCTGCAATAAGGTGCATATAGGAAGTTTCCTACAGTAATTAAAGTATTGGAGTACACGGAAGTGTGTCCGACCCTGAAATATGTTTAACGGCGCGCCGCCAGTGATGGCGTATTAGTTGCGCACTATGTTCGTTTATTTCGTTTTGGAATGAAGCGCAGTATTAGAGGAAACTTCCTACAGCGTCTTATGCTGTTTACTCCGTCAGGTGTGTGCAGATGTCAGCTTTCGGGCATAGGAGTGGCACCCAGCAGACGAGACAGATCGGGCCCGCTCAACGGCTTGCTCAGGCAACCCAACAGCGCCAGCCCACGTTGAGCCGCCTTCTGTTCGAGCGCTTCCAGGCAGGTCTGGTCGAGGCCGCTGAGGACGATGGCTCGCCGGACCTGGCCCAGGTTCAATGCCTGTTCAATGAGGTCCAGCCCGTCACCATCCGGCAGGCACTGGTCACACAGAAGCAAGTCATAGGGTTGTGGGGAGCGCTCCATGGCTTCAAGTGCCTCGGCTGCGGTGAGCGCCGGTGTCAGCAGGAAGTAGCCCTGGTTGTTCAAGAGAACCTGAATGGCGATCAGTTGAAACGGATGATCTTCAACCAGAAGTATGCGCAGCTTGTGTTTAGACATGACGTGTCCGGCAAGGGCTGGAGCTGCATGGACGTCGCTCGGCGCAGCCCTGAAGGCGTCGGACGCGTCGACGGCGCCCAATGGGCGGTAGATGAGAGCTGCCGTGGGCGGCAACTGAGGTGGCGGGAGTATTAGGTAGGTGTTGCGGTGTGGCGATAGGACCATTCCTAAAAGGTTGTGGGAATGGTCTGAAGTTCTTATGCGTCTTGAATACCTAGGCTGTCGTACCGAGCTTTTACGGTCGGTAGTCCATGACGGATCCCAGCGTTAGGAGGTCGTGAGCGATCATCTCCCGCGCCATATGGTTCGCGTGCAGAGCCGTGATCCTGGCGATGAAATTGGTCCTGGGTCAAGCCCGGATTGGCAGGAATACGTCTGAAACCCACGTCGAACCAGACCTGACCCTGACGAAGCTTGTATATTGGCCATTCGAACATTGAGTCAGAGGGCGAGCATGAGCAGTATGAACTGGGACAAGTTGCTGAACGACACTCGCTTGGGAGGGCGAGCGCCCAAGACGGAATTGGGCCGTTCACCCTTTCACTCTGACCATGACAAAGTGATTTTTTCCGGGGCCTTCCGCCGCCTGGCCAGGAAGACTCAGGTCCATCCTCTGGCGACGAATGATCATGTCCATAATCGTCTGACCCACAGCCTGGAAGTGGCCTGTCTGGGGCGAACGCTGGGCATGAGGGTAGGGCAGGAGCTGCTCAACCGGAAACTCATTCCCGACACCCATTCTGCCTCTGACATCGGCGACATCGTCCAGACGGCTTGCCTGGCACACGACATTGGAAACCCGCCGTTCGGCCACACCGGTGAGGAGGCCATTCGGCACTGGTTTTCCAATGATGCAGGGGCGAAGCTGATTGAACACCTGCCGTTCAATGAGGCCACGGACCTCAGACGATTCGAAGGCAATGCTCAGGGCTTCCGGGTGCTGACGACCTCTGAATATCACCCGTATGAGGGGGGCATGAGGCTCACTTACGCATCCCTGGGCGCGTTCATCAAATACCCATGGCTCGCCGATGATGCCCTGAATAAGCAACGACCCATCGAGAAGAAATACGGGGTGTACCAGTCCGAGCTGGGATTGTTTGAAGAAGTCGCTGATGCGACGGGTTTGCTCAAGCTTGGCGAGGGTTGGCGGTGCCGTCATCCCCTGGCCCACCTGATGGAAATCTCTGACGACTTTTGCTACGCCATCCTGGACCTTGAAGATGGGGTCGAGATGGGGATCATTGAGTGGGACAAGGTGTTTGAGATCCTCGTCATGGTCCTCGATGGCAGCCAGATCAATCAGATTCACAAAGACATCAAGGGCATGAAGGTCGGCCGACGGTTGTCGCTGATTCGCGGGAAGGTCATCTCGGCCTTTGTTGATGCCGGGGCTGCTGCTTTCATGGGCAACCACAACGAAATCATGACAGGCAAAGTGAATGGCATTCTCGACCTGTGCGAGAAAAACGTTCGTGACTGTGTGTCAGCGGCTAAGAACCTCGCCCGGGATGAAATCTTTCAGCACCCGCGCAAGGTCGAGCTGGAGATCGGGGCCTACAGCACCCTTTCGACGCTGCTGAATGTGAGCTGTGCTGCCGCGCTGGATTATGTGCGACGGGGTGATGCCAACGATTCCAAGACAAAGCGGGTGGTTGACTTGTTGGGGCTGGATTTATCCGTGCTGGACGCGTCCAGCGGGGTATCCCGAGAGTATGGAATCATCATGCAGGTGCTCGATTACGTGAGCGGCATGACCGACAACTATGCGATGCACCTTGCGCGGCAATTCAACGGAATGGGTATCGAAAGATAGTGATGTGAAGGGGCAGTACCGCGACCCTTTCATGGGCGCGGCGACTGCCGTGAGCTCACAGCCCCACGGCATCCACGTCGATCAACAGCAGGCG
This sequence comes from Paucimonas lemoignei, assembly GCA_900475325.1. GTDB lineage: Bacteria > Pseudomonadota > Gammaproteobacteria > Pseudomonadales > Pseudomonadaceae > Aquipseudomonas. The sequence continues at coordinate 2,311,706 of LS483371.1, forward strand.
CTGATCGTTGTCGAAGAACTGCCCTGCGGTCAGACAGTATTGGTTACTGGTCGCGTCGCGGTAGGTGTTGGACAGAATCAGCCGACGCTCATGCCAGCCCTCAGCCAGCAGATGATAGAAGTACGGCCGCCAGGACCAGTTGTGCCCGATGTAGGTAGCATCGGCATGCCAGGCCCCGTCGCGCCACTCCATGTTGGGCGTCAGCTGCGTGCCATGGCGGTCGCATTGATAGAAACGCAGCAGCCAGGGGTAGTCGTTGAGCTTGGGAAGCTGGTCGATAGAGCACTGGCTTTTGTCCCAGCGTTGCAGAGTCGTCATCAACACGGCCAGTTGTTGGCGCAGGTCCATCACTCGGGCGCGCTCTGCCAGTTTGCGTTGCACGTAGCGGTCGCGCAGCTGTGCGAACTGGTCCACAAATGCATCGGTGTCGAAAAAATCCCGCTCACCCTGAGCGAACAGGAAGCCCTGCACATAGCGTGAGCCACACTCGAGGGCGAAGTGCAGTTCGGCTTCTGTTTCAACGCCCTCGGCGATGATCCAGCAGCCGGTTTTTTCTGCCATTTGCGCCAGTGCTCTGACAATGTCACTGCTCGGGCCGCCTTTTGCTGCAGCCTGGAACAGGCGCATGTCGAGCTTGAGGATGTCAGGTTGTAGCGCCAGCACCCGATCCAGTTGCGAATAGCCTGCACCAAAATCGTCAATGGCGATCCGTGCGCCGGCTTCGCGATAACGGCCTACGACTTCAGCCAGGCGTTCGCTGTTACCACTTAACTCAGTGATCTCGAACACCACGCGACTGGCTTCAACACCGTGACGTTTGAGTTGCTTGAGGCTGGGAAGCGGTTGTCCTGGGCGCAGCTGGCTGATCCAGCGCGGAGAAATGTTCAGGCTGAGGAACCAATCCTTGGGAGCCTCATGCAGGCGGCTCAACGCGTCGTCGCGGATACTGCGGTCCAGGCGTCGCAGGGCCGTGGCGGGGCTTTTGGGGTCAGCAAACAGCGGGCCTACCGATTGCAGTCTTCCGTCGTCCTGACGCAGGCGTCCTAATGCTTCAACTCCGGCAATACGGCCAGTAGCGGTATCGATGAATGGCTGAAAGCAGGCAAGTGGTTGCCCATCGATCACATGGCCTCCTCAGAGAAAATCGGTAATAAAAGCGTTCGAGCACGCGTTATCGACTGCTTCAGTTGTAAACCTGAAGCAGTCGACGCATTACGGTAGGGAGTGTGGCTTGCAAGAATGCAGCCAATGGCCATTAGCGCTTGTTGGCAGGACCTTGCAATGCCAGACGAATAATCGGCAACAGGCTGACGCCCAGTTTGACCATCCGGGTAAAGCCGCCAGTACGACGACCCTTTGCACCTTTGCCGCTCAAAAAGCCCAGCAGGGTGACCACGCCCATGCCCCAGAGTGGCGCATGTTTGATACCCAGCGTGCCTTGCCAGTCTTGTGTCATTCCGCGTACCCGACGCAGCGGGTGCATCAGATTGGACGACTCCTGGCGGATTTCCTGACGATGCATCTCCATGCGCAGGCGGATCAACGCCTTGCGCAGTTCACGACGCGAGTGTTTCTGGTGGGATTCAGGCAGGCTCATGGCATCAGTCGCTCACGGTCGTTGGCCAGCTCTTCAAGGGTCGCATTGAACGGCGACGACTCGTCAAAGATGGCGGCTTTCAAGCGCAGGGCGCAAAACAGGGCAGCCAGCGTATAGAACACACACAGACCGACGATGCCGGCCAGGCGATAGCTGTCCCACAATACGATCAGCAGCAACGCTGACAACCCGGTCAACAAGAGCAGGGCAAAGACCAGCGCCAGGCCCGCGAATAACAACAGGCTCAAGGTGCGGGCTTTCTGCTCTTGCAACTCAATGCCGAACAACTCGACATGGCTGTGCAGCAAGCCGAGGAATGCGGCGCCAAGACGTCGCGGTGATGAGGTCTGGTCCGCAGCCGGACCGGATTCCGTTCCCAGAGCCATAGTCGTTAGCGCCTTGTAGCCAGCAGGCCGATCAGAAAGCCAACGCCAGCGGCGATGCCTACTGATTGCCATGGATTGGTCTGGACGTAGTCCTCGGTTGCCACAACAGCAGCCCGGCCACGTTCACGAAGTGATTCTTCGGTCAGTTTCAGGGTTTCACGTGCACGCAGCAGGCTTTCATTGATCTGGCCGCGCAGTTCATCTGCCTGCTCACCCGCCAGTGAAGCGGTGTGCTCAAGCAGTTTTTCCGTGTCTGCGACCAGAACCTGGAAGTCAGCCATCAATATTTCCTGGGCATTCTGTGCTGTTTGGCGGGCCATGTGTCTCTCCATTAAGTACGTATGAGGCTTTCGAGTCTGGTGGATTGCCGAAGGTTCATTTGAATTGCAACATCAAAACCATCAGGCGATCGACGTCGATACTACACGCCAGGGTGCTGCAATTTGTTGGTGCACGGCGTTAAGCCGTGCGCCGAGCAGGAGCTTGCCTCGCGAGGCAAGGGCAGAGTGTCCATGATTTCCCCCGACCTGTCGCGCCGTGCGCCTGGCCCATCGCGGGTTTCAGGTTTGCCATCCGGTGCTTTCTTCAACCCTGGACTTGGCTATGCTGTAGGCACAACCGGGCTGGCGCTATCAAGTGACCTGGCTATTCATGGCAGTACTGTCACCTCCATACGTGGGTGTTCAGTCATGGGGGGAGGGTGACATGGAGCGGCTATATTCCCTGCAAGGGCTCAGGGGCGTGGCAGTGCTGGGCGTCGTGCTGTTTCACATGACATCCGTGGAACTGAAGTTCTCAGGCGGCGATCTGCTGCTTCCCGCGTGGCTGGATTTCTTCCAGTTGGGCGTGGATCTGTTCTTTGTCATCAGCGGCTTTGTGATGGTCATCGTCAGCCGCGGGCGTTTTCAGAGCGTCATCGAAGCCAAGCGCTTTGTCTTTAACCGTGTGTCACGGATCTATCCGACGTACTGGTTGTATTTTTTCATCACGCTGGGCGTGTTTCTGGTGCAGCCCGGCATGGTCAACAGCGGCCATGGCTCGTCGAATATCGGACTGTCGTTCCTGCTGCTGCCCAGCGAAAAAGTGTTGCTGGTGATGGTTGCCTGGTCGTTGGTGTTCGAGCTGTGGTTTTACCTGGTGTTCAGCGCGTTGCTGCTGTTCAGGGAGCGCCGTCTGCCCTGGATGCTGGCAGGATGGGCGCTGATTTTGCTGCTGTTTAATGCATTTGCCGACTGGCAGGTCTATTCTCCAGCTCTGCAAATCATTCTCCACCCCTACGCGTTGGAGTTCATCGCCGGTGTGGCGTTGGCTCTGCTGTTTTATTCCCGCCACAGCGCGCGGATCCCGACGCCCGCCGTCTGGGCTCTGCTGGCGGTAGCGTTGCTGGGCGGTATCCCCCTGATCGCACTGTTGCGTCTATTCGAAGGCCATGGCCTGGGGCGGATGCTTGCAGTGGGCGCAGTATTCGGCGTCATCGTGTTTGCCCTGGCCCTGCTCGAACGCCGCAAGCATGTTTCGATACCTGGCCCGCTGGTGGCGACGGGGGACATGTCCTATACCGTTTACCTCTCGCACCTGTTGGTGTTGGGTGTTATCGGGCGCGTATGGCAATGGGTGGGCAGCAGGCCCGACACCTTGCTGGACAATGTGCTCTTCGCCACGCTGATGATGACCGCCGTGCTCTGCTACGGCTGGGTGGGTTATCGCTGCTTTGAAAAACCGGTTCTGGACCGGGCCAACGCCTTCGCTCGTCGACACTATCGTGCCGCTCCCACCACCCTGGAACGTGCGCACTGATATCCATCACTCATTGGTTGTCTGGGGAAACGCGTGGATTTGAAACTTGCCATCATGCTCACCCCGTATGGCGGGATCACGGTGATGCTGCCTGCGGCACTGGTGATCACCGGCTGGCTATGGCTGAGCCGTTCGCGTCGTTCGGCGTTGCTGTGGATGGCCACTTTGTTTGTGGTCTATTCGCTGGTGGTCGCCAGCAAGATTCTGTTCAAGGGCTGGGGCGTCGCCATGGAGGGCCTTGGCATTTACGTGCTCAGTGGTCACGCCATGAATACCTGCCTGGTGTTGACGGTAGGTCTGAGCCTGCTTGCCCGGCAGGTCCATGCCGGGTTGCGCTGGCCAGCGGCGTTGCTGGGGTTGACGCTGGGCTGGGTGTTCAGCGTGTATTGCGTGGCGCCCTATATTCACCCTTTGCCCGAAGCCGTCGCCGGCGCATTACTGGGCTCACTGGGAGCCTGTGTGTTTCTGCTGGGCCTGGAAAACTTCCGCCCGGGCAGAATTCCTTCGGCGGCGGTGGTGGTCGGCTTGCTGTTCATCGCGATCAGCACCACAACCACCAAATACACAGCTGAATCCATCCTTGACCGTATCTCGGTGAAGATGTCGGGTGCAGACAAAGCCTTCAAGCAGCCGGAATGGCGGGTGCTGCCGCAAAATCTGGATTGAGCCAATCGACGGTGCGGCTGGCCGGGCCTAAACTGGAAGCCCGTTCCCGCCGTTGAGGTCACTGCCATGCCACCTGAATGCCAGTTGTTCGGCACCTTGGGTTGCCACCTGTGTGAAATTGCCGAAGCCGAATTATTACCGCTGGTTGAGCACGGTTTGCTGGTCGAGCTGGTGGACATTGGCGATAGCGAAGCGATGGTGGAGCAATACGGATTGCGTATTCCGGTGTTGCGCCGGGTTGATACGGGCGAAGAGCTGGACTGGCCGTTTGACCAGAATCAGATGGTGGCTTTTCTCAGGTGAGGGGTCGAATCGGGCCCGCAGGAGACCCCGGCAAAAACCAGTAGCATCTTCCAAAGGAACTTTGCTCAGGCGCAAGGGTAGAACATTAGGTACCACCCTTCATCTGGCAGGTGGTGTCTTGCCTGCCTTGCAAATTTCTCAGCAAATGGACGAATGATGAAACCTTATCTCTGGCTTGGCCTGATCGGCGCTTTTTCCCTCAACAGTGCCGTTGCCGATACGCTGTCGGTGCCCATGAATCTGGTCAGCACGACAGAAGCACCTCAGCCGATTGGCGAAGTTATCATCAGCGAAACCGCCTACGGTTTACTGTTCACGCCTAACCTCAAATCCCTGCCAGCCGGTGTCCACGGCTTCCATGTTCACGAAAACGCCAGCTGTGAAGCCGCGACCAAAGACGGCGTCAAGATCGCCGCTCAGGCGGCGGGCGGGCATTGGGATCCGAAGAAAACCGGCAAACACCTGGGCCCCTATGCGGACGGGCACTTGGGTGACTTGCCTGCGATCTACGTGACCGCTGACGGCATGGCTCATTACCCCGTGTTGGCGCCGCGCCTGAAAAGCCTCAAGGATCTCAAAGGCCATGCGCTGATGGTCCATGCCGGTAGCGACAACCATTCGGACATGCCCAAGCCGCTGGGCGGTGGCGGTGATCGAGTGGCCTGCGGCGTGATCTGATCCTGCCGGGCAACAAGTAGTGGTTAAAAGATTCCTGGGTGATAATGCCGCGTTCGTTACCCGCGCTTGTCACCCACGCGCCTTTCACCCAAGAGCTTCTGCATGTCCGACGCCGTATTTTCCGCAGCCAACCTTCAGGCCAGCACTTTGTATTTGCCACCCGGTCATTGGGCGACGGTACTGGATTGCCTGTCCGCGCACTTCAGTGCCGTCAGCCGTGAACAGTGGCTGGACCGAATAAATCGAGGTCGGGTGCTCGACGGCACGGGCACCCCCATTGATGCGCAGTTGGCCTACAAGGAAGGGTTGCGAATTCACTACTTTCGGGAAGTCCCGAATGAGACGCCGATCCCGGTACTGGAATCGATCCTCTATGCCGACGAGCACTTGGTGGTCGCTGACAAGCCGCACTTCCTGCCCGTAACCCCCGCAGGAGAATACGTCGAACAGACCCTGTTGCGCAGATTGATCCGCCGTCTGGATAACCCTGATCTGGTGCCCTTGCATCGCATTGATCGGCATACTGCCGGGCTGGTGTTGTTTTCGGCCAATCGCGCGTCGCGTTCGGCCTATCAGGCACTGTTCCCGACCCGCAAAATCGACAAGCGTTATGAAGCGATCGCCGCCGCGTTGCCCGATGTCAGCTTCCCCCGGGTGCACAAAAGTCGCCTGGTGGAGGGCGAACCGTTTTTTCGTATGCAGGAAGGCCCGGGCGTCAGCAATACCGAGACCGCCATCGAGGTGTGCGAGCGCAACGGCGATCTGTGGCGCTACGGTCTGAGCCCGGTAACGGGCAAGAAACATCAGTTGCGTGTGCACATGGCCGCGTTAGGTGCTGCGATTTGCAATGACCCTTTCTATCCTCACGTGATCAAAGACGCCGTTGACGATTACGCCAAGCCGCTGAAGTTGCTCGCGCAGGGTCTGCGCTTTATTGACCCGCTGACGGGTGAACCTCGAGAATTCCAGAGCGAGATCCGCCTGGACTGGTGATCAGCAGCTTTGCGCAGCCCATAAAAAACCCGCCATCAGCGGGTTTTTTTACGTCTACTTCGTCACGAATGATCAGAGATCCTTGACGGTACGTACCTGATCCTTGTTAACGCGAGTCTCTTTGCCATCAAGTTGCTTGAACTCGTAGAAACCCGAATCTTCGTCATATTTAGGCGTGTCGACTGCCTGGATTTCCCGGCCGTCGGTCAGGGTGATCACAGTTGGCGAAGCACAGCCAGCGAGGGAGGCGAGGCCCAGTGCAAGCAAAAATGCAGCGGGAAGGGTCCGTTGTTTCATTACTGTGTCTCCAGATGGATTCTTGGTTAACTGACGTTCAGACGTACAAGCGCTGTGCAAGTTCCATGAAAGCTTAGTCGTAGTGCCCCTCAAGCGTTCAACCGGTGATCTGAGTCAGGAGTTGCGGGGTATTGAGATTGGCCAGGCGAGGATCGTCGGCGGCGCAGTTGACCGCTACGGCGCCGAGCTTTTCCATGATTCGTCGCGGGCTGCGCTCGCCGCTCTGCCAGGCTGCCTCGAAGGCAACTGCGTGGCAGGTGGGAATCACGCATAACAGCGGTTGCCAGTGTTCGCCGCTCCTGACCATGACCGGTTGCTCGGGATGTTGCTGCACGGTTTGACGCAGCTCATCCAGCAGTGAAAGGTCGATCAGCGGCACATCGCAGGGTAAAACCAGCAGGTGAGCATGCCTGGCCAGGGGCAGGGCGGCGCGGATCCCGGCGAACGGGCCGTTGAATTCGGCGTTACCGTCCTGGACCAACTGGTCGGCGTAGGGCGCGTACTGTTCCAGGTTCCGGTTGCAGGAGATGATCAGGTCGTTGGTCAGTGGGCGAGTCAAACGATGCAGATGCTGAATCAACGGCTCGCCCCGCCAGTCAATCAACCCTTTGTCCCGCCCACCCATGCGTTGACCCTGCCCACCGGCCAGCAGCAGGATGGAACAAGAGGGAAGGGAGATTGGAGCAGGCATGACGGACTCAACCAAAGCAGAGAAAAGGAGTGCTGTGATATAACACCGGCCTGTTCCCCCTACAACTGGATTGAGCTGATGAAAGCCAAGGCCGACACCCCCTTTGTACCCTTGAATATTGCTGTTTTGACCGTCAGTGACACCCGCACCCGGGAGACCGATACCTCCGGCCAGATGTTCGTCGACCGCCTCACCGAAGCGGGCCACAGCCTGATCGAGCGCGTCCTGCTCAAGGATGACCTGTATAAAATCCGCGCCAAAGTGGCGGGCTGGATTGCCGACGACGAAGTGCAGGTGGTGTTGATCACCGGCGGCACGGGTTTTACCGGTCGCGACAGTACCCCTGAAGCCGTGGCTTGCCTGCTGGACAAGCAAGTCGACGGCTTCGGCGAATTGTTCCGCCAGATCTCGGTACCGGACATCGGCACCTCGACCATTCAATCCCGCGCCTTGGCTGGCCTGGCCAACGGCACGCTGGTGTGCTGCCTGCCCGGCTCGACCAATGCCGTGCGCACCGGCTGGGACGGCATTCTCGCCCAGCAACTGGACTCGCGTTTTCGGCCTTGTAATTTCGTGCCTCACCTCAAGCAGGCCGAGCCCTGCGCAACCCGTGGGTGAGCCCGCGATGAACAAGCCCTTGATGCCGGTTGAAGAGGCGCTGGCTCGCCTGCTGGAGATGGCCGAGGCTGCGCCGATCCGTGAGTGCGAAACCGTGCCGCTGGCCCAGGCTCAGGGGCGAGTACTGGCCCAGGACATGGTGGCGACCTTGGATCTGCCGCCATGGCCCAACAGTGCCATGGACGGTTACGCGCTGCGCCGGGCTGACTGGACCGGTGAGCCCCTTCGCGTCAGTCAGCGGATTTTCGCCGGTCAAGCGCCGCAGCCGTTGGAGCCAGGCACCTGCGCGCGTATTTTTACCGGCGCTCCGGTGCCCGAGGGGGCCGATTGCGTCGAGATGCAGGAAAACGCCGAGGTCGAGGGCGACCAGCGCGTGCGCTTCATCGAAGCCATGCAGCCGGGCCAGAACATTCGGCCACAAGGTCAGGAAACCCGCACCGGCGACAAGGTGCTGGCGGCCGGTACGCGCCTGGGTCCCATCGAACTGGGGCTGGCTGCCTCCCTCGGGCTGGCTTCTGTGCAGGTCGTGCGCCGGGTCCGGGTGGCGGTGCTGTCCACGGGAGACGAACTCATCGAGCCAGGAAACCCGCTGGGGCCGGGGCAGATTTACAACAGCAATCGGGTATTACTGTGCAGTTGGCTCAAGCGTCTGGAGTGCGAGGTGGTGGACGCCGGGATTCTGCCTGACGATCTGGAAAAAACCCGTGCAGCGCTGGGCTCGCTCAATGACGTGGACCTGATTCTGTCCACCGGTGGTGTGTCCGTGGGCGAAGCTGATTTTCTAGGCCACGCCCTGCGCGAAGAGGGGGAGCTGGCGCTGTGGAAGCTGGCGATCAAACCCGGCAAACCTCTGACCTTTGGGCATTTCCGGGGCGTGCCGGTCATCGGCCTGCCGGGTAATCCGGCCTCGACGTTGGTGACTTTCGCCCTGCTGGCGCGGCCTTACCTGCTGCGTCGTCAAGGTGTGGCTGATGTCACGCCGCTGCAATTTCCCGTGCCTGCAGGTTTCGCCTGGACCAGGCCGGGCAATCGCCGGGAGTACTTGCGCGGGCGTCTTGAACAGGGCCGCGCGGTGTTTTACAAGAACCAGAGTTCGGGAGTTTTGCGCAGTGCCGCGTGGGCTGACGGGCTGATTGAGGTGCGCGAGCACAGCACCGTGGAAGAAGGCGGCTGGGTCAACTTCATTCCCCTGAGCGAGGTGCTCGGGTAATCCCCGCATGGTGGTCCCTCAAGGCATGAGCTACCCTCAAGGTCGCTGACAGATTGGGCATCCGGTTTTAGCCCTGGAGTTTTGTTATGGCGAACTTGAGAGTGGCGTGTGTCATTCCGACCTACAACGGGCGCAAGGATTTACAGCGGCTGCTGGATTCCCTGGCCACCCAGACCGCAGCATTCGACACGCTGATCGTCGACTCCAGCTCCAGCGACGGCACCCTGGAGCTGGCCCGCTCGCGCTGCGAGAACGTGACGCGTATAGACAGCAAGGATTTCAACCACGGCGGCACGCGGCAAATGATGGTGGATTTCAATCCTGACTATGACGTCTATGTGTTCATGACTCAGGACGCGTATGTCGAGGACATCCAGGCCATTGCCAATATTCTGCTGCCGTTCGCTGACCCGCGTATCGGTGCAGTGTGCGGGCGGCAGCTGCCGCACAAGGACGCCAGCCTGCTGGCCCAGCACGCACGAATGTTCAACTACCCGCCGGTTTCCCAGATCAAGACACTGGAAGACGCGCCGGTCCTGGGGATCAAGACCCCCTTTATGTCCAACTCCTTTGCCGCTTACCGTCGCGAAGCGTTGCTGGCCGTGGGTGGCTTTCCGCCCCACGTGATCCTTTCCGAAGACATGTACGTCACCGCCAAAATGCTCCTGGACGGCTGGAAGGTGGCCTACGAGGGCTCTGCGGTCTGCCGTCATTCCCACAACTACAGCATCGCTGAAGAGTTTCGCCGCTACTTCGATATTGGCGTTTTCCAGTCTCGCGAAGCCTGGATTTATGCAGCCTTTGGCGGCGTCGCCGGGGAGGGCATGCGCTACGTCAAATCTGAACTGGAATTCCTCGGCCGCCGTCGCATCCTCCTGTGGCCGCTGTCGTTCGTGCGCAACGCAGCGAAGTTGCTGGCGTATAAGCTCAGCAAGCAAGAGCACCGTTTGCCGACCAGGTTGAAGAAAAAGCTTGGGATGCACGGACGGTATTGGGATGGGCCTTATGCGTAAGGTGGAGGTCCACCCACAGAAAAGCATTCCAATTCAGATAGTTATTTCATGTTTGATGAGAGTCGAATTCATTCGCGAAGGGGCCAGTACATTCAGACGATATGCGTCGCCTGTACATCCGTCTTCGCGAATGAATTCGCTCCCACAGGTTGTTAGCTGCCTTCGGGTTATTGGCTTAACCGTGGAAGCAACCGGGCGGCGTTCCGTATTAGCCGCGAAGGGCAGCAAATACGACCTGCCTGACACCCCGCAGCTTAAAGGTGGGAGCGAATTCATTCGCGAAGGGGCCGGTACATTCAGACGATATGCGTCGTCTGTACATCCGTCTTCGCGAATGAATTCGCTCCCACAGGTTATTAGCTGCCTTCGGGTTATTGGCTTAACCGTGGAAGCAACCGGGCGGCGTTCCGTATTAGCCGCGAAGGGCAGCAAATACGACCTGCCTGACACCCCGCAGCCTAAAGGTGGGAGCGAATTCATTCGCGAAGGGGCCGGTACATTCAACCGATATGTGTCTCCTGTACATCCGTCTTCGCGAATGAATTCGCTCCCACATGGGATCAAGGCGACTCAACCCACCTCAATCTTTCACCGCTTCCTCTTCAAGCCGGTCAGCCTCGAACAGCTGCGCCAGTTCTTTGCGGGCTTCCCGCGCGGTCTGCAGGACTTTGGCGGCATCGTCGTAAACCAGATGCTGTGCGGCCAGGACCTGTTCGTCGTGGCGCTTGAAGCGGTCGATGCGCGCGTCCGCCTGGCTCTGGCTCAAGCCCAGGCCGATCAGGGTTTTGCGGCTCATCTCCAGGCTCGAATGGAAGGTTTCACGCACCGCCTGCGCGCCAACGTCAATCAGACGATGGACGTGCTGCCGGTTACGGGCCCGGGCGATGATTTTCATGTTCGGGTACAGCTTGCGCACCAGCTCGGCGGTCTTGATGTTGATGTCAGGGTCGTCGGTGGCAATGATGAAAAACTCCGCCTGTTCCACCTTGGCCGCACGCAGGATTTCCGGTCGTAGCGGGTCACCGTAGAACACCGGGACATTGCCGAAACTGCGGGAGAACTCGATGGACTCCACGGCGGTGTCCAAGGCGACAAAAGGGACGTTTTGTGCGCGCAGGATCCGCGCGACGATCTGCCCCATGCGACCCATGCCAGCGATCACCACACGGGGCGCGTCGGTGTTGATGTCGCGGTACTCGTCCGGGATTTCGATGTTCACCGGTTTGGGTTTGAACAGGTACCCAACCGCCAGCAGCAGCAGAGGCGTCATGGCCATGGACAGGGTGATGGTCAGCACCAGGGTGTCGTAGAGGCGAGCGTCGAACAGGCCTTGCTCGCTGCCGATCTTGAACACCACGAAGGCGAATTCACCCCCGGCGGCCAGCACAATGCCCAGACGCAGGGCGCTCTCCTTTCCAAGCCCTCCGGCCAGTCGACCGACCACAAACAGCAGCGGCAGCTTGATCAGGATCAGCAGCACGGTCAGGCCCAGCACCACCAGTGGTTCGCTGAGGAGCAGGCTGAGGTTGGCGCCCATGCCGACGCTCATGAAAAACAAGCCCAGCAGCAAACCTTTGAAGGGTTCGATCTGCGACTCCAGTTCGTGGCGGTACTCCGAGTCGGCCAGCAGTAAACCGGCGAGGAAGGCCCCGAGGGCCATGGAGACGCCCACCAGGTCCATCAGCCAAGCGGTGCCGATCACCACCAGCAGGGCAGTGGCGGTGGACACTTCCTGGATTTTGGTCTTGGCCACAACGCGAAACACCGGGCGCAGCAGATAACGCCCACCCACCACCACAATGGCAATCACCCCGAGTACTTCCAGGCCATGGGTCATGCCGTCGCTGGCGCTAAGGTTGTGATCGGCGCCCGCGAGCAGCGGCACCATGGCAATCAGAGGGATGGCAGCAATGTCCTGGAACAGCAGAATCGCAAAGGCCAGCCGCCCGTGCGGGCTGTTCAATTCTTTGCGTTCAGCCAGGCTTTGCAGGCCGAAGGCCGTGGACGACAGCGCCAGCCCAAGGCCCAGCACCACGGCGGTATTCAAGGATTGGCCGAAAGCCAGCAGGGCAACGGCGCCAATCACCAGTCCGGTCAGCAGCACCTGGGCCATGCCGACGCCGAACACGGCCTTGCGCATCACCCATAAACGTTTAGGCGAAAGCTCCAGGCCGATGATAAACAGCAACAGGACAACGCCCAGTTCCGAGATATGACTGACGCTGTCCGGGTTGCCGATCAGGCCCAGCACTGAAGGACCGATGATCACACCGGCAAACAGGTAACCGATCACTGCGCCCAATTGCAGCCGTTTGGCCAATGGCACGGCCAGAACGGCGGCGAACAAAAATACGACTGCGGCCTGTAACAGGCTGCCTTCACCAGGCATGTCTGACTCCTTGTTAAACACAAAAGCGCCGCTGGAGCGACGTTTGAAGGGCGACATTAAACCACGAGGGATTTATCCGGCGTTGTCTGGATGTGCTCGGCAGGACAATAAGCCCGTTGCAGATACGCAGGTGCGGCTGTCAGTGACAGCCGTTGCGCGTAAGATAGGCGCGCATTTGTGAACAATGAATGCTGTCGACGAAGAATTCAGGAAAACGGTAATGACCAATAAGCAACGTTTGATCTATTCGCTCCTGATTGCCCTGGCGGTGCTGGCGATCATGTTGGGCTTGTCGCATCTGCAGAACACAGGCGTGATCACCGAGAAGACCTTCCAGTACATCGCGATTGCCGTGGCCGTGCTGGTCGTGGTCATCAACGGCATCATGCGCCGCAAGGTCAAACACTGAGACGGATGCTGCCGGGCGATCACTCAGTTGATTCGCCCGGCTCATTGAGTTTCTGCACGGCCTGAGGGTGCAGGCTGTAGCTTTTATCCGCGTTCAGCGCAATGACACCCTCATCGCACAGGCGCTTGAGCACCTCGCGCACACTGAGAAACGACAGCGGAATATCCAGCTTGAGCAGCTGGCTATGAACCCCACGCACGCCCAGTGGCTGACCTTCATGGGTGGCGGTCACCAACGCGTCCAGCACTTTCAGGCGAACCAGGCTGGTGCGCAGACCGAAGCTTTTGAGCAGCTTGCGGATGGGTTCATTACCTTGTCGCTCGTTATCAGCCGCAGGCGCCTGCGCTTGGGCAGCAATGGCTGACTGGCGCAACATCGTTCGGGTGGTGGTGGCTTGACGATTGAACATGCGCAAAATTCCTTTTCAGGCCTCTTAAAAATACTTGCCTCACTTAGTAAGACGTATGAGCGCCGGAAATCCTCATCTTTAAACGAAAAAAATTATTCGTGGCGTGTGATCGCTGCCTTCTCAAGCGCGCTGAGGCAATTTTTATGTTGACCTGCGAGCCTGCCCAGGACGCACAAGGCATTCGCGAAAAGGCCGGTACATCCGACGCTTGTTGATCGATTGCAATGCCGCCTTCGCGAATGATTCGCTTTCATCAAAAATAATTTTTTGATTTAAAGACGATTTTTTGTGGGAGCGACCGGGGTGGCGCTCCACCTTGCTCGCGAAGAGGCCGGTGCTCTCAAGCATCTATCTAATCCTTGATACCGCCTTCGCGAGCAAGCTCGCTCCCACAGATCTCATGTTTGCTGCGCGACAGCGCGGTGTCCGGACGACGGGGAATCTCCTACAGGCACTGCGCCGATGGCTAAATTTCCCGCCCAGTCTTCGTCTTATGGTGAGCGTAAACCCTTCCACGGTCTGTTGAGGTTACATCTGTGCAGACGAGCCATCAGGAGTCAGAGTGATCAAGTTCAAGCGCATGCCGCAGTTTTGCCTTGCGGGGCTGTTGTGTGGCCTCGGTGTCACCGCCCATGCACAAGCGCCATCGTCCCTGGCCAGCGCCGAGATTCGAAGAACCACTTATGGCGTGCCGCACATCCGCGCACAAAATGAACGCGGGTTGGGTTATGGCATCGGCTACGCCTACGCACAGGACAACCTGTGCCTGCTGGCCAATGAAGTCGTCACGGTAAACGGTCAACGCTCGCGTTATTTCGGGCCCGAGCAGACGACCCTTGAACAGCGCAACAACCTGACCAGCGATCTGTTCTTCAACTGGCTGAACACCCCCCAAGACGTGGATCGGTTCTGGCAGGCGCAAACGCCGCAGGTACGTCAGCTGGTGGAAGGCTATGTGGCCGGGTTCAATCGCTCGCTGGATGAATTCCGTCAGGCGCAGGGCGCTGCGCGATGCCTGCAGGCCCAGTGGCTGAGGCCGATCACCACGGGCGATATTGTCAGGCTGACCCGGCGTTTGCTGGCCGAAGGCGGCGCGGGGCAGTTTGCCGAAGCGCTGGTGGGCGCGACGCCACCGGTCAACAGTGCGGCTATTGAGCATTCCCAGGCCCAAGCCTTCCAGGTCGCCGCCGCACACATGAAGGATTTCGCTCTGGAGCGCGGCAGCAATGCAGTGGCGATTGGCGGTGACCGATCCGCCAACGGTCGTGGCCTGCTGCTCGCCAACCCGCACTTTCCATGGGTCGGCGGCATGCGTTTTTACCAGATGCACCTGACCATTCCCGGCAAGCTCGACGTCATGGGCGCTTCATTGCCCGGTTTGCCCCTGGTTAACATCGGCTTCAACCAGCATCTGGCTTGGACACACACGGTGGATACGTCCAGGCATTTCACGTTGTTCCAGCTCAAGCTCGACCCTCAGGACCCGACCCGCTACCTGCTCGATGGCCGATCACGACCGCTTGAGAAAACCACGGTCTCGGTCACCGTAACCGGCAAGGATGGCCAGCCCCAACAGCAAACCCGGGAGGTCTACAGCTCGGTGTTTGGCCCTGTGGTTCAGTGGCCGGGCAAGCTGGACTGGAATCACGAATACGCCTACAGCCTGCGCGACGCCAACCTGGATAACGATCGGGTCTGGCAGCAGTGGTACGCAATGAATCACGCCGACAGCCTCGCGGCATTGAAAACCTCCTTGCAGAAAATCCAGGGCATACCCTGGGTCAACACGGTCGCTGTGGATGACAAGGGGCAGGCGCTGTACATGAATTACTCGGTGGTGCCAAATGTCAGCACCGCCAAACTTGCGCGTTGCAGCGACCCCGCTGCCGGGCAGGAATTGATCGTGCTCGATGGCTCGCGTATGGCCTGCGCCTGGGACTCCGACAAGTCTGCGGCACAAACGGGGATTTTCCCGGCGTCGTCGCTCCCGAGCCTGTCACGTCGCGACTTTGTGCAGAACTCCAATGATTCGGCATGGATGACCAACCCGGCTCAGCCGCTGACCGGATATTCGCCACTCATCAGTCGTGAAGCGTTGCCACTGGGACCGCGAGCTCGCTTCGCCGTCGAGCGCTTGGGCACGCTGCAGCAGTCTGGCAAAACCAGCGTTGCCGATCTGCAGGCCATGGTCATGGACAACCGGGTGTATCTGGCCGAGTCCGGCGGTTTGCTGGATGACCTGCTGCAGTATTGCGCGGGTTATACCGGGGAAGATGCCACCACAGTCAAGAGCGTCTGCCTGAGCCTCAGCCAGTGGGATCGCTCCGCCAATCTGGATGCCGGGCCGGGCTTTGTTCATTTCCAGAACATCGCCAAGGCGCTGCAAAAAGTGCAGGGGGCATGGCGCATAGCGTTCGATTCTGCCAACCCGTTCCACACCCCAAGAGGGCTCGACGTGCACCAGCCCGAGGTCAGCAAGGTGTTGCACGAAGCATTGCTGGCGTCGGCAGAGCAGTGGAGCAAGGCAGGGCTGCCCGATACCGCCCGCTGGGGTGATATCCAGGTCTCCGGCTCAGGCACCGAGCAGACACCGATTCATGGCGGGCCGGGTACGCTGGGCATTTACAACGCCATGCAGGTGATACCGCGCAACGATGGCAAGCGTGAAGTGGTTAGCGGCACCAGCTACCTGCAAGTGGTCAGCTTCGATCAGCAAGGGCCGCAGGCCATAGGGTTGCTGGCGCCTTCGCAGTCGACCGAAGCGGGCTCAACCCATCGACGCGACCAGACCCAGGCGTTTTCGGCGAAGCAATGGACAGTGCTGCCCTTTACCCAGCAACAGATCGAGGCTGATCCTGCGTACAAGGTGCAGGTGATTCGGGAGCAGTAGGGCGAAAGACACATCACGGTTTTGCAGGAGCTGTCCGAGGTTACGAGGGCTGCGAAAGCGGTCTGCCTGGCACACTGCCGTTCGCAGCCTTCGGCAGCTCCTACAGTTCATAGATACGGCACGGTTTTGCAGGAGCTGTCCGCCTGACGCACCGCTGTTCGCAGCCTTCGGCAGCTCCTACAGTTCACAGATACGCCACGGTTTTGTAGGAGCTGTCCGAGGTTACGAGGGCTGCGAAAGCGGCCTGCCTGACACACTGCCGAACGCAGCCCAACAGGGGGGGCGAAGTGTTTTACCCTTTGGGCGAACCACTCAGACGACGGTTGATCACCGGATTGCCATCCTGGTTTCTGGACACAGTCACGGGCAGCACTTTCGGAAGTGATGTCAGCAGCCCAGTAATGTCGCGGGTGTTGTAGCTGCCGCCCAGACGCATGGCGCCGGTGGCTTTATCGGCCAACAGGATCGGCTGCGGCAAATAGCGGTTGATCAGTGGCAGAGCCTGACTCAACGGCAAGTCGTTGAGCACCAGCTTGCCGTTGCGCCAGGTCAGGCTGCTGTCATTGGCATAGGTTTCACTGATCTGCAGTGCCCCGTCGCCGCCTTTGTAACTGGCCTGCATGCCGGGTTCGAGGCGGTAGGCGCGGTTGGGCGTGCGGGTGTCGCTGAGGACCTGGACAGACCCTTCAACCAGCATCACTTTGACCTGGTCCTGGTACATCCAGACGTTGAATTTGGTCCCCGTGACTTTGATGCTGCCTTGGCCGGCATTGACCACGAACGGGTGCTGGCTGTCATGGCTGACTTCGAAAAACGCCTCGCCCTTTTCCAGTACTACGCTGCGCCGGTCCTTGTAATTGGCAAAGCTCAGTTCGGTGCCGAGGTTGAGTTCGACGCGGCTGCCATCGGCCATGGTGACCAGGCGTGTGGCGTCCTTGGCTTCGTAGGTGTCGTAACTGTTGGGAATCCAGCCTTGATTCCAGCCCACAAAGCCCGCAATGGGCAGCGCCAACACCGCGATGGCCGCTGCGACGGCGTAGTGGCGCTTGCGGCCTGTAACCCTGCTGGGGCTGTGCTTCAGGTCTACCACATTGTGCGCTGGCGCCGGATTGACGGGCACGATCTGCTCGGATGCATCCCAGATTTCCAGCATCGCCTCGAACTCGAACGCGTGCAGAGGGTGATCCTCACGCCACCGTTCGAACGCCTGGCGTTCTTCGGCCGTACAGTCACTGGCGTGCAGGCGCATGCACCAATGCGCTGCGGCATCGGTGACGGCGTCGTGTTCTGCTTCGCTGAGGATACGGTCGCTCATTGGCTCTCCGGCTGTAGGAACATTCTACTGCGCACGTCAGTCGGGGAGAACAGGTATGGCTATTGAATATCAATGCATTCGGGTATTTTTCGGTAATAGCGGTCTATTCGCGTTAACGAAGGAGGGCAGTGGCATCCCGATCGCCATCTGTGATTAAACTGCCATTCTTTCTCAACGGCTCCGAGGTAATGGATGAAGATGCGTATCGAAGTGACTGCTAACCCGACGGACGATGACTATCTGGGTATTCTCACACCGTTGCGCGCCTTTAATGTCTCCAAGGCCGGTGACGCCGGGGCTGAGAAGTTTGCCCTGCTGATTCGCGACGAGCACGGCGATAAGGTGCTGGGTGGCTTGTACGGCAGTTTGCTTTATCGCTGGATGTTCATCGAGCTGTTGGCTGTGCCAGAGCTGGCGCGAGGGCAGGGGCTTGGATCACGCCTGATGGACATGGCCGAGACCCTGGCCCGCGAGAAAAACTGCGTCGGTATCTGGCTCGACACCTTCGACTTCCAGGCGCCGGAGTTTTATCGCCAGCTGGGTTTCAGCGAGTTTGGCCAGGTGAACGATTATCCCCCAGGGCATCGACGTTTCTTCTTTCAAAAGCGTCTGGATCAACGTGCAGACGATTGACCCGCCTGATTCGGCGCAATGACCCCGCTGGCTCGCTGGTTTCTTAATCTTCAGATCGGAGTTTTCAGATGTCTGCACCCCGCGACAACGTCGACACCCATACCCTTGAGTTTGCCGAATTAGCCGAAGTATTGCGCCAGATATTCCTGCGCCACGGCACCTCGGAGCAGGTCGCCCAGGTGTTGTCACAGAACTGTGCCAGTGCCCAGCGGGACGGCTCCCACAGCCACGGCATCTTTCGCATTCCCGGCTATCTTTCGTCACTGGCAAGCGGTTGGGTCGATGGCAAAGCCGTGCCGGTGGTTGAGGACATCAGCCCGGCGTTCATTCGTGTCGATGCGGCCAATGGCTTCGCCCAGCCCGCACTGGCCGCTGCCAGGGATCTGCTGATCGCCAAGGCCAAAAGCGCTGGCATTGCGATCCTGGCGATTCGCAGCTCTCATCACTTCGCCGCGCTGTGGCCAGACGTCGAACCGTTCGCCGAGCAGGGTCTTGTGGCGTTGAGCGTGGTTAATAGCATGACCTGCGTCGTTCCCCACGGCGCCCGCAAACCGTTGTTCGGCACCAACCCGATCGCCTTCGCCGCGCCACGTGCCGGGGGCGAGCCGATCGTTTTCGACCTGGCCACCAGTGCCATCGCCAACGGTGATGTGCAGATTGCGGCGCGTGAAGGTCGCCTGTTACCCGAAGGCATGGGGGTTGATCGGGCCGGGCAACCCACCGTGGACCCCAAGGCAATCCTCGATGGCGGCGCACTGCTGCCGTTTGGTGGGTACAAGGGCTCGGCGCTATCAATGATGGTCGAGCTGCTGGCCGCCGGACTCACGGGCGGTAACTTTTCGTTTGAATTCGACTGGTCGGCTCATCCCGGCGCTCAGACGCCATGGACGGGGCAGTTGCTGATCGTGATCGACCCCGACAAAGGCAGTGGCCAGAGCTTTGCGCAGCGCAGCGAAGAGTTGGTCAGCCAGATGCTGGAGGCAGGACAGGAGCGGTTGCCGGGTGATCGACGCTACCAGCAGCGGGCGCTATCGCTGGCGAGCGGGATAGAAATTCCCCTCGCGGACTGGAGGCAGTTACAGACCTTGGCTCAGGCTTGAAGAAACACTTGGGGGCGACCACTCGTCGTCATGAGGCTTGCGCGAACCGCCTTATTTAAATACTGTATATCCAACCAGTATCTGAATAGAAGGCGGTCCCCATGTCCTTTGAACACGCTACACACTCTACCCCTGAGCAGACCTCCCGGTTGGCTGGCATGAACGAAATGCAGCGCGAGGATTTCCTGGCCCTGGCGGCCGCTTTGCGCCAGTTCAATGCCTACGAACCCCAGGTCTGCATGGCTATCGCAAATGCTCAGTCCGGCGGCGAGCGATATTCGACGCTTGCGGCGGAGTAGGAGGGGGCGCTACGGCTGATGGGGCTTCATCAAGCCGTTCCCGGTCCGGATGGCTTTTGCCATTGCGAATCAGCATCAGCGCCAACAGCGTGCCTGACAGTGACACCAGGCACCAGCACAGCAGAAGCTTCATGATTGCAGCGTCTCCAAACGACGTCTGAGGTAGTCAGCGGTTTCACCGACCTTCCCGGACCTTGAAAGCCAACGCTACGCGCCGACGTGATTAGCATTGATCCATGGCCTTATACCAACGCTTGACGCAATCGTACGGGCTTAGCGCTACATGGTGGCAGTAATACTGATAATAGCCCAATGATTACGGGCGATGCAGAGTATGGTTAGTGATGACGCTCAGCTTCAGGTGCATCCCCATGACCAGCCTCGGCTCCAGATTGAAGGAAGAGAGAAAAGCCCTCGGTCTTTCTCAGCATGACTTTGCCGCTATCGGCGGAGTAGAGGCCAATGCCCAAGGCAAGTACGAAAGTGGTCAGCGCATGCCGCGCTCCAATTATCTGTCTGCACTGGGTCACCAGGGAGTGGATGTGCTTTACCTGCTGTCAGGGCGTAGAACTCCTATGGAGTTGACTTCATTGAGCGACGCTGAGCGTGCCGTCATCATGCACTATCGCACGCTGACACCGGTCGATCAGGACGCGATCGGGCAACTTGCGCTGTCCCTTTCCGAATGCCTTCCAGCCCCTTGTGATCCCGGCTAACTAAAAACCTCGGTTGAATGGGAGTATATGAAACGTATATGCTTCGTATATTCCATCTGAGGTGAACCATGGGTCTGGTCAAAATTTCCGAACATATGCACGCCAACATTCGCGCTGCCAGTGCGGCGCTCAGCCGCTCGATCAACGCGCAGGCGGAACACTGGATGCGTGTCGGCATGCTTGCCGAACTGCACCCGACACTCGATTACAGTGAAATCTGCCAAATGCTGATCCGTGCCGAAACGGCAGGAGGTGCTGTGCTCAGTGCCCAGACCTACGATATCTCGCCGCCTCATCTGCAAGCGCAGGTGGCCTCGCGATGAGTGGCGCAATTAGCTTCAAGACCGAAGAGGACCTCGTCCAGCTGCGTATCGCAGGAAGGCTGGCAGCCGGCGTGCTGGCGATGATCAAACCCTACGTGAAGGCTGGCGTCAGCACCGAAGCCCTGGACGATATCTGCAATGAATACATCGTCAAGGAGTTGAAAGTGATCCCGGCCAACGTCGGTTATCACGGGTTTACCAAGACCACCTGTATTTCTCCAAACGCAGTGGTCTGTCACGGCATCCCTTCAGCTACCGACATCCTGAAGGATGGCGACATCATCAACATCGATGTGGCTGTGATCAAAGACGGTTGGTATGGCGACACCAGCCGCATGTACTTCGTGGGCGAAGTGAGTCCCTTGGCCAAACGGCTGGTGCACACCACGTATGAGGCCACTCGCGCAGGCATTCATGCAGTGCGACCAGGCGCGACCTTGGGTGACATCGGTCACGCCATCCAGACGGTCGCCCACCGGGAAGGTTTCAGCGTGGTGCGCGAGTACTGCGGGCATGGCATTGGCCGTAATTACCATGAAGATCCGCAGGTCCTGCACTACGGTGCGCAAGGCAAGGGCATGCGACTCAAGAAGGGCATGGTGTTTACCATCGAACCCATGATCAATGCTGGCAAACCCGGTACCAAGGTTCTGCCCGACGGCTGGACGGTGCTGACCCGTGATCTGTCGTTGTCTGCGCAGTGGGAACACATGGTGGCCGTGACTGACGATGGTTTTGAACTGCTGACGCCGTGGCCGGAAGGCACGGATGAATACCCGGCAATCTGATGCTCGTATCTGATAGCCAATAAAAAGCCCGGCCTGGAAACAGGTCGGGCTTTTTATTGGGGGTATGAAACCGTATTCAAACCTTTAGCTTTCGTAACCCTTGGCTGCCTCAACGCCCGATGAACTGAGCTTGATCGGGTAATTCAGGGTGCGACCTGCTTTGGCATCAGTGTCGACACTGCGAGCGTGAATCAGGCCATTTTTCTGTAGATGTTCAAGAGTGTCAGCCACCGCATTTTCCCCTCGATAGTTATCGAGGACCTCCTTGCCCAGGCCGGTAGGGTGGGCGTGCAGGAGTCGGGTCAGGACTTCTTTTTCAAGATCTTTATCGATGGTCATGCTTACCTCGCGTTGCTGGTTTGATGAGCGCTGCTTGATAAGTCCGACCGTCGTAAAACTGTTTTGTTTAGACTTTCTGCTTCAAGGGCGTCTTTTTCCAATACACCTGAGTCACACCAAGCCCCTCGGCCTGCAGAATCGCCAGCCGGATCGGCCGCGACGTCAGGTTGTCAGCCAGCTGCCAGACGCCCGCATGCAGCGTGGCGAAGTGCAACGCATCGCTTTCGCATAGCTGGATTGCCTGATGGCTGAAATGTCGGGGCTCGCCGCAAAATTGATAATGAATCTCAAAATCCATCTGATCTTTCATCATTGTCCCTGCCTGTGGGTGTTCCGAAAATGTGTACTTCCTTGCTACCTGGCAGTCATCAATTTGCCAGTCCATTTCGAGATCGATACAGGCGTGCGAAGACTTCAAGCGGCCTTGATCGTACTGCTGCTACTAATGTTGCGGGGCGCATTTTGGATCCAAAGCGCAGTGGAGAGTTACACTGATTTGAACGGACTTAAACCCGTCTCCGATGAGTGGTAATGCAGCCGTAGCGCTCCGGCTAGAGGCTTCACGATGTAGTTTGCTTGTCATACCTCTGGGCTTGAAAGCCTGCCCATCAGCCGCAGCGTTTAAGGTCGACCGGACCGACGAACTGATTCCCATGGCCCATTACACAGGCAACCTGCTGATTGCGCTGACGTTCCCAGCCTTCTACCGGGTAGGTCTTGCTCCAGGCTTGATAGAGCTGCTGATCCTGGCGGGACAGGCGCAAGTTGTATTGTTTGCTCATGTAAAAGTAAGTGCGCGCAATCATTCCGCGAATCGACGGGCGTGGCATGACCTTTTTGGCCTTGAAGTCCACTTGGGTCAGGCAGGAGCCGTACTGGCCTGTTTGCACCGGCAGCCAGCCGAAGCTGAAGTTGTTTCGGTCGCCGTTGACCTCGCCGATGCTGGGCACCAGGTTATGCAGATCGGCCTCGGCCTGCTGGAAGATCTTGTCGTTCTTCGTGCAGTTCTTGCGCCCGCCGTTTTGCCAGCACTGGCGCAGGTGGCCGATTTGCCAGGCAGGGACGATGTGCTCCCACTCGATGCGTTTGGCGCGGGTGGCGTTTTTGCGCGGTACATAACCACACCCGGCAATATCGACCCGGTTGCCGCTGTATTTGCAGCCGCAATAAAACTCGGTGGACTGCGGCGAATACAGCCCCCAGGCGATTTTCTTGGCCTGGCTGAAGGTTCGGGGGGCTTCAGCATGAGTGGTGATCGGGGCAGTGAGGAGCAGGGTAGTACACAGCAGGGTAAAAAATCGCACCGTCATGCCGTCAATCTTCCTTTGGCACGGTCCAGAAAATATGTACGCCGCCATCGTCTCGATACGCGAGTGTCACGTTGTCGTTTTCTGCAATTTCCTCAAGCAGCTGGGCCCATTCATCCTCTACCTCGTCAGGCAGACGAAATATCAGGGCTGCCTTGGCTTTCTGTGCCGTGGGCGAATTGATAATTTTTTGCACCCGCACGCCCATGCGTTCATAAGAGCTGGGGAGCGAGGCTGCTGCTGATTGTTTTGCCACGGGAAGATTCCTGATTTGCTGTACGTGCATACAGTATTTCACTGTCAGGCTTTTCGCAACATCCTTGTAGGATCATGTGGATGGTACGGCTAGGTGAGGAGGTAAACTTTTTAATCGCCGTTTGCTGGCTGGACAGTTGACATTCGCCACGGCGGTTCTCATGATCTGGGTCTCGCAAACGTTTGCGTGATGGCTCAATGCTCATCTGCGGCATTCGTTGCCCGACACAATAATCATAAGATCGGAGTGAAACCCATGAAGCTGCCCTTTGCTGGACGCACGCTTGTTGTTGCCATGTTCGCCGCTGCTGCCGCGACGCTTTCCCTTCCCGCCGTATCCGCTGAAACCCCCGCCAAACCCAAAGTAGCGCTGGTCATGAAATCTCTGGCCAACGAATTCTTCCTGACCATGGAGGACGGCGCCAAGGCTTATCAGAAAGAAAATGCTGACAAGTTCGACCTGATCTCCAACGGGATCAAGGACGAGTCCGACACGGCCAATCAGATCCGGATTGTCGAGCAGATGATTGTCTCGAAGGTGAATGCGCTGGTCATTGCGCCCGCAGATTCCAAGGCATTGGTGCCAGTGATCAAGAAAGCCATGGATGCCGGTATCACAGTGGTCAACATCGACAATCAGCTGGACCCTGAGGTGCTGAAAAGCAAAAACCTCAGCGTGCCGTTCGTAGGGCCGGATAATCGCAAAGGGGCACGCCTGGTAGGCGAGTACCTGGCGCGTGACCTCAAGGCCGGTGATGAAGTGGGCATTATCGAAGGCGTGTCCACAACCACCAATGCCCAGCAACGCACCGCCGGTTTCAAAGACGCCATGGATGCCGCGAAGATGAAGATCGTCTCCACGCAATCGGGCAACTGGGAAATCGACAAGGGCAATGCGGTGGCCGCGGCGATGCTCAATGAGTACCCGAACCTGAAAGCGCTGCTGGCCGGTAACGACAGCATGGCCCTGGGCGCGGTGTCTGCGGTTCGCGCAGCAGGCAAGGCGGGCAAGGTCAAGGTGGTTGGCTACGACAACATCAACGCCATCAAGCCGATGCTCAAGGACGGTCGCATTCTGGCGACTGCCGACCAGTACGCCGCCAGACAGGCCATGTTTGGCATTGATGCAGCGCTCAAGTTGCTCAAGGGCGAGAAGGTCGAGAGCGTCAACGGTGTGATTGAAACCCCGGTGACCCTGATCACTCAGTCCACCCCGGCCAACAACCCGTAACTCTTTCGCCGAATGTCTGCATCTGCCCGCCAAGGGCAGGTGCATGGAGAGCTATATGTCGGCTTCTGCTCAAACCGCTGTGCTGTCTATCAGCGGTATCGGAAAAACCTACGCGCAACCTGTGCTCGGCGGCATCGATCTGACGTTGATGCGCGGTGAAGTGCTGGCCCTGACCGGCGAGAACGGCGCAGGTAAAAGTACCCTGTCAAAAATCATCGGCGGCCTGGAGCAGCCCACCGTCGGGCAGATGCAGTTTCAGGGGAGCGCCTATCAACCCGGCAGCCGCAGCCAGGCCGAAAAGCTTGGCGTGCGCATGGTCATGCAGGAGCTCAACCTGCTGCCGACGTTGTCTGTTGCCGAGAATCTGTTCCTCGATAATCTGCCGCAGCGCGCAGGCTGGATCAATCGCAGGAAACTGCGTGAAGACGCGATCCAGGCCATGGCTCAGGTCGGCCTGGATGCTATAGACCCTGATACCCCGGTGAGCGAGTTAGGTATTGGCCATCAACAGATGGTGGAAATTGCCCGGAATCTGATTGGCGACTGCCATGTGCTGATTCTCGACGAGCCCACGGCCATGCTCACGGCGCGTGAAGTCGAGATGCTGTTTGAGCAGATCACGCGCCTGCAGCAGCGCGGGGTTTCGATTATTTATATTTCCCATCGTCTGGAAGAGCTGGCGCGGGTCGCTCAGCGCATCGCCGTGCTGCGTGACGGCAAGTTAGTGTGCGTTGACGCGATCGCCAACTACTCCAGCGAGCAACTGGTGACCTTGATGGTTGGCCGCGAACTCGGGGACAAGATTGACCTGGGCGTGCGGCAGATCGGTGATGTGGCGCTGCGTGTGAAAGGGCTGGGCCGCGGCGATAAGGTGCGGGATGTGTCGTTTGACGTTCGCAGCGGCGAGATATTCGGTATTTCCGGGTTGATCGGCGCCGGGCGGACCGAGCTGCTTCGCCTGATTTACGGGGCGGATACCGCCGATACCGGAAGCATCGAAGTGGGCAGCCCCGCCCGGCAGGTTTCTATCCGCTCGCCCATGGACGCGGTGCGCGAAGGGATCGCGTTGATCACTGAGGACCGCAAAGGTGAAGGGTTGCTGCTGACCCAGACCATCAGTGCCAACATCGCTCTAGGTAACATGGACAGCGTCTCGGCGGGCGGTCTGGTCAACGCTCGGGATGAAATGAGCCTGGCTCAGAGGCAGATCGACGCCATGGGCATCCGCACTTCCGGGCCTGCACAGTTGGTGTCGCAATTGTCGGGCGGCAACCAGCAGAAGGTCGTGATCGGCCGTTGGCTGGAGCGCGATTGTGCGGTCATGTTGTTTGACGAGCCGACCCGTGGCATCGACGTGGGCGCCAAGTTCGATATCTACGGCCTGTTCGGCGAGCTGACGCGTCAGGGCAGGGCGCTGGTGGTGGTCTCCAGTGACTTGCGCGAGTTGATGCTGATTTGCGACCGCATTGGTGTGCTGTCGGCCGGACGCCTGATTGACACCTTTGATCGCGCTGACTGGAGCCAGGACGAATTACTCGCTGCCGCGTTTGCCGGCTATCAAAAACGCGATGCGCTGCTCGGTGAAGCCGCGCCTAGGATTGACTGATGAAAACTTCCACCCCGTCACACACGCTGCCTTCAGCCAGCAAACGCAGCGGCACCTGGCTTGGCCTGGGAACATACCTGGGTCTGGCGGGCGCGCTGCTGGCGATGATTGTGCTGTTTTCACTGCTCAGCGACCATTTCCTGTCCTATAGCACCTTCAGCACCCTGGCTAACCAGATCCCTGACTTGATGGTGCTCGCGGTCGGCATGACCTTTGTGCTGATCATCGGCGGGATCGATCTGTCGGTCGGGTCAGTGCTGGCACTGGCGGCGTCGGCCGTCAGTGTGGCGATCATCAGCTGGGGCTGGAGCGTGTTCCCGGCCGCCATTCTGGGCATGGCTTGCGCGGCATTGGCGGGCACCATCACCGGCTCGATCACGGTGGCCTGGCGTATCCCGTCATTCATCGTGTCTTTGGGCGTGCTGGAAATGGCCCGGGGCGTGGCGTACCAGATGACCAACTCCCGCACGGCCTACATTGGCGATGCGTTTGCCTGGTTATCCGACCCGATTGCTTTTGGTGTTGCGCCATCGTTCATCATCGCGCTGCTGGTGATTGTGATTGCCCAAGCGGTGCTGACCCGGACCGTGTTCGGCCGTTACCTGATCGGCATTGGCACTAACGAAGAAGCGGTGCGTCTGGCGGGCATCAACCCCAAGCCCTACAAGATTCTGGTGTTTTCCCTGATGGGGCTGTTGGCAGGGGTTGCGGCGTTGTTCCAGATCTCTCGTCTGGAAGCCGCTGACCCCAACGCAGGCTCGGGGCTGGAGTTGCAGGTGATTGCCGCCGTGGTCATCGGCGGTACCAGCCTGATGGGAGGGCGCGGGTCGATCATCAGCACCTTCTTCGGTGTCTTGATCATTTCGGTTCTGGCCGCAGGCCTTGCACAAATCGGTGCCACGGAGCCGACCAAGCGGATCATTACCGGTGCCGTGATCGTGATCGCCGTTGTGCTGGATACTTACCGCAGTCACCGCGCAAAGCGTCAGGTCTGACATGGCAACCATCAAAGACGTCGCCGCGCTGGCAGGGATTTCCTACACGACGGTGTCCCACGTGTTGAACAAGAGCCGGCCGGTCAGTGATCAGGTCCGGCTCAAGGTCGAAGCTGCCATCGCCCAGCTGGACTATGTGCCCAGCGCGGTTGCCCGCTCTCTCAAGGCTAAATCCACCTCGACCATTGGCCTGTTGATTCCCAACGGCATCAACCCGTATTTCGCCGAGCTGGCGCGCGGTATCGAGGATTACTGTGAGCGCAATGGTTTCTGCGTGATCCTGTGCAATTCCGACGATGACCCGCAAAAGCAGCGCAGCTACCTGCGCGTATTGCTGGAGAAACGCGTCGATGGCTTGATCGTATCCTCGGTGGGCGGCGATGAAGGCCTGGCAGGAGGCTTTGTGGCCGTGCGCACGCCAATGGTAGTGGTCGACCGTGAACTGGAAGACGTCGAAGCTGACCTGGTGCGCATCGACCATGAGGTGGGTGGCTACCTGGCAACCCGGCATCTGATCGATCTGGGTCATCGCCACATCGCCTGCATCAGTGGACCGGACCACACCAGCGTGGCCCGGTTGCGGCTGTGCGGGTATCAGCGTGCCATGCAGCAAGCGCAGATCGAGATCCTGCCGCATTGGGTCATCGCCAGTGACTTCACCAGCCCGGGTGGCTATCAAGCGGCTGCGACCTTGCTGGCCAATGATCCGCCCACGGCCATTTTTGCCGGTAACGACATGATCGGCATCGGCGTGCTTCGCGCTGCCGCCGAACGCGGTATCGGCGTGCCGCAACAGCTTTCCGTGGTGGGGTTTGACGATATTCAGATGAGCCGCTACGTGTACCCGGCGTTGACCACTGTGGGGCAGTCGATCCTGCAGTTGGGTGAGACGGCTGCACAAATGCTGCTGCGCAGGATCACCGGCCCCTTTGACGGTGCTGTCCAGCAGTTGGTCGTCGCCCCCGGTATCGTGTTGCGTGAATCAACTGCTCCACCTGCCAACCTATTCAATGAATTGCGCTGAGCAACAACAATGATTTCGACCAAGAGTGCCCACGACATGCAAGCCAACGTAGTAGTGGTCGGTAGTTTGAACATGGATCTGGTGACCCGCGCGCCTCGCATGCCAGTGCCCGGCGAGACCCTGACCGGCGATTCTTTTGAAACAGTGCCCGGCGGCAAGGGCGCCAACCAGGCCGTTGCAGCGGCCCGCCTTGGCGCCTCAGTCGCGATGATCGGCTGCGTGGGCGAAGACGCCTATGGCGAGCACTTGCGCCGCGCTTTACTCGATGAACAGATCGACTGCCAAGGCGTAACCACAGTGGCGGGTGCCTGCACCGGTATCGCCGCGATCACGGTGGACGCCAAGGGCCAGAATGCAATCGTCATTGTCGCGGGCGCCAATGGCTGTCTGACACCTGAGCGGGTGCAGGGCTTCGATGGGCTGCTCGCCAGTGCTGACGTAGTCATCTGCCAACTGGAAGTGCCGACGCAGAGTGTTGCCTATGCCTTGGGCAGGGCTCGGGAGCTGGGCAAGACGGTCATCCTCAATCCGGCACCGGCTGCGGCACCTTTGCCCAGTCAGTGGTATCCGCTGATTGATTACCTGATACCCAATGAAAGCGAAGCCGCAGTGCTCACCGGGGTTGTGGTGGATTCACTCGCGTCAGCTGAGACAGCCGCCAAGGTGCTGCTGACAGCAGGGGCGGGCAAGGTGATCGTGACGCTCGGTGCGCAGGGGGCGCTGTTTGCGTCCGTCAGAGGTGTGGTGCATTTTCCGGCGCCCCAGGTTACGGCGGTGGACAGCACGGCTGCCGGTGATACCTTCGTCGGTGGATTCGCCGCCGCTCTGGCGCAGGGTCGCAGCGAAATCCAGGCGATCCGCTTTGCCCAGGCTGCCGCTGCCTTGTCTGTCACACGCCCAGGCGCGCAGCCTTCAATACCCACCTTTGCAGAACTCACGGACACCGACCCGGCATGAAAAAAACACCCTTGCTCAACATCGCGCTGTCGCGGGTCATTGCTTCCCTGGGGCATGGCGACATTCTGATGATCGTCGATGCCGGCATGCCGATCCCGCCCGGCGTCGAGCTGATCGACCTTGCGCTGACCCGTGGCGTCCCAGATTTCGTCAGTGTTCTGGACACCGTGCTCACCGAAATGCAGGTGGAGAGCCATGTGCTGGCCGAGGAAATCATGTTCAAAAAGCCGCCCGCGCTGAGCGTCATTGAAGGCCTGAGCCTGGACGGTGAGCTGGGCGAGCAGCGGCTACTCAGCCATGAAGCCTTGAAGGCACTGAGCAAAAACGCACGGGCGATCGTCCGCACCGGCGAGTGTGAGCCTTACAGCAATATCGCGTTGATTGCCGGCGTGGTGTTCTGATCCAGGCAATTAAAAGAAGCATCAATCACAAACAGGGAGTTTCTCATGCAATGGACCCAACTCTTCAAACAGCTATTTCGGAGCGCACTGCTTTTGGCCACTCTCAGCGTGAGCGTCGCACAGGCCGTCGAACGACGGGATCTGATCATTGACACCGATCCGGGCGCCGACGATGTCGTGGCCCTGCTGCTGGCGCTGGCATCGCCGGCCGAATTGAATGTCATGGCGATCACCACCGTGGCAGGCAACGTCCGTATCGACAAGACCTCGCGCAACGCCAGACTGGCTCGGGAGTGGGCCGGGCGCGAGGAGGTGCCGGTGTATGCTGGCGCGCCACGCCCTTTGGTGCGCACCCCAATCTACGCCGAGAACGTACACGGCCAGGAAGGTTTGCCAGGCGTTCCCGTGTTTGAGCCCAAACAGGGGCTGGCCAGCGGCAATGCGGTGTCTTACCTGATCGAGACCTTGCGCAAGGCCAAGCCACACAGCATCACCATCGCGATGCTCGGGCCGCAGACCAACCTGGCACTGGCGCTGACCCAGGATCCGGAAATCATTCAAGGCATCAAGGAAGTGGTGGTGATGGGGGGCGCGCACTTCAATGGCGGCAATATCACCCCGGTGGCCGAATTCAACCTGTTTGCCGACCCGCACGCTGCCCAGGTGGTCCTGGCCAGTGGCGTCAAGCTGACCTACCTGCCGCTGGACGTGACCCACAAGATCCTCACCAGCGAACAGCGCCTTAACCAGATCGCCGCGCTGAACAATCAGGCGGGCAAGCTGGTGGGCAGCATTCTCAATGAATACGTGAAGCTCGACATGGTCCACTACGGCTTGCCGGGCGGCCCGGTGCATGACGCCAGCGTGATTGCCTGGCTGCTCAAGCCTGAATTGTTCTCGGGCAGGCAGATCAACGTTGCGATTGATACCCGCGAAGGCGTCGGCTTCGGCCAGACCGTCGCGGACTGGTATGGCACGCTAGGTCACGAAAAGAACGTGTTCTGGGTGGAGGACGGCGACGCGCAAGGCTTTTTCGATCTGCTGACCGAGCGACTTTCGCGTTTGAAGTGATAAGCGGGTGTGGCCGGGCAGGTCACACCGGTTGTGCTGGCGCTTCCTTGATTTCATTTGGGTAGCGGGCCAGCACCTGCGTGATAAAGGCCAGCGCGCCATCGGTGCCCAGCTCCTTGACCAGCAAATCTACTGCGATGATGGCCAATTCCTCAGGGTTTGAGGGGCTGTGGGATGAATGCCCTAGCGGCCATTTGGCCCTGATCGCTGCATCGATGGATACGACTGCCATTACTGTCTCGTCTCGGTGAAATTGAAAATCACATCGTCGGGCAACCAATCCGCCCAACAGAGCGAGTAAACCACTTCGTCCGGCCTTTTGGCACTGCGACTAACGCACTAGCCCGATGCCCTGATCACATCTACTCACGTTTTGTGACGATTTGCCTTCACATGCTTTCGACGGCTGGGGCAGACTTCGGCGCTGTCTGGCCTGATTGGTCCTGATCAAGGGTCGTGCTGCAACGATTAGGTAATAACGCTGTCGCAAGGGTTCTGCTTTTGTTTATCGGTCGAGGAGGCTGTATGCCGTGGAAATTGTCTTCAGTTGGGTTGGTTGTTGCCGTGTCACTGCTGGCAGGGTGCAGCAGCACGCCTGAATCTCCGGCTAAAGAATCGCCGACCCAGTCGATGTCGGGTCGCTGCGATGCCGCAGGCGCGCAGTTTGCGGTCGGTCAGCAAGCTTCTGCCGCGTTACTGGCACAAGCGCGCAGCAAGGCCGGCGCACAGGATGCTCGCTTCATCAGCCCGAATGATGTGCTCACCCTTGAGTACCGTTCTGAGCGCGTCAATCTCAATACAGACGCCAACGGTAAGGTGACCAGGGTCAACTGCGGCTGATCGATGTAGATTTCAGGTATAAAAAAACCCCGTCGATGACGGGGTTTTTTTCAGCTCGCGTGGATTACTCCGGGCGAACCTGAGCAGCTTGCATGCCCTTTTGGCCTTTCTCAGCCACGAAGGAAACAGTCTGGCCTTCTTTCAGGCTTTTGAAACCGTCGCTTTCGATAGCTTTGAAGTGTACGAACAGGTCGTCACCGCCGCCCTGTGGAGTGATAAAGCCGAAGCCTTTTTCATCGTTGAACCATTTTACGGTGCCGGATTGGCGATTAGACATGGTGAATCTCCAAGAACATAATTTTTCAGTAGTACGTGTTGCTCAGGCCAACTGGGCACACCGGCCTATCATAGTCGAAATGTGGGAATGTAGAGCCATTTCAGTAAGAAGTTTGAGCTTCTTGTGTAGTCAAAATCCTTATAACGCCGCGGGAAGGCCATTTCGCCCTTCTCTTAGTCGGCCACGCTTCATGCTGTAAGCCCCGTTT
This sequence comes from Paucimonas lemoignei, assembly GCA_900475325.1. Classification (GTDB taxonomy): domain Bacteria; phylum Pseudomonadota; class Gammaproteobacteria; order Pseudomonadales; family Pseudomonadaceae; genus Aquipseudomonas. Next base: position 2,343,737 of record LS483371.1, read on the forward strand.
TACAGGGCCTTCAGATGTTGTCCAGACGTCGAGGGCGGCAGTTTCGCCCTCTTGCAATCACGCCGTCTGACTGATTAATTTTTTTCGTTTACGCAGTGCTGAGCCACGATCGTCTGCAATTTGGTGGTCAATTCAGGGCTTGGCGCCACGGTCTTGCTGTTCAGCGCAGCGATTTCCTTGTCAGTGAAATTCTTATTCACCTGCTGAGCGCCGCACTCGCAATGCGCTTTGGCGGCATCGGCTTTCAGGCTTTTCCCGGCAGCAGCCGTGCATTCGGTGATGAAGGTGCTTTTTTCTGCCGGGGTCATGGCCGCATGAGCGCTGATGGGCATTGTCAGGGCGACAGGGGCGAGCAGTGCAAGTACACGTAGAAGCTTCATGGCGTTCTCCTTTAATAGAGCGCAACGGATTTGCTGGGTTGCAGAACAATCTGACGGCGGGAAATCGCTCCAGTTCAGCATTCCTTCAAAAGCGTGCAATTGAGCGCTCCAGGGCGAGCGTGATCAGGCACAGCTGTGCTAGGATGCGCGTCCTTTATATTCGCGCGTGGCTGGCAGGCGTTATTGTCGGCGTCGTGCGAATCAATGTTTCGTTCAATCCAGTCATCTGGTTCGGTTCAAGGTTGGCCGCAAGGCTCCTGCCACTGTGAGGCAGGTTTACCACCGGATCATGTACTGGCTCATCCCAACCCACGTGACCTTTGGTAGGGGTCACCACTAGGAGAGGAGGCGCCATGCCCACCATTACTCTTCCCGACGGCAGTCAACGTTCATTCGATCATGCGGTTACCGTAGCCGAGGTCGCGCTTTCCATTGGTGCAGGTCTGGCCAAGGCAACCGTGGCTGGCAAAGTAGACGGCCAATTGGTCGATGCCAGCGATCTGATCGAAAAAGATGCAAGCCTGCAGATCATCACCCCCAAGGACCAGGAAGGGCTGGAGATCATCCGCCACTCTTGCGCTCACCTCGTGGGTCATGCCGTCAAGCAGCTGTATCCGACTGCAAAAATGGTTATCGGGCCGGTCATCGATGACGGTTTTTACTACGATATCGCTTACGAGCGCCCGTTCACGCCAGACGATATGGCGGCGATCGAGCAGCGTATGCAGCAGTTGATCGAAAAAGATTACGACGTCATCAAAAAGGTCACCCCGCGCGCCGAGGTCATCGACGTCTTTACTGCGCGCAACGAAGACTACAAGCTGCGTCTGGTTGAAGACATGCCAGAGCAACAGACCATGGGTCTGTACTATCACGAAGAATACGTCGACATGTGCCGTGGTCCGCACGTGCCGAATACTCGCTTCCTGAAATCGTTCAAGCTGACCAAGCTGTCCGGCGCCTACTGGCGTGGCGATGCCAAAAACGAGCAGCTGCAGCGTGTCTACGGCACTGCATGGGCTGACAAAAAGCAACTGGCTGCCTACATCCAGCGGATCGAAGAAGCTGAAAAGCGCGATCACCGCAAGATCGGCAAGCGCCTGGGCCTGTTCCATACTCAGGAAGAAGCGCCGGGCATGGTGTTCTGGCACCCGCAAGGCTGGACTCTGTATCAGGTACTTGAACAGTACATGCGCAAAGTGCAGCAGCAGAACGGCTACCTGGAGATCAAGACGCCACAAGTGGTCGACCGATCCCTGTGGGAAAAGTCCGGTCACTGGGCCAACTACGCCGACAACATGTTCACCACTGAGTCGGAAAGCCGCGACTACGCGATCAAGCCGATGAACTGCCCTTGCCACGTTCAGGTCTTCAACCAGGGCTTGAAGAGCTACCGTGAACTGCCGCTGCGTCTGGCCGAGTTCGGTGCCTGCCACCGTAACGAGCCGTCCGGTGCGCTGCACGGGATCATGCGCGTTCGTGGTTTTACCCAGGACGACGCGCACATCTTCTGCACTGAAGATCAGATGCAAGCCGAGTCGGCAGCCTTCATCAAGCTGACCCTGGACGTGTACGCGGATTTCGGCTTCAAGGACATCGAACTCAAGCTCTCGACTCGCCCTGAAAAGCGTGTCGGTTCCGACGAACTGTGGGATCGCGCAGAAAGTGCGCTGGCATCGGCTCTGGACAGCGCGGGTCTGCCTTACGACCTGCAACCGGGTGAAGGGGCGTTCTACGGTCCGAAAATCGAATTCTCGCTCAAAGATTGCCTCGGTCGCGTGTGGCAGTGTGGTACCTTGCAGCTCGATTTCAATCTGCCGATCCGCCTCAGCGCGGAATACGTCTCCGAAGACAACAGCCGCAAGCATCCGGTGATGTTGCACCGCGCCATTCTCGGTTCGTTCGAGCGTTTCATCGGAATTCTGATCGAGCACTACGAAGGTGCATTCCCGGCCTGGCTGGCGCCCACGCAAGCAGTGATCATGAATATCACTGATAAACAGGCAGATTTTGCCCTTGAAGTGGAAAAAAACCTCCTCGAAAGCGGGTTTCGTGCCAAGTCCGACTTGAGAAATGAAAAGATCGGCTTTAAAATCCGTGAGCATACTTTGCTCAAGGTTCCTTATCTCCTCGTGATCGGAGATCGGGAAGTTGAAATGCAAACTGTCGCTGTGCGTACACGTGAAGGCGCAGACCTTGGCTCCATGCCGGTCGCGCAATTCGCTGAATTCCTCGCACAAGCGGTTTCCCGGCGTGGTCGCCAAGATTCGGAGTAATTACTATTAAGCGTGAAATGAGACAAGATAAACGAGCTGCACCGAAAGCCCCGATCAACGAGAATATCTCGGCACGCGAGGTTCGGTTAATTGGAGCTGAGGGTGAGCAGCTTGGGATTGTGTCAATTGAAGACGCGCTTCTTAAGGCTGAAGAGGCCAAACTGGATCTGGTAGAGATTTCTGCCGATGCAGTACCCCCTGTGTGCAAGCTGATGGACTACGGCAAATCGATCTTCGAGAAGAAGAAACAGGTTGCTGCTGCCAAGAAAAATCAGAAGCAGATCCAGGTTAAAGAAATCAAGTTTCGTCCAGGGACGGAGGAAGGGGATTACCAGGTAAAACTACGCAACCTGGTACGTTTCCTGAGTGACGGGGACAGGGCCAAGGTATCGTTGAGATTCCGCGGTCGTGAGATGGCCCACCAGGAGCTGGGCATGGAACTGTTGAAGCGGGTTGAAGGTGACCTGCTCGAATACGGTTCCGTTGAGCAGCATCCTAAGATGGAAGGACGCCAGCTGATTATGGTCATCGCCCCGAAAAAGAAGAAGTGACCACCAGGGCACGGCAGGCCTTGCGGTTATGTTTATCAATTGAATGCGGAGTATCCGAACATGCCAAAGATGAAGACTAAAAGTGGTGCAGCTAAGCGGTTTTTGAAAACCGCTAACGGCATCAAGCACAAACACGCTTTCAAAAGCCACATTCTGACCAAAATGTCGACTAAGCGTAAGCGTCAACTGCGCGGTAGCAGCTTGCTGCATCCGTCTGACGTTGCAAAAGTCAAGCGCATGCTGCGCCTTTGCTGATTTTTTGATCAAGAATAGAGGAAGTAACTCATGGCTCGTGTAAAGCGTGGCGTCATTGCCCGTAAGCGTCACAAAAAAATTCTGAAACTTGCTAAAGGCTACTACGGCGCGCGTTCACGCGTATTCCGTGTTGCCAAGCAAGCGGTAATCAAGGCTGGCCAATACGCCTACCGTGACCGTCGTCAGAAAAAACGTCAGTTCCGCGCTCTGTGGATCGCTCGTATCAACGCTGGTGCTCGTATCAACGGTCTGTCCTACAGCCGTTTCATCGCCGGCCTGAAAAAAGCGTCCATCGAGATCGACCGTAAGGTTCTGGCTGATCTGGCAGTGAACGAAAAAGCGGCGTTTGCTGCGATTGTCGAGAAAGCTAAAGCCACCTTGGCCTAAGTCCCCGGCAATCACCGTGCCTCAGATTATGGGGCTCGGTGTTAAACGTCATAAATAGGGGAAGAGCCTTCAAGCTCTTCCCCTATTTCGTATCTGGAGTCTGTACATGGAAAACCTGGACGCGCTGGTCTCGCAAGCTCTTGAGGCTGTGCAGAGCGCTGAAGATATCAATGCCCTGGAGCAAATCCGGGTTCAATACCTTGGCAAAAAGGGTGAGTTGACTCAGGTGATGAAGACCCTGGGGAATTTGCCGGCAGAAGAGCGCCCGCAAGTCGGCGCGCTGATCAACGTTGCCAAGGAGCGTGTCACAGAGGTTCTCAATGCGCGCAAGGCGTTGTTCGACGAGGCGGATCTTGCCGCCAAGCTCGCCGCCGAGTCCATTGATGTAACCCTGCCTGGCCGCGGTCAGACCTCGGGTGGCCTGCATCCTGTTACCCGTACTCTGGAACGTATCGAACAATTCTTCACCCACATTGGCTACGGCATCGCCGAAGGCCCTGAGGTAGAAGACGATTACCATAACTTCGAGGCGCTCAACATCCCAGGCCACCACCCGGCCCGGTCGATGCACGACACCTTCTATTTCAATGCAAACATGCTGCTGCGCACCCATACCTCTCCGGTACAGGTGCGCACCATGGAATCCCAGCGTCCGCCGATCCGCATCGTTTGCCCAGGTCGCGTGTACCGTAGCGACTCGGATATCACCCACTCGCCAATGTTCCACCAGGTCGAAGGCCTGCTGGTTGATCGCGATATCAACTTCGCCGATCTCAAAGGGACTATCGAGGAATTCCTGCGGGTGTTCTTCGAAAAGGAACTGGCCGTGCGTTTCCGTCCTTCCTACTTCCCGTTCACCGAGCCTTCCGCTGAAGTCGATATGGAATGCGTGATGTGCAGCGGTAAAGGCTGCCGTGTCTGCAAACAGACAGGCTGGCTGGAAGTGATGGGCTGCGGCATGGTCCACCCGAACGTGTTGCGTATGTCCGGCATCGACCCTGAAGAGTTCTCGGGCTTTGCTTTCGGTATGGGCGTGGAGCGTTTGGCAATGCTGCGTTACGGCGTGAACGACTTGCGTCTGTTCTTCGACAACGACTTGCGGTTCCTCGCGCAATTTCGCTGAGGCGCTTGGTGGCAGCCTGCCTGAGGGCCGCTGTCGACGAGCACCGGAGTCGCCCGTAACGAACATTTTTGGAGAGCAGGATGAAATTCAGTGAACAATGGTTGCGCGGCTGGGTAAGCCCGCAAGTATCGCGTGACGAGCTGGTTGCTCGTCTGTCGATGGCCGGCCTTGAGGTCGATAGCGTCACTTTGGCCGCTGGTGCATTCAGCGGTGTGGTCGTCGGCGAGGTGCTGAGCACCGAGCAACACCCCGATGCCGACAAGCTGCGCGTATGCCAGGTCAGCAACGGTTCCGAGACGTTTCAGGTCGTTTGCGGTGCACCGAACGTGCGTCCGGGCCTGAAGATACCGTTCGCCATGATCGGTGCCGAACTGCCGGGCGACTTCAAAATCAAGAAGGCCAAGCTGCGCGGCGTTGAGTCCAACGGCATGTTGTGCTCCCAGTCCGAGCTGCAAGTAGGCGAGGGCAACGATGGTTTGATGGAGCTGCCAGCCGATGCGCCGGTGGGTCAGGATTTCCGTGCCTATCTTGAGCTGGATGACGCGAGCATTGAAGTCGACCTGACGCCTAACCGTGGCGACTGCCTGTCTTTGGCTGGCCTTGCCCGGGAAGTCGGTGCGCTCTATGCCTGTGATGTCACGGTCCCGGCGGTTGCCGCTGTGCCGGTTAGCCACGACGACGTGCGCCCGGTCGAAGTGCTGGCGCCGAATGCTTGCCCGCGTTATCTGGGGCGCGTCATTCGCAATGTCGACCTGTCGCGTCCTACGCCACTGTGGATGGTCGAACGCCTGCGTCGCTCAGACATCCGCAGCATCGATGCCGTGGTCGACATCACCAACTACGTGATGATCGAACTGGGCCAGCCGCTGCACGCTTTCGATCTGAAAGAGATCAACGGCGGTATTCGCGTACGCATGGCAGAAGAGGGCGAAAAGCTCGTGCTGCTTGATGGCCAGGAAGTCAGCCTGCGTGCCGACACACTGGTCATCGCTGACCACCAACGCGCCTTGGCCATCGCCGGTGTGATGGGCGGCGAGCACAGCGGTGTTTCCAGCGAAACCCGTGACGTGTTCCTTGAAAGCGCCTTCTTCGACCAGATCGCCGTGGCCGGCAAGGCCCGTTCGTACGGCCTGCACACCGACGCTTCGCATCGTTACGAGCGCGGTGTTGACTGGCAGTTGGCTCGCAAGGCCATGGAGCGTGCAACCGGTCTGCTGCTGGAAATCACCGGTGGCGAAGCTGGCCCAGTGGTTGAAGCGGTCAGCGAAAAAGACCTGCCTTCGATTGCTCCGGTCACGCTGCGTGCCGATCGTATCGAGCAGATGCTGGGCCTGAAAATGGACCCCGTTGAAGTTGAGCGTTTGTTGACTGGTCTGGGCCTGGTGGTTTCCTCCGAAGCAGCAGGGCAGTGGCGCGTAAAAGTGCCGAGCCATCGCTTCGATATCAGCCTTGAAGTCGACTTGATTGAAGAACTCGCGCGCCTGTACGGCTACAACCGTCTGCCGGTTCGTTACCCGCAAGCGCGCCTGGCACCGCAAGCCAAGGCCGAAGCCCGTAGCGATTTACCTGAGTTGCGTCGTTTGCTGGTAGCCCGCGGTTATCAAGAAGCGATCACCTACAGCTTCATCGACCCACGACAATTCGAGCTGTTCAGCCCCGGCGCCCAGCCGCTGCTGTTGGCAAACCCGATCTCCAATGACATGGCCGCCATGCGTGCCTCATTGTGGCCCGGCCTGGTCAAGTCGCTGCAGCACAACCTCAATCGCCAGCAGGATCGCGTACGCCTGTTCGAGAGCGGTTTGCGTTTCGTCGGTCAACTCGATGGTCTCAAGCAAGAGCCCATGCTCGCCGGTGTGGTGTGCGGCAGCCGACTGCCCGAAGGCTGGGCACAAGGGCGTGATGTGGTCGACTTCTTCGACGTCAAGGCTGACGTAGAAGCGGTACTGGGCTTTGCAGGTGCGTTGGACGCGTTCACATTCGTGCCGGGCAAACATCCAGCGTTGCACCCAGGGCAGACCGCTCGCATCGAGCGCGAAGGGCGTGAGGTCGGCTATGTCGGCGCTATCCATCCTGAGCTGTCGAAAACCTTGGGCCTGGATCGTCCGGTCTTCGTCTTTGAGCTGGTTCTGGCCGAAGTTGCACTGGGTAAAATGCCTAAATTCCAGGAGTTGTCGCGCTTTCCTGAAGTACGACGTGACCTGGCGTTGATCGCTGATGAGGGCGTTGCCGGCACTGCCGTTCTTGACGTAATTCGAGAAAATGCAGGCGAATGGCTCACAGACCTCAGGCTATTTGACGTCTATCAAGGTAAAGGCATTGATCCGCATAGAAAAAGCCTTGCAGTCGGCTTGACCTGGCAGCATCCATCGCGCACTCTTAACGACGATGAGGTCAATGCGGCGACGCATAAAATCCTCACCTCACTCGAGGAAAGGTTAAACGCCACGTTAAGGAAGTAGCGTATGGGGGCTCTGACGAAAGCTGAGATGGCCGAACGTCTGTACGAAGAGCTGGGCCTGAATAAACGAGAAGCCAAGGAATTGGTGGAGTTGTTCTTCGAGGAAATCAGGCACGCTCTGGAAGATAACGAGCAGGTCAAATTGTCCGGATTCGGCAATTTTGACCTGCGAGATAAACGCCAGCGTCCAGGCAGAAACCCGAAGACCGGGGAAGAAATTCCTATCACGGCTCGCCGAGTCGTCACGTTCCGTCCAGGGCAGAAGTTGAAAGCCCGAGTTGAGGCATATGCTGGAACCAAGTCATAACGATGAGCTCCCGCCGATTCCTGGCAAACGCTACTTCACCATTGGTGAAGTGAGTGAGCTTTGCGCGGTAAAACCGCACGTTCTGCGCTATTGGGAGCAGGAGTTTCCTCAGCTCAACCCCGTTAAACGCCGCGGCAATCGTCGTTATTATCAGCGCGAAGACGTGCTGATGATCCGGCAGATCCGCGGTTTGCTTTATGAGCAAGGTTTCACCATTGGCGGCGCACGTTTGCGCATGACCGCTGGAGAACCCAAGGATGATGCTCAGGAGTACAAGCAACTGATCCGGGAAATGATCGTTGAGCTTGAAGACGTTCTGGTAGTCCTGGCCAAGTAGATTCGGCCAGATACTTCCATAATTCAAAAGCTTAGGTTATATTCCTCGAAGTTTTCGCACACAGCGAAGCTGATACACGCCTAGTCGGGGCGTAGCGCAGCCCGGTAGCGCACTTGCATGGGGTGCAAGGGGTCGAGTGTTCGAATCACTCCGTCCCGACCATTTAATTCAGTGACTTAGCCACCTTCGGGTGGCTTTTTCATTTCTGCCTCAGTGACCTTTCGAGTGACCTTGTGTAAGTTCGCGCCGGATTTGGCACCACTTTGCACGCTGTTTGGCACTACTGTCCGTCGCGCTGGTTTCCATTTTTCGCATGGTGTTTGGCACCATCTGTGGCGCACTCCAGGCTAACGCCAACTGTTGGCTGGCAGATACCCTGCGGTGCCTGCCAGCGTAAAGCTACCCTCCGGTTTTATTGACGATCACATTCAGTGCGTGTCGAACTGTCACGATACTTTTGGTCTCGTCATCGTCCATTGAAAGTTGAATTTATCCTCTATCGCCAAGATCATCTCGACAAACTCTCTATCGTCGAGGCCTAGATCCTTGAATGTCATCGCCTCGGTGACCGCTTTGGGGTCCGTCATAAATTCGTCGCTGAGGATTTGTTTTAGTGCAGAAGTTGCAGTATTCCGATCCATGGCACCTCTTGTTTCGTCGGAGTGATGTCTTCAGATGCTCTCTCCAAAATGCTTCCTCGACTACTGTCAGAAATGACAGGTTTTGCCTGAAAAACGGCGCTATTCGACAGTCGGTATGCCGTCAATGTGCAGCAATCAACCTCCGCCCAATCCACCCGCGACCCGCGCAATGTTGGCCCCATCCAGTCCGAGACAAAGCCCCTGCCGACCTTGTCACCCTCTGCTCCTGGTTGAAGATCTGGTTCACGCCGTTACTACCCTCTCAGGTCCTCCTGCGCACGGCATGCTCTTTATCACTCCAGTACTTCTGCATTTCGAGAAACAGAAATGAGGCCGTCCAGGTGATCATCACCAAGCCCGTCAGCGCCTCTAGCCCCGTGAGGTATTTGAGAGGTCCGACTGGGACGATGTCACCGAAGCCGATGGTTGTGTAGGTGGTGAACGAGAAGTACACCGAGTCCATGAAACTGCCATCAAAGTTGCCCGTCAGATGGCCTAGATCGGCGGACTGGTTCATCAGGTAGTAACCCAATGCAAAAACCCACACTTCGATGGCGTGGGCCGTCAGGGCGCCTAACACACCGATGACCACTCGAAAACGGTGCCAGATATTCATCTTCGGCATAAGCCTGTTCAGGCGCAGGAGGCATTCGTAATGAATGACGACCACTGCGACAATGATCATCGAGTTGATAAGCGTAATCACGATCATGCAAAAAACCTCTCGTGGCAGGGCCGGGCGTGGTTGTGGAGGTTTTGAAGTGCCAACTTAGTGAAACCGTCAAGCCGGCGGGTTGATCTGATCAGAGTCAGATTAGGCGGCATCATTGGTCAGCTTTCCAGTCATCACGTGCACAATACGTAGCGAGTATGTTTATATACGGATATTCGGTTATCCACATATAAGTATCTCTACCCCATGAGCCTCCTGCCACCTACCTTCTTCAAATGCCTGGGGGACGAAACCCGCGCCCGGATCATGCTCATGCTTTGCGCAGAGGGCGAGCTGTGCGTGTGCGAGTTGATCTGGGCGCTGGATGACAACCAGTCAAAGGTTTCCAGGCATCTTGCACAGCTGCGCGCCTGCGGATTGCTCGCCGATCGCAGGCAAGGTCAATGGGTGTACTACCGGCTGCACCCCGATCTTGAGCCGTGGGCTCTGGATGTTCTGACCCTGACAACTCGAGCCCACTTGGCTTGGCTGCATGACGACCAAGGGCGTCTGGCGTCGATGGAAGACCGACCCGTGCACCAAACCTCTTGCTGCTGACCTTCTGATCTGGAAACACACCCATGCTTATCGCTGCGTCGATTTTCGTTGTAACGCTCGTACTGGTTATCTGGCAACCCAGGGGATTAGGCGTCGGCTGGAGCGCCGCAGCAGGTGCCGCTCTGGCATTGCTGACCGGCGTGGTCAGCCTGGGTGACGTGCCGACGGTGTGGCACATCGTCTGGAACGCTACTGCGACCTTCATTGCAGTGATCATCATCAGTCTGCTGCTGGATGAGGCCGGATTCTTCAAATGGGCTGCGCTGCACGTTGCTCGCTGGGGGCGCGGCAATGGCAGGCGTTTGTTTGCGCTGATGATCCTGCTCGGGGCGGCCGTTTCGGCGCTGTTTGCCAACGACGGCGCTGCCCTGATCCTTACCCCCATTGTCATCGCGATGCTGACCGCGTTGCGTTTCAGTCCTGCATCCACACTGGCGTTCGTGATGGCCGCAGGTTTCATCGCCGACACCGCGAGCCTGCCGATGGTGGTCTCCAATCTGGTCAACATCGTTTCAGCCGACTTCTTCGACGTGGGTTTTGGTGAGTATGCGTCGGTCATGTGGCCCGTGAACCTGGTGGCCGTGGCGGCGACGCTGTTCATGCTCTGGATGTTTTATCGCAAGGACATCCCCGCGCTGTACGACGCCGATCAACTGGAGGTACCCGCCACAGTCATTCGTGATCGCGCGACGTTCATGGCTGGCTGGTGGGTGCTCGGCCTGCTGCTGGTTGGCTTGTTCGCCCTGGAACCGTTAGGCATTCCCATCAGCGCCGTCGCCGCTGCATGCGCGGTGATTCTCTTGGCGATTGCCGGCAAAGGCCACATCATCTCGACCCGAAATGTCATCAAGAACGCGCCTTGGCAAATCGTTGTGTTTTCCCTGGGGATGTATCTGGTGGTCTACGGCCTGCGCAATGCAGGGTTGACCGACGCCCTCTCGGCCTTGCTGAACCTGTTCGCGGAGCAGGGCGTCTGGGCTGCGACCCTGGGCACAGGCGTCACCGCTGCGCTGTTGTCCTCGATCATGAACAACATGCCGAGTGTGCTCATCGGCGCCTTGTCCATTCAGGGCAGCGACGCCACGGGCCTGGTGCGTGAAGCCATGATCTACGCCAACGTCATCGGCTGCGATCTCGGGCCCAAGATTACCCCCATCGGTAGCCTGGCCACGTTGCTGTGGCTCCATGTCCTGGCGCAGAAAAATATTCGTATCACCTGGGGCTACTACTTCAAAGTCGGCAGCCTCCTGACCTTTCCAATCTTGCTGCTGACGCTGGCGGCGCTGGCCCTGCGGTTGAGCGTGCGTGTCTAGGAGGCAGCAATGAAAGTGCTATTCATGTGTACCGCAAACAGCTGCCGCAGCGTTCTTTCGGAAGGGCTGTTCAATCACTTGGCCCCGGAAGGTATCACTGCGGTGAGCTCGGGGAGTTTTCCCGGTGGCCGGCTCAACCCGCGCGCCGTGAGCACGCTGCAAGGGTTGGGTGTCGACACCGCTAACCTCTATAGCAAAGGCTCGGAAGTGTTTTCCGAGGCGCCGCCCGATGTGGTGATTACCGTGTGTGACAAGGCGGGAGGTGAACCCTGTCCGGTGTTTTTTGGGTCCGCTGTGAAAAGCCACTGGGGGCTCGCGGACCCATCGGAGGCAAAGGGGACAGACAGCGAAGTACAGGCCGCATTTGATGCGACAGTCGCCCGGATCAGGAAACGCATCGAGGCATTTCTCAGTCTGGATCATGCGCTGCTCACGGCGGCGCAGCTCAAGCGCGAGCTGGATCGTATAGGGGACCTGGGATGAATGAGTTTCATCGCGCAGCAGCCTGGATCCAGTCAATCTGCATCATTCACCGATCGATCTTGAGTGTTCCAATCACGCGGCCCGGCCCCTTCAGGCCTCGGCTTCTGTAGTGTTGCAGACGTTCGAACACCTGCAGTAATCGCTCTCAGCGTCCTGTTCCCACGCCGTTTTCGCACCTTTGGCGTGCGTGGCTGCATCGCCTGCACCGGGTTGAGGCGCCCGAAAACCCAGTGCCTCAAATAACCAAAAAAGCGCTAGGACAGAAGAATTTCTGCGTGTTATGTTGATAACAAGCCAGCCAAATATGACGGATAGATAACATTTGCCGCCTGGGCTGATCGACATTCCTGCGGGTGTTTCATGGGCAAAATAGGTTTTCTGGACATGCTGGATCAGAGGTTTTCCGAGCTCACGCCGACTGGCAAGCGGATTGCCGGTTACCTGCTGGCCAATCCTCAAAAGCTGCCCTTCGAGACAGCCGACAGCATTGCTCAACAGACGGACACCACCGGGATCTCGGTCGGTCGTTTTCTGCGTTCGTTGGGTTACCGCAATATTGATGACGTGAAGAAAAGCCTGCGTGACGATGAAGACAGCGCGTGGGTCATCACCGACCGATTGGGCGCCTATCGCGAAGAAAAGATCCACGGCGATACACTTGAGCGGTCGATGAAGCGTGAAGTTGAAGCCATCCAGCGTGTGTATGAGCTGGCGCGCGGGGCGACGTTTTCGCGGATTGTCGAAAGACTGTGCGCCGCAGATGCTGTGTTCATTGTGGGTATTCAATCGACGCGGGGCATCTTGAATGCGTTCTTCAGCCACCTGGAGTACATCCGGCCCAAGGTTTATTACGTCGATGGTTTGTCTGGCACTTATGCAGAGTCATTGAACTCCCAATTCGAAAATCCCTACGCGCTTATCGCGGACTTTCGCATGTACTCGGCAGTGGCTCGCACCTTCTGCGAGGTGGCCCACCAACAGCAGTTGCCGTTGGCCTTCATTACTGACTTTCAATGCCCATGGGCGCGTGATTATCCCCATGATCTGCTGCAACTGGATTCCGATGTGGGGCAGTTCTGGGACTCCCTGGCGCCACTTTCCTGTTTGCTCAACCTGATTGTTTCTGCGGTAGCAGAAAACATTGGGGGCAGTCTTGATGAACGCCTGGCCAAGAACCGTGAGCTACAAAAACTGTTTGGTCAGTTTGATTAGTGCAGGGCAGTGAGAAATTTAACGCTTGTGTTGGAGTTTTGAATTGAATAACAACCCCCTCATCGAAGTTGATGCCCGGGCATTGAGAGTCGAGATCGACCTGATATACGCAGGTCCAGACAACCTGGCAGGCAAGCAGATCTATCAGGATCCGCGGTGCCTGTTGCATCCCGACGCCGAAGCCTGTCTGCGCAAGGCCAGCCAACTGGCTCAACAAGCGGGTCTGACCCTCCGTATCCTTGACGCCTATCGGCCACCCTACGCCCAGCATCTGCTGTGGGCCGCATTACCTGACTCCGAATATGTTCGCGACCCTGCCTTGGGTTCGCATCACAGTCGCGGCGTAGCCGTTGATCTCACGCTGATCGACGCCCATGGCAACGCCCTGGACATGGGGACGGGGTTTGATGACATGAGAGAGAAGTCTCACCAGTTCCATGAAGACCTCCCACCACCGGTGCAGCAAAACAGATTAATCCTGTTAGGCATCATGCTCGCCTCGGGATTTACCTATATAGACAGCGAGTGGTGGCACTACGAGTTGCCGGGTGCTGAGCAATACCCACTGATTGATGATCAGTCAATCGCACCTGCACATTGATTCAATCACCGTGACACCGACCGGGACATTAATGAATTCCGGCTTAAGACAGGCTGCCAGTTCGTGGATCAATACGAATGGCGCTACATGGATGCCCTGATGCATCCCGTTTAACTGCCCGGTATAGCACCAATAAAAAACCTGAAAAATTCCATACATCGAACGATAAAGGAACCGGCATGAAATCAATCGTTGAACCACGTCATCTGGCGATGGCTGTTTTCGTCACCGCAATGGGCCTGGGTACATGGCAGTCAGCAAGTGCGGCCGTGCCTCAGGATACCTTGATGATCGGCAAACCTTCCGATCCTCAAACCCTTGATCCGGCAGTCACCATCGATAACAACGACTGGGCAATTACTTATCCGGCTTATCAGCGCCTGGTGACTTACAAGGTCGAGGACGGCAAGGGCAGCACCGAAGTTCAGGGCGAACTCGCCAGCAGTTGGTCGACTTCTGCCGATAATCTGACCTGGGAATTCAAGCTCAAGGCCGGCAATAAGTTTGATGACGGCTCGGAAGTGAATGCCGACGCGGTCAAGTATTCCTTTGATCGGGTGATGAAGCTTAAACAAGGGCCGTCCGGTGCTTTCCCGGAGGATATGGTGGTCAGCACGGTTGACCCCATGACTGTGCGGTTCACCCTCAAAGCGCCGTATGCGCCGTTTCTGTCAACGCTCGCACACAATGGCGCTGCCATCGTAAACCCGGCGGTCGCCAAAAAGCCCGAAGGCGCCGAAACCTATCTGTCGACACACACTGCCGGTTCTGGTGCTTTCAAACTGGTCAACTGGCAGAAAGGCCAGACGCTGACCATGGAGCAGAACAGCTACTACGCCGGTCCCAAACCGGTCCTGAACAAGGTCGTGGTGAAGATCATTGGCGAGGCCTCGGTACGCCGTCTGCAACTGGAACACGGTGACCTGGACATCATCGAAGACATGCCTGAGGACCAGCTCAAGGCACTGGCGAAGAAATCCGGCATTGTGGTCGGCGATTATCCGTCGCTGCGTGTGACGATGCTGTACTTGAACACTCAGAAAGCCCCCATGAGCAATCCGGATGCCCGTCGCGCAATCATCGAGTCCCTTGATTACAACGGGATTATCCAGGGCATCCTGGGCGGCAAGGCCAAGCCGCTGAACGGCCCGATCCCTCAAGGGATGTGGGCGTACGACGAGAAACTTCCTGCGCTGAAACAGGACCTGGCCAAGGCCAAGGCCGACATGGCCAAGGTCTCGCCGAAAGTCAGCAACCTGACCTTCATGTATTCGGATAAAGACCCGAACTGGGAACCCATCGGCTTGACCTTGCAAGCGGGTCTGCAGTCGATCGGCGTCAACCTGAAGATGGAGAAACTGGCCAACGCCAGTATGCGCGAACGGCTGGGTACCGGTGACTTCGACGTCGCCATCGGTTCATGGAGCCCGGACTTTGCCGACCCCTACATGTTCATGAACTTCTTTTTCGACTCCAAGCTCAAGGGCCTGGCGGGCAACCGCTCCATGTACGAAAACCCGGCGGTGGACAAACTGATTCGTGAGTCGGCCACCACCAACGACATGGCCAAGCGGGTTGAGCTGTATCAACAGGCGCAGAAGATCGTGCTGAACGACAGCGTGTACGCCTACCTTTATCAGAAGGCGTACACCTTGCCGATGAGCGATAAGGTCAAAGGCTATGTGTTCAACCCGATGCTTGAGCAAGTCTTCAACATCGGCACCATTACCAAGTAAGGCACAGGCAATGCCAGCGGCCCCGCAGCGAAGGCGGGGTCGCGGCTACGCCATGCCCGCAAGAAGCTTTGTGCTGCCCATTTATAGAGTGACCGAGGTGCCCAATGGCCTTCCTGAATATATTGCGAAAACGCCTTGGAGGCCTCCTTCTGGTGGTGTTCGGTGTTTCGGTGATTACCTTTTCGATATCGCACCTGATCCCCGGTGATCCGGCGCGCCTGATTGCCGGTGATCGGGCCACCGATGCGATTGTCGAGCACATTCGACATCAGTTGGGCCTGGACCTGCCGCTGTATCAGCAGTACGGGCGTTACATGCTTGATCTGTTTCATGGCGACCTGGGCACCTCCATCAGAACCAGCCGACCTGTGCTCGAAGACTTGCAGGCATTCTTTCCCGCGACCCTGGAACTGGCTTTCGCCGCACTGACGTTATCTATCCTGGTGGGCGTGCCTCTAGGAGTGCTGTCGGCGGTCTACCACAACCGGCTGATTGACCAGATCGCCCGAACCCTGGCGGTGACTGGCATTTCCACTCCCGCATTCTGGCTGGGCCTGGGTTTGATCGTGGTGTTCTACGGCCACTTGAACTGGCTACCCGGCAGCGGTCGCCTCGATGAAGGATTGACCCCGCCGCCGACATTCACAGGCTTCTACCTGATCGATTCGTTGATTGCCGGGGACATGGCGCTTTTTTCCAACGCGCTCAAACACCTGATCCTGCCAGCAATCACCCTCGGCTTCGTCAACCTGGGGGTGATCGCGCGGCAGATCCGCTCGGCGATGCTTGATCAACTCGGCGAAGACTACATACGCACAGCACGCGCCTACGGCCTGTCGAAGTGGACCGTGATTCTGCGCCACGCGCTGCCCAATGCACTGATCCCATCGATCACCGTGCTGGGGCTGACGCTTGGCGATTTGCTGTATGGCGCCGTGCTGACTGAAACCGTGTTCGCCTGGCCGGGCATGGGTGCCTACGTCGTCAAATCGATCCAGTCGCTGGATTTCCCTGCCGTTATGGGGTTCGCCATCCTGGTGTCGTTCATTTACGTGCTGCTCAACATGACTATCGATCTGCTTTATCGCTTGATCGACCCACGCATCGGCGAGGTCAACTGAACATGTCTGATTCCATGATCGCACCAGCCGTTACGCCGTTGCCCAAGGTTAACGGCTGGCGGAACAAACTGGCGTACCTGGCCCACCAACTCAGGCGCAGCCCGCTGACCATGGCAGGGCTGCTGATCACGATCGCGGTGCTGCTGGTGATGGCTTTTGCCCCGTGGCTGGCGCCCCATGACCCCAACGCTCTGAA
This sequence comes from Paucimonas lemoignei, assembly GCA_900475325.1. Taxonomy (GTDB): domain Bacteria; phylum Pseudomonadota; class Gammaproteobacteria; order Pseudomonadales; family Pseudomonadaceae; genus Aquipseudomonas. Next base: position 2,360,384 of record LS483371.1, read on the forward strand.
CCTGACCCAGCGGCTGGCCGCGCCTTCCGCAGAGCACTGGTTCGGCACTGATGAAGTCGGCCGTGATCTGTTCAGCCGGGTTTTGTATGGCAGTCAGCAATCGGTGGGCGTCGGCCTGTTCGTGGCCTTTACGTCGTGCCTGGCCGGTGGCCTGCTGGGCTGTATGTCCGGGATCATTGGCGGTCGTTTTGACAGCCTGGTGATGCGCCTGATGGACATCATGCTGTCGGTGCCTTCACTGGTGCTGATCATGGCGCTTGCCGCAGCGTTAGGCCCCAGCCTGTTCAACGCCATGCTGGCGATTACCCTGGTACGCATTCCTTTTTATGTGCGGCTGGCGCGCGGCCAGGCCCTGAGCATCAGGCAGATGGGCTATGTCAAAGCCGCTGAGACTTTCGGTGCCGGTCGTTGGCATATGGTGAGCTGGCACGTGGCTCGCAACGCCATGCCGCCCTTGCTGGTGCAACTGAGTCTGGACATCGGCAGCGCGATCCTGATGGCCTCCGCACTGGGTTTCATCGGGCTGGGCGCTCAGCAACCGACCGCCGAATGGGGAGCGATGGTCGCGACCGGCCGCAACTACATTCTTGACCAGTGGTGGTATTCCACCTTCCCGGGGGTCGCGATATTGATTACCGCCACCGGATTCAATCTATTGGGCGACGGTGTACGTGACCTGCTCGACCCTCGTCAGCAGGGGAGGTGAGCATGAAGACTCAAGCGCAAAAAGTGCCATTTTCCAGTGATTCCGTCCTGGCCATCGAAAACCTGCGGATTGAATTTCCGGCCTACCGCAGCACCGTCAAGGCGCTCAATGGGGTCTCTATCGAGGTCAAGTCCGGCGAGATCGTCGGGGTGATCGGTGAGTCCGGTTCGGGCAAGTCGGTGACCGCCATGCTCAGCATGCGTCTGCTGCCTGAGCACGCGTATGAAGTCAAAAGTGGATCGCTCAGCATTCTGGGCCGCGACATGCTGGCTGCCCCGGAAAAGGACCTGCTCAAGGTCCGCGGCAAAGACGTCGCGATGATTTTCCAGGAGCCCATGACGGCGCTCAACCCGACCCGGCGTATTGGCCGACAGATGCTCGACGTCATCATTCACCACCAGAAACTGAGCAAGCCCGAGGCCCGCGTCAAAGCCATCGCCTTGCTTCGGGACATGCACATTGCCGACCCCGAGCAGGTCATGAACAGCTATCCATTCGAGCTGTCCGGGGGCATGCGCCAGCGGGTCATGATCGCCCTGGCGTTCTCCTGTGACCCGCAGCTGTTGATTGCCGACGAGCCGACCACGGCGCTCGACGTGACCGTGCAGCGCCAGGTCCTGCTGCTTCTGCGAGAAAAGGCTCGGGAGCGGGGGACGGCGATTCTGCTGATCACCCACGACATGGCGCTGGTTTCGCAGTTTTGTGATCGGGTGTACGTCATGTACACCGGCGCGGTGGTTGAGCAGGGCATTACTGCGCAGGTGATGGCGGACCCGCGTCACCCTTATACCCAAGGTTTGCTCAGTGGTTTGCCGGAGCAGGTGGAGCCAGGCCAGGACCTGAAAACCATTCCCGGCCAGGTCCCCAATCTTTCCGCACTGCCTGAGGGCTGCACCTTTCGCGACCGTTGTGATCGTGCAATGGCACGATGTGCCGAGCGTCCGCCCATGCTGACCATCGATGCCGGGGCTGGCCGCAAAAGCGCTTGCTGGCTGGTCCAGACATCCCTTACATCATCCCTGGAGTCGCATTCATGAACGACGCGCCTTATCTCGCGACCAGCCCGGCCATCCTGGGGTTGCAGGATGTCAGGGTTCACTACCCAATGGGCACTGACTGGCTGGGTAGACCCAAAGCGGTTGCCCACGCACTCAATGGCATTGACCTTGATGTCCACGCAGGTGAAACCCTGGGCATCGTTGGCGAATCGGGGTGCGGAAAGAGCACCCTGGCGCAGCTGCTCATGGGCCTGATCAAACCCACCTTCGGCAGGCTGGACTGGGTCTACAACACTGACAGCGAGCGCAGCAGCAATGTCCAGATCGTCTTCCAGGACCCGCAGTCCTCGCTGGACCCACGCCTGCCGATCTGGAAGATCATCACCGAACCCCTCTTCGTGCAGCGCGTTGCGCCCCGTCGCGAGATGCGCGATATCGCTGCGAAAGTGGCTGAACAAGTGGGTATCCGCACCGAGTACCTTGACCGCTATCCGCACCAGTTTTCCGGTGGGCAGCGGCAGCGCATTGCGATTGCCCGCGCGCTGTCTTCGAACCCGGACATCATCGTTCTGGATGAGCCGACCTCTGCGCTGGACATTTCAGTGCAGGCGCAAATCCTCAACCTGTTGAGTGAGCTGCAGCGGACTCGAGAGCTGACCTACATCCTCATTTCCCATAACGTGTCCGTGGTACGTCATATGGCTGACCGGGTTGCGGTGATGTACCTGGGGCAGATCGTCGAGCTGGGTTCGGCGGCCCAAGTGCTGGAGCATCCGCGTCACCCGTATACCCGCTTGCTGCTGGAGGCCGTTCCTCGATTGGGGGTCAGTGTCGATGATGCGCATGCCTCGGCCCCGACCGAGTTACCCGGCAATCGTGACCTGCCCAAAGGCTGCTTTTTCCGGGATCGCTGCCCCCAGGCAACCGTGGGTTGCGATCGGCCTCAGGTGCTATTACCGGCCAAAGCGAGCGCTGGCAGTGAACAGGTCAGGTGCCATCTGGAGTCAGTCGCGTAATCGGGCAGTGCAAGGGAGCAGGGGCCGTTCACTTTCAGGAGGACGGCCCACTGAAGCGATTGCCAGCCCTATGGCTTGGCCACAATCGCATACAGCCCGCCGACAATAACCAGTAACGCTCCCGCCACGGTCCACACATCCGGCACCTCGCCGAAGATGATCACGCCGATCAGCGTGGCGAACACCAGAAGGGTGTAGTTGAAGGGCTGCAAGGTGCTGGCGGTGGCGTAGTTGAGGGCCTGGATGAGCAGGAGTTGGGCGGCGATGCCGGTCAGGGACAGCACGCCCATCAGCAGCCACTGAGATGCGGTAGGTTCCACCCAGCCGGGCAGGCCGACCACCGTGGCGGCGACAGCACCGACCAGCGCCATGTACAGCATGTTGGTCGCGAAGCTGTCGTGCTGGCTGATGAGCCGTGTCAGGACGTTAAACAGCGCGAACCCCAACGCCGCGACCAATGGAATCAGCGCGGCGATTTCGAACACGCTGGCGCCGGGGCGCAGGATGATCAGCGTGCCCGCAAACCCGATGACGGCCGCTATCCAGCGCCGCACGCCAATGACTTCTCTGAGCATGAACCCGGCCAGCGCCAGGGTCATCAAGGGGAATACGGCGTACAGGGCATGCATTTCGGCCAGGCCCAGAAAACGCAGACCGACTGCGAACAGTGCGATGTCGGCAACGCCCACCAGGGCACGAATGATTTGCAGCCAGGGGTGTTGGCTGCCAATGGCCGCCTTCACGCCTCCCTGACAGGCCGCGTACACCAGGGCAAACCCAACGAACACCCAGAAACGCACCATCACCAGTTGCGCCACGGGGAGGTCTTTGACCAGGACCTTGGTGACGCCATCCTGGCTTGCAAAAATCAGCATGGACAGCAGGCAGAGCATAATCCCCAGCTGGGGGCGGGGCAGGGTTTTACCCTGCAGGCTGCCAGTCAATGGCCGTTGCTTGATCATTTATCCCTCGCGCCCAGCCCTTAAAGCTTGCCAACCTATCACGGAGCTGACTCCCAGGCGCGTCAACAATTTGGGTGGCAGTTTGCTGGGGCCAGGGGTATTGCTGAAATCATCCAGGAATGTCGACCGGGTGCCCGTTGCCAGTTCTGCCGCCATCACACCCGCCAAGGTGCTTTTGACCGTTCCCAGCCCGTTCTCGCAGCAGGCGGCGTACAGGTTCTCTTCGATTTCGCCAAAGGCCGGGGCGCTGTTGCGGCTCAGGCACAGGCGCCCGGCCCAGCTGAACTCCAGCGGCGTGGACTTCAATTCCGGGAAGCGCGCGTCCAGCGAATGGCGTTGTTCCCTGGCCACGTCCGCCACCCGCTGCGGGGTGACCTGAATGCTGGGGTCATAGGTAAACTTGGTGCGGATGACGATCCTGGACCGCCCGTCCACGGTGATTTTCCGAACCGTGGCCCCCATGGGGTCAGCCGGTAGCAGGGCCCATCGTTCCTGGCCTGTCACCGGCCTTTTGAACGCCTCGTGGCTGAAACCTGCCGTCATGGAGGCGTAGGTGAACACATGCAGCAGTCGACCCTGGAAGTGGCCGAAGTCCTCAATGTGGCCGTTGACCGCCAGGATCACTTTGGGCGCTGTGACCGCGCCCTGGTGGGAGCGCGCCGTCCAGTCGTTCCCCGTGCGCGATAATTCGATGATTGGTGACCGCTCGTACAGGCTGATCTTCGTCTCCAGCCCGGCCGCCAGATCGCGGATGTATTGCGCGGGCTGGATCATCACCGCGCCGGGCGTATAGAGCCCGCCCTGGTAATAATCCGAGCCGGTGATGTCACGCATCTGCGCGGCATCAAACAACTCGTAGCGCTCACCAATGCCCTTGAGCGACTGCGCGTAGTTGGCATTCAGTCGCCCACCGCGCTCAGTGGCCGCGGCATTGATCTTCCCCGAAGGGTCAAAGGTGCCCGCCGACATCCCGTAATCACGGGCTGCCTGGGCGGCGAATTCAATTGCGAAGCGGTTCTGCGCGATCTCCCTGGCCGTGGCTGACTCCCCGGCGACCGAGTATTCCCCCGATGACAGGCTGTGGGGAACGTCGATCATGAAACCGGAATTTCTGCCTGCCGGGCCGGTGGCGATTTCATGGGCGTCCACGACCACAATGCGATCCTGCGGGCGCAGCTGAGACAGCCTGCGTGCCGCAGAGAGGCCGGCAAAACCGGCCCCGATAATCAGCCAGTCCGCCGTCACGTTCCCATCAAGCGTACGCACAGGAGTAGAACGTGTGGAAATCGCCTCCCAACCCGAAACACCGGTGTCTACCGGCAGGCGCTTGATGGAATGTGTGTTCATTTTACGGTCTCATCAACCGACCGATCAGAAACGTCGATCCAGATGGTTTTGATTTCGGTGTACTGGTCGTGGGCAAATACGGATTTGTCCCGACCACCGAAGCCCGACTCTTTGTAGCCACCAAAAGGCGTCGATGCATCGCCCTCGCCGAAGCAATTGACGGTCACGATTCCGGCGCGGATTTCCCGCGACAACCTGATCGCCTTGCGCAGGCTGCCGGTGTAGACGGACGCCGCCAGGCCATACACCGTGTCGTTGGCCAGGGCGACGGCCTCGTTGATTGAGGTGAAGGTGGTCACTGACAATACCGGTCCGAAGATTTCTTCCTGGAACAGTCGGCTGTCAGGCGTGACGCCATCGACCACGGTCAGCTGGATAAACGCATCGTCCTGCGTGTCGCCGCCATAGACGATGTCCAGCTTGGCGGCATTGGCGTAGTCCAGGTAGGACTTCACCTTGGCGAAATGATCGCTGCTGACCAACGCCCCGACACGGTTTTGCGGGTCCAGTGGATCGCCCATTTTCCACTCGCGGATATAGGCGCCCATGCGCTCCAGCAACTCGTCCTTGACCGACGCATGAACCAACAGCCGGGATGTCGCCGAGCAGTTTTCGCCCATGTTCCAGAACGCCCCGTTGACCACTTGTTCGGCCACCAGGTCCAGGTCTTCGGCGTCGTCCATCACCACGGCCGGGTTCTTGCCGCCGCATTCCAGCACCACACGCTTGAGGTTCGAATCGGCGGAGTAGTGCAGGAAGCGCCGCCCGGTGGCCGTAGAGCCGGTGAAGCTCACCATGTCGACGTCTTTGTGCAGGCCGATGGGTTCGCCGACGTCCTTGCCGGTACCGGTGACGATATTCAACACGCCAGCAGGCACACCGGCTTCGAATGCCAGCTCGGCGACGCGCAGGGTGGTCAGGCTGGTTTGTTCTGCGGGCTTGACGATCACCGAGCAACCGGCAGCGAGCGCCGGGCCAATCTTCCAGGCCAGCATCAGCAGCGGGAAATTCCACGGCAGCACGCAGCCCACCACGCCGATGGGTTCGCGAACCACCATGGTCAACGCGTCGTTGCCAACCGGAGCGGTGTGGTCGTACAGCTTGTCGATCAGCTCGGCATGCCAGCGCAACGTGTGGATGGTGTCAGGCACGTCCACCAGTTGGCATTCGCGTACCGGTTTGCCGCTGTCCAGGCTCTCCAGCACAGCCAGCTCGTGGCGATTGTTCTCAAGCAGTTTTGCAAACTTGAGCAGCACTTCCTTGCGCTCCCCAGGGGGCAGCAGGCGCCAGCGGCCGTCTTCAAAAGCCTCTTTGGCCTTGCTGACCGCGAAGTCCACATCCTCGGCGCTGCAGGCTGCCAGGTCAGTCAGAAACGCGCCGGTCGCCGGGTTGGTGGTGACCAGCGTGTGACCTGACAACGCTGGCTTGAAGGCGCCGTTGATGAAGGCATTGGAGGGGAACGATATCGATTCGGCGATAGCGGCGTATTCGTGTGCAGTAAGAAGATCACGCATGAGCGGCTCCCGAGGTGATGTGTGCGACGGTGCGCTTCACGTTGGTGATGACGGTTTGAAGGCTGCGTTTATCGCCCGAGTTGAGCGGGCGCAGCGGGGCGCGTACGTCGCCGACTTTCAACCCGTTCAACTCGCAACCGAACTTGATGCACTGCACAAACTTGCCGCCATCCAGGGCGTTCATCAGCGGCATCATCGCGGACATGATCTGCCGGCCTTTGTCGAAGTTCTTCTCCACCACGCAGGCTTCATACAGCGCGACGTGCTCTCTGGGCAGGAAGTTGGAGCCGGCGCACACCCAGCTTCGGGCGCCCCAGGCAAAGAACTCCAGAGCCTGGTCATCCCAGCCGCAGGACAGCGCAATGTGCGGAAACTCCCGGGCGAGCAGGTGCACCCGGCCCATGTCGCCGGAGCTCTCTTTGATAGCGATGACGTTTTTCGATTTGCCCACCCGCGCCAGATACTCCTCGTTCATCTGCACGCACATCCGGCCCGGGTAGTTGTAAAGCATGATCGGCATGTTGGCGGCGCGATCGATGGTCAACGCGTGGATGGCGTTTTCCTGATCCGTGGGCAGGGCGTAAGGGGGCGTTGTGACCAGAATGGCGTCGGCCTTTATTGCTTTGGCGTCCTTGGCGAACAGCACGGCGTCTTCGGTGCGGATCGCCCCGGTGCCGATAATCAACTGCACGCGGGAGCCGATCACGTCTTTAGCATAGGCGGCCAGCTTGAGGCGCTCTTCGGCGGTCTGCGCGTAATATTCGCCGGTTGAACCGCCAATGATAATGCCATGTACCTTGGCCTCTATCAGAGACTCCAGAACGTCTGAAAATACCTTGAAGTCAATATCGCCGTCAGGCGTATGCGGTGTCACCGCCGGGGTATAGATGCCTTCGAATCTCAAGAGATAGTCTCCGAATATGAATGACCGGTAAAACAATAGGCGTGACGGTCGTGACAACCTGTCCGCGCTATGAAGTTCTAAGGTGTTTTAATAAAGCAGTTAATTCATTAGTCATTTAAAAATGACCTCCGGGCGGCGGGCATTTTCAAGTTGTTATGAGTGGGGTGACGTTAAGTGGGCCCTTTCGTGCGGCGACTGATTACGTCGCCGCACGCGTTGATAAATAATTAGCCGACCGATTTAAGTTTGATTGTTCCGCCAGTACTGTCATCACCCAATCGATTGAGCATGATGTCGCAATACCAGTCATCAAACTGGCACACTCCGTTTTCGGCATTGGAAGAGAAGGGCCCCGGTTCATACGCAGGGGAATTGACGCCCACTTGTGCGCCTTCAACCAGCGTGCGGTCCTGATCGTTGGTGGCCAGCCAGACTTTGGTCAAGCGTTCGATGTCGTAATCCACGCCTTCCTGAGCGGTCTTTTTCACGATCCATTTGGTGGTGACCAGCGTCTCATTCGGCCCGATGGGCAGGACGCGGAAACTCAAGGCGTGGTCGCCAAGGAAATGATTCCAGGTCGAGGGGTAGTTGAAATACAGCAGGGCGCCAATATCGGGCTCGCCGCTGGTGTCCAGCCTGCCCGCTACTGCAGGCTTGCCATCCATGGTGTAACTGACAGCCCCGGATGACAGCGGGATGCGCGTGATGCGAAAACGCCCGTCCTTATCCATGACCAGTTCGCTGGGCATACCGGCGGCCTCGCAGCGATCCCAGTGGGCTTTGAGTTCCGGATCTTCCGCGCCGCCGACACCGGCCACGGACAGGTTCTCCACAAACGAATTCATCAATTCGGGGTGAGTTCCGTCGCAGTGATAGCACTCGCGGTTGTTTTCGAAGACCAGCTTCCAGTTGCCTTTTTCGATCAGGTTTGATTCGAAAGCCACTTTGCAGTCATCCAGCAAGTGCGGCGCCAGGAAGGGCGTGACTGCTTCTCTGAATACATTGAAGTTCGGGGCAATATCCGCCACGCACACATAGATATAACTCTGGACGATTTCGCAATGAACCGGCTTCAAGCCATAGTGGGATTTGTCGAAATCATCGCCCATGTTGCCGGCAAACAGCAGACGGCCATCCAGTTCAAATGTCCATTTGTGATACGGGCAGACCAGCTTGGCAACTTTGCCTTTGGCTTCGGGGCAGACCTTGGAGCCCCTGTGCCGACACGAATTATGGAAAGCCCGGATCTGCCCATCGGCACCGCGCACCACGGCCACAGGGTATTGGCCAATCTGCAGGGAAAGGTATTGCCCGGGCTTTTCCAGTTCAAATGTATGACCGGCGAAAATCCAGTCCTTGTGCCAGAGTTGGTCCAGGTCCTGCTGGTAGACATCAGGGTCGCTGTACAGCTCGCGGGGGAGTGCATGGCGCGGTTTACGTTTGGCAATAAGCTTCGAAACGGCTGATTTGGTATTCACGTCCAACGCACTCCATAGCTATCAGGCGGCGCTTGCCGAATCAGGCAAGTGGCGGCCACACATCATTGGTTGAAAGCCTTCTACCTCTAGACGGCTTTTGTGAAGGTTACGTGTAGAAATCGATGACCAACAAGAAACATTTAGGTCAGGCAATGCATAAACAAATGTTATCAATCGAAGGTTTATTGCGACGCAAACGGGCGCTGGAAAGGTGAAAGTCCGGCAGGTCCAGTTAAATCAGGCAGCACAAAACCGCCGGTCCCCCGAAGAAGATTCCCCGTCGTCCAGACGCCGCGCTGTCGCGCAGCAAACACAGAAAATCATTTCAATTCAGATAATTATTTTATTTGATGAGGGTGGGGGTGAAACAAGGCGCCCGTCAATGGGCTCAGGCGAAGTAACCCAGTACCCAGTCCCTGAGTTTGCAGCAGGCCCGGTCACTTTCCCGGTCTTCTTTAAAGGCCAGGTAATGTTGCGAATCCTTGTGAACCACTTCCTGGGCAATGGGGCGGACCAATGCGCCGCTTTCAAGGGACTCGGCCACCAGTTGGCTCCAGCCCAGGGCGACACCCTGGTGCGCCAGAGCCATGTTGATGACTACGTTGTAGTCATTGGCGCTGAATACATGGGGGCGATCATGGGTGCGTTTTTCAATGTCGGTGTCATGAAAAGCCAGCCACACGCCCCAGTCGATGTGTTCGGCAACCTGGGACCTGCCGTAAGGGCTGAGGTTGAGCAACGCGCTGTCACGCAGCCCTTCCAGGGTCGCAAGTTCAGGGTGGGCATCGCGGTATTGGGGCGTACAAACCGGATAGATGACGTCGTGAAACAACGGATAACTGCGGTAACCGCTTTGCAGGCTGGGAAACTTGGTAATGAAGATGTCCGGTGTTGCACCCGCTTCCATGGACAGAAAGTTCTGAGTGCTGATGAGGCTCAGGTCAATGTCCTGGTTCTGGCTGAAAAAGCCCGGAAGCTTGGGTGACAGCCACAGCGACGCAAACGCCGGTGAGCAGCACAAGGTCACTTCCGACTTGCCGGTGCGATGCGCCCGGACCCGCTTGGCCGCTTGCGAGATGTTCACGAAGGACAACTGCGCGGCATCGAAAAACGCCGAGCCCGCTTCGGTCAGTTCTACCGCCCGACCCACGCGCCTGAAGAGCTCAACGCCCAGATAGGTCTCAAGCTCACGAATCTGTCGGCTGATCGCGGCCTGGGTCACACACAGTGCTTCGGCAGCCCGTGTGAAGCTCTGGTACTTGGCGGCCGCCACGAACGATTTCACCGCTTTCAGCGATGGCATCTTCAGCAACGTGTTGTCGGGGTCGATGTGCTTAACCATAACGTGGGGTATCCAGTCCTTGTGAAAAACAAGCAATCGCGACAGGGGCATCAGAAGGGGCGCGTGTCTGTTTATATAACTGCAATGTCACAGAAGCGTTGCTGGCTAGCGTTATGACAGGCCTGCGCTGACCCTGTCCATATCGCGTCGGCAAAGAGGTCGTTTTTAGGCATGCGACGATCGATAACGTGACGTTATTGATTGTGTGGAGGAAATGTTGTTAGACGTTGCAGGGCTAAGGTAATAACTTTGTCATCACGGCTGTTGTACAGAACGCCGATAAATAACAAACGAATAATAAGAAGAGGTTTTACCCATGTCTCATGTGCGCCCTTCATTAAAGCTCGTCTGCCGCGATAATCATTTTTTATTCTGATGGGATATAGCGCTGCTATTTCCGTCTTCTATAGCATTCGCAGAAGGAAGGGATTATGAGTCTTGGTGACGAAATACTCTCCGTCAACAATATCTACAAGGTCTTTGGCCCGCAGCCGAAAGTCGCCATGGATATGCTGAGGCGCGGTGCGGACAAGAACGAGATCTTCAGCAAGACCGGTCAGGTCGTGGGTGTATTCGACGCGACGTTCTCCGTCATGCGCGGTGAGATTTTCGTCATCATGGGGTTGTCGGGGTCTGGCAAGTCCACCATGGTGCGGTTGTTTAACCGACTCATTGAACCCACTTCCGGCACCATCCACCTCAATGGCAAGGAAATAACCGGCTTGTCCGACGATGCACTGCTGGATGTGCGTCGCAAGGAAATGAGCATGGTGTTCCAGTCATTCGCGCTCATGCCGCACATGAGCGTCATTGATAACGCCGCCTTTGGCCTGGAGATTTCAGGCGTTGACGAGAAAGAACGTCACGGCCGTGCCAGGGAAGCACTCAAGCAAGTGGGCCTCATGGGCCACGAATACAGCTATCCCCATCAGTTATCAGGCGGCATGCAGCAGCGTGTCGGGCTGGCCCGCGCCTTGGCCAATGACCCTTCGATCCTGTTGATGGACGAAGCCTTTTCCGCACTGGATCCGCTGATACGCCATGAAATGCAGGGCGAACTGATCCGCCTGCAGGCCGAGCAACACCGCACGATCATTTTTATCTCCCATGACATTGAGGAAGCGATCCGCATCGGCCATCGCATCGCAATCATGGAGGGCGGGCGCATTGTGCAGATCGGCTCCCCGCAGGAGTTGTTGTGCAACCCGGCCAATGATTACGTCAGAGCGTTCTTCAAGGGCTTTGACGCCTCCAAGATCCTGCGCGCCGGTGACGTCGCGACCATCAGCGCCGAGCATCCCTTTGATGGGGATACGTCCCGCCCGACGCTGCAGGCTGACGTGCCCCTGCAGGACATTTTCCACATCGTCGCCAATGCCGTGCAGCCTGTTGCCGTTCTGGATGGGCAGGGAGTCTTCAAAGGCACCATTTCCAAAAGTCTGTTGCTGCAGACAATGAGTCGTCATTGACAGCGTCAACCGCGCGATTCAGCTGGCTCAGTCACTCAGGTAGCTATCATGTCCGATTTCAGTTTTCTTGATCCGTTCCAGACCTTCACGATTCCCCTCGGCCAATGGGTTGAAGTCATTCTCAACTACCTGGTGCATAACTTCCGAGAGGTCTTTCGCTCCATCAGATGGCCCGTGGACCAGATCCTCAACGGCATCCAGAGCGGTCTGTTATCCATCCCGCCCACCGTGTTCATCATTTTTGCCACGCTCCTGGGCTGGCAAGTGGGCGGAAAAAAGGTCGGAGCCCTGTGCTTCGTCACCCTCACGCTGCTGGGCCTGATCGGCGTCTGGAGTGATGCCATGACCACGCTCTCGCTGGTCCTGACGTCACTGGTGTTCTGCGTGGTGATCGGTGTGCCGCTGGGCGTGCTCTGTGCCCGCAGTGATCAGCTGGAGCGGATGCTCCGACCAGGCCTTGACGCCATGCAGACATTGCCCGCGTTCGTTTATCTGGTACCGGTGGTGATGTTGTTCGGCATCGGTAACGTCCCCGGCGTCCTGGTCACCATCATCTTTTCGGTGGCGCCGCTGGTGCGCCTGACCAACCTGGGCATCCGGCAAGTCCCCGAAGACAAGGTCGAAGCGGCGCGTGCGTTCGGCTGTACCCGTCGGCAGATGCTGCTCAAGGTGCAACTGCCCCTGGCGGCACCGACGATCATGGCCGGGTTGAACCAGGCCTTGATGCTGTCGCTGTCGATGGTGGTGATTGCTTCGATGATTTCCGTGGGTGGGCTGGGCCTGATGGTGCTTCGCGGCATTGGTCGCCTGGACATGGGGCTGGCCACTGTGGGTGGCGTGGGGCTGGTGCTGTTGGCGATCTTCCTCGACCGCTTGACCCAGGCCATGGGCGAGCGCAGCAACAAAGCCATGAAGGGCGAGCATTGGTATCAGACCGGACCGGTTGGAATACTGTTCAAACTTGTAAAAAGAACCGAAACCAAACAAACCGGTGCACCCGTAAAAGAACATTAAGCACCGGACGTTAACTTGATCGCTGTACGCCTGCCCCTTATCTCAATGCAAGGTAGATGCCGATGAACGCCGAAAACTGCAGTGTTAAGACCAAACTTATTCGTTGTATGGCCGCTCTGGCGATTGCAATAACACCAGCGTTTGCATCAGCAGCCAGTCAGGCGCCCGGCAAGGGTGTGTCCGTCACGCCTATCTTTCCGACCATTGCCGAAGAGCGGTTCCGGGGTGAAATCGCCATGGCCGGTCTCAAGGACCTGGGTTACAACGTGCAGCAGCCCAAAGAGACCGACTATCCGGCCATGATGCTCGCGTTGTCTTACGGCGATGCAGACTTCACCGTACATGCCTGGGAGCAACTGCACGCAGCGTTCTATGCCAAGGCCGGTGGCGACGACACGATGGTCAAAGTGGGCTCTATCTTGCCGGGTGTCTTACAGGGCTACATGATCGACAAGAAAACCGCGGATCAATACAACATCACCTCCATCGAAGATCTTAAAAAGCCGGAAATTGCCAAGTTGTTCGACAGCGATGGCGACGGTAAAGCCGACATGACCGGTTGTAACCCGGGCTGGGGCTGTGAAGTCACGGTTGAGCACCATATGAAAGCCTATGGTCTGGAAAAGACTGTGACGGATAACCGGGGTTCTTACTTCGCGCTGATGGCTGACACCATTACCCGTTTCAAAGAGGGCAAGCCGATTCTGTACTTCACCTGGGTGCCGCAGTGGATTTCCAGCGTATTGGTGGAAGGCAGGGATGTGGTGTGGTTGAGCGTTGCCAGAACTGATCTGCCAGGCGGCAAGAACGACGTCGATACGATGTACAAAGGCAAAAACCTCGGCTTCGCGGTGGACACTATTCGTGCTGTGCTGAACAAAGAGTTTGCTGAAAAGAATCCAGCGGCCGTGAAGTTTCTCTCCGAGATGCAAATCTCCACTGACGACGAAAGTGCGCAGAACCTGAAAATGCACAATGGCGAAAACTCCGCCGCCGATATCAAGCGCCATGCTGCCGAGTGGATTGCCGCTCACCGCGCCGCTTACGATGGCTGGCTGGCCGATGCACGGGCCGCCGCCAAGCAGTAAATCACCGTCATAGCGCCGACAGGCTGCCCGGTTCCGGGTGGCCTTTTTTATAGCTGACTTATGTGTGGAAGGTGCTCATGTCTCTGCATGCCTTCATCCAGAACTTCACGTTGACTGACCTGCCCCTCGACACTCGCCAGCGAATAGAGACCTGTCTGCTGGACATCATCGGTGTTGCAGCCGGCGCGCGGGAGAACGACACCAGCCAGATCCTCAAAGGGTTTGCTGCAGCCCATTACCCGGCGACCACGCTGTCCAGTCGCCTGTGGTTCGACGGCCGTTCCGTCCACCCATTGGGCGCGGGTTACGCCGGTGGCTTCAATATCGACAGCCTGGATGCTCACGAAGGGCACTTCACCTCCAAAGGCCACGCGGGCGCAACGGTAGTGCCCGCCATCATCGCCCTGATCGATGCGTTTTGTGCTGGCGGCAAAAGCATCAGCGGCGAAGAGATGCTCTGTGTCCTGGCCCTGGGCTACGAAACGGCACTCAGGGCCGGGCGAGCATTGATGGCGACCGCGCCGGAATACCACGCATCCGGGACGTTTTCCGGGATCGGCGTAGTCTGTGCCGGGGTCAGGCTGCTGAAGCTGGACGAACCCACCTTTCACCACGCACTGGGGATCACCGAATACTTTGGTCCTCGCTGCCCGATGATGCGCGTCGTGGATTACCCCACCATGCTCCGGGATGCACACGGTGCAGGCGCTTACGCCGGGATCAACGCGCTGCTCATGGCGCAGGCGGGGGTAACGGGGGCTCCGGCAGCAACGGTGGAGTCGTCGGCGGTGGCTCGTCACTGGCAAGGGTTGGGTGAGCTCTGGGAAATTGACGAGCAGTACTTCAAGCCCTGGCCCGTCTGCCGTTGGGCGCAACCGGCGTTGACCGCCATGGCGCAGTTGATGAGCCAGCATCCGCTGATTCGCCCGGACAACATCGAGTCCATCCAGATCCAGACCTTTCATGAGTCGGTGCGTTTGCAGGGCCACTTCCCGAAGAACGCCGACGAGGCGCAGTACGCGCTGGCATTCCCGGTCGCCGCGCTGATTGCACGCGGGCAAGTCGGGCCTGCGGAAGTCACCGGGGCCTCCATCCAGGCGCCAGACATTCTCGCGATCAGCCGCAAGATCAGCATCGCCGAAGCAGCGGATCTGTCGGCGCGTTTCCCGGATGAAATCCTGTCCCGGGTCACGGTTGTCCTCAAAGACGGGACCACGCTGTGCAGCCCGACCACGCCTGCCAAGGGCGACCCGGCCAACCCCATGTCCAGTGACGAATTCATCGAGAAGTACCGACTGTTTTCCGAGGCCAGTCTGGGCGTTTCTCGTAGCCGGTTGCTGGAGCAGAGCGTCGCGAGCCTGGCCGCCAAAGCGGATTGCGAAGGTTTCTTCAATCTACTGCTGTCGCCGGTGTGAACCCGGCTTTCGGGATCATTAACCTGCAACCAGGCCGACTGTCATGACCTACGCATTTGAAAGTGTCCTCAAGCATCAGAACATGCGCTATTCGTCCTCGGGCAAAGACGCGCTGAACCCCAGGGCGGTGGTGCGGGTTGCGTTCATCCTGATGGATAACTTTTCCTTGATGTCGTTGACCGCCGCCATGGACGCGCTGGTGACCGCCAACCTGATGAGCGACGCGCCTGTTTACGAAATACTGAAAATCGGTTTGAAGGGCAGGGTGGCGATGAGTGATCTGGGGATCGCCATCCCCGTGGATCTGGAACTTGCCGAGCTGCGCGCGCGGCATGACTTGTTGTTGGTGGTAGGCGGGCTGCGGGTCGAACTCAAGAGCAATCTCTGCCTGCGTCGCAAACTGTCCGCCGCTGCGGCTGCAGGCACCGGTATGGGAGGCCTGTGGAATGGCGCTTACTTTCTGGCCGATGCCCGGGTGATGGACGGCTTTCAATGCGCTTTTCATCCTGACGCGAGGGCGATGATGGCCGACGCTTTTCCCAGCCTGGGCATTTCACCGCGCAGTTATGTCATCGACCGCGATCGGGTGACCTGCGCAGGCGCCAGCAGCTCGTTGCGGATGATGCTGGAGTACATCCGCTGCACCAAAGGCAACGTGCTGACCCGTGCGGTTGAGGAAATCCTGGGGTGTGATGAATATGAAAAAGTATCCGGTGTTTCGACGGTGGCGGTGGACTCGGACCCGACCCTGCCGCAGTCCTTGAAAGTGGCTCTGGAGTTGATGCAGAAAAACATCGAGGAGCCGTTGAGTCTTGACGACCTGGCCGCGTGTGCCGGTGTGTCGAAACGTCAACTGGAGCGCCGTTTCTTTCGTTTCGTGGGCGCAGCGCCTGGCCGTTACTACCTGGAGCTGCGCCTGACTCGGGCTCGGCAATTGGTGTTGCAGACCAACCGATCCATCACCGATATCGCCGTGGCCACCGGTTTCGTCAGCCTGCCGCATTTTCACAAGCGGTTTCGGGACTTCTTTGACGCGGCGCCGGGCAGCTATCGCGCCACCTATGAAAGGCGCAAATAACAGGTCAATGAGCCCCCATTGAAAACCCAAGTCAGGCTCGATCATGCACTCCCGCAGTGACCGATTCTCGAGGGGCACAGTTCACTCCAGGCCGTCTCCAAAACTGGCCAGCATAGCCAAGCCACCCGCCACTGTTGCAAAGCCTTAACACTTTTTAACATCTTTCCAACACTTGTTTACAGGCACGACGACGACTCTTCATTAGCATGGCGCGATCTTTTGGGGGAACGCCGTCATGCTGTCTTTTTTTCGTCTCGATCCACGCCGTTTGCTGCTGTGTGGTGGTTTTCTTGCGTTGAGTGCCTGCGGTGAGCCGCCGGTTCAAGAGCAGATGCCGCCTCCGACAGTCAGTGTGGAAACGGTCAAGACCCAGCCCCTGACCATTACTACCGAACTCAATGGCCGCCTGGTGTCGCCGCGCACTGCCGAGGTTCGGGCGCGGGTGGCTGGTATCGTGCTGCAGCGGGTGTATCGCGAAGGCACTGACGTCAAACAGGGTGATGTGCTGTTCCGCATTGATCCCGCGCCGTTTCAGGCCGACGTCGAAAGCGCCGAAGCCGCCTTGCGCAAGGCCGAAGCCACCCAGTACCAGACCCGCTTGCAGGCCGAGCGCTATGCCGAACTGGTGCAGATCAATGCCGTGAGTCGCCAGGAGTCCGAAAACGCCCGCGCCGGTTTTCTGCAAGCCCAGGCTGACGTGGCCTCGACCCGCGCGGCTCTGAAACGCGCACGCCTGAACCTGGGCTATGCCACCGTGACTGCGCCCATCTCCGGGCGCATCAGCAAGGCCATGGTCACTGAAGGCGCGCTGGTCGGGCAGGGCGACGCTACGGCGTTGGCGACCATTCAGCAATTGCAGCCGATCTATGCCGATATCAACCAGTCCACCCGGCAGATCAGCGAGTTGCGCAGCGCCTTGCGCCAGGGCCAATTGCAGCAGCTTGATCGCGGGCAAATCACCGCAACGCTGATTCAGGAAGACGGCAGCGCGTATCCCTTGAAAGGCAAGCTGCTGTTTTCCGACCTGACGGTGGATCAGAGCACCGGCCAGATCGTGCTGCGCAGTGAATTCCCCAACCCGCAGAACGAACTGCTGCCTGGCAGTTTCATCCGCGTGACCCTTGATCAGGCGCACACCGCCGAAGGAATCACCATTGCCCAGCGTGCGGTACAACGCGACGCCGCAGGCAAGGCACTGGTCATGGTCGTGGATGCCGAAGGCAAGACCCAGGAACGCGCCGTTGAACTGGGCGCCGTGCAGAACAATCGCTGGGTCGTGAAAAAAGGCCTGGGTGCCGGTGACCGTGTGGTGGTGGCAGGCTTGCAACATGTGCAGCCGGGTATGGCGGTGAGTGCAGAAGAAGAGAGCGCGCAAGCGCCTGCTCAGGAGCAACACTGATGCCGCAGTTTTTTATCGACCGGCCGGTATTCGCCTGGGTCATTGCCTTGTTCATCGTGCTCGCGGGCCTGTTGGCGATACCCAACTTGCCTGTCGCTCAGTACCCCAGCGTTGCGCCGCCACAGATCGAGTTGACCGCCACCTATCCCGGTGCGTCTGCGCAGACCATCGACGAAAGCGTGGTGAGTCTCATCGAGCAGGAGCTGAACGGGGTCAATCACCTGCTGTATTTCAGTTCCAGCAGCAGCCAGGGCCAGGCCACCATGACCGTGACCTTTCAGCCGGGCACCGATCCCGAGCTGGCCAAGGTCGACGTGCAGAACCGCCTGAAAGTGGTGGAGCCGCGCCTGCCTCGGGCGGTCAGCCAACAGGGCCTGCAGATCGAGGAGACTTCTGCCGGGTTCCTGATGATTGCGACCCTGACCTCCACTGACGGGCGCCTGGATGAAATCGCCTTGAGCGATTACCTGGCCCGCAATGTGGTCAACGAGCTCAAGCGGCTTGATGGCGTGGGTAAAGCGCAGCTGTTCGGGTCCGAGCGCGCCATGCGCGTCTGGCTTGATCCGCAGAAGCTGGTGTCATTTAACCTGACCCCCGCCGATGTCAGCCAGGCCATTGCCGAACAGAACGTCCAGGTCTCGGCGGGCAGCATCGGCGACTTGCCGTCCTCCACCGATCAGGAGCTGACCGCAACGGTCATGGTCAAAGGGCAGCTGAGCACGCCTGAAGAGTTTGCCGCGATTGTCCTCAAGGCCAACCCCAACGGCTCCAACGTGACGGTCGGGGACGTGGCCAGGGTTGAAGTCGGTAGCCAGAACTACAACTTCGCGACGCGCCTGGATGGCAAGCAATCGGTGGCGCTGGGCGTGCAGCTGGCGCCTGCCGGTAATGCCATGAGCACGGCGACCGGTGTGCGGAACAAGCTCGATGAGCTGTCCAGGTACTTCCCGGCCGGCGTGAAATACGACATCCCCTACGACACGTCGCCGTTCGTGAAGGTCTCGATCACCAAGGTCATTTACACCTTGCTGGAGGCCATGGTGCTGGTGTTCATCGTGATGTTCCTGTTCCTGCAGAACATCCGCTACACCTTGATCCCGGCGCTGGTGGTGCCCGTGGCCTTGATGGGGACGTTTGCCGTGATGTACGTGCTCGGCTTTTCCATCAACGTCCTGACCCTGTTCGGCATGGTGCTGGCCATCGGCATTCTGGTGGATGACGCCATTGTCGTGGTGGAAAACGTCGAGCGCCTGATGGTCAAGGAGGGGCTGTCGCCCAAAGAAGCCACGCGCAAGGCCATGACGGAAATCAGCAGCGCGATCATCGGCATTACCCTGGTCCTGACGGCGGTGTTTATCCCGATGGCCTTCATGTCCGGCTCCGTCGGGGTGATCTATCAGCAGTTCTCGATTTCCATGGCGGTGTCCATCGTGTTCTCGGCGTTCCTGGCCCTGAGCCTGACGCCTGCCCTGTGCGCCACCTTGCTCAAGCCGATCCCGGCGAACTCGCATCATGAGAAGACGGGGTTCTTCGGGTGGTTCAATCGTCGTTTCGATCGCATGAGTGACGGCTATGAAAGCTGGGTAAGCAAGGCCGTGGGTCAATTGGGCCGCTACATGCTGGTGTTCGTGGTGCTGGTAGGGATCATGGGGCTGTTGTTCAGCCGTCTACCGTCTTCGTTCCTGCCGGTTGAAGACCAGGGCTACACCATCACGGACATTCAGTTGCCGCCGGGCGCCAGTCAGAACCGCACCATTGAGATTGCCAAACAGATCGAAGCGCACAACGCTCAGGAAGCGGGTATCACCAATACCGTAATGATTCTGGGGTTCAGCTTTTCCGGGAGCGGGCAAAACGCGGCGCTGGCGTTCACGACGCTCAAGGACTGGTCTGAGCGTGAAGCACAGGATTCGGCGCAATCCATTGCGGACCGCGCCAGCGCAGTGTTCTCCGGATTTCGGGACGCTGTCGTGTTCAGCCTGCTGCCGCCACCGGTGGAAGGGCTGGGCACTTCGGGCGGTTTTGAAGTGCGCTTGCAGGACCGCAGCGCACAAGGCTACGACGCCTTGCGCCAGGCCCGTGACGAACTGCTGAGTAAAGTCAGCCAAAGCAAGATCCTGCAAAACGTGCGCGAGGCCGCCTTGGCTGAAACCCCTCAAGTGAACATCGAGGTGGACCGTCAGCAAGCCAACGCCATGGGTATTTCGTTTTCCGACATCGCCAATGTGCTGTCCACGTCCCTGGGCTCGGCCTACGTCAACGACTTCCCCAATCTGGGCCGTATGCAGCAGGTGATTGTGCAAGGCGAGGGCGATCGTCGTCAGCAGGTCGATGACATCATGAAATTGGAAGTCAAAAACAACCAGGGCCGTATGGTGCCGGTGTCAGCCTTCTCCAAGGTTAATTGGCAACGGGGCCCCGCGCAGCTCAATCGCTACAACGGTTATCCCGCCGTAAGCCTGTCGGGCGAACCGTCGCCGGGCCACAGCACCGGTGAGGCCATGGATGAGATGGAGCGCCTGGCTTCGGGCCTGCCATCGGGTTTCACCCTGCAGTGGACCGGGTTGTCGCTGCAGGAAAGTATTTCCGGCGGGCAGGCGCCGTTGCTGCTCGGCTTGTCGATGCTGGTGGTGTTCCTGTGTCTCGCGGCGCTCTATGAAAGCTGGGCGATTCCGGTGGCCGTGTTGTTGGTGGTGCCCTTGGGCGTCATTGGCGCGGTGCTGGCGGTGACGTTGCGCGGCATGCCGAACGATGTGTTCTTCAAGGTGGGGCTGATCACCATCATTGGCCTGTCGGCCAAGAACGCGATCCTGATCATCGAGTTCGCCAAGAGCCTGCACGACCAGGGCATGGGCCGTGTCGAGGCAAGCATTCAGGCTGCACGCCTGCGCCTGCGGCCGATCATCATGACCTCGCTGGCGTTCATTCTGGGCGTGGTCCCCCTGGTCTTTGCCTCCGGCGCCAGTTCGGCCAGCCAGCAAGCCATCGGCACCGGGGTGATCGGCGGCATGCTGACCGCGACTCTGGCAGTGGTGTTTGTCCCGGTGTTCTTCGTGATGGTCATGGGCGCCGTGGAAAAGCTGCGGCCTGCCCAAGCATCAACACCCAAGGTTGAATAGAGGATGACCGGTTTGTCTGCCAACCCTTCAAACCGCTGGCTGGTATTGCTGGCGGTGATGATGGCTTTTCTGCCTATCGTCCTGGACATGACTATTCTTCACGTGGCCGTCCCGTCGCTGACCCTTGCGTTGCAGGCCTCCGGCACCGAAGTGCTGTGGATCATCGACATCTACCCGTTGCTGATGGCCAGCCTGCTCATCCCCATGGGCACGCTGGCGGACAAGGTCGGGCATCGCCGCATGCTGATGCTGGGGCTGGTGATCTTTTGCGTAGGCTCGGTGCTGGCGGCCTACTCGACCAGCGCCTTGATGTTGATCGGCGCGCGGGCGTTCATGGCCTTCGGGGCAGCGATGGTCATGCCTTGCACGCTGGCCATCGTGCGCCAGACCTTCGAGGATGAAACCGAGCGCGCCACGGCGTTGGGCCTGTGGGGTGCGGTGGCTTCGGCGGGCGCTGCCGTCGGTCCGCTGGTTGGGGGCGTGCTGCTGGAGCACTTCTGGTGGGGCGCGGTGTTCCTGGTCAATGTGCCCGTGATGCTGGTCGTGCTGCCGCTGGTGTACGCCTACCTTCCACGCAGGCCTGCAATGCCCGGCGCTGCCTGGCCAGTCGGTCAGGTGCTGTTGCTGATCATGGGCATCATGGCCACGGTGTACGCCCTCAAGTCCGGCTTCAAGACGGGCAGTTCGGTGCTGGTCAGTGGCGGGTGTTTCATCTTCGGTATGTGCATGCTGGTCTGGTTCGTACACAAACAACTGCGCGCGGCCGATCCCATGCTCGACCTGAGCCTGTTTTCGATCCCCGCCATCAGCGCGGGCGTTGCCATGGCGTTCGTGGTGATGGGCGCGTTGTCGGGGGTTGAGTTGATGCTCGCTCAGGAGCTGCAGTTCGTGCTCGGTCGCACGCCACTGGAGGCGGGGCTGTTCATGCTGCCGTTGATGGTTGGCTCAGCCATCGGCGGGCCACTGGCGGGGCGGATCCTTCGCGCGATTGGCCTGCGCTGGATCGCGGTGCTGTCGTTGTTGATCTCGGGCGCAAGCCTCGCCGGTCTGGCGCTCAGCAGTCTGGGCGGCGGCGGGGTAATGGTGATTGTGCTGCTGACGGCCCTGGGGGTTGCACTGGGCATCGGCATGACAGCCGCTTCGGTGGCAATCATGAGTAACACGCCGGTGCACAAGGCTGGTTCCGCCGGGGCACTTGAGGCGACCAGTTACGACCTTGGCTCGGGGCTTGGCATTACCGCCTTCGGCATTGTCATGGCAACGAGTTACGAAAAATCCATACAGCTACCCGCAGGCATCCGTGCATCCATTGCTGAAACCGCCGCGCGATCCATCGGCGAAACAATGATTGCGGCCAAAGCGCTGGCAGGCGATCAGGCTCAGCAATTGGTGGCCGCAGGTCAGGCGGCGTTCAGCGCCTCCCATAGCATTGTGTTGCTCTCGGCTGCGGCGCTGATCGGGGTACTGAGTCTGGTGATCGGACTCGTGTTGCGCGGTCGTCCGGCAGCGCAGGCAGTGTCTGGCTAATCTCGAAGGTTTGGCGCGGGTCGCAGCAACCTTTTACTGGCGCTGCACCTGAGCCTTTGATCGATCCGGCGCTCAATGATTGCAATACGCCATTGTTTTTTTTCGGGCCACACCGCACCATCGCCGCACATCGGTCTCCCGAACGGGCTCATCACTTTGGCGACATGTTTTATCCCGCTTCGGTTGCCGCGCGGGCTCGTCTACACGCTGCTGCTGATCAGTGCCTTGCTGATTGGAACGCTTCAGGCTGACTGGGATTTCTCGCTGATAAGCCGTCGCGCCGTAGCGCTTTACGGGCCCTTGGGCGAAGGCGCCCAGCGGATCGACGCCTGGCAGAATCTGCTCGCCAGCCAGAAGCAGGTCAGCGAGCTGGAGAAACTGAACGTCGTTAACCAGTTTTTCAATCGCCAGCTGCGCTACACCGAAGACATAGACCTCTGGCACCAGGTCGATTATTGGGCAACCCCTATCGAAGCCTTGTGGAAGGGCGCGGGCGACTGTGAAGACTACGCCATCGCCAAGTACTTCAGCCTGCGGCGCCTGGGCGTGCCCAGCGAAAAATTGCTGATTACTTACGTCAAGGCCCTGCGCCTGAACCGTGCTCATATGGTCCTGACCTACTACTCGACGCCTGAGGCCATGCCTCTGGTGCTCGATAGCCTGGTCAATGAGATCAAACCTGCCAATCAGCGCCCCGACCTGTTACCCGTTTATGCCTTCAACGGCGAAGGCTTGTGGTTGCCCGGTGCGCAAGGCAACAAGAAAGTCAGCGACAGCAAAAAGCTGTCCCGTTGGCAGGACCTGTTGAAGAAGATGAACGCTGAAGGCTTTCCGGCCGAGCCTGAGTACTAGGAGTTTCGATGTCTCTGTTCAAACAACTGTTAATTGCGATCTGCCTGTTCCTGGTCGTGGCCTTCAGCGGCAGCTTCCTGGTCAGCCTTGAAAGCTCGCGCAGTCAGTACGTCAATCAGTTGCGCTCCCATGCTCAAGACGCTGCGACTTCGCTGGCATTATCGCTGACCGCCAATGTCGATGATCCTGCAATGGTCGAGCTGATGGTCAGCTCGATTTTCGACAGCGGCTATTACGCGAGCATTCGGGTCATTGACCTGGCGACTGATCAGGTGATTGTCGAGCGCAGTGCAACACCGGGCAACCAAGGAGTGCCGGCCTGGTTTGTCGGCTTGATCGGGCTTGAGCCCGCCGGTGGCAGCGCGATGGTCAGCCGCGGCTGGCAGCAGGCGGCCCGGGTTGAAGTGGTCAGCCACCCGATGTTTGCGCTGGCCAAACTGTGGCAGAGCGCATTGGGCAGCCTGGTTTGGCTGATGGTGTGCGGGATCATCAGCACCGTGCTCGGCGCCTGGTTACTCAAGCGGCGCCTCAAGCCGCTGGATTACATGGTCAAGCAATCCCAGGCCATCGCCCGCCGCGAATTCCTCAGCGCCGCCAGATTGCCTCGCACGCCGGAGCTGCGCCGGGTGGTGCAGGCGATGAACCAGATGGTCGAGAAACTTCAGGCCCTGTTTCAGGAGCAATCGGAGCGCACCGAGAAATTACGCGTCGAGTCCTACCAGGACAGCCTTACCGGGTTGGCCAACCGTCGTTATTTCGAGATGCAGCTCAACGCCCATGTCAGCCGCCTTGAGGATGCGCGGGCAGGGTATCTGCTGCTGTTGCGCGTCAACGACCTTGCCGGTTTGAACCAGCGCCTGGGTGGGCTGCGTACCGACGAGTTGCTCATCGCCGTGGGGCAGCAACTGGTGCGCCAGTGCGCCCGTTATCCAAAGACTCAGAACCTCATCTCGCGCAGCCGGGGCGGAGAATTCGCGGTGCTGGCGCCGGGCCTCGTGCATGAGGAGGCTGTGCAGTTGGCACAAAGCCTCGAAGGCGTGCTGCTCAGCCTCCATGCTACCGGGGCATCGGATGTCTCGCCGGTGGCCCATATCGGCCTGGCCCCTTACACCCCGGGGGATTCTCCGCAGGCCTTGCTCAGCCTCGCAGATCAGGCCTTGTCCCAGGCGCAAAGCCAAGGCGACACCACCTGGAGCTGCATGGAGCAGGGTGTGGCCACAACGGTTGCCGACGACCACCATGCCTGGCACACCTTGCTGGACCAGGCGTTGATACAGCGGCGTTTCGAGCTGTTTTTCCAGCCGGTGGTCGACACGAGTGAGCCCGCGCGCGTCCTGCACTACAAAGTGCTCTCGCGTCTGCATGATGATCAGGGCGAGGTGATTGCTGCCGGGCGTTTTCTGCCCTGGCTGGAGCGTTTCGGTTGGTCGGTGCGTCTTGACCAACTGATGCTTGAAGCGGTCTTGCAGCACATGACGGCGCACGCTCAGTCATTCGCGCTGAACCTGTCGGCCGCCACACTGGCTGACCCCCAGGCCCTTGACCGGGTATTTGAGATCCTCCGCCATTACGCCCGCCCGGCGGCGCGGCTGACCCTGGAAATCGGCGAGGAGCAGTTGCCGGAACAGGCGGTGCTGGAGCAATTGACCAGCCGCTTGCACGCCTTGGGTGTGTCCCTGGCCCTGCAGCGCTTCGGTGGCCGCTTCAGCATCATCGGCAACCTGTCCCATCTGGGGCTTGCGTACCTCAAGATCGATGGCAGCTACATCCGTTCCATCGATGAAGAAAGCCACAAGCGGCTGTTCATCGAAGCCATCCAGCAGGCGGCCCACAGCATCGACCTGCCTTTGATTGCCGAGCGGGTCGAGACCGAAGGGGAGTTGCGGGTCATTCGGGAGATGGGCATTCAGGGCGTTCAGGGCCAGCTGTTTGGCGAGCCAGCACGCTGGGGTTGAAACTGCCTGATGCATTGATGGCGGTGTGGCTGAACCACCGCCGTGCGCAGCCTTCGGCAGCTCCTGCAAGCCCGCGTTTCTCCAGACAAACCTTGGCCCTGGAGCTGACCGAGGTTACGAGGGCTGCCAAAGCGGAGTGTCTGACCCACCGCATCCCTGTGAACTCAGATCAGCCCGGTTTCATCATCATTGATCAACTGGCTCAGCCCACCCAATGCGGCGCGTGCCTGGGTCCTGTCCATCAATTTGGCCTGGGCGGCGGCCGGTAGATCGGTCACTCGCAACACGCCTTTGACGGTCAAGACCTGGATCAAGTCGTCCAGCACCCGAATCATCTCGATATCGCTGTGCCGGAGCTGCTTGAGGCTGTGCTCGACCGCTTCATTGGTGAACCACGCCTGAACCTCATGATCGTCCGCAGGCAAGGTTCCCGTGGCTTCGGCGTAAGCGGCCGCCTCCACACGAACCAGTCGCCCCTGTGCATCACGCTGAACGTAAAACATGCCATATACCTCTGTGAATGAACCATCCGGCAACCGAGTGGGCGGCTGCCGGAAGCGCTGCTTCAGCCTGTTGGGTTATCGATCTTGATGGTCGGGTCACCACCGGCGATCAACGAGTTGATGGTGGTGCTGCTGGAGAACTGCACCCCTTCAAGCTTGATGGTCAGGTCGGCATTGCTGCCCGTGTTATTGAGGCTGCCGGTGGAGCTGACCAGCAACTGCGAAGAGCCGTCTGTCGCGGTGCCGATCTTCAGGAAGCTATCGATGGTGCTGCCTTTCTCGCCTTGCAGCAGATCGCGCAGGTCGATGGTGTCGTGAGTCGAACTGCCAGCCGACGCGGGCAGGGTGAAGTCCTTGATGACATCGGTGCCAGTGTCCCCGGCTTTCCACACAAACGTGTCATTACCGGCCCCGCCGATCAGCGTGTCGTTACCCTGGCCACCGATCAGCGTGTCGTCGCCGGTGCCGCCATACAGCAGGTCATTGCCCGCACCGCCGTCGAGGCTGTCTTTGCCACCCTGGCCAAACAGAATGTCGTCGCCATCACCGCCCAACAGGGTGTCTCGGCCATCCGTCTCGCGGGAAACATCAAAGTCCGCGCTATGGCCCGCAATGTACTGATGCACGCTTTCGGCCGAAACGTTGGTGGCAATCGACACATTGGTTTTGGACGCCACAAACGCCTGCAGTGCCGAGTAGCCTTCGCTGGTTACGCCGCCGCTGGTGTAGGCGAATACATCCCCGAACAGGATGTCGTTGCCTTCGTTACCCACCAGGTTGTCGTTGCCAGCGGCGATGTTTTCGCTGAAGTTCTTGATCGCCGCGCCCAGGTTGTCAGCGCTGATGTTGGTCAACGCCTGGCCATTGCTGTCGTAGACGTTGAGGTTGCTGACATTGCTATTGATGCCAATCGCTTCCACGTTGGACAGCGCGCTGAGAATGGCAAACGCCGACTTGGAGTCCGGAGCCGTGGCTGTCAGGTTGTTGGAGTTGAGGGTGCCATTGCCGGACAGCGACGACACTTCGTACGTGCCGTCGCCTTGGGCTCGAACCATGCCCAGGATCGTGTCGCTATAACTTGTCGTGCCCGTCTGGGTGAACAGATGCACCTGCCCATTTGAATCAACGATGGTCCTGGCCACACCACCAATGTTCACGGCCAGGCTTTGGCCCAGTTGGTAGTTGTTGGCGGTCAACAGCGCGTCCATCGTGACATCCGGCGCCGTGTTGGACTGGTAATCAACGACCACCGGGTTGGCGTTTTTGCCGGTTGTGGTCTGGTAGAACGTAGGCTCACCGTCAGTCAGGAAGTACGTCAGGTTGATGGCACCGGTGTTGCTGGTGGCCGTACTGCTGGTGAAGAAGTTCGCCGCCGTCTTGAACGCATCTTCATAGTTGGTGCCGGTGGCGTTGTTGCCGGTTTCGGAAGTCACCGAAGCCGCCCAGTCCTCCAGGTATTTGTAGGCCGATGAATCGTCCAGATTGATCGTCACGGTTTTCTTGACCTGGGTATCGAAATCGACCACCAGGACGTTCACGGTGCCGGTTGCGTGGGTGTTGATCAGGTTCTTGAGCACCGCCAGCACTTGGTTCGCTGCCGCAGTGGCGGAGCTGCCCATGCTGGTCGAGCTGTCGAGAATGAACGCCAGGTTGAAGCTCTGCCCGCTGATGTACTTAACGGTCCCGACATCGCCCACGATGATTTCGTTGGTCGCACCACCCACCACGGTATCGGTGCCCGCCAGCCCTGTGATCGCCCCGTATGAACCTGGGTGCACCGTCACGTTGATGACCTGCGACGTGCTGGCCTCGGCATCTGCGGTGCCTGTGGCCAGCATGTTTTCCTTGGACGTCGCGGTGATGGTCAACGCAAGGTTAGTGGTTGAGTAATAGGCCGGTGGCGTAAGGCTGACGGCCGTCAGGTGCCAGCCGGTCACGTCCACTGTTCCGGTGTCCGTTGCCGTCGCGCTGTGCCCCTGGTCATCACTCAGGAACGAACCTTTGGGCAAGCCACTGATTTTCACGCTGGAAATCTTTTCCGAACCGTCGGTATCGACCAGTGCAGGGACGATGCTGATCAGCTTGATCGCCGAATTTTCCACCCCTTCGTTCAGCGCATAACCGGTGTAGTAACCCTCGGTGGTGCTGCCCGTTTTGGAATAGATAGACGAGAGGTTGACCCCCGCTTTGACCAGATCATTGGCAGAGCTGTAGGTCGGGATCCCGCTGGCGCTCAGGCTGGTGGCGGTCCCACCCGACACTGAC
The DNA here is from genome assembly GCA_900475325.1 of Paucimonas lemoignei. GTDB lineage: Bacteria > Pseudomonadota > Gammaproteobacteria > Pseudomonadales > Pseudomonadaceae > Aquipseudomonas. The sequence continues at coordinate 2,388,335 of LS483371.1, forward strand.
ACCAGCATGTTGTAGTTGCCAGGGCCGTCGACGTTGTAGTGGTAGATCTCCAGGGTGTAGTAACCGCTGACCCCGGGGGTAAAGCTGCCGGTGAATACGCCGCCATTCGCTCCCCAGGTCGCGCTGGCGACGTTGATGCCGCCCACGTTGATCAACAGGCTGTCATCACTGGTGCCACTGAAGGTGTAAGTCTTGTTTGCGGTCAGGTACACCAGGCCACTGGTCAGCGAACCCGTTCCAGCAGTGACGGTATCGGTCTGGGCATTGCTGGTGCTGCTCGTAGTGTGGGCCAGGTTGCTGGTTACCGCGTTATCGATGGTCGCCTTCAACGTGTCAGCTGCAACGCCGTTGCCGTTGGCACCCTTGAACGTCAGGGCGCCGACCCAGGTGGTTTTGCTCAACCCGGTGGAGGCCAGGGTCGGCGTTGCGGTGACGATACCTCCGACCGGCGTGGTCGAGCCGAGGGTCAGGGTCGGGGCATCCGCCACCGGCGTGACTTCGATGTTCAGGGTTTGCTGCTGGGTGCCGCCCGTGGCGCCGGAGATGGTGTAGGTCACGGTCGGTACCGGGCCGCTCCAGTTGTCAGCCGGTTTGAAGGTGTAGGCGCCGTTGCTGGACAGCGTCAGCGTACCGACAGTTGTGGTTGTCGTGGCCCCGCTGGTGCCAGTGCTGGTGACGGTTACCGGCACGCCCGCAGTGCCCGCTGCAAACGAACCGGCCATCCCCGCAATGGTAAAGCTGGCAACGCTCAACCCCGAGCCGTCGTTGCTCAACACGTCACCGGTCGCCGAGGTGTCTTCCCTGACCGAGTTGGTATCGGCGACCAGTGCTGTGTAGACATGCACCACCAGCTCCACAGGCGTGGTGCTGGTGCCCACTGCAGTGCCATCGGTCGACGTCGCCGTGACGTACAGCGCGATGTCGCCGGTGAAGTTGGTCGGCGGCGTGAATTTCAGCGTCGACAGATCCCAGCCGGTGACATCCGCAGACGTAGCGCCCGCACTCGCGCTGAAGCTGTTACTGCCGCTGCTGATTTTGGAGCCCGCGGGCAGGCCGCTCAGTGTCACGGTCAGCTTTTCCGAGCCGTCGGTATCGCTGGACGGCTGCGCGATGACTTTCGACAGCAGAATCGGGGTATTCGCGGCACCGCTGTTACGGCCTTCGGACAGGGTGATGTTGTCCAGCAAACCACCGAGGGAGTTATTGCTGGTCCCGTCCCCGGCCACAAACTTGAGGGTGCTGGTGCCGTCGACATTGACCGGCAGGTTCACGGTGTAGGTTGCCAGGCCAACGGTGGTGGTGTTCAACGTCTTGACCAGCACGCCACCCCAGTACACATCGATCACAGAGTTGCTGACCGAGCCTGCGCGCGGCGAGTAATCGAAGCTGAGGGTATAGGAGGCTCCGGCCAGGACTTTGACGTCGGTGTAGAAGTCGGAAGGGTCGCCTGCCAGGCGCTCCAGCTCCATGACGTGGTTGCCTGCGGGCAGGCCATAGGCATTGCCCACGCCGATTTCAATCACACTGTTTGAAGACGAGCTGGTGTTGTGGGTTTTCCATTCACCGTTGTTGATGGAGCTGACCAGCACGTCGGTATTCGCACCGCTGGTGATTTCAGGGTGCTCTTCAAAGTTCGTGTAGGCCAACACGGTGCTGTTGGTCAGCGTCAGCGTCGGCATATCCGAGACCGGCTTGATGGTGATATCCAGCGTCTGCGTCAGACCTTCGGCAACTTTATACGTCACCGTCGGCACGTTGCCGCTCCAGTTGGCAGTTGGGGTGAACACATAGGCGCCGGTGCTGCTCAGGGTCAGGGTGCCGATGGTGCTGGCGGTACTGCCGCTGCCAGTCGTAACCGGAACTGCCGTGGTGCCCGCATTGAATGTGCCCGTCATCCCATCGACGCTGAATGTCGAAATGCTCAGGCCGTTGGTGCCTGCTTTATCGTTGGTCAGGACATTGCCTATGGCGGCATTGTCTTCGAGGGTGGTCAGGTTGCTGTCTGCGGTGAGTTCGCTGGCCCGGTCGTTATCACCGATGGCGGTGGTGACCGTGGCGGTGCCCAAAATCAGGCTTTCGAACTTGCCGCCTGCTGGATTGCTCAGCGTGACAACCAGATCCGCATTGCTACCAACAACGGTGTTTTCCGGCACGTCCACGGTGTACGTCGCACTGGTGCTGCCCGAGGCGATGGTGACGTCTTTCGTACCAGTGACGCTGCCATAGCTGTAGCTGACCGTGACGGTTACATCGGCCTCAGCTTTGTTGCTCAGGTTCAGTTGGAAGTGCGCGGTGCTGCCCTCAACCACTGGGGCTGTGTCGGTGCTGACGATGCTGATCGACGTGGCATCGATTGCGTCAGTCACGGTGGTGACTGCAGCCGTCGGGGTGATCGACAGATTGGCCGCTGCGGAACCGCCGCTGTAGCTGCTGATGGAAACGCTCAGCTCTGGCGCACCGGTCCACACGTCGTTGCCGACGGCGAAGGGCAGGCTTGTTCCGCTGATTGCGTCTTTAGCGATGTTGATGGTCTGCCCATTGCTGAGCTGCACGACCAAGGCTGTATCAGTGGCGCGGTCCAAGGTGACGGTGTAGGTCACTGAACCTTTTTCGGCGACGGTTGCGACTTCGGCGCTCAAGGTCAGGTGGTTCACGGCTGTGACGTTGACGACCGAATTAGCGGTGCTGATTGCGGTGTCGGAACCGCTGCCATCGTCAGCCGTGACACTGATAGTGCGAGGTGCCCCAGCACTGGTGGTGCTGAAGTTAACGGCTGCGATGGCTGCTTCAAACTGGGCAATGGTCGCTGGGCTAGCTGTACTCGTGCTGGTCAGCACAACTGACGAACCGTCGCTGCTCAATACCGCTTTAACCGCAGCAGGTACGCCGCTGCCGATCACCAGGGTGTCGCCTGTAATGTGCGTGCCCTGGATGGCGATGGTGACTGACTTTGCCGAGTTACTGTCGATGTCCGAGAGGCTAACTGCCGGAGCAATCGCTACAGCCGCGCCGCCCTGGCTGACGCTGATAGCGTTGCCGGTAGTAGTGATGCCATCGGCGCTGTTCAGGTCCAGCACCGGCGCATCGTTGACCGCCTGGATGCTGATATTCAGCGTCTGGCTGGCGCCTTCGGCGGTGGTGTAGGTGATGGTCGGAACCGAGCCGTTCCAGTTGGCGACCGGGGTAAAGACATAGGCGCCTGTGCTGGTAATGCTCAGCGTACCAATGTTGCTGGCCCCAACATTCACGGGTACAGCAGCGCTGCCCGCGTTGAAGGTGCCCGTCATCCCATCGACGCTGAATGTCGAAACACTCAAGCCACTGGTGCCGACCTTGTCGTTGCTCAGCACATTGCCAGTGGCGGCATTGTCTTCGAGGGTGGTCAGGTTGCTGTCTGCGGTGAGTTCGCTGGCTCGGTCGTTATCACCGATAGCGGTAGTGACCGAAGCAGTGCCCAAAATCAGGCTTTCGAACTTGCCGCCTGCTGGATTGCTCAAGGTGACGACGAGGCTTGGGTTGGCGCCGAGTGTGGTGTTTTCCGGCACGTCCACGGTGTACATCGCGTTGCTGCTGCCGGACGCGATGGTGACGTTTTTCGAACCGGTAAACGTGCCATAGCTGTAGCTGACCGTGACGGTTACATCGGCTTCGGCTTTGTTGCTCAGGTTTAGTTGGAAGTGGGCAGTGCTGCCTTCGGTAACTGGAGCAGTATCGGTACTGATGATGCTGATCGAAGTGGCATCGATTGCGTCAGTCACCTTGGTGACTGCAGGCGTCGGGGTGATCGACAGATTGGCCGCTGCGGAACCGCCGCTGTAGCTGCTGATGGAAACGCTCAGTTCTGGCGCGCCAGTCCAGACATCGTTGCCAACGGTGAAGGGCAGGCTGGTCCCGCTGGTTGCGTCTTTTGCAATGTTGATGGTCTGCCCGTTGCTGAGCTGCACGACCAAGGCTGTATCGGTGGCGCGGTCCAGCGTCACGGTGTAAGTCACTGCACCTTTTTCGGCGACGGTTGCGACGTCGGCGCTCAAGGTCAGGTGGTTAACCGCTGTGACGTTAACGACTGTGCTGGCCGTGCTTGTAGAAGTCCCCGAGTTGCTGCCGTCATCGACGCTAACGTTGATGGTCCGAGGGGCCCCAGCACTGGTGGTGCTGAAGTTAACGGCTGCAATCGCTGCTTCAAACTGGGCGAGGGTGGCCGGAGTGGTGGCGTTAGTGCTGGTCAAGACGACCGACGACCCGTCGCTGCTCAACTCCGCTTTGACTGCGGCAGGTACGCCGCTGCCGATCACCAGGGTGTCGCCCGCAATGTGCGTGCCCTGGATGGCGATGGTCACCGATTTTGCGCTTGTGCTGTCGATGTCCGACAGGCTAACTGCCGGAGCAATCGCTACAGCCGCGCCGCCCTGGCTGACGCTGATGGCGTTGCCCGTGGTTGCGCTGCCATCGGCGCTGTTCAAGTCCAGCACTGGCGCATCGTTGACGGCCTGGATGCTGATGTTCAGCGTCTGGCTGGCGCCTTCGGCGGTGGTGTAGGTAATGGTCGGAACCGTGCCGTTCCAGTTGGCAGTTGGGGTAAAGACATAGGCGCCGGTGCTGCTCAAGGTCAGGGTGCCGATGGTGCTGGCGGTACTGCCGCTGCCCGTCGTAACCGGAACTGCCGTGGTGCCCGCATTGAACGTGCCGGTCATGCCATCAATGCTGAACGTGGAAACGCTCAGGCCGTTGGTGCCTGCTTTATCGTTGCTCAGCACATTGCCTATGGCGGCATTGTCTTCGAGGGTGGTCAGGTTGCTGTCTGCGGTGAGTTCGCTGGCCCGGTCGTTATCACCGATGGCGGTGGTGACCGTGGCGGTGCCCAGAGTCAGGCTTTCAAACTTGCCGCCCGCTGGATTGCTCAAGGTGACGACGAGGCTTGGGTTGGCGCCGACTGTGGTGTTTTCCGGAACGTCCACGGTGTATTGAGCGGTACTGCTGCCGGACGAAATGGTGACGTCTTTCGTACCAGTGACGTTGCCATAGGAATAGCTGACTGTGACGGTTACATCGGCTTCGGCCTTGTTGCTCAGGTTGAGTTGGAAGTGGGCGGTGCTGCCTTCGATGATTGGAGCAGTGTCGGTACTGATGATGCTGATCGAAGTGGCATCGATTGCGTCAGTCACGGTGGTGACTGCAGCCGTTGGGGTGATCGCCAGATTGGCCGCTGCCGAGCCGCCGCTGTAGCTGCTGATGGAAACGCTCAGCTCTGGCGCGCCGGTCCACACGTCGTTGCCGACGGTGAACGGCAAGCTGCTGGCACTGATTGCGCCTTTAACCAAGGTAACGGTCTGGTTGTTACTGAGCAGGACGGTCAAATCGCTGTCTGCCGCACGGTCCAGTTTCACCGTGTAAATCACGCTGCCTTTTTCGGCGACGGTTGCGACGTCGGCGCTCAAGGTCAGGTGGTTAACAGCCGTGACGGTGACGACCGAATTAGCGGTGCTGATTGCGGTGTCGGAACCGCTGCCATCGTCAGCCGTGACACTGATCGTGCGAGGTGCCCCAGCGCTGGTGGTGCTGAAGTTAACGGCCGCAATGGCCGCTTCAAACTGGGCGAGGGTGGCCGGAGTGGTAGCGTTGGTGCTGGTCAAGACGACCGACGAACCGTCACTGCTCAATACCGCTTTAACCGCAGCAGGTACGCCGCTGCCGATCACCAGGGTGTCGCCTGTAATGTGCGTGCCCTGGATGGCGATGGTCACCGATTTTGCCGAGCTGTTGTCGATGTCCGACAGACTAACTGCCGGAGCAATCGCTACAGCCGCGCCGCCCTGGCTGACGCTGATGGCGTTACCAGTGGTTGCGCTGCCATCGGCGCTGTTCAAGTCCAGTACCGGCGCATCGTTGACGGCCTGGATGCTGATATTCAGCGTCTGGCTGGCGCCTTCGGCGGTGGTGTAGGTGATGGTCGGAACGCTGCCGTTCCAGTTGGCGGTAGGCGTGAAAACATAGGCGCCGGTGCTGCTTAAAGTCAGGGTGCCGATGTTAGTCGTAGTGCTGCCGCTGCCGGTAGTAACCGGAACTGCCGTGGTGCCCGCATTGAATGTGCCGGTCATTCCATCAATGCTGAACGTCGAAACGCTCAGGCCAATGGTGCCCGCTTTATCGTTGGTCAGGACATTGCCTATGGCGGCATTGTCTTCGAGGGTCGTGAGGTTGCTGTCTGCGGTGAGTTCGCTGGCCCGGTCGTTATCACCGATGGCGGTGGTGACCGTGGCGGTGCCCAGAGTCAGGCTTTCGAACTTCCCGCCCGCTGGATTGCTCAGCGTGACGATCAGGCTTGGGTTAACACCGACTGTGGTGTTTTCCGGAACGTCCACGGTGTATTGAGCGGTACTGCTGCCGGACAAAATGGTGACGTCTTTCGTACCAGTGACGTTGCCATAGGAATAGCTGACCGTGACGGTTACATCGGCTTCGGCCTTGTTACTCAGGTTCAGTTGGAAGTGAGCAGTGCTGCCTTCGATGACTGGAGCAGTATCGGTACTGATGATGCTGATCGAAGTGGCATCGATTGCGTCAGTCACGGTGGTGACTGCAGCCGTCGGGGTGATCGACAGATTGGCCGCTGCGGAACCGCCGCTGTAGCTGCTGATCGTGACGCTTAGTCCTGGAGCGCCGGTCCAGACGTCGTTGCTGACCGCGAACGGGAGGCTGGTCCCACTGATTGCGTCTTTTGCGATGTTGATGGTTTGCCCATTGCTGAGCCGCACGACCAAGGCTGTATCGGTGGCGCGGTCCAAGGTGACGGTGTAGGTCACAGCACCTTTTTCGGCGACGGTTGCGACGTCGGCGCTCAAGGTCAGGTGGTTAACCGCTGTGACGTTAACGACTGTGCTGGCGGTGCTCGTCGCAGTCCCCGAGTTGCTGCCGTCATCGACGCTAACGTTGATGGTGCGAGGGGCCCCAGCACTGGTAGTGCTGAAGTTAACGGCTGCAATCGCTGCTTCAAACTGGGCGAGGGTGGCCGGAGTTGTAGCGTTAGTGCTGGTCAAGACGACCGACGACCCGTCGCTGCTCAACTCCGCTTTGACCGCAGCAGGTACGCCGCTGCCGATCACCAGGGTATCGCCCGCGATGTGCGTGCCCTGAATCGCGATGGTCACCGATTTTGCCGAGTTGCTGTCGATATCGCTGAGGCTGACTGCCGGAGCAATGGCCACAGCGGCGCCGCCCTGGCTGACGCTGATAGCGTTGCCGGTAGTAGTGATGCCATCGGCGCTGTTCAAGTCCAGCACTGGCGCATCGTTGACGGCCTGGATGCTGATATTAAGCGTCTGGCTGGCGCCTTCGGCGGTGGTATAGGTAATGGTCGGAACCGAGCCGTTCCAGTTGGCAGTTGGGGTAAAGACATAGGCGCCTGTGCTGGTAATGCTCAGCGTACCAATGTTGCTGGCCCCAACATTCACGGGTACAGCAGCGCTGCCCGCGTTGAAGGTGCCCGTCATCCCATCGACGCTGAACGTCGAAACACTCAAGCCATTGGTGCCTGCTTTATCGTTGGTCAGGACATTGCCTATGGCGGCATTGTCTTCGAGGGTGGTCAGGTTGCTGTCTGCGGTGAGTTCGCTGGCTCGGTCGTTATCACCGATAGCGGTAGTGACCGAAGCAGTGCCCAAAATCAGGCTTTCAAACTTGCCGCCTGCTGGATTGCTCAAGGTGACGATCAGGCTTGGGTTAACACCGACGGTAGTGTTTTCCGGAACGTCCACGGTGTACGTCGCACTGGTGCTGCCCGAGGCGATGGTGACGTCTTTCGTACCAGTGACGCTGCCATAGCTGTAGCTGACCGTGACGGTTACATCGGCCTCAGCTTTGTTGCTCAGGTTTAGTTGGAAGTGCGCGGTGCTGCCTTCGATGACTGGAGCAGTATCGGTGCTGATGATGCTGATCGAAGTGGTATCGATTGCGTCAGTCACCGTGGTGACTGCAGGCGTCGGGGTGATCGACAGATTGGCCGCTGCGGAACCGCCGCTGTAGCTGCTGATCGTGACGCTTAGTTCTGGAGCGCCGGTCCAGGCATCGTTGCCAACGGCGAATGGGAGGCTTGTTCCGCTGATTGCGTCTTTAGCGATGTTGATGGTCTGCCCATTGCTGAGCTGCACGACCAAGGCTGTATCGGTCGCGCGGTCCAAGGTGACGGTGTAGGTCACAGCGCCTTTTTCGGCGACGGTTGCGACGTCGGCGCTCAAGGTCAGGTGGTTCACGGCTGTGACGTTAACGACCGTGCTGGCCGTGCTTGTAGAAGTCCCCGAGTTGCTGCCGTCATCGACGCTAACGTTGATGGTGCGAGGGACCCCAACACTGGTGGTGCTGAAGTTAACGGCCGCAATGGCCGCTTCAAACTGGGCGAGGGTGGCCGGAGTTGTAGCGTCAGTGCTGGTCAAGACGACCGACGACCCGTCGCTGCTCAACTCCGCTTTGACTGCAGCAGGTACGCCGCTGCCGATCACCAGGGTGTCGCCCGCAATGTGCGTGCCCTGGATGGCGATGGTGACTGACTTTGCCGAGTTGCTGTCGATGTCCGATAGGCTAACTGCCGGAGCAATCGCTACAGCCGCGCCGCCTTGGCTGACGCTGATGGCGTTACCAGTGGTTGCGCTGCCATCGGCGCTGTTCAGGTCCAGCACTGGCGCATCGTTGACGGCCTGGATGCTGATGTTCAGCGTCTGGCTGGCGCCTTCGGCAGTGGTGTAAGTGATTGTTGGAACCGTGCCGTTCCAGTTGGCGATAGGCGTGAACACATAGGCGCCAGTGCTGCTCAGGGTCAGGGTGCCGATGGTGCTGGCGGTACTGCCGCTGCCCGTCGTGATCGGAACTGCCGTGGTGCCCGCATTGAATGTGCCAGTCATCCCATCGACGCTGAACGTCGAAACGCTCAGGCCAATGGTGCCCGCTTTATCGTTGCTCAAGACATTGCCTATAGCGGCATTGTCTTCGGGGGTCGTGAGGTTGGTGTCTGCGGTGAGTTCGCTGGCTCGGTCGTTATCACCGATGGCGGTGGTGACCGTGGCGGTGCCCAAAATCAGGCTTTCGAACTTGCCGCCTGCTGGATTGCTCAGCGTGACAACCAGATCCGCATTGCTACCAATACCGGTGTTGTCCGGCACGTCCACGGTGTACATCGCGTTGCTGCTGCCGGACGCGATGGTGACGTTTTTCGAACCTGTCACGGAGCCATAGCTGTAGCTGACTGTGACGGTTACATCGGCCTCAGCTTTGTTGCTCAGGTTCAACTGGAAGTGAGCCGTGCCGCCTTCGATGACTGGAGCGCTGTCGGTGCTGACGATGCTGATGGTGGTCGTATCAGTGATGTCGGTGACCGTTGTAGTGACCGCGGTCTGACTTATCTGCAGGTTATCGAAGATGCCGCCGCCAGTGGCCGCGTCCGTGCCGGTGATGGTTACAGACAGCGGAGCGGTCTGGTACGGATCGCCGGTCACAGTGAAGCCGACACTGCCCGAGGTTGCATCTTTGGGGATGATGATCGACTGGCCATTGCTCAGCGTCACGGTCAGCGCGGCGCTGGCAGGTTGGCCGAGAGTGGCGGTGTAGGTCACGGTGCCGTTTTCCGCAACGGCGGCGACATCGGCGCTGAGGGTCAGACTATTAATAGGTGCGACAGTGACGACAGAGTTTGCCGTGGTCGTTGCGCTGCCGTCATCGGCTGTCACGCTAATAGTGCGCGGTGTTCCGGCGCTGGTGGTGCTGAAGGTGATTGCGGCAATCGCAGCCTGGAACTCTGCCACGGTCGCTGGGTTGGCCGCGTCGCTGCTGATCAACACAACGTGGGTGGCAGTGCTGCTGACGTCGTCGACTTTGACTGCGCCGCTGATCGCCGAGGTATCCAGCTTGTCGCCTGTCTGGTGAGAGGTGACATCAAGGGTCACATTTTTCAGAGTGGTGCCGTCGTCTGACAGGCTCACTGACGGCGCAATCGCAACGCCGGATGCTCCCTGATTGACGCTGAAGGCGTTGCCGGTAGTGGTTGCGCCGTCGGTGCTGTTGAGGTCCAGCAGCGGGGCTTTGTTGGCTGGAGTGGTGGTACCACCGCCTGGGGTCGTCGTGCCCGGAGTAGTGGTTCCGCCTGGAGTCGTGGTCCCTGGGCTGGTGGTGCCGCCAGGCGTTGTCGTACCCGGCGTAGTGGTTCCGCCTGGAGTCGTGGTTCCTGGCGTCGTGGTATCACCCGGTGTCGTGGTCCCTGGGCTGGTGGTGCCGCCCGGCGTGGTAGTGCCCGGAGTGGTGGTTCCGCCTGGAGTCGTGGTTCCTGGCGTCGTGGTATCACCCGGTGTCGTGGTCCCTGGGCTGGTGGTGCCGCCCGGCGTGGTAGTGCCCGGAGTGGTGGTTCCGCCTGGAGTCGTGGTTCCTGGCGTCGTGGTATCACCCGGTGTCGTGGTCCCTGGGCTGGTGGTGCCGCCCGGCGTGGTAGTGCCCGGAGTGGTGGTTCCGCCTGGAGTGGTCGTCCCCGGCGTCGTAGTATCACCCGGTGTAGTGGTGCCTGGGCTGGTGGTGCCGCCCGGCGTGGTAGTGCCCGGAGTGGTGGTCCCGCCTGGAGTGGTGGTCCCCGGCGTAGTGGTATCACCCGGTGTTGTGGTGCCTGGGTTGGTGGTGCCGCCCGGCGTGGTAGTGCCCGGAGTGGTGGTGCCGCCTGGAGTCGTGGTCCCTGGCGTCGTGTTGTCACCCGGTGTTGTGGTGCCTGGGTTGGTGGTGCCGCCCGGCGTGGTAGTGCCCGGAGTGGTGGTTCCGCCTGGAGTGGTGGTCCCCGGCGTAGTGGTATCACCCGGTGTCGTGGTCCCTGGGCTGGTGGTGCCGCCCGGCGTGGTAGTGCCTGGGCTGGTGGTTCCGCCTGGGGTGGTAGTCCCCGGAGTTGTGCTTCCGCCTGGAGTCGTGGTCCCTGGGGTAGTGGTGCCACCCGGCGTCGTGGTGCCTGGGTTGGTGGTGCCGCCAGGCGTGGTAGTGCCTGGGTTGGTGGTGCCGCCAGGCGTGGTAGTGCCCGGATTAGTGGTCCCGCCTGGAGTCGTCGTCCCTGGCGTGGTGGTATCAACCGGCGTTGTGGTGCCTGGGTTGGTGGTGCCGCCAGGCGTGGGAGTGCCCGGATTAGTGGTCCCACCTGGCGTTGTAGTACCCGGAGTCGTGGTGTCTCCAGGCGTCGTGGTCCCTGGCGTAGTGGTATCACCCGGCGTTGCAGTGCCTGGAGTGGTAGTCCCCGCGTTACTGGTATCTCCCGACGCCGGTGGATCCACCGGCGCAGTGGAGGTGTCCGAACTCGCTGTATCAACAGCGGCGGCAGGCGTCGCCGCGGTGTTGGTCGGAACCTGAGCCGGTTGAGTGTTCCGGTCTGGCGCCCCGAGAAACTCGCTGTTGTTCGAGCGCGCGCCATCAAATGTCCCGGTCGGCATGCCCACAGCGGGATCGACTACACCGGCTGTCTCTTGCAGCACGACTGGGGTGGTCACAGAGTGGCTGTCGCCCGCATCGCTGGTATCGCCGGAGATCTGTTCGCCGGCCGCCGTTGCTTCCAGCGACTGAGTCGGGTCGGCACCGGCGATGATGGTTTGCTGGAGTTCGGCAATCGAGGGCGCGCCGTCGACTGCATCGTCGGAGGGTTGGGCGATATCGGGCGCAGCGCTGCTCCATTGGCTGTCGCGCCCCAGGTCGATAGTGCGTCCATCTTCAAGCGCAAGGCTCACCGAGCCTGCTGCCCCGGTGAGGATCTGCTCGCCGGTAAAGATCCGGTCGCCTTCTATGAGCACTCGACGGATACCATCAGGCGATATCGCGAATACTTGGCCAACAATGCTTTTAACGATGGCAACAACACTGCTCATATAAAACGCTCCGGTACCACTATCAGTTGTTCCATGTCGCGAGCGGGATACCGCCATCAAGACTGGACGTGTCTACGAAATATTGACGCCATTAAATTGTCATTAAATTGACTATAACTTTCTTGAATTATGTTAATGCCAAAGTATTGACCTATTGCTCGGCATCCTAAACAATTGCCACCGTAATGTCACTTTGATATTTCAACCTCTGAGACGTCCTGTTTACAGCGTGTTCAGCCGTGATGGCTTTTCAGCATGTATCAATCGGGGTGCCTCATTTTTGCTATTCAGCACCCCTTGAAAAACACCGTTGTGAAGGATGTGGTTACATGCGCGCACAGATTTTTATGGTTCTGCCTTTTGTTGTGGTTGCTACTTGTGTGCAGGCGCAAACGCTTCCTGAAGCCATGCAGCAGGCCATGGATATACATCCGGAAGTTCAAGCCGGAGTTAACGCGCGCATGTCTGCCGATTACCAACTAAAGGCAGCGCAAGGCGGTTACTTGCCGCGTGTGGATGTCGCGGCGGGCTATGGCCGTGAAGGCACCGACAGCGTCACCACCCGAGGCAGCAGCGGTGATCACTTCCAGACCTTGAACCGCGGCGAGTCGAGTGTGCGCGTGCAGCAAATGCTGTTTGACGGTTTCGCCACCTCAAGTGAAGTGGGACGTCAGCGGGCCAATGTCAGCTCCCGTGCCTACGCCTTGATGGGTACGGCAGAGCGCACGGCTCTGGATGTGGCCAAGGTTTATCTGGATGTACTGACTCGTCGGGACATGCTGCTGCTTGCCGAAGAAAACCTGAAAAGCCACGAGCGCATTTACGATCAGATCCAGTTGCGCACTTCGCGCGGCGTGGGTCGCCTGGCCGATATGGATCAGGCCGAGGCGCGCCTGGCTCAGGCCCAGAACAACAGACTGACCGAGATGACCAACCTGGCTGACGCCGAAACGGGTTACCTGAGCGTGGTCGGTCAGGCACCTGATCAACTGTCTGCGCCCCAGCCGTTTATCGACATGCTGCCCGCGACCCTCGATGAGGCGCGTCGTCAGATGATCGAGAACAGCCCGCTGCTGCGCTCGGCAGAAGCCGATATTGCTGCCACGGAAAAACAGTACGACGCCGCAAAATCGACGTTCTACCCGCGCTTCGATGCCGAGTTGGGCCGCACTGCGGACAACGACGTAGACGGCCTCAACGGCCACAACAACGAATGGCAGGCCATGGTGCGCATGCGCATGAACCTGTTTGCCGGGGGCAGCAATAAGGCTGACCTGCAGTCCAAGTCCTATCTGGCCAATCAGGCGCTGGATATCCGCAATAACGGCCTGCGCCAGTTGAACGAAGAACTGGGCCTGGCGTGGAACGCTTACAACAATGCCGCCGCGCAATTGCCGATTGCCCAGAAGTACGTTGACCACGCCACCAGCGTGCGCCTGGCGTACCAGAAGCAATTCAGCATCGGCGAGCGGACCTTGCTCGATCTGCTCGACAGCGAGAACGAATTGTTCACCGCCCGTCGTCGTCTGGCCGAGGTCAAATCCCTGCAACTGTATACCCAATACCGCATCAAGGCGGACATGGGCCAGTTGCTCAGAAGCCAGGGCGTGGTCGCGCCGATGGCCACCGTTGTGCAAAACGACGTGAAGCCGCGCATCCAGCTGCCGGGCATGAACTGATTCACCGGATTTTTTCGTTTAACCGCCTTATTCAAGAGTGACCCGCGTGGAATCAGAAGCTAGTCGAGTTCATCTCAGTCATGATCCTCGCAGTCAGCATGACGATCCGTTACTGGATGGTCTGCTGACGCTGTGCCAATTGCATCAGAAGCCCGCCAGTCGAGCCATGCTGACCACCGGCCTGCCGTTGCCTGCGCAGCGCTTGACGCCTGAGCTGTTGCCGCGTGCTGCGGCCCGGGCTGGCTTGCAAGGGCGTCTGCTGGTACGCCAGCTGCGGCAGATTCCCGATATCGCCATGCCCGCACTGTTGCTGCTCAAAGACGAACGCAGTGCCGTGCTGGTGGGCTGGAAAGCCGACGGCTGCGCACGGGTGCTGCTCAGTGAAAGCGACGGCGGGGAAGTTCATGTCAGTCGCGAACGGTTGGAGGCCGATTACACCGGCCGGGTGTTCTTCGCCCAGCCGCAACACAAGTTCGACGTTAACCGTGGCAACCTGATCCCCCGTGCGCGCTCCTGGTTCCGCGACACCCTCAAGCGCTCGCGCTGGCTTTACGCCGACGCCATTGCGGCCAGCCTCCTGATCAACATCATCGCCATGGCCGCGCCCTTGTTCGTGATGAATGTCTACGACCGAGTGGTGCCGAACCAGGCCACCTCGACGCTGTGGGTATTGGCGATCGGCATCACTGGCGCCTACCTGTTCGACCTGATCCTCAAAAGCATGCGCAGCCTGTGCCTGGATCTGGCCGGGAAGAAAACCGACCTGATCATTTCCGCGACACTGTTCGAGCGGATCGTGGGCATGGCCATGCGTCATCGCCCGGCACGGGTTGGCAGTTTTGCGCAGAACATTCACGAGTTTCAGTCGCTGCGCGATTTTCTCGCCTCGCTGACCCTCACCAGCCTCATCGACCTGCCGTTCACGTTGCTGATCCTGTTGGTGATCGGGATTCTGGGTGGGCATCTGGTGTGGATTCCGGTGGTGGCGTTCCCTCTGGCCCTTGTCATTGGCTACGCCCTGCAAAAGCCGCTGATGGCAACCATGGAGCGCACCATGGTGCTGGCCTCCGAGCGCCAGTCGAGCCTGATCGAAACCCTGGCGGGCCTGGACGCCATCAAGGTCAATAACGCTGAGAGCGAGCGCCAGTATCAATGGGAGCAGACTATCGGCACCCTGAGCCGCCTTGAGCTGCGGGTGAAAATGCTCTCCGGGCTGGCGATGAACATCACCATGCTGATCCAGCTGCTGGCGGGCGTAGCAATGATCGTGTTCGGCGTGTATCAGATCATCGATGGCAACCTGAGCATGGGCGGGCTGATCGCGTGCTACATGCTCAGCGGTCGCGCCCTCGCGCCCCTGGGGCAACTGTCCGGTTTGCTGACGCGTTACCAGCAGGCCAAGGTCACCATGGTCTCGGTCGACCAGATGATGGAGTTGCCTCAAGAGCGCAACTTCGACGAGCGCCCGCTATCGCGCCAGACCCTGCAGGGCGCCATTGAATGTCGCCAGGTGGATTTCACCTATCCCCAGCAGCAGAACCCGGCGTTGAAGGGCCTCAACCTGAACATCCGCCCCGGCGAGAAAGTCGGCATCATCGGCCGCAGCGGCTCGGGCAAAAGCTCCCTTGCCAAACTGCTGGTCGGCTTGTACCAGGCTGATTCGGGCGCGTTGCTGGTCGATGCCGTGGACACTCGCCAGATTGATGTCAGCGAACTTCGCCACAACATCGGCTATGTACCGCAGGACATCCAGCTGCTCAGCGGCACCTTGCGCGATAACCTGGTTTCGGGCGCGCGTTACGTTGAGGACGAAATGGTCCTGCAGGCCGCCGAACTGGCGGGCGTGCATGAGTTCGCCCGGCTGCATCCCAAGGGTTACGAACTGCAGGTCGGCGAGCGCGGGCAGAACCTGTCCGGCGGCCAGCGGCAGAACGTGGCGCTGGCCCGGGCCCTGTTGCTCAACCCGCCGATCCTGCTGCTGGACGAACCCACCAGCGCCATGGACAACACCGGGGAAGAGCGCCTTAAACAGCGTCTGGTTGCCGTGATTGAAAGTAAAACCGTGATACTTGTGACGCACCGCGCTTCGCTGCTCTCGCTGGTGGACAGATTGATCGTGATCGACAGAGGGCAGATCCTTGCCGATGGCCCGAAAGCCGCCGTCATGGAAGCGTTGAAGAAGGGGCAGATCAGTGTCGCTTGATATCCGTAGCTGGAAAAGCTCGCTGGGCAGGTACTTCAAGGGCTCCGACTCCCTGCACGGCCAACCGCTGCCTGAGGTCAACAAGGCGCTGTTTGAAGATGCGCCGCGTGTGGTGCGCCTGACCATCTGGTGCTTGATCGGTTTTTTCGTGTTTTTGCTGGCCTGGGCACACTTCGCGGAAATCGACGAAGTGACGCGTGGTGACGGCAAGGCCATTCCGTCTTCCAAACTGCAGAAGATCCAGAACCTGGAGGGCGGTATCGTCGCCGAGCTGTACGTGCACGAAGGCGAAATTGTCGACGCCGGTGCGCCATTGGTGCGTCTGGATGATACGCGCTTTCTGTCCAACGCTGGCGAGACTGAAGCCGACCGTCTGGCCCTGTCGATGCGCGTCGATCGCCTGAGTGCCGAGGTCGAAGACCGGCCACTGGTCATCGCCCCGGATGCGCTCAAGGCCGTGCCCAAGCAAGCAGCCAACGAACAGGCGCTGTACACCAGCCGTCGCCAACAGCTCACCGATGAAGTGGCAGGTCTGCAGCAACAGGTGATTCAACGCCAGCAGGAGTTGCGTGAGTTCACCTCCAAGCAGGAGCAATACCGCAACAGTCTGCAATTGCTGCGTCAGGAAATTTCCATGTCTGAGCCGCTGGTGGCGCAGGGTGCGATTTCCCAGGTTGAAGTCTTGCGCCTCAAGCGCGCCGAAGTCGAAACCCGCGGGCAGATGGATTCCACCACGCTGGCGATCCCTCGCGCCCAGGCCGCGATCAGCGAAGTGTCGCGCAAAATCGACGAAACCCGTGGCAAGTTCCGCAGCGATGCCCTGACCCAGCTCAACGAAGCCCGTACCGAACTGAGCAAAGCCCAGGCCACGGGCAAGGCCCTGACCGACCGCGTCAGCAGAACCCTGGTCACCTCGCCGGTGCGGGGTGTGGTCAAGCAGATGCTGGTCAACACCATCGGTGGTGTGGTGCAGCCGGGCAGTGATCTGGTTGAAGTGGTGCCGCTGGACGATACCTTGCTGGTCGAAGCCAAGGTTCGCCCGCAAGACATCGCCTTCCTGCGTCCCGGCCAGGAAGCGGTGGTCAAGTTCACTGCCTATGACTACACCATTTATGGCGGGTTGAAGGCCAAACTGGTGCAGATCGGTGCCGATACCATCACCGACGACAAAGGCAATACCTTCTACATGATCACGCTGCGCACTGACCGCAGCCATCTGGGGACCGATGAGCACCCGCTGCTGATCATCCCCGGCATGGTCGCATCGGTGGACATCATCACCGGCAAGAAAAGTATCCTCAGCTACCTGCTCAAGCCCGTACTGCGGGCCAGGGCCGAGGCCTTGAGAGAGCGTTGATTGTCTTGAACGGGTGAAGTGGGGCCGTGTTTGCTGCAGGACAGCGCGGCAGCCTCGACCGGCCCCGCGCTCGTTCAGATGACAGATGAATCCACGATTGACCTGAACATACGCAACCTCTGTGGGAGCAATCGCAGGTTACGACGGTCGCGGAGTGTCTGGCACACCGCGATTCGCAGCCTTCGGCAGCGCCTGCAAGACCTCGTTCTATCCGAAAAAACGCAGGGCCATGACAGGGACGAAATCTCGGCCGCGATCTACCGGAACGGACGCAAAACCAACGGAATCCCCGAACCCTGTGGGAGTGAATTCATTCGCAAAGGGGTCGGGTACATTCGATGCAAATTCGTCGTTCATACCACCGGCTTCGCGAATAAATTCGCTCCCACAGGGGCTGTGTTTGCTGTGCGACAGCACTACGACAGTCGCGGTCGCGGAGTGTCTGGCGCACCGCGATTCGCAGCCTTCGGCAGCTCCTGCAAGACCTCGTTCTATCCGAAAAAACGCAGGGCCATGACAGGGACGAAATCTCGGCCGCGATCTACCGGAACGGACGCGAAACCAACGGAATCCCCGAACCCTGAGGGAGTGAATTCATTCGCAAAGGGGGCGGGTACATTCGATGCAAATTGGTCGTCCGTACCACCGCCTTCGCGAATAAATTCGCTCCCACAGGGGCTGTGTTTACTGTGCGACAGCACTACGGCAGTCGCGAAAACGGAGTGTCTGGCACACCGCGATTCGCAGCCTTCGGCAGCGCCTGCAAGGACCGCTCCCGCCATCAGAACGTATAGGCAATTCCCGCCTGCACCGTCCGTGGCGCACCCGGATAGACGTAGGTGTTCCACCCGGCTTCGTCATATTCCTTGTTGAACAGGTTCTTCAGGTCCAGGTTCAGGCGCACGTGCTCGTTGACCTTGTAGAAGCTCAACAGATCCACCACGGTGTACTGCTCCATGTTGTAGGTGCTGGCAGCGGTCTGTCCGACACGGTCGTCAACGTATTTGAGGCCCATGCCCAGCCCGAGCCCACGGGCAAAGCCGTTCTGGAACTCGTACACATTGAGCAGGCTGAACGTGTTGCGCGGTATGTTCGCCAGGCGCGTGCCGGAGCGCAGGGTGTTGTCCTTGGTGACTTCGGCATCGACAAACGCGTAGCCGCCGATCACACGCCATTCGGGGGTCAGGTTACCGGCGACGTTCAGGTCAAAGCCACGGCTGCGCACTTCGCCCGCTGCGACGCTGAACGCTGAGTCCACAGGGTCCAGGGTCAAGACGTTTTTCTTGTCGATCTGATAGACCGCCGCATCCACGCTCAACTGACGATCCAGGGCTTCCCACTTGAGGCCCATTTCGACCGACTTGCCTTTTTCCGGGTCGAAGCCGCCGCCCTGACGGCTGGCGCCGGTGTTGGGTTTGAACGATCGCGCCGTGTTGGCATAGATCGCCAGCGTATCGGTCAGGTCGTAGATCAGGCCGACGCGCGGGGTGACCGCGTTATCGGCAGCCTGCCAGTCGACGCTGTTGGGCAACTGGTTGTCGTAGTCATGCTCGAACCGTTCCAGGCGTACACCGGCCAACACCTTGAGGCGTTCGGTGAGGGCGACCTGATCCTGAATGAACGCGGCCGAGGTCTTGAGCTTTTCGTGGTCCTGGGTCGTGGTGCGTGTCAGGGCCGGGCGAGCCTGGTTGTAGACAGGGTCGAACAGGTTGATCGGGTACGCCGTTGCGCCGTTGGCGGAGCGATGGATCACGGACTGGTAGTCGTAATCCTCGTACTCGACGCCGGTCAGCAGCGTGTGCGCGAAGCCGCCGGTCTCGAAGTGCCCGGTGAGGTTCAGCTGCACGTCCCGGTCGGTCCATTCCAGTTTTCGGTAGTTGAAGTTGCGGCCCAGGGTCGCGCCGTCCGCTTGCAGGCTGTTGGCCTCGATGGCATTGCCCTTGAGGCTGCCATCAAGCAGTTGCAGGCCGCCGCCCAGGGTCCAGTCATCGTTCAGCAGGTGCTCGAAGCGCAGTTGAGCCATGTTGTTGTCGTTGTGCAGCAGGTTGTCGCTGCCTTTGCCCCAGACATTGGTGTCCCGTGAAGCCGTCCCCGCCTGATTGGGGTAACGGGTCAGGCCACGGTCAAGCGCGTGATTGTTGCGCATGAAGTCACCCTCGAAAATGATCCGGGTGCTGTCATTGACCTGCCAGCTCAAGACCGGCGCGACGTCGTAACGCTCGCTGTCGACATGGTCACGAAAGCTGTCACCGCCTTCGCCCAATACGTTCAAGCGATAGGCCAGCGCGCCGTCCTCGCTCAGCGGCCCAGTAGCGTCCAGGGTCGCGCGCTGCATGCCTTGATCATTGAGCTGGCTGCCTAGCGTGACCTTGTTTTCGGTCAGTGGCTGTTTACTGACGATGTTGAACGTGCCGCCCGGATCGCCACGGCCGTACAGGCTGGTGGCCGGCCCGCGAATGACTTCCAGGCGCTCCACGGTGTTGGCATCGGGTGCGTTGGGGTAGCCGCGGTTGATGGGGAAACCGTTGCGATAGAACTCACCGGTGGTGAAGCCTCTCACCGTGAACGTGGTCAGGCCCTGGCCACCAAAGTTGTTGGCCCGGCCGACGCCACCGGCGTAGTCCAATGCGTCTTGCAGCCGAGTAGCGGAGCTGTCTTCGACCACATCGCGGGGCACGACGCTGACCGATTGCGGCGTTTCATGCAGCGACGTGTCGGTGCGCGTGGCACTGGCCGAACGGGTGGCGCGGTAGCCCTCTACAGGGCCATCCGCGCGTTCGCTATCGGTCCTGGCATCAATGCTCAGGGCTTGCAACTCAACCGAGGGCGACCCGGCTTCGGTTGACGTGGCTGCCCACGAGGCAGATGGGATGATGGCTTGCAGCAGGCAGAGAGAAACGAACGTGCGACGCATCGACGGGACGATCCTGAACAGAGGGCAGTAGGGAAACAGAGAAAAAGCGCGCGAATAGTACTTGGAATCATTCGCAAATGCGTCTTTCTTGTAGAAATTATTTCCTGACTGTGTCGGACTCGGTACGAAGCCGGAATCTGCCTGGGCACCCGCGCATCATCATTACTGTTGGCGAACTTCAAACTTGAACGTGTCAGAAGGCCATAACGACCAGGAGGGGCGGGGTTGGTAACAGCCGGGCTGATTGGGTGGGGAGGCATCGCAGCGAACCGTGTAACCTCTTTCGCCTATTTCCCTGCTGCCTTCGTCCACGCCTCTTTCGCTGTAGGCCGAGCAACCGCATAACAGGGTGAAACCGAGTAGCGTCAGTATCCGCTTCATAAAGCCTCCTGGCTGAAAAGGGACCAGCTTAGCAAACGATGCGGTTGTGATGCCCCAATCCTCAGCAATTGGCATCCCCAGCCAACAACGAATCGACACTATTTACCCCATGCTGGCGCAGCAATTCGATCTGCTCGGCGGGCACCAGGGTGCGCAGCGTTTTGTACAACGCGCGGGTTTCCAGCAGGTTCCACACCCTGAGCATGGTTTCCAGCGCATCCAGTGGTTTGCTGATGAAGTCCTTGGCCCCCAGTGCCAGTGCGCGCAGGCGGGTGTCGCGGGTTGCGTCGGCGGTCAGCACCAGGATCGGCAAGTATTCGAAGGCCGGGATGCGTCGGTTGAGTTGCTCCAGCAC
The DNA here is from genome assembly GCA_900475325.1 of Paucimonas lemoignei. Taxonomy (GTDB): domain Bacteria; phylum Pseudomonadota; class Gammaproteobacteria; order Pseudomonadales; family Pseudomonadaceae; genus Aquipseudomonas. Next base: position 2,409,091 of record LS483371.1, read on the forward strand.
TGCGAATCCGTCGAACTCAGGCATATGCAGGTCAAGGATCACCAGGTCCGGCTCGAAGCTGTTGAACAGGTCCAGCGTCTTGAGCGGCTGGGTGCTGCTCAAGACATTGGTCAGCCCCTCACGGACCAGCAATTGCTCCACCAGATCGATATTGGGTCGTTGGTCGTCGATGATCAGAATGCGCAGGTCGATGTTCACACGTGCTCCGGGAAGTAACGGTCCAGATGGGCCAGGAACGAAGGAATATGCATCGGTTTGATCAATACGTCCGTCGCGCCCGCGTCACGCAGGGCGGCTTGGGTACGGTCGTCGGTGTCGGCGGTCATGATCAGCAGCGGCGTCATGCGGGTACTCGGTGACTGGCGCAAGCGTTGCACCACCGTCAGGCCATCAATGTCCGGCAGGGAAAGGTCCAGCAGGATCAATTGCGGCGCGTGACGCTCGGCCAGCTCCAGGCCCAGTTTGCCCTGCATGCTGGACAGCAGTTTTATGCCGGGGCGCCGCTCCAGCAAGGTTTCAATCAGCGCCAGGCTGGACAGGTTCTCCTCAATGCACAACAGCTTGCCCTGAACGCGGGGGTTGACGGGTGTCGGGATTGACGTTCGGATGTCGCTGTCGTCCATGGCGGGGTTGGCGCTGGGCTTCAACACCACAGCGGGCAACTCGAAAGTAAATCGCGATCCGCTGCCGGGCTGGCTCTGTACGCTCAGGTTGCCGCCCATCATTTCCAGCAGGCTTTTGCTCAAGGCCAGGCCCAGTCCGCTGCCTTCGACGTCCGGGTCGGTCTCCAGCCGTTCGAAGGGTTTGAACAGCTGGTCGAGACGATCAGGCGCAATCCCTTTGCCGGTGTCGCAGACCGATACGGCAATTCGCTGCTGATCGACCGCCACTTCAATACTCACCTGGCCATGGTCACGGTTGTACTTGATGGCGTTGGAGAGCAGGTTCAGCAGCACTTGGGTCAGGCGTTGCCGGTCGGCAATCACGCCCTGGCCGTTGGGCAGGGCGGGCAAGGGCAGCAGGTGAATGTGGCCATCGGCGGCCATGGGCGAGACCAGGGTCATGGCTTCCTGCAGTGCAGCGGCCAGCGGCACCGATTCGATGTTCAGCGGCATGCGACCGGCTTCGATCCTGGCGATGTCCAGCACTTCGTTGATCAGTCTGAGCAGGTGCTGACCGGCGCGAAGGATATGGCCGACCTGGGCTTTTTGCCCGGCGTGCGCGTCCATGTCCAACAGCTGGGCAAAACCCAGGATCGAGTTGAGCGGGGTGCGCAACTCATGGCTCATCCGCGAAAGGAATTCGCTCTTGGCCCGGCTGGCCCGCTCGGACTCTTCCTGGGCGGCACGCAGGGCAATCTCGGCGGTGCGCCGGTCGGTGATATCCCGGGTGATCTTGGAAAACCCTCGCAACGCGCCGGTGCTGTCGTATTGCGCGGTGATGACCACGCTGGCCCAGAAACGACTGCCGTCCTTGCGGCTGCGCCAGGCTTCCTCCATGTAATGCCCGTCGCGGGTGGCGTTGCCCAGCGCCACTTCGGGATGCTGTGGACGTTCCTCGGGCGGGTAAAACACCGAGAAGTGCTGGCCGACGATTTCCTGTTCCGTGTAGCCCTTGATGCGCTCGGCCCCGGCATTCCAGCTGGTGACATAACCCTGGGTGTCGAGGGCGAAAATCCCGTAGTCCTTGACCCCGTCGATGATCAGCCGCAAACGCTCTTCATTCTCACGCAGCGCGCGTCCGCGTTCGGCCAGCAGCAGGCTGGCTTCCACCAGGCGGGTGCCCAGTTGCCCGATTTCGTCGTGGGCCGGAGGCTGTGGCACCAGCGGCTGACCCAGCGCCAGGCGTTGGGCGTTACGCTGCACCCGCTGGACACGTTCGACGATGCCCTTGGACAGGAAGAGCACTGCCACAATCGCCCCGAACATGCCGCAGATCGCCGCCAGCCAGGTGGAGAGCAGCAGCTGTTGGCGGTTGGTGACGGCAGCGGCGGTGCGCTCGGCCAGCAGGGTTTCTTCCAGGGTGAGCATGGTGCTGATGTGCTCACGCAATTGATCAAGGGTCTGCTTGTTATTGATCAGGATCTCGCTGATCGACAAGGGGCTGGTCTCACTGCCGTTGAGCATCTGTTCCAGGCCATCGATTTTGCTGTCGATCAACGGCTTGATGGCGTCCAGTTGCGCTCGCACTCGCTCATCGCGCACGTTGTTGTCGAGCCGTAGCAGGGCGGCGTCGATCAAAGGGCGAGACTTGAGGTAGGCGGGCAGGAAGTCTTCCCGGTGTGTCAGCAAATAGCCGCGCACGCTGGCGGCAGATTCAGCCAGCAGCGAGTGCACGGTCTGGATGTCGCCCTGCACCCGCAGGACCCGACGCACATCTTCTTCGGCGCGAGCGGTCTGGCGTTCGGTGGTGTAGATCAGTACCAGGGACAGCAGCAACACCACCAGCGGCAGGGCGATGACCAACAGCGCCTTGCCCTTGAGGGGCAGGTCGGCCCAGTGCCGGGCGTACAGCTTTTTCATGGCTGGACCACCAGGCCAAGGGCGATACCTCGCACTGCCGCCTGGGTGCGGTCGGCCACGCCGAGCTTGCCGATCACCCGTTCAACGTGGGCTTTGGCGGTGCCGGTGGTGATGCCCAGCGTCTCGCCAATCAGCCGGTTACTCATGCCAGTGGCCACCAGATTCAGCACCTGACGCTCCCGTGGCGTGAGGTTTTCGGCCGGCGGGCTGCCGCTGGCACTGCGCTCGGTCATGCGTCGCAGCAGTCGGCCGCTGACCGAGCTGTCCAGGGCTTCTTCCCCGGCGGCGACCCGCTGCAGGGCGTCGATGACTTCGGCGCGGCTGGCGTCTTTGAGCAGGTAACCCACCGCGCCGGCGTTCATGGCCGCTTCCAGGTGATCGACGCTGTCGTCCATGGTGAAAATCACTACTTTGACCGCAGGCAGGCGTTGTTGCAGCAGACGCGCCGCGCCCAGGCCATTGAGCACCGGCATACGAATGTCGAGGATGACGATGTCGGGCAGCAGCTGTTCACACAGCTCCACCGCTTCCTGGCCGTTGCTGGCCTGACCGACCACCTCGAAGTTTGGATGCCCGGCGAGCAGTGCGACAAAACCGGTGCGCGTCACTTCATGATCGTCGGCCAGCACCAGACGCAATTGCTGAGTCATTGGGAGTGTCCATCAAAGTGGGCAGGGACTTGGGCGCGCAGGCGGGTGCCGCTGCCGTTGGCGCTGGTGCAGGTGAAACGGCCGCCCAGCAGGCTGGCACGTTCCTGCATGGTGGCCAGGCCCAGGTGCTGGACGTTGTCGTTGTCGCCTCGCGGTTCGTTGGCAAAGCCGGCCCCGTCATCCATCACCGTCAGCACCACCTGACGGTCGCTGAGCTCCACGCCCAGCGTTACCTGGCGAGCGCGGGCATGTTTGAGGATGTTATTGATGGCTTCCTGAGCGATCCGGAACAAGGCGATTTCCACCTGACTGGCAAAGCGCGCTTCGCAGCGTTTGCTCCACTGCACGTTGATCCCGGCTTCACGCAGGCGGTCGGCCTCTTTATCCACGGCCTTGATCAGCCCGAAGTCATCCAGCACGGTGGGGCGCAAGCCACTGATCAGCTGCCGACCTTCGCCAACGCAGTGCTGGGCCAGTTGCAGAATCGCCTGCAGGTCGGCGTCCAGTGTGTCCGGCAAAGGCGGGCACCTGCCGGCAAAACCCTGCATACGCTGATGCAGCCCGGCGAGGGTCTGCGCCAGCCCGTCATGCAGGTCGTAGGCGACGCGTTTGCGCTCGTCTTCCTGCGCGCTGAGCAACCGGTCCACCAGATCCGACAGCGTCCGGTCGCGCCCCTTGAGGGTGGTCAACAGCCGGTCGTTTTCCAGGTGCGCAGCCAACAACGTAGCGAGCAGTTGCAAGGACTCGCTGTCTTCGTTATCCGGTGCCTGCAGGCCGACACTGTTGGCCAGCACCAGCGCGCCAAACGCCTGTCCGTCACCCCCGCGCAAGGGTACCCGCAGCAAGCAGGCCAAGGTCTGGCCCGGTGTTTCATGCCAGCACGGGGTATGCATGTCGGGGGCCGCGACGGCTTCCAGGCTGTTCACGCCGTCACGGCTGCCATGCTGCGCGGTCAGGCAGACCTGACCGTCGCTGTCCCATTCCAGCAACGCGCCATGGTCCATCGCCAGGAAAGCACACGCGCGCTCCAACACCCGATGCCGCATGGCCTCAGCCGATAGGCCGCTCAATTCCTGGCCGGTATCCACCAACAGGCGCAAGCGTGCCGCACGGCTCTGGGCCTGCCGATATTGCGTACGAATAATCAGGGCGTTGCCAGGGTCGTAAGGCGAGGACATCGGGTTTGGGCTCCGGACGGCGTGCCAGCGGGCGCAGGCGTGCCATTAAAACCTGTTATCGCAGGAGGCGCTATCTGCCAGATGGCATAGGCAGATAGCTCCAGTTGGCCGATGTTCACGGGCGGTTCGATGGGCAAAGTGTGCTCAACGACCACAAGAGGAAACATCGCCATGAAGCTCAACATCACCGCTATCGCTCTCGTCTGTGCTTTCAGTGCCTCGATGGTGCACGCCGCAGAAACCGCGCCGCAGCTCTACGGCTCCCTTGCTGAACAGCCGACCGACGTGAAAGATCGCGAAATTGCCGGGCTGTTTGACCGCTGGAACACCGCGCTGCAAACCGGAAACGCCCAGGCGGTGGTTGACCTCTACGCGCAGAACGCGGTGCTGCAACCGACTGTGTCGAACCAGGTGCGCTCCACGCCTGCGCAGATCAAGAACTACTTTGAGCACTTCCTGCCGATGAAGCCGGTCGGGCAGATCAACTACCGGGAGATCCGCCAGTTGGGCAGCAACGTGGCCATGGACAGCGGTGTCTATACCTTTACGTTGACCGAGGCGCCAGGCAAGACCCGTGAGGTCAAGGCACGCTACACCTTCGTCTATGAACAGGTGGGCGGCCAGTGGAAGATCCTCAACCACCACTCGTCTGCGATGCCTGAAACACAGGCCAAACATGCCAAGCAATAAGCCCGGCGTGGATCCACTTGACGAAAAACCCGGCCTTGCGCCGGGTTTTGCTGTTCTGAGCGCGGGTCAGCTCTTCTTCGCGCCGGCCTCTGCCGCGAGGCACTCCAGGGCAAACTGCTCGGTGTAGGTCATCTGAATCGGCGTGGTTTCGCCCTTGACGGTGCGCTCGCCCTCAAGGATGTAGCGGATGCGCTTGTCAGTGACGCCGATGCGCTTGGCGATCCAGGACGGTGTCTGGCCAATGCGCGAAATCAACTTGTCGGCGTATTCGGTGGAAGGGTTGTAGCGTTCTGCGTTGGGTGTCATGTGACGTCCGGGTAGAGTAGGGCTGTGGTGCGATGGCGAAGTATGCCGCACGTGGCGTGAAATAGTGCGGTTCAGTGGCGATGTGAGGGAGGTTTCTTGTGGTTGAGGTCATGCCATTAGCGCTCTTGCGCGAGCTGGAAGAGCGTTTGCTCCGGCAGGCCGTGCGGCTGGATGAGTCCGTACTCACCCTGCTGCTGGCGGACGATTTCGTGGAGTACGGCGCCAGTGGGCAGGTATGGACCAAAGCCGACGTCATCGTCGGGCTCTTGAGCGAAGCATTCGTGACCAGGCGCATTTATGACTTCGACGTTCGCTGGCTGAGTGTCGACATTGCACTGGCGACTTATCGCTGTGGCACCGCATCGGTTGACGGTGTCGAGTTCTTCTCTCTGCGCAGTTCGATATGGCGCAAGCGGCCTGATGGCTGGCAGATGGTCTTCCATCAAGGCACGAAGATTCCTGCGTGAACCTTTCCGGTGTCTGACCTTTACTCAGTCATGCGCGCTTCAAGCGCCCGCCATGGAAACCACCGTAATGGAGGCGCCCAGCAGCAGCGCAATCACCCCCAGACCCAGCCAGGCGCTCAGGGCGCTGCGAACGCTGAACACAACGATGACGATCACCGGGTAGAGCACGAAACTCAGCATCGTGGCGAACAGCACACTGTTTGCGGACTGGCGGTCGGGGCCGCTCGATAACAGCAACGCCAGTAACGCCATGGCCAGCGCCGATACGCCGTAGCCGCCGAGGGTTGCTGCCAGCACGCGGCTGAGCACTGCCCAGCGATAGAGCGCATCTTTGGGTTGCGCCTCAGGTCTGGCGGCTTTCATTCAGGCCACCTCTGGCGTTGGCGATGGGGGTTTTCGGGCTGTCCGTTGCCGACGGCCCAGCGTGAGCCATACGCCGATCAGCATCAGCCCCACCGTGACGGACACCGCCTCGACGCTCGCTCGTTGCCAGTCCCCGACTGCAAGGTAACGGGTGATGTCCTGGCCGGTGGTCAACCGATTGATCAGCGGCAGGCCCAGACACAGCAGCGCCGCCAAGGTCAGCTGCTCGGTCCAGGCGTTGTTGATTGGCCTGAACAGGGCATGCAGTAATGTGGCCAGCCAGATCAGCAGGAAGCTGCGGATTTCCCATTGCGCTCGCCCGTGCAGCTCAACCGGCAAGAAGCGATTGGCGTAGAAGTAAGCAATGCAGGCGATGCCGATGCCAACGATGCACGCCACGTTCAACGCCTCGACAAAACGATAGATCCTGGCAGTTGCCGCCTCGAATTCGCCCTGGCTCTTGATCCGGCGCTTGATGGAAAACAGCAAGGTGCCTGCCGCCATCATCAGCATGCCCAGCAGTCCGCTGATGAAGTACAGCCACTTCATGCTCCAGCCGCCGAAGTCGACAACGTGCAGTGATTTGATCACGCCGTACACCTGATCGCCCGTCGACAAGGTCTCGGGATCGGGACGCTGCACCTGCATCAGCACGCCGCTTGCGTCAAACACTACGCTGGCTTGGGGCGTGAAAAGGTTCGGGGAGGCGGGTGAAACCTGCGCTTGACCCATGACCCGCAGCGTCATGCGTGGCGTGCCGGGGTTTTGAATCAACAGCATCTGCGCGTGTTGTCCGGTGAGCGTCTGCGTCTGATTCAGCAATTGTGACCATGATGGGGGAGCGTGGACGTCGCTCACCGGTTTGAGCGGCGCGGTTGATGCCGGTTTATTGGACAGCTCGGTTTCGAATCGGCTGTAGGCCTTGGGATCCACGCCGTAAACCGCCTGCAAAGGCCAGGGCATATAACTGGTGTAGAAAATGGCCAGGCCGGTGAACGCGATCATCAGCAGAAAAGGCAGGGTCATCACCGCTGTCGCATTGTGCGCATCCAGCCAGGCACGTGGGCCGCTGCCGGGGCGGAACGTGAAGAAGTCGAGGAAGATCCTGCGGTGGATGATCACACCGGAAATCAACGCCACCAGCAAGCCGATGGTCAGCCAGCCCACCAGCCAGAAACCCAGTACCGGCAGGTGCAGCATGTAGTGGAATGACATGAAATGCCGCCCACCTTCGGTGTCGCGTGTCAGCCCTTTTGCGATCGGCAAGCCGTGGTCGGGGGAGAGGGCAACCTGGTGTATGGAGGCTGCGTCACGCCAGAGCAGGCCGACCGGCTCACCGGCATGCTGCGGCAGTTGCACCCGCCACAAGCGCGCACCGCTCGCATGCGCTTGCAGGTAGCGCTCAGCCTGGTCGGCCATGCGCTGGCCGTCGCTGGCGACAGTCGCTTGCGCGACTTCTGCCAGTGGCTGAGCCTGCATCCAGCGGGTGATCGGCTCGCGAAAGACGCTCAATGACCCGGTCAGGAAAATCGCACACAGCAGCCAACCACAGACCAGCCCGCACCAAGTGTGCAGCCAGGCCATTGATTGGCGCAGATTGCTTTTCAACTCCGCTCTCTTTCAATGAGTTCAGCGATCAGAAATCACCGCGCAACGTCAGCATGAAGTTGCGTGGCTCGCCGAACAGGTTCGAGCGGTCTGTCGCCACGGCGGTGGTGTAGTAGCGGCGGTCGAACAGGTTCTCGGCATTGACCGAGACCTTCCAGTGTTCATCCAGTTGCCAGCTGGCGCGGGCATCCCAGATGGCATAACCCTGGCTGCCGAAATCCAGCCCCGTGGTGGACGACGCTTCATAGCTCGATTGTGCCGACACGCCACCGCCCACGGTCAGGCGATTCCAGGCGCCCGGCAGGTTGTAACTGGTTTGCAGGCGCAGCATGTGCTTGGGCGTTTCGTAAGCCACTTCAACGTCTTTGGTGTTATTGCGCAGCAGGTTGAAGGTGTAACCGCCAAACACTTGCCAGCCTGGGGCCAGTTCTCCGCTGGCTTCGAGGTCGACGCCTTTGCTGCGTTTGATGGTGCCGTTGGTGTAGCACGTGCCTTCGGAATCGTTGGTGGTGCAGTTGGTGTTGGCCAGGTCGACCAGAGCAACGTTGGTCTGCTTGATATAAAACAGCGCCGCGGACAGGTTCAGGCGGTTGTTGAACAGGGCGCCCTTGATGCCGGTCTCGTAGTTGTCACCCGAAGACGGCGACAGCGGCGAGCCGCTGGTGTCGACGTAGTTGCCCTGGGCGTTGAAGATTTCTGCGTAGCTGGTGTACCAGGACCAATTGTCGTTGATGTCGTAGATCAGGCCTGCATAAGGGGTGACTTTGCGGGTCACTTTGGACTCATAGGGCAGGGCTGCGCCACGGTTGATGTCGTAGCTGTAGTCATACCAGCTGGCGCGGCCGCCAAGCACCAGGCTCAATGGCTCGGTCAGGCGCAGGCGTGAGTTGGCGTACAGGCCGGAACGTTCCTCGGTCATGTCGATGTCGGTCGCCCAGGCCGGTCTTGCCGGTTTCGCGAAGGCATGGTGGTTGACGTCGAAAATATTCACCGGCAGGTTGCCCGCCGAGACCTGCACCTGTTTGGTGTTGGCTTCCTGGCGGGACCAGGTCGCGCCGACGGTGACTTCATGGGTCAGGCCAAACGCATCGAAGTTGCCATTGACGTGACTGTCCAGCCCGGTGCTTGCCACTTCGTCACGGCGGAACAGGGTGTTCTGGAACACCGAGCCGCTGTTGGTGACCGGGCTGATCGCACGCCGTGCATAAGCGATCTGCTGGTCAAACCCGCCTTCGGAGTAGGTCGCCGACGTGGTGCTGACCCAGTTGTCATTGAAGCGGTGCTCGACTTCGGCGAAGACTTCGCTGCTGTCGCTCTCATGGCGGTTCCAGTCCTGCACCAGGGAGGTGGAGCGGGAAATATCCAGCGCGTTGCCGTTGCTGTAACGCGGCAGCCCGTAAATCGAATAGCCGTTGATGACGTTTTCCTGGTGGCGCAGGCTCAGGCTTACCGTGGTGTCTTCGTTGAGGTCGGCTTCGACGATGCCGTACACCAGCGGTGTGCGGGTATTGCGTTCATCCAGGTAGGAGCCGCTGTCTTCGTAGGCGGTGACCATGCGCCCGCGCACGCTGCCCGAATCATTGAGCTTGCCGCTGGCGTCCAGGTCCATGCGGTAACGGTCCCAGGAACCTGCACTGGCCTGGACTGACAGTTTGTTTTCCAGGGTCGGCCGTTTGCGCACCAGGTTGACGGCGCCGCCAGGCTCGCCGGCACCCACCAGCAAACCGGACGCGCCGCGCAGTACTTCGACGCGGTCGTAAATCGCGGTATCGGGTTTCATCCAGCCGGTGATCTGGTAACCCTGGCCCGGTACGCCGTCAATCAGAAAGCTTTCAGCCAGCAGCGAGAAACCGCGCGAGGTGTACACGTGGCCGCCGAAGTTGCGGTACTGGAAGGTGATCCCCGGCGTTTGCTCCAACACTTTGTCGAGGCTGGTGAGCTTTTTGTCGTCCATCAACTGGCGGGTCACGACGCTGACGGTCTGCGGCGTTTCCCGAAGGCTGAGGTTGAGCTTTGAGGCAGTCGCGCTGATCCCGGTGGTATATGACCCGGTGCCGTCGGTGGTGGTGCCCAGTGTGTTGCTGGCGGCGTTGACGTTGGTAGCGCCCAGGACCATGGCCGAATCGCCGGAGACCGGGAGTTTTTCCAGCACGACGGTGCGCTCGTCGAGCATTCGCCAGGTAAAGCCACTGCCTTTGAGCAGCATGTCCATGGCCTGGCGCAGGGTGTATTGACCTTGCAGGGCAGGGGCGCGCATGGCGCCGACATCGGCGGAATTGAAGATCAGCCGCACGTTGGCCTGATCAGCCAGTTGGGTCAGGGCCTGGTCCAGCGACTGTTCGGCCAGTTGCAGATTCACCTGGGTCGCGACCCCTGCGGCATGCGCCATGAATGACGCCAGAGGCAGGCCACTGCCCACCGTCAGCATCAAGGCCAGGGTCAGGGTCTGACCTTTTACAGGAGTGAAAAACGTGGAAGGTGCCTGCATTTAAATCGTCCGTCTTCGAATGTAGGTGGCGAGTCGACATGAGAATTATTCGCGCTCCCACCAACGACGAATCACCATCGGCAACCTTGCCATCAAAAGTTGAAATATTTTTGAGTGGGTTGGGATTCGGGCTCTACCGCAATCTGTAGATACTCTGTTGGGGGAGCCTTAAAACCATGCATATCCAGCAGCGGAGTTGACGCTGATTCACCTTTGCGCCCTTACGGCGCGTCACTTTTGAAAAGCCGGAATGCCGGCCCAGACGAAAGTAACCAAAGCGCTCCCGCTCCTTTGTCCGGGTCTTCGCCAAGGCTCAGACTTCCCTCGCTCCGGCATTGCTCCGTGGGCCGCCGCAATGGGCCATCCATGGCCCGGTGCGGCTAACCCGGCATCCATGCCGGGTTGCCCACTACGCAATACCTGCGCTCGGCCGGCCACAAGTCGCAATGTGTGTCGCCCATACGTTTTGTGAAAGGCTCCAGAATCAAAAGCAGGGTGTTAGTCAGGAAGGAAATCATTCTGGAAAAATCTGCAAAGCAGATTTGCTTTTGCTTTTCCTGCCGCGATTTCCCAGACGCCGCAAAATGCGCGTCGGGAGGCTGAGTGGAGGTGCCGTGGGGCGGGTCGCTCGGCATGGATGCCGAGCGAGCGCCGTTGGGCCATGGATGGCCCGTCGGCGCGTGCCCGCCCCACGGTGCCGGAGCGAAGGAACCGCCGCGAAGCGGGGGCCGTACGCCAGCGCAGAGGTTTTGGTTACTTTTGGCACCAAAAGTGACCCGGCCGTCAGGACGGAACCTGACTCAGCAGCGCCCGGATGCTGTTATTGCTACTCGATTCAAGGCGCAGTGCTTTGATTCGTCGAAGCTTCAGACACACAAGAAGCTGTCCAAGGCTGCGAAAGCGACCTGTCTGAAACACCGCTCTCGCAGCCCTCTTAACCTCGGTCAGCTCCACCGGACCGGTGTGTTTTTAAAGATAGTGATGATAACTGTTCTCAATTGAGATAGGATGCGCGCCTCAGCCACCGGGGCAGTACGCATGTCCGTTTCACCCAACTCCAATCACTTGCTGACGGTCTTCCAGGAGCATTACGCCGACCTGCTGGCCTTCCTTGCGCGACGCTTGGGGAACGTGGAAAAGGCTGCGGATGTGGCTCAGGACACTTACGTGCGCCTGGCGGGGCTGTCCGATACCGCGCAGATTCTTGAGCCTCGCGCCTTCGTTTTTCGGGTGGCGGGCAACCTGGCCATCGACCGATTGCGTCAGGACCAACGCCACTGCGCACGCCAGGCCGATGCCGCCCTGGGAGAAGAAGTCTGCGACCCGATGGCCTCTCCGGAACGCCTGTTTTTGGCGGCAGAGGCCATTGAAAAACTCGACGAGGCGCTGCATCTGCTGCCCAGCAATGCACGGCTGGCCTTGCTGCTCAACCGTCTGGAAGGCATGACCCACGCGCAGATCGCCCTGCGCCTCGGGGTCTCGGAAAGCACGGTGGGCAAATACATCGTTCAAGCCATGCGTGGCTGTCGGGATTGGCTACGCCAGTCGGAGTGCATTTAGAATGAGCGTCCTGCACTTTCTTCTGGTTGCTGTACTGAGTCCTTGCCCATGACCGAGCCTGCGAACCCACGAGTGTCCAACCTTGCGCTGGAAGATGAAGCCATCGAGCAATGGGTGCATCTCACTTCGGGCAACGCCAGTGAGTCGGATAGCGCCGCGTTTGCCCGCTGGCGTAGGCAGAGCCCGGCTCATGAGGCGGCCGCTGCATTGGCCGAGGAGATGTGGCGGGTCCTGCCGCAAACCAGAACCGCTGCGGTGTTCGTGCCCCCCGCGGTGGCGAAACGTCGACCTCTGCGCTGGGTGGCCATGGCGGCTGGGCTGGCGGCGCTGGCCGTCACTGGTCTGAGCGACCCCGTGCAGGTGTACTTCGCCGACCACTCCACCGCCGTCGGTGAGCGCAAGCTGGTGACCCTCGATGACGGCAGTCAAATCTGGCTGAACAGCGCCACGGCACTGTCGGTGCACTACAGCGCAGGGCGGCGGGAAATCAGCCTGCTGAAAGGCGAAGCCCTGTTTCAGGTCAGCAAGGATCCGGCGCGGCCGTTTGTGGTTGAGGCTGCCGGTGGCAGTGTTCAGGCGGTTGGCACCCGCTTTGATGTGGACCGCCAGAGCCAGCGCGTGCGGGTCGGGGTGACCGAGGGCGAGGTCAAGGTGTCTTCGGCGGGGCAGGCCGTGCCTCTGAAGTTCGCTCAGCAACTGGAATTCGAGAATGGCTCAGCACCCTCGGCTACTCATGCGCTGGACATCAACACCGCCGCCGCCTGGCAACGTGGCAAGCTGATTTTCAATCGCCGACCGCTGTCTGAGGTGTTCGCCGATATCGAACGCTACATGCCTGGCTCACTGGTGGTCGCGGGTCGCTTGCCGGACACACCGGTCAGCGGCGTCTTCAACCTCGATGATGTGCCGGGCATGCTCAACGTTCTGTCCCGCACCCAGCCGGTGCGCATCTATCAACTGCCCTGGCTGACCGTGGTGATGAATGCCCGGTCGACAGATCAGGTGGCGCCGGGTGGTTGAGGCCTGTTTCCAGGCCAAGGCAGTAATCAGCAGGCACGCCACGGACTTGCAGGCATTGTCGGGGTTACGACGGCTCTTTCTGACACGCCTCGCCCGAGCCAACACTGTGCACACCAGAGAAGAATGACGATGCCTCTCACCACCCATCGACTGCTGCTCAGGCCGCCCACCGAACAGGATCTGCCCAGTCTGTTTGCGATTTACGGGGATCCCGGCACCCATCTGTTCAATCCCGCCGGGCCATTGCAGGACATCGCTCAAGCCCGGGAACTGCTGGATACCTGGCTGCAGCACTGGAGCGCCAAAGGTTATGGCCAGTGGGTAATCGCGACGCGCGAGGCCCCGCAGGACATCATCGGCTTTGGCGGCCTTGATGCACGTCGCTATCTGGACATCGAGCGCGTGAATCTGGGCTATCGATTCGCCGTGTCGGCCTGGGGCAAGGGGTACGCCACAGAACTCAGCGAAGCTGCCCTGGAATATGGGTTTGGCGAGTTGCGCCTGGGGGAAATATTTGCTCTGGTGCGGCCCGATCACGGCGCCTCGATCAAGGTACTGGAAAAAGCCGGTCTGCTGCACGTGGACGTTCTGCACGATGTTCCCGGCCAGCCACCCAGCCTGGTGTTCAAAGCCAGCCGTCCAGATGCCTTGCCTGCCTGAGAGACGTCGGACCCCTGTGCCAAACCCCTGGGCCCCAGGGTGGAGGGGTTAGCCAACCCCAGGTCAATCGGTTAGCATCGTTGCCGACCGCACCGCTTGACTGCTGAATCGAGCGCCCCACCGAGCAAGGACTTCACCATGATCCGTACCGCCTTCCTTCCGCTCATGTTGGTTGCATCGATGAGTCAGGCCGCGCAGACCGTGAAGATCTATAACTGGTCGGATTATTTCGCACCGGACACACTGGCCAATTTCCAGAAAAACACCGGTATTTCGGCCACCTACGACACCTACGACAGCAACCCGGTGCTCGACGAAAAGCTCAAGGCCCGGCGTTCGGGCTACGACATTGTGGTGCCGTCCAGTCATTTCGTGGCCCGGCAAGTGCTGCGCGGCGACTTGAAGAAGCTCGACAGAAGCCAGTTGCCTAACTGGAAAAACCTCAATCCGGTGCTGCTGCAGACGCTGGCTTCGGCCGATCCTGGTAACGAGCACGCGTTCCCTTACCTGTGGGGCACTACGGGTATCGGCTACAACGCCGCCAAGGTCAAAGCGATACTGGGCAAGGACGCGGAGCTCGATTCCTGGGACTTGATCCTCAAGCCGGAAAACATCAAGAAGCTGGCGCAATGCGGCGTGGCGGTGCTCGACAGCGCACCGGATCTGCTGCCCATTGCCCTGAACTACCTGGGCCTGTCACCCAACAGCACCGAGCCGCAGGACTACGCCAGGGCCAAAGCCACGCTGCAGGCGATTAAACCCTATGTCAGCAGTTTCAACTCCAATGACTACGGCTCCGATCTGGCCAGTGGCAAGATTTGCGTGGCGGTGGGTTATTCGGGCGACATCATGCTCGCGCAGCACAAGGCGCAGGAGGCCGGCAAGGGCGTGGTCATCCGCTACATCGCCCCCAGGGAAGGCGCGCCGATCTGGTTCGACATGGTCGCCATCCCGGTCGATGCCCCGGATGAAAAGGCGGCCTATGCCTTCATGAACTACCTGCTGGACCCGAAAGTGATCAGCGGGATTTCCAACTACCTGCATTACCCCAACGGCAATGAAAAGTCAGAAGGGCTGGTGGACGCCTCGGTCCATAACGACATCGGTATCTACCCCGATGCCGACACGCTCAGCACCCTGTTCCCGCAAACCGAGATACCGGCCGAGATCGAAGCGCTGCGGCTTCGGGTGTGGACAGAGGTGAAGGTCGGGCAATAATCGCGTCCTTGGGCGACCGGGGTGGCGCGCCACCTTGCTCGCGAAAGCGGTCTGTCTGAATAGAAAATGCTGTGAATCTACTGGCCTCTTCGCAAGCAAGCTTGCTCCCAGGTACATCACGTGCAAGTTCCGCCCTGTAGCCTTCTCCGAGCCACTGGGTCAGAGGGTCATCTATCTTTAATCGCTGGAAAAAGCAGGCTGAACGTCGTGGTCTGCCCCCGCTGGCTTTCCACCAGAACCTGGCCCTGATGCACGCTCATGATCGAACGAACGATCGCCAGGCCCAGGCCTGTACCGCCCTGTTGCCGGGAGCGGCTGGCATGGACCCGGTAGAAGCGATCAAACAGCCGAGGCAGGTGTTCGGCTTCGATGCCTTCACCCTCGTTGCTCACCGCCAACGTTACTGCGTCGGGGCGGCTGTCGAGGTTGATCGTGATGGTGGTGCCCGGTAAGCCATGGCGGATGGCATTGGAGAGCAGGTTGGAGATCGCCCGCTGGATCATCAGCCGGTCACCGCGCACATAGGCGCTTCCGCGACGGTGCACTTGCAGGTTTTTCTCTTCGGCTGACGAGGCAAACAGTTCGGCGACTTTCGCCGCCTCTTCAGCAAGATCAATGTCACTGAACGCAAGCGGTACCGACGGCTGGCTCACGCTGGCCAGAAACAGCATCTGCGAGACCATCAGCGACAAGCGCTCCAGCTCTTCCGTGCAGGATTCCAGGACTTTTTTGTACACCTCGGGCGGTCGTGGTCGTGACAGCGTGACTTGAGCCTTGCCCATCAGGTTGTTCATGGGCGAGCGCAACTCGTGTGCCAGATCGTCGGAGAACTGCGCCAGTTGCTGAACGTCACCGTCGAGCCTTTGCAGCATGAAATTCACGGCATGAGCCACGTCAAGCAGCTCTTCCGGCAGACCCGCCACGGGCATGCGGTGGGAGAGGTCCCTGGCGGAAATTCGCTCAGCCACCCGGCGTAATGAGCGCAGGGGGCGCAACCCGCTGTGCACGATCCACCAGGCGCATCCGCCGATCAGCATGAGGATGAATGGCAAGGCGATCATGGTGGATTTGACGTAGTCATTGAGCAGCGTGGCATCGCTTTTTCGATCCAGCGCAAGCAGCAATAGGATGTGCTGGTCATTCTTGAGCCGAATCGGTCGGGAGGCGATCAGCACCTCGTAACCTTGTGCGGATGTGGAGGTGCGAAAGTCAGTGATCCCGTCCATGGGCGGCGAACCAGGCTGCGCGAGGTGCTGCTCGGGAGACTCGTCATTGCCAAGGTGGAGCAGGCGTTTTGCAGGTGAGGCTTCGTCATAAATCGTCAGGGAGAAATCGTCATGGCCGATGATCTGATCACGCAGGTTATGGGGCTGCAGCACGATGTCTGCCACTGAAAACGAACCCTCGGCCAGGCTGTGTTCGATCTGGCCCAGCTTGTCACTGAGACCGTTCTGAGCGCGCAGGTCCAGTTGGCGGGCGATGGAGGCATAGGCGAAAGCCGCCATCAGCAGTACCAGCACGGCGCTCATGGCCGTGACCGCCAGGCCCAGCTGCATGGACAGGCGGGTCGGCTTCATTCGCGGCCTTCCAGCACATAGCCGACGCCGCGCAGGGTGTGGATCAGCTTGTGCTCGAAGGGATCGTCGATCTTGGCCCGCAAACGCCGTATCGAGACTTCGACCACATTGGTGTCGCAATCAAAATTCATGTCCCACACCAGTGAGATGATCTGCGTGCGCGACATCACCTCACCGCTGTGCTTCATCAGCAGGTGGAGCAGGGCAAATTCCTTGGTGGTCAGGTCGATTCGCTGGGTGCCGCGAAAGGCGCGGTGGCGACCCTGATCCAGTTCAAGATCCGCCACCTTCAGCACCTGGGGCAGGCCCGGTTGCTCGCTGCGCCGCATCAGGGTGCGCACCCGGGCCAGCAGTTCCGGAAACTCGAAAGGTTTGACCAGGTAATCATCGGCACCCATTTCCAGGCCCCTGACTTTCTCGTCCAGGCGGCCGCGTGCGGTGACCATCATGACTCGGGTATTGGCCGTCTTGCGCAGCCGCGCCAGCACTTCCCAGCCATCCATTTCGGGCAGGTTGACGTCAAGTATCACCACGTCATAAGTCTGTTGCTGCGCGAGGTAGAGGCCGTCCAGTCCGGTCATGGCGATATCCACGACATAGCCACTTTCCGTCAAACCCTGGTGCATGTAATCGGCGGTTTTGGGCTCGTCCTCTACAACAAGGATGCGCATGTCAGATGTCCTGTTTGTGGGGTGAACAACACAGTGGGCAGGTGTTTTTTTACGGGCTTGCTGCCGAGCATTGATCAGCCATCGGGGCTCAGTGCTCACACAGTGCAGGGCGACTCTGCAGCCTGTAGTCGCTTCAGGGTCAAGCTCGAGATCGCGACGCGGCGGCATTCTAAGGGACAAACCGGCAGCGGTTGCGCAGATAACAGAATTGTAATTTCGCCGCCACCTCCTCGATAACTTGCATTGCCTAAAGTCGGCGCACTCAACGCCCGCCACAGCGCGGCTGTTGTGACTATTCACTGTTGTACGAGTGATGTATGCGACTGAAAAAGTGCGTGGAGAAGTGCATGAAGAGGTGTGAACGTGCCTTGGTATAGAACCCTTACGACGACCCCGGCGACAGTGGGCGCCCTGTGCATGCTGTTATTGCCGTTCACTGCGGTGGGTGCCCCGGCGGAGCGCACCCTTAGCCTGCCGCAAGCCATCGACGCGGCATTTTCCGACAACCCTGACCTGGCGGCCGCTCGCTGGGAAATCGGCGTGGCCCAGGGTGAGCGTCAGCAGGCCGGGCTGATGCCCAACCCGGTGTTGTCCTGGGAAGCCGAAGACACCCGGCGCAGTACCAGCACCACGACGGTCATGCTCAGCCAGGCCTTGGAATTGGGCGGCAAACGGGGGGCGCGCGTGGCGGCCGCGAGCCGAAGCCAGGACGCCGCCAGCGTCGAGCTTGAGCGGCGTGGCAACGAGCTGCGCGCGGACGTAGTCCAGGCGTTTCATACCGCGCTGCGTTCGCAGACCGGGCTGGAGCTGGCTCGCCAGTCTCAGACGCTGGCCGAGCGCGGGCTGGAAGTCGCCCAGGGCCGGGTTCGTGCGGGCAAATCATCGCCCGTGGAAGTCACCCGTGCCCAGGTGCAACTGGCCGAGACCGAACTGCTGGTGCGTCGCGCCGAAACCGTGAAGACCAACAGCTACAGGGATCTGGCCCGTATCACGGGGACTTCAACGGTGGCCTTCGATCACCTGCAGGCCGCTGACGTGGCGCCCGGCACCTCCCTTTCAGTGGCGCAGTTACTGGGCGCGGTCGATCAGGCGGCGGAGATGCGTCTGGCTCGGGTTCAGATTGACCAGCGGGACGCCGCACTGGGCTCGGAGCGGGCGCAGCGTATCCCGGATCTGACCGTCAGCATTGGCAGCCAGTACAGCCGCGAAGACCGTGAGCGTATCAACGTGGTCGGCCTGTCGGTGCCGATTCCGCTGTTCAACCGTAATCAGGGCAACGTGCTGGCCGCGTCGCGCCGGGCAGACCAAGCCCGGGATCTACGCAATGCGGTGGAACTCAGGTTGATCACCCAGACCCAGACCGCCGTCGATCAATGGATCACGGCCACCCAGGACGTCAAATCCTTCGATCAGGTGATTCTCCCTTCGGCCAAAAGCGCGGTTGACGCCGCTACCCGAGGTTTCGAGATGGGCAAATTCGGTTTTCTCGAAGTCCTCGATGCGCAACGCACGCTGATAGCGGCCCGCGGCCAATACCTTGAAGCACTGGCAATGGCCACCGACGCCAGAGTAGCGGTCGAGCGTATTCACGGGGATCCGGCCCGTTTCAGTCAGCGTCCCTGACTTTCATTCCCTACGCACTAATAGGGGCACGGCATCGCAGAGGCGGGCCGGTGTTCGCCTGGAGCATCTATGAAAAATAAACGCAGTATGGCCATCGCCCTGGCGGTGGTCGCGATCATTGGGTTGGGCAGCCTGACGGTAGTCAATCCGCAATCCCCTGTTGCAGTCGAACGACAGCCTGGCGGTGACAAGCCTCAGGATGATCACGCTCACGACGATGAGCCCAAGGGCGCCCACGCTCAAGAGCAGGCGCACAGCGAAGCACCGCACCAGGAGGACGAGCACGGCGAAAAAGGTCATGGCGATGAGGGCGCAGCAGAAGAGCATGCTGAAGAGGGCAAGCTTGAGCTGTCCGCTGCGCAAATCAGTGCGGCTGGTATCGAGCTGGCGGTCGCTGCATCGCGCTCCATGAGCACCTCGGTCACATTCCCCGGGGAAATCCGCTTCGATGAAGACCGCACCACCCACGTGGTGCCTCGGGTCAACGGGGTCGTGGAAGAGGTGAAGGTCGAGCTGGGCCAGCCGGTTAAAAAGGGCCAGGTGCTGGCGGTGATTGCCAGCCAGCAAATCTCTGATCTGCGCAGCGAACTGCAAGCTGCCCAACGGCGCCTGGAGCTGGCGCGGCTCACGCTGCAGCGTGAAAAGAGGCTCTGGGAAGACAATATTTCCGCCGAGCAGGATTACCTGTTGGCCCGCCAGGCCTATCAGGAGGCCGACATCAGCTTCGCCAACGGTCGCCAGAAACTCAGCGCCATCGGCGCCAGCCTCAAGCCTTCGGCGGGTAATCGTTATGAGCTGATTGCACCGTTCGATGCGGTGGTGGTTGAAAAGCATCTGGCGGTTGGCGAGGTGGTGGGCGACACCAGCAGCGCGTTTACCCTGTCCGACTTGTCCCGAGTCTGGGCGACGTTCGGCGCGACCCCCAAGGACCTCAACAAAGTCATGGTCGGGCGAGCCGTGACGGTCAGTGCGCCGGAACTCGATGCCCACGTCGAAGGCCGGATCAGTTACGTCGGCAGCTTGCTGGGCGAGCAGACCCGTGCCGCCGTGGTGCGCGTGGTGGTGGCCAACCCCGAAGGCGCCTGGCGTCCGGGGTTGTTCGTGTCCATCGCGGTCAAAGCCGAGCACGCCCAGGCAGGGGTCAGCGTACCCGAGTCAGCGCTCCAGACGGTGGAAGACAAACCCTCGGTTTTTGTCCGCAACCCCCAGGGTTTCCAGCTGCAACCGGTGACGGTCGGGCGACGAGACGGCGGTTATGTGGAAATCACCAGCGGCCTGGCAGCCGGCGCCCAAATCGCGGCCGCCGGCAGCTTCATCCTCAAGTCCGAGCTGGGTAAAGGCTCTGCTGAGCACGCCCATTGATCTGCCTCGTATGAGTACCCCCCATGTTTGAACGGTTGATTCAATTCGCGATCGAGCAGCGCATCGTTGTCATGCTCGCTGTTTTGCTCATGGCTGGGCTTGGTATTGCCAGCTTCCAGAAACTGCCCATTGATGCGGTCCCTGACATCACCAACGTGCAGGTCCAGATCAACACCTCGGCACCCGGCTTTTCACCGCTGGAAACCGAGCAACGCATCACCTTTGCCATCGAAACCAACATGGCGGGCCTGCCGGGTTTGCAGCAAACCCGCTCGCTGTCCCGTTCGGGGCTGTCTCAGGTGACGGTGATCTTCGAGGATGGCACCGACCTGTTCTTTGCCCGTCAACTGGTGGGTGAACGGCTGCAGATCGCCAGAGATCAACTTCCCGAAGGCGTCGATGCGGTGATGGGGCCGATCTCCACGGGCCTGGGCGAAATCTTCCTGTGGACGGTCGAGGCTCAGGACGGCGCGCTCAAGGAAGACGGCACGCCGTACACCCCCACCGACCTGCGCGAGATCCAGGACTGGATCATCAAACCGCAGCTGCGCAATGTCCCGGGGGTTGCGGAAATCAACACCATTGGTGGCTTTGCCAAGCAGTACCAGATTGCGCCCGACCCCAAGAAACTGGCGGCCTACAAGCTGACCCTGAATGATCTGGTGGCAGCACTGGAGCGTAACAATGCCAACGTTGGCGCAGGTTATATCGAGCGTGGCGGAGAGCAACTGCTGATCCGTGCGCCGGGGCAACTGGGCACGGTGCAGGATATTGCCAATATCGTCATCGCCAACGTGCAGGGCACCCCGATTCGGGTCAGCAGCGTGGCAGAGGTGGGCATCGGTCAGGAACTTCGCTCCGGCGCGGCGACTGAAAATGGCCGCGAGGTAGTGCTGGGTACGGTGTTTATGCTGATCGGTGAAAACAGCCGCACGGTGTCACAGGCGGTTGCCGCCAGGCTGGAAGAGATCAATCGCTCGCTGCCCAGAGGCGTGCAGGCAATCACGGTGTATGACCGCACCAACCTGGTGGAAAAGGCGACTGCCACCGTCAAGAAAAACCTGATTGAAGGCGCGATTCTGGTCATCGCCATTCTCTTTCTGTTCCTGGGTAACATTCGCGCCGCGCTGATCACTGCGATGGTGATTCCCCTGGCCATGCTGTTCACCTTTACCGGCATGTTCACCAACAAGGTCAGTGCCAACCTCATGAGCCTGGGCGCGCTGGACTTCGGGATTATCGTCGACGGCGCCGTGGTCATCGTCGAGAACGCGATCCGCAGGCTGGCTCATGCTCAACAGAAATACGGCAGGATGCTGACCCGCTCCGAGCGCTTCCACGAAGTGTTTGCGGCGGCGAAAGAGGCCCGCAGGCCGCTGATCTTCGGTCAGTTGATCATCATGGTGGTGTACCTGCCGATCTTTGCCCTGACCGGGGTGGAAGGCAAAATGTTTCACCCCATGGCGTTTACCGTGGTCATCGCCTTGCTGGGAGCCATGATCCTTTCGGTGACCTTCGTCCCGGCTGCCATCGCGATGTTTGTGACGGGCAAGGTCAAGGAAGAAGAAGGCGTTGTGATGCGCGCGGCCAAGCGCTGCTATGCGCCGGTTCTGAGCTGGGTGCTGGGGCAGCGGGCGATTGCTTTTTCGCTGGCCCTGGTGGTGATCGTGCTGTCGGGGTTTGCTGCCAGCCGCATGGGCAGCGAGTTCATTCCGAGCCTGAGCGAAGGCGACTTTGCCTTGCAGGCCCTTCGGGTGCCAGGCACCAGCCTGACCCAGTCAGTGGACATGCAGCAGCGCCTGGAAAAAGCCGTGATCGAGAAAATGCCGGAAGTGCAGCGCATGTTCGCCCGCACCGGCACGGCTGAAATTGCTGCCGACCCCATGCCGCCGAATATTTCAGACAGTTACGTGATGCTCAAGCCACAAAGCGAATGGCCTGATCCTGGCAAGTCTCGCGAAACCCTGATCGCCGAGTTGCAGCAGGCGGCCGCCAGTGTGCCGGGCAGCAACTATGAGTTGTCGCAACCGATCCAGTTGCGCTTCAACGAGCTGGTGTCTGGGGTGCGCAGTGATGTGGCCGTGAAGGTGTTTGGCGATGACATGAACGTGCTCAATCAGACCGCCGCAAAGATTGCCGCCACCTTGCAGAAGGTGCCGGGGGCTTCGGAGGTCAAGGTCGAGCAGACCACAGGCTTGCCGGTATTGACCATCAATATCGATCGGGACAAGGCCGCGCGTTATGGCCTGAATGTGGGCGATGTTCAGGACGCCATCGCGACGGCGGTGGGCGGGCGTCAGGCGGGCACCTTGTACGAAGGCGACCGCCGGTTCGACATGGTGGTGCGCCTTTCCGAGACCTTGCGCACCGACGTGGCAGGGCTGTCGAGCCTGTTGATACCGGTACCCGCCACCGCCAATAGCAGCAATCAGCAGATCAGTTTCATCTCCCTGTCTCAGGTGGCGAGCCTGGACCTGGTGCTGGGCCCCAATCAGATCAGCCGCGAGAATGGCAAACGCGTGGTCATCGTCAGCGCCAACGTGCGCGGCCGTGACCTGGGCTCGTTTGTTCAGGAAGCCGGGGAGACGATCAATACCCAAGTGCAGATCCCGGCCGGTTACTGGACCAACTGGGGCGGCCAGTTTGAGCAACTGCAGTCGGCTGCCAAACGCCTGCAGATCGTCGTGCCCGTGGCGTTGCTGCTGGTGCTGGCACTGTTGTTCATGATGTTCAATAACCTCAAGGATGGATTGCTGGTGTTTACCGGCATACCGTTCGCCTTGACCGGGGGCGTCATGGCGCTCTGGCTGAGGGACATTCCGTTATCGATCTCCGCAGGCGTGGGGTTTATCGCCTTGTCCGGGGTGGCGGTGCTCAATGGCCTGGTGATGATTGCGTTCATTCGCAACCTGCGTGAGGAGGGGCGTTCGCTCAGTGATGCGATCAATATCGGCGCGCTGACACGCTTGCGTCCGGTGTTGATGACCGCGCTGGTGGCGTCGCTGGGCTTTATTCCCATGGCCCTGGCCACCGGCACCGGCGCTGAAGTGCAGCGGCCTCTGGCAACGGTGGTGATCGGCGGCATACTGTCCTCCACGGCCTTGACGCTGCTGGTGTTGCCCGCGCTCTACCAGTGGGCGCATCGCCGCGAGGAAGACTGACAGCGTTGGCGTAGTGGTGAGGAAAAAAGCCCGCGACAGGTGACTGCCGCGGGCTTTTTTACGTGCAGAGTTTTGCCGCGACGGTTAAAAATAACGCAAAAAAAAACGCCCCGAAGGGCGCTGAAATATTCACCTTGACCAAAGGAGCCGTGAAGCTTCTAAAGGCGAATGAGTGTGGAGGCGGGGTTTAACCTTCCGATTTACGCGGCAGGTCAGTGGCAGGTTTTTTGTCGGCGTTGACCAGGCGTGCGGATTCATTGCTGCGGGGGGCGTCAAGACGCAGCTGCTGGGCCACGCGCATTTTCTCTGCGGCCTGCATGGCGCGTTCGCTACCGCCTTCGGCCATTACCGCCGTGCAGGTCAGCGCGGCGAAGGCCACGACCATCGACTTGATTACATTCATTGTGTTCACCATTGATTAAGGGCAGTCATTGCAAAGCGTTAAAGCGCTCTGCAGCTATCAAGGGTGATCATAGGGGGGCAGGGGTAACGCGAAGATGATCGGAGAATGACAATCTTGAAAGGTGGGATGCCGCAGTAGTTGGGTCAGAAAACCTGTGGGAGCGAATTCATTCGCGAAGAGGCCGGTACATCCAATGCATCCTTGTCAGCTTCAGCATTGCCTTCGCGAATGAATTCGCTCTCACGGGGATAGCCCGCATTCCTACAAACCTGTTCAGGCTATACCGCCGGCGGATTATCCCGGCGCAACTGACGAATCAACCCCGCATGATCCAGCTCGCCGTCGCCTGCCTCGACCATGGCCTGGAACAAACCGTCGACCAGGCTGGCCACGGGCAGGTTCAGGCCAAGGGTGCGGGCCTGGGCCAGGGCGGTCTGGGTGTCTTTGAGTTGCCACTTGGCGGGGCCACCCGGGGTGAAGTCGTTGTCCAGCATGCGCTGCCCATGCTGGCGCCAGATAGGCGAATCGACGAAGCCACCCAGCAGCGCCTGATGGACTTTGCCCGGATCGGCGCCGCCACGCTCGGCCAGCAACAGCCCTTCGGCCACCGTGGCAATGGTGCTGGCGACGATCAATTGGTTGACCAGCTTGGACAGCTGCCCGGTGCCGCTCGGGCCGACGTGCACCGGGCGACCCATGGCCGCCAACACCTCGCGGCCCTGCTCGAAGGCCGCTTCGGTGCCGCCGACCATGATCGCCAGGCTTGCCTCCCTGGCGCCGCGCTGGCCTCCGGACACGGGAGCGTCCAGGTAGCCCAGGCCACGTTCGGCGCAACGCCTGGCCTGTTCGACCGCCGTTTCCACGGGGATCGAACTCATCACGATCACCACCGCCCCGGCTGGCAGGGCGTGAACGGCCGCATCCTCGCCGAACAGCACCTGATCACAGGTCGGACCGTCGCTGAGCATGCACACCAGAACACTGGCGCCTTGGGCGGCGATTGCTGCGCTGTCACAGACCTGCGCGCCCGCGGCGGCCAGCTCGGCGGCCTTGGCCTGCGACCGGTTCCAGACGCGCACCTTGTTGCCCGCGCCCAGCAGGTTACGGACCATGGGCTGGCCCATGATGCCGGTACCGAGGAAGGCCAGGGTTGGCTGACTCATGTCTTGGCTCCCAGGCTGTCATCGGCGGCGGTGGGTGTGCCCGTCAGCGAGACCGGGTTACGTGGCATCAGCACCATGCCCAGACCTCCCAGGCCTACCAGTGCGGCGATCATCAGGAAGCCTGGCGTGTAGCTGCCGGTCATGGTGAACAACAGCCCGGTGAGGTAAGGGCCGGAGAAACCGCTCAGGTTGCCGATGGAGTTGATCAGCCCGATCCCGGCAGCGGCGCCGACGCCCGTCAGCACTTGCCCCGGCACGGCCCAGAACACGTTGATCGCGCTGTAGACGCCCATGGCCAGGAACACAAAGCCGATCACGATGATCCACGGCTGGTTGATCAGCAGCGCCAGTGCAATGGCCGCAGCGGCCAGCATCGCGGCGCCGCCAGCATGCCAGTGACGTTCCTGCAGGCGATCCGAACGCCGACTCCACCAGATCATTGCCACTGCAGCCACGGCGTAAGGAATGGCGGTAATCAGGCCGTTCTGCATCAGGCCGATTTCCAGCCCGAAGGACGCGCGGAACGAAGCCAGTACGGTGGGCAGGAAGAAGTTCATGGCGTTGGAGCCGGAGGTGATGCCGAAGTACACCAGCGCCAACATCCACACCTGTTTGTTGGCCAGCGCCTTGCGGATCATCTGGCCCTTGGTCGGTTGTAGGCCCACCACCAGCGGCTTGTTGCGTTCTTCCTGATCCAGCGTCCGGATCAGCCAATTGCGTTGCTCGTCGGTCAGCCAATGGGCGTCGGCGGGGCGGTCGGTCAGATAGAAGTAGCAGACCACGCCAAGAATCACCGCCGGGACGGCTTCAACGATGTACATCACCCGCCAGCCGACGAAGCCCCAGGCATCGCCCAGTTGCATCAAGCCGACCGATAACGGCGCGCCCAGGACCTGGGCAATGGGCACGCCGAGGTAAAACGTCGCAATCATCCGCGCCCGATATCGGCTGGGAAACCACAGCGAGAGCAGGTAAATGACGCCCGGAAAGAACCCGGCTTCGGCGATGCCCAGCAGTACCCGCAAGGTGATGAAGTGCCCGGCGGTCTGCAGAAAACCCATGGCACCGGCAATGATCCCCCAGGTGACCATGATCCGCGCCAGCCAGACCCGTGCGCCGTAACGGTGAAGCAGGATGTTGCTCGGCACTTCGAACATGAAGTAACCGAGGAAGAAAATCCCCGCGCCCAGGCCGTAGATCGCCTGGCTGATGCCGATGTCCGCGTTCATGTGCAACGCCGCAAAGCCGACGTTGTTGCGGTCCAGAAAGGCCACCACGAACAGCAGGATAAGGAACGGAATCATGCGCCGGGTGACGCGCTTGATGGTTTGTTTTTCGAGATCCGAGACATCGGGATGTGGGGTAATCATGGCGCGTGGCCTCATTGTTTTTGTTGTTATGGGTGTGGCAATCAAATGCCAGGGTGAAGCTTTGTGTTTGCCTGCAAGCGGATATGACTGTGGGACCGGTCTGTGGGACCACAGACCGGTCCCACACGCCGCTTATTGTGGCGCGGTGTCCTCGATATGGGCGCGGATGATGGCGTCGAAATCGGCATCGGCGCTGAAGCCCAATGCCCGTGCCCGAGGGGCGTCAACCCGGCTCGGCCAGCTTTCGACGATGCGCTGGATGGTCGCATCCGGCTCCCAGCGAATCAGTTTGACCACTTCCGGCCCGGCGACCCGTTCCAGTGCGGCGATCATGTCGGCCACCGTGGTGGTGACCCCCGGCAGCGGGATGATTCGCTCATCACCCAGGGTTTCTGGCGACAGGGTCATGGCGTGCAACATGGATTCAACGATCCGCCGCGGCGAGGTGAGGTACACCTGGGTGTCCGGGCGGACCGGGCAGACCGCAGGCAGACCCACCAGCGGTTCGCGAATGATCGAGCTGAAGAAGGTCGACGCAGCCTTGTTCGGCTTGCCGGGGCGCACGGCTACCGTGGGCAGACGCAGAATGCGGCCGTCAACGAAGCCTTTGCGGGCGTAGTCCGCGACCAGCAGTTCGCCGACCGCCTTTTGCATGCCGTATGAGGATTTCGGGGTCAGCACCGTGTCGTCATTCACTACGTCCGGCAGCTTGCCGCCAAACACCGCGAAGCCGCTGGCAGAGACGAATCGGGGGTGATTGCCTTGCTGGCGCAGGGTTTCCAGTAACGTCATCAGGCCATGCAGATTGACCTGCATGCCCAGGTCGAAATCTGCCTCGGCCGCCGAGCTGACCACTGCTGCGAGGTGCCACACCAGGTCAACGCCATCAGTGACCCGCGCCACGACTGCAGGGTCGGCAATGTCACCGGTCACCACTTCGATACGGGCGTCGTTGGGCAGGTCCTCGCCAGCGAAGGCATCGAACAGCACGATGCGTTCAATGGCACGCGGCGCCTGACCTTCGAGTGCCAGGCTGTGCAAATCGAGCAGCCGCTCGGCCAGTTGCTTGCCGATGAAACCGGTGCCGCCGGTGATGAGAATGCGCATGGGGTGCTCCTGTTTTTATTGTTGAGCGTTGCTGTTCGGTCCTGACTGCATGGCGTCCATGACCGGTGGGACCGGATTCATCCGGGAAGGCGGCGTTTCAGGCGATGAAGATGCATCGTCCATGCAGGCCTCTTCCCGGCTAAAGCCGGTCCCACGGGATCGTCATGAACCCACAACTCAATCCGCCTGAACCGTGGTCTGTTGTTGTTCACCCAAACCTTCGATGCCCAGACGCATCTTCTGACCAGCACGCAGGAATACCGGCTCAGGCTTGACCCCCAGACCTACGCCCGGTGGGGTGCCGGTGGAAATAATGTCGCCCGGTTGCAGGGACATGCAGCGGCTCAGGTAAGCGACCAGTGCGGGAATCTGGAACACAAGGGTGCGGGTGTTGCCGTTCTGGTAGCGATGGCCGTCCACTTCCAGCCAGAGGTCGAGCTGGTGCGGGTCGCTGACTTCGTCACGGGTCACCAGCCATGGGCCGATGGGGCCGAAGGTGTCAAAGCCCTTGCCTTTATCCCAGGTGCCGCCACGTTCGAGCTGCCATTCGCGCTCGGACACATCGTTGATCACGCAATAGCCCGCGACGTGGTCCATGGCATTGCTTTCATCGATATAGCGGCCACCTTTGCCGATCACCACGCCCAGTTCCACTTCCCAGTCCGTTTTGGTCGAGCCACGGGGGATCTGCACATCATCGTTGGGGCCGCAGATGGCGCTGGTGAATTTGCTGAAGATCACCGGCTCGCTCGGCACCGGCATGTTCGACTCCGCCGCGTGGTCGGCGTAGTTGAGGCCGATGCAGAGGAATTTCCCCACCTGGCCCACACACGGGCCGATACGCGGTGAACCTTGCACCAAGGGCAGGCTTAGCGGGTCGAGTTTGCTCAGGGTGTGCAGGCTGGCGGGCTCCAGGGCTGCTCCCGCCAAGTCAGAAATATGCCCCGATAGATCGCGGATCTGGCCTTGGGCATCCAGCAAGCCGGGTTTTTCCTGGCCTTTTTCGCCATAGCGCAGCAGTTTCATAAAGGATTCCCTGTGTTCAAAGGGTGATTGAAATAAAGGGTCAGACGCTCATGCCGCCATCAATGACGTGCACCCCACCGGTGGTGTACGCGCTGGCGTCACTGGCAAGATACAGCGCCAGTCGGGCGATTTCCTCTGGCGTGCCGATGCGGCCCATAGGCTGGCGGTCGACGAAGGCCTGGTAGACCTCGGCTTCAGTGCGGCCCTGTTCACGGGCTTGTTCAGCAATGCGCTGGCGCAGGGAAGGCGAATCGACCGTGCCGGGGCAGATGGCGTTGCAGCGGATGCCTTGGCTGACGTAGTCGGTGGCCACCGATTTGGTCAGTCCGATGACGGCCGCCTTGCTGGCGGTGTAGGCGAAGCGATTGGGCACGCCTTTGACGCTGGAGGCTACTGACGCCATGTTGACGATGCTGCCGCCGCCGGCGTCCAGCATGCCCGGCAGAAACGCGCGGATCATGCGGTACATGGCGGTGACGTTAAGATCGAAGGAAAACTGCCAGGCCTGCTCATCGCAATCCAGCAGGGCGCCGCTGTGCACGTAGCCTGCGCAATTGAACAGCACGTCCACAGTGCCCACTTGCTGGCGAATTGCGTCGATGGCCGAGGCATCGGTCACGTCCAGCTGGAAGGTCTGGATGCCAGGAATGTCGTGCAGTGCTTCGATGTGCAGGTCAGTGGCAATGACTTGGGCGCCCGCAGCCTGGAAAGCCAAGACCGAGGCGCGGCCAATGCCTTGCGCTGCGGCCGTGATCAGAACACGTTTGTTGGCGAGATTCATGTGCATGTCCATTTTTATTGTGTGCGACTTGTGTGCGACCGGGATAACCCTAGGGCTGCTTGCCGATAATCGCCAATGAGATATTCTCAAGGCCTAATAACAGGAGGTTATCGAATGGCAGACGTCGGGTTTAAGCAGCTGTGCAATTGGCTCCGGTTTCGGCACCTGGTGTTGATCGACAATCTGGCCCGCACCCAGAACATGCACGCCACCGCCGAAGTGATGAACATCAGCCAGCCTGCGGTCAGCAAGATGCTTCGTGAAATCGAAAATCAACTGGGTTTCGCCTTGTTCCAGCGCCTGCCACGCAGCATGTCGCCCACAGACCTGGGCAGCCATGTGGCCCGCTATGCACAGATTGCCCTCAACGACGCCGAGCATTTTGTCGGGCAGATCAATCATTTGCGCCAGGGTGGGCACGGGCTGCTGAAGATCGGCACCATTTTTGCGCCCACTTCAGTGGCCTTGCCTGCGGCGATTGTCGGGGTCAAACAACGCTGGCCCCTGCTGTCGCTGGATGTGCTGGAAGGCACCAGCGCCAATCTGCTGACCATGCTGGAACACAAACAGCTGGATCTGGTGATTGCTCGATTCACGCTGGACAGCCATCGCAAACTGTTCGATTTCCAGCCATTGGCGCCCGAGCCGTTGTGCCTGGTGACCGGCAGCCAGCATCCATTGGCCGGTGCCCGGGAGTTGCCGCTGGCGGACCTCGGCAGCTGGCCGTGGATCGTTTACCCCGCAGGCACGCCGATGCGCGCCCGGCTTGAGCGGGCGTTTGCCGAAGCGGGCATGCAGACCCCGGAAAACACCGTGGAAACCAGCTCCATGCAGACCACCCTGCAACTGCTGCAGACCGCGCCCATGGTGGCGATGCTGGCTGAATCCATGGTCAGCCCGGACATCAATGCCGGGCGCCTGACCCGCCTGGCACTGCCGTTCCCCTTGGTGCTGGCCGATTACGGGATCATTACCCGCCGCAACGAGACCCCTGGCTGGTCGGCACAGGCCTTCATCGAAGAACTGCTGTGCGGGGCCGACACCTTGCGCACTGCCCGCCAGACGCCTTGATAACCCTCGGTTATCGTTTGATGGAAACTCATCATTGGGCAGTTCCCGATTCGCCTACTAGAGTGACCGGCGCCTCACCCTGCAGGAACATCGCGGCCGGGTAGGGGCGCCAACCGCTCAAAAGAGGCGCGCATGAGAACAATAAAAAGCTACAAGACGCTGACCATCGTGTTTCTGTTTTTGATCGGCGTCGTCAACTACCTGGACCGCAGTGCGCTGTCCATCGCCAACACATCCATTCAGAAAGACCTGGCCATCAGTCCGATGCAGATGGGCATCATGCTCTCGGCTTTCTCCGTGGCCTACGCCTTCTCCCAATTGCCCCTCGGGGCGTTGATTGACAAATTGGGCAGCAAACTGGCCCTGGGCGGCTCGTTGATCGTCTGGTCATTGGCTCAGGGGGCTTTTGGCTTGTTCAGCAGCTACGGGCATCTGGTTGCCTTGCGGGTCATGCTCGGCATCGGCGAGGCGCCGGTCTTCCCCTCGGCGGCCAAGGCGCTGTCGGAGTGGTTCGATACTCAGGAACGCGGCACCGCCACGGGCTGGGTCTGGTCTTCGACCTGCATCGGGCCGTGTCTGGCGCCGCCGTTGTTGACGCTGTTCATGGTGCATCTGGGCTGGCGTGGCATGTTCATCCTCACCGGCGTGATTGGCCTGATACTGGCGGCCTGCTGGTTCTCTTTCTACAAAAGCAAAGCGCAGTACATGGCCGAAACGGGGCGTGCCGAGCCTGTGGCGGTGGTTGAACAGCGCATCAAGGCGCCGCGGATGCGCTGGACGGCCTTGTTCAAGGAGCGCAATACCTGGGGCGCGTTTCTGGGGTTCATGGGAGTGATCTATATGATCTGGCTCAACCTGACCTGGTTGCCGGGTTATTTCGAGAAAGAGCATGGGCTGGATTTGTATCGCACCGCCTGGGTGGTGTCGTTGGCGTATCTGTTCGGTGCGTTGGGTACGATCATTGCGGGCAAGGCGTGTGACCGGTTGGTGGCGCGGGGGATGAAGGTGTTGGCCAGTCGCAAGTTGATGGTGATTCTGGGGCTGGTGGGCGGGGCGTTGTTTACGCTGATTGTGGCGTTCACTACCAATGTGGTGGCCTGTGTGGTGTTGCTGTGCCTGACAATGTTTTTCATCAATATTTCCAGCGCGACGGCGTGGATGATCGTTAACACGATCGTGCCTTCGGAGCGGGTTGCGTCGTTTGGGTCGATTCAGAATTTCGGGGGGTATCTGGCGGGTTCCATTGCGCCGATTCTGACGGGGTTCAGTGTGCAGCAGAGTGGGTCGTTTTCGTCGGCTTTTGTGATCAGTGCGGTGGTGGCGGCGTGTTCGGCGATGGCTTATTTCTTGTTGTTGAAGGAGCCGGAGGTGCGGGTGGTTGAGGGGAGTGGGGTGGTGGGGCAGACGGTGGTTTGAGTTTGGTTTTGGTTTTGGTTTTGTGTACATATCCGTTAATAGGGTCACGGCCACTATCGGTTGCGCCCTTACGGCGCCTCACTTTTGAAAGGAGCCGGAATGCCGGCCCAACCAAAAGTAAGAAAAGGCTCTTGCCCCACCACTCGGTCCCTCGCTGGTGCTCGGCATGCCCGTAATCCGACATTGATTCGCAGGGTCGCCGCAAAGGGCCATCCCTGGCCCAGTGCGGCTAAACCGGCGTCCTGCCGGTTTCCCCTGCGAATCAATATCGAATTACGGCCAGCGTGGTTTGACGGGGCGCTTAAGATCAAAATCAAACGCGCGCGAGGCGGCCTGATAGCCGACCTGCTCTATTGTGTGAGCCTGCCGCGCTATCTTCATCGTCCGCACATTGCCTTCTCGAATGAACTGGTTCTTTCTCCATTAGGTTGCGTTCTGTAGGAGGGTGGCTGTCTTTCTGACTGCCGCGCTGTCACGCAGCAAACGGTGGACCTGTGGGAGCAAGCTTGCTTGCGAAGGGGCCGGGACTTCCCCTCAATTTCTTTCCAGATAGATCGCCTTCGCGAGCAAGCTCGCTCTCATCAAAAATAAAATAACTATTTGATTTGAAATGATTTTCTGTGGGAAGACCGGGGTGGCGCTCCACAGGTCCTGAGTTTGCTGCGCGATAGCGCGGCGTCGGGGATGAAGCGGGGCCTGCCATGGGCTTGGTGATTGAAGTGGTGACTGAGCTTGCTCGCGAATAAGGCGCCGCTGACTTCGCTCCAAGCATCTTTTTTCAAACCGCCACCCCCAATTCCAGCCGCCTCCCGGGTATGGCGTCGATCAGTTCTCGGGTGTAGGCGTTTTGCGGGTGTTCGAACACTTGGCTGGCGATGCCGTGTTCGACGGCCTGGCCCTGGCGCAGGACGAGGACGTGGTGGGCGATGCTGGCGACGACGGCCAGGTCGTGGGAGACGAGGACGTAGGCGATGTTGAGTTCGCGTTGCAGTTCTACCAGCAGGTCGAGGATTTGTGCCTGCACGGACACGTCCAGCGCTGAGACGGGTTCGTCGAGCAGCAGCAGGTCCGGTTGCAGGGCCAGTGCTCTGGCAATGGCGACCCGTTGGCGTTGGCCGCCGGAGAGTTCTCTGGGCAGGCGGTCCAGGTAGGACACCGGCAGATGCACCCGCTCGATCAATTGCCGCGCGGCCTGTTCCAGTTCGCGGCCTTTGAGCAGGCCGAAGGAGACCAGCGGTTCGGTGATGCTTTCGAACAGAGTGAAGCGTGGGTCCAGCGCGGCAAACGGGTTTTGCTGGACCAGCTGCATGCGGCGGCGCAGGGGGCGAAAGTCGCGCCAGCCCAGGTGGGTGATGTCGCGATCCTCGAACAGCACCCGGCCTTGGGAGGGTTTTTCCAGGCCCAGGGCGATGCGCAGTGCGGTGCTTTTACCGGAACCTGATTCACCCACGATGGCCAGCGTCTGGCCGGGGTAGACCTTGAAACTGACGTTCTGCAGGGCCTGGAAATCGCTGTTTTCACCTTTGACGTAAGGCAGCCGGAAGGATTTGCCGACGTTCTCCAGGGTAAGAATCGCCGCGCTGCTGTTGCCTATTACGCGCGGGGTGGCGGGTGTTTTGCGCTGGCCGAAGGCGGGCGCGGCGGCGATCAGCGCTTGAGTGTATGAATGGCTCGGTTTGATCAGAATCTGCTGCGGCGGTCCTTGCTCCACCAGTTCACCGTTATTCATCACCAGCACCCGGTCAGCACGGTCAGCCGCGACGCCCAGGTCGTGGGTGATGATCAGCAGCGAGATGCCCCGTTCAGCCACCAGACGCTGCAAGTGGTCGAGGATCTTGCGCTGCACGGTCACGTCCAGCGCGCTGGTGGGTTCGTCGGCGATGATCATGCGCGGGTTGCCTGCGAGCGCCACGGCAATCAGTACCCGCTGACGCATGCCGCCGGAGAGTTCGTGGGGGTATTGCCGCGCGCGCAGCACCGGTTGATCGAGGCCGACCTGTTGCAGCAGTTCGACGACGTCCGCATCCAGCGCCGGATAGCGGCGGCCGTGGGCCTGGATCAGGCTCTCTGCAATCTGTCGACCAATGCGCAGGGTCGGGTTGAGGCTGACCATCGGGTCCTGTGGTACCAGCCCGATGGTGCTGCCACGGATCTGTCGTTTGAGTTTTTCACTGGCGTGGGTCAGGTCGTTGCCATCGACCTTCAGTTGTCCAGCGGTAATCTCGGCGTTGTCTGGCAGCAGGCCCAGGATGGCGCTGGCGAGGGTGGTTTTGCCCGAGCCTGACTCGCCGACAATGGCCACGGTCTCGCCCTTGGCGACCTGGAAAGAAACGCCGCGAACCGCTTGATTCACCTGGCCGCCGGAGCGGTAGGCGACGCCCAGGTCGCGGATGTCGATCAATGCAGGGTTGGCGCTCATCGTTGAGCCTCCTCAAGGGTGCGGGCGATATGGTTGAAGCTGAACACCACCGCCACCACGAACAGCCCCGGCAGCAGCGACACCCACGGCGCGGTCATCAGAAAGTGCCTGCCGTTGGCGATCAGCGTGCCCCATTCGGCGGCGGGCGGTTCGGCACCGAAGCCCAGGAAACTCAAACCTGCGGTGGCCAGGATCGCCGCGCCGAATTCCAGGGTCGCGAGCACGGCCACGGGGCCCCAGGCGTTGGGCAGAATATGGCGCAGCAGGGTGCGAGTCCAACTGGCACCGCCCAGACGTGCCGCTTCAACATAGGGCAAGGTCTTGACCCGCAGCACCTCGGCGCGGGTGGTGCGGGCAAAGCCCGGGATGATGCCCACGCCCACTGCGACCGCCACCGGGATAGTGCCGAAACCGATCGCGGTGACAATCGCCAGGGCCAGCAGCAGGCCGGGCAGGGCTAGCAATACGTCGATGAAACGCATGATCAGCGAATCGATGCGGCCACCGGCAAACCCTGAAAGCACCCCAAGGCTCAGTCCGCCCGCCAGGGCGATGCCCACCGCCAGCAACGCTGCCTGCACTGACAGGCTTGAGCCATGCACGACCCGGGTATACAGGTCGCGGCCCAGCTCGTCAGTGCCGAACCAATGCACGGCATTGGGCGCGATGAGTTTGTCTGTGGGGGAGGTGGCGTACGGCGCGAAACTGGTCAGCAGGTTCGGCGCCAGTGCAGCGAGCAAGGCAAAGGTCACCATCGCCACGGCCAACACAAAACCGGGCTTGCGCAACAGCGGTCCGCTGGCTTCAACGGCGCGGCTCAACGCACTGCGGCGCTGCCACAGCACCGGCGCGGGCTGGTCTTTTATCATCCGTTGAGGCAGGCGGGCGAGGCGGCTATCGAAAATGGTCATGGCGTCAGGAAACCTTTGGCGTGTGGGCGATGCGCGGATCCAGCGCGGGGTAGAGCAGGTCAACGATGAGGTTGACCAGCACGAAGGCGGCCGCCGAGACGGCCACGATGGCCAGCACCACCGGGATGTCCTGGCGCAGCACGGCTTCCTGTGCGAGCCGCCCGACCCCTGAGCGGGCGAAAATGGTTTCCACCAACACGGCGCCGGAAACCGTGTTGCCCACCTGCAGGCCGATGAGGGTCAGCAGCGGCAAGGCGGCATTCTTGAACGCGTGCCGGGCTTGCACCTGCGCGCGGCTCAAGCCCTTGGCGTAGGCGGTGACGATATAGGGTTCCTTCCAGACGCCGAGAAAACCGCGCTGTAGCACCTGGGCATACACCGCTGCACTGGGAATGGCCAGGGTCACGGCGGGCAGGATCAGGCTGCTAAAGCCCTGATTGCCCGTGGCCGGAAACCAGCCCAGGCTGAAGGCGAATAGCTGGATCAGCAGCAAACCCATCCAGAACACCGGGACTGAAAACCCCAGTGACGGCAGGCGAGCCAGGGCGACTTTCAGCGGTTGCCAGCGCACATAGGCAGTGAGATACGCCAGGCCCACGCCGCCAATCAATGACAGCACAATCGCCAGGCCTGCCAGCGACAGGGTTTGTGGCAACCGCTCCACCAGCAGCTCGGCGACCGGCCGGTTGAGGGTCAGCGAACTGCCGAAATCACCCTGCACTGCGCCCCAGAGCAGGCGCCAGTATTGCTCGAAAATCCCCTGGTCCAGCCTGTAATACGCCTTGGCTTTGGCCAGTTCCTGAGGGGACATGGCGTCAATCTCGACCCCGGACGCACTGAGCATGATCGACAGCGTGTCGCCAGGCAGCAAATACAGAATGAAGTAGGTGATGCTGTAGGCGCCCCACAACACCAGCAGCGCCTGGGCGATGCGGCCCATCACGTAGCGACTCATGGATTTGCGATCTCGATGTCATTGAGGAAGGCAAAACCCTCGGCGGTCCAGTGGAAGTTTTTCACCTTCTTGGCCGTCGCGGCTTGCCACACGCGCTCATAAATGGGGAACGCCGAGCCCTCGTCCACCAGCAGGTCCTGCAGTTGCCCGTAAGCCTGAGCGCGTTGCTCGCTGTCGGTGGCGGTCAGGCCCGCGTCAAATAACGCGAGTGCTTTGGGCAGTGTTTCCGGTGCGTAGAGGCTGGTGGCCAGGGTCGAGCTGTTGGCGGTGCGCGGGTCGATGATGGTCTGCAGGATGATCGGGTCAGCGCGAGTCATGTAGGTGGAGGTCAGGTCGTAGTTACCCGAGGCATTGGCCGCTGCCCATTCGGCGGTGGTCAGCACGTTGAGCTTGAGTTCGATGCCGACCTTGCGCAGTTGATCCTGGATCAGCACGTCACCGGCGGTCTCGGCAGGCGACAGGTTGTAGACCAGTTTCAGGCGCTTGCCGTCCTTGGCCCGGTAACCATCCTGAGCTTTGATCCAGCCAGCCGCGTCGAGCAGCTTTTCAGCGCCCTGAGGATCGTAGGCCAGCTTGTTGCCCTGGCTTTTGAAGTACGGCGTGGTCACGTCGTAAATGCTGGTGACCACCGGGAACTGCGGGTTGTAGACGGTAGCGGCGTAGGTTTTGCGGTCGATGGCTTTCTGCAGGGCCAGGCGCACGTCGCGGTCGGCGAGAATGCGGGTGCCACGGGTGTTGGGGTAGAAGTTGAGCGCAGGGCCGGGCAGGGAGCGGCTCTGAATGGTGGCGCCTTTGGACTTGAACAGGTTCAGGTCCACTTCCGAAAACGGAGCCCGCGGCCAGAGGATGTCCACCTGGCCCTGAACGAACTGACCGTTGCGCACGCTTTCTTCCGGGACGTAGCTGACGTCCACCGCGTTCAGGTGCGCTTCGCCTTTGTTGGTCACGTTTGCCGAAGGCCACGCATAGCCCTGGCGCTTGACCAGGCGCAGGCCGCTTTCCGGTGTGTAGCGCTCCAGTACAAAGGGGCCGGTGCCGATGATCTTGCCCAGCGAGCGCTCCTTGACGGTCAGCTTGTAGGACTCGGGGGCGAGCACCGCCAGGTTGGTGGTGGAGGTGGCTTGCAGGAAACCGGCGTTGGGCTTGGCCAGCACCAGCTTCACGGTGAAGTCGTCGAGCACTTCGGCGTGGTCATACCCGGCCAGGTACGTTGCGCCGAAGGTGGTCGGCAACTGGGTCGCAAACGCCTTGTTGGAGTCATAAGCGGCCTTCACCGCATGGGCATCAAAGCGGGTGCCGTTGCTGAAGGTCACGTCCTTGCGCAGGTGGAAGGTGTATTCCAGCGCGTTGTCGCTCACTTCCCAGCTCTGGGCCAGCCACGGGATGATCTTGCCGTTCTGCGGATCCTGATCGGTGAGTGATTCACCCACATTGCGCAGCACCACCCGATGCTCCAGCCAATAGACCTGAAACGGGTCGAGGCTGACGAGTGTGGTGTTATCGCGGAAAAAAGTGATTTTCAACGTCTTGTTGGCTTCGCTGTCTGGCGACGGCGAGCAGCCCAGCAGGGTGGCAGTGGTGATGGCAACGGCCAGCATGCGGGTCAGGAGGTTGCGTCGAGGCAATGCCGTGGGGGCGTTGGAGAAGATCTGGCTCATGGGCACTCATCGAAAAATGACGGGGAATCCTGGCGCGCCAGGCGTTCTACTCTTGTCTGCCGAGCGCCTGTGGGCTGGCTTTCTAAGACCGTATTCTTCTGATGAGACGCTGTAAAAGGCTTTTTTCTTCTAAGCTAATATAGGTTTTTGTGATTTAGAGGCTGGGTATTATGTTTTTAGTTCATGTCCCTGAGTCGGCCATGACGGATGTTCGCTTGCCTCGGGTGCGAAGCCGGTTAGCCGGTTTGATGAGTGCCGGTGGGAGGTGCCGCTGGCTGCCAGCAGCGGAGTGTCAGGCCAACCGCTTTCGCAGCCCTCGTAACCTCGGTCAGCTACAGGACCATGGTGTGTCTGAATTAACGCTAAACCTGTAGATACTCTGTCGGGGGGAGCCCTAAAACCGTGCATATCCAGCAGCGGCGGCGACACTGATTCACCTTTGCGCCCTTACGGCGCGTCACTTTCGAAAAGCGCGAATGCCGGCCCAGACGAAAGTAACCAAAGCGCTCCCGCTCCTTTGTCCGGGTCTTCGCCAAGGCTCAGACTTCCCTCACTCCGGCATTGCTCCGTGGGCCGCCGCAATGGGCCATCCATGGCCCGGTGCGGCTAACCCGGCATCCTTGCCGGGTTGCCCACTGCGCAATACCTGCGCTCGGCCGGCCACAAGTCGCAATTTGTGTCGCCCATACGTTTTGCGCAGGTCTCCAGAATCAAAAGCAGGGTGTGGGTCAGGAGAAAGTGATGTTAAAAATCTGCAAAGCAGATTTGCTTTTGCTTTTCCTCCCACGATTTCCCCGACGACGCAAAATGCGCGTCGGGAGGCTGAGTGGAGGTGCCGTGGGGTGGGTCGCTCGGCATGGATGCCGAGCGAGCGCCGTTGGGCCATGGATGGCCCGTCGGCGCGTGCCCGCCCCACGGTGCCGGAGCGAAGGAACCGCCGCGAAGCGGGGGCCGTACGCCAGCGCAGAGGTTTTGGTTACTTTTGGCACCAAAAGTGACCCGGCCGTCAGGACGGAACCTGACTCAGCAGCGCCCGGATGCTGTTGTTGCTACTCGATTCAAGGCGCAGTTACAGATATACAAGGAGCTGCCGAAGGCTGCGAATCGCGGTGTGTCAGGCGGGCCGCATTCGCAGCCACTACAAATGCATTTCAATATCGAACAGCTCACTTGCGCACGTTCTGATACAGCATCAACCGCGACGTTTCGTGCATGCCTCGGGTCAGTTCCACCAGCCGTTTGAACTCTTCTGGGTTCTTTTCTGCGACGTTGTCCAGCGGTGTCATAGACGCCAGGTCGTGGAGGGTGGGGGAGCTGCCGTCGTGTTCCATTTGCACCATGTAATGCTGGGTCACGCCCGCGATCAGTGGGAAGGTGCCTTCACGCAACACCAGTGGCACCACGCGTTCGCCTTCCGGAGCCGGTTGCTGGATGTCCCGGCCCATGCCGCTGTTGCGGAACTCCATGCCTGCCATGCCCGCCACCGTGGGCAACAGGTCTACCAGGCCGACCGCTTCCTTGACGTTACGCGTACCGAGCAGCGCGGGGGCGTGGATCAGCATCGGCACGGCGTTGCTTTCCAGGCCCAGCAGTTCGTAGGCGGGCGGCAGGAACGGGATCTGCGCGATGCGGGTGTTGTGGTCGCCGAAGAGCACAAAGATCGTGTTTTCGTACCAGCCGCCCTCCTTGGCGATTTCCATGAGGCGACCAATGTTGAAGTCCAGCAGGCGCACGGCGTTGTATTGCTCGACGCTGCGGGAACCTGCGGCCTGGACTTCGGCCAGGGTCGGGTGTTTGACCTCAAAGCCGTCGTTGCTTTTGGGAATGGTGAAAGGCCGGTGATTGCCTGCGGTCTGCACGTAGGCAAAAAACGGTTTGTCCTTGGGCAGCGCCTGCAGGATCTGGTCGGTTTCCTTGAACAGGTCCAGGTCGGAAATACCCCAGACATCCACCACCGGGGACTTCCAGTCGCGCTCTTCGTAGAGCCGCACGCCGTCGATGCTCTGGCGGATCAGAGCGTTCATGTTCGCCCAGCCGGAGTTGCCGCCGATGGTGTAGATCTTCTCGTAACCGGTGAAGGCGTTGATCAGGGTGTTTTGCTGGGTGATGAGCGGGTTGCGGGTGGCGGTTTCCTGGCGGGTGACGTCCGGTACGCCGCTGATGCTGGCCCAGACGGTTTTTGCAGTGCCGGTGACCGGCACGTAGAAGTGCTCGAAGAACCAGCTTTGTCGGGCCAAACGGTCAATGTAAGGCGTCGGGTTGATCGGGTTGCCATAGGCGCCGACCGCGCTGGTGCCCAGGGACTCAAGCATGACGAACATCACGTTCGGCGGTCGGGTGCCGCTGGCCTTGTAAGGCTGCGGTCCTTGATGGCGGACGAAGTCCAGAGCTTGCGGATCTGGCTTGTCGACCCCCAGGTACTTGGCCATCACATCGTAATGCTGGCGCACTTGTGCTTCGTCGTAGCGGGACTGGCCGACCTTGAGTGTGTCGTAGAGGAAGATTACCGGGTTCAAGCCAGTGGCCGCGATCTGGTTATTACCGGAGAAGAACGCATCGCTCCAGCGCAAGGGCACCGGGTTTTCCAGGTTCATGTTTTCGACACGGCCCAGAATCGCCAGCAATACCGCCACCACCATCACCGTGCCGCCCCAGGTTGCCGACAGCGGGTGAATAGCTTTGCGTGGGCGATCAAGCGTCACTCGCTCCAGGCGTACAAGGGCCACCAGCACCAGCGCGACGGTGGCCAGCCAGCCCAGGGTGATCCAGACCACCGGGTAGGTCTGCCACACCATGTCGCGGGAGATTTGCGCATCTTCGATGAAACGCAGCACCGTGGCGTTGATCCGTACACCCAGGTACGCGTAGTGGCCGAAATCGATGATGTAGATCATCAGCATGACGCTTAACGCCAGCAGCAGATAGCCCCGAGCCAGCCAGCGCAGCAGGCGGCTGCCCAGCAGGTTCCAGCGTGGCAGCCAGGCCAGCGGCGCAACCGGCAGCATCAGTAGAATGGCCAGGCGCAGGTCGAAACGAAAGCCGATGCCCAGGGTTTCCAGCAGCGCGCTTTCAGTGCTCAGGGATTGGGCGTTGAAACCGGAAAACCCGAAAAAGAACAGCACCCGCAGCAAGGCAAACAGCACAAAGGCAATTGCCGTCGCGCCCAACCAATAATGCAAACGTCTCGACTGCAACCAACCCATCCCGTTTCCCCTGTCAATAATTGTCGCCAAATCTCAAGCGGATCTGGTTGCGGTGTTGCGTATCGCCAGCAGCCGGTTTTTGGCCCCGCGCGCGGCAAGGCCCAGCAGGGCAATGCAGCAGTAGATGCCCAGCAGCGGATCTATCA
The DNA here is from genome assembly GCA_900475325.1 of Paucimonas lemoignei. Lineage (GTDB taxonomy): Bacteria > Pseudomonadota > Gammaproteobacteria > Pseudomonadales > Pseudomonadaceae > Aquipseudomonas. Next base: position 2,449,844 of record LS483371.1, read on the forward strand.
GGTAATCCCAGTAATTCTGTGAGGGCTTGATATTAAACATGAACCCCAGCGTCGCAGCGGTCAGCATCGCCACCGCCAGCCCGTTGCGCAGGTAGAACAGGCCCAGGGTGAGCAATGCCATTACCACCAGCATCGGCCGTGGGCTGTAGCCCAGCCGATAGGGGTCCAGCTCGCTCAGGCCCAGGGTCGCCGGGTACAGGACCACGGCCATGAGGGCGAATATCACCAGTACCCAGGTTTTGTCCCGTGGCGCGGGCGCCAGCAGGTCCAGTCGGCGCAGGCTGCACCAGGCCATGAATACCAGGGTGGACAGCGCCAGGTCGTCGATATAACTGCGCAGATGTGCAGCCAGTGACAGCCCGCCCACCGGCAAAAAGCTGGCTGCCAGCAATGCGGCCAGAAGCCCCACGCGCCAGGTGCGCTGCAGGCCGAACCCGGGCAGCAGCAAGAACACCAACAGGGCGAAACTGACGTGGGCCTGCCACAGATTGATCATTTGAGGCGCTCCGAGAGCCAGGCATCGTTGAACGTGACGTGCTTGATGAACGTGTTGTTCCAGGAATAGACCACGTGGTACATGCCATCCGGGCTGCGGATGAAGTACGGGTATTCGTATTCGAATTCACAACCTCGGGGGCTGCATACTCGGGTGTCGAGGTTGCTCAGGAACTGCGCTTCAAGGGGCTGGCGCTGCGCACCGCTGGAGTCACGGAACTCGTTGCCCATGATTTCCTTGAACGCTTCGGGGGAGAACGGCGCGCCCAGTGGATCCGGGGATTTGTCCAGGTCACGCAGGGAATGCCAGTTGTCCATTTTTGCATCGGTGCCGTATAGGCTCAGCTTGAAGCGCCCGTCCTGCAGGTCGTTGAGCGCGACCAGCAAACCGTGTTCGGGGGTTGCCACCGCCGCCAGCGAAGAATTGGGGTTCGACGGGTAGAGCGGGTAGGGCTCGCTCCAGCTTTGCCCGGCGTCCTCGGTGCGGGTTGCCAATACCCGGTGGTGAGTGTTGCCGGCATAACGCAGCAGGGCGATACCGCGCTGACCGTCCAGGGGTACCACGGTCGGCTGCAGCGAATTGTTGCCGTGGCTGATGCGGAATTTGTCGATCACGTTGCCGTCGGCGCTCAGGTACAGGTACTCGGCAAACTTGCCGAGAAACTCGTGGTAAACCGGCAAGCCAATGGAGCCGTCGGCGTGAAAGACCGGGGCCGAGCGCACCAGTGTGCTGATATTGAGGAATGGCGAGGTGATCAATTGGCGCGGCGCTGACCAGTTGCGTCCGAAGTCGTCCGAGACCATGACGTTGACCGCGCTGCCCGCCCAGCCGCCCATGGAGACCGAGACATAGAACAGCCAGAGGCGGTTGTCCGGTGCCAGCGCCACCACCGGGTTGCCGAGTTTGCGAATGAATCGCTGAGTGCCTTGCTGCGTAGTGGCGCGGGTCGCCAGGACCTGCTCGGCGCCCCATTCGCCAGTGCTGGCATCGAACAGCGCCGAACGCACCTGAACATCCGCCGCGCCTTCACGGCTGCCCGCGAACCAGACGGTCATCAGACTGCCGTCAGGCAACGCGGTCACGGCCGAAGAGTGGACAAAATCCACCAGGCCCGATGACGCGAAGCGGCTGGTATAGATCGGCTTGGCCACCTGACCGGCAACGGCCAGCACGGGGCGCATCAGTGCAAAAGAAGAGTGGGGGGTTGCCGGGTTGGTCCACCACGCGGCGGCGAACAGGCAGGAGATAGCGAGATAAACGCCAATAGCGGGCACACGAAGTCGTTTGATGCGCATGATTGTAGATGGGCATCCAGTGGCCAGATCAAGCGCCGTAAACTAACACCGTAGTTTGGCGAAACGTTTTTAACCTCTCGTTGTTTTGTAAGAAATTGTTTTTGCTGTAGGTTGGCCGGTCAAGTTTCCCAAGGCATTGGCAACTACGGCTTGGTTTTGCCAGGGTTGTGATCACGCCAGCCTGATGATCGGAGCATTTTTGTGAGTTCTCGCGACACCGTTTCCACCTCTGCCCAACAACCCGCTTCCTTGTGGGCGATTCTATGCGTCGCACTGGGGGCTTTCGCCACGGTCACCGCCGAGTTTCTGCCCGTTGGCCTGCTACCGGCCATGGCCCGTGATCTGGGCGTCAGCGTCAGCCATGCAGGCTTGATGATGGCTGTGCCCGGTGTGCTGGCGGCGTTGTCGGCGCCGACCTGTATCGCTCTGTTCAGCCAGGTGGACCGCAAGCGTCTGCTGCTGGGCCTGTTGGCGATGTTTTTCTGTTCCAATCTGATCGTGGCCTTTGCCGAACAGTTCTGGTTGACCCTGGCGGGCAGGGTGCTGCTGGGCTTCGCCCTGGGCGGATTCTGGACCATCGCCGGGTCCCTCGGCCCCAGGCTCCGCCCCGGCAAAGACGGCGTGCGCGCCACTGCCTACATTCTGGCGGGGGTTTCCCTGGGCACGGTCGCGGGCATCCCCGTCGGGACGCTGCTGGGTGAAGCCTTTGGCTGGCGAAGTGTGTTCCAGGCCGCTGCCTGTCTGACGGTGGTGGTTGCGGTGCTGATCATGATTTGCCTGCCTTCATTGCCCGGCCAACGTAACGCCGGGATCACCCAGATGCTGTCGCTGGTGGGTGATCCGACCATGCGCCGACGTTTCGCCGCGGCTTTGCTGATCTGTGTTGGTCACTTTGCGGCTTATACCTTTCTGGCGCCGTTCGTACAGGAAGTCGCCGGCATCAGCGGGCAGACGCTGGGTACCTTGCTGTTCGCCTTCGGTCTGGCTTCGGTGGCCGGTAACCTCGCCGGTGGCGCGCTGGCGGCCCGGGATCCTGCCACGGCGGTGCTGACCATGACCGTGCTGATGCTCACGGCACTGGCCGCCTTGCTCGGTTTCGGCAGCAGCGCCTGGTTGCTGTGGCCGGTGGTGGTGGTCTGGGGCTTTGCGTTCGGCATGGTGCCGATCACGATTCAGATCTGGTGCTTCGATGCGTCCGGCGGGCGGATTGAAGGTGTTCAGGCGCTGATCGTCTGCGTGATCAACCTGTCGATTGGTGGCGGCGCGTTTCTCGGCGGCGTGGTTGCCGACTATGCTGGCTTTGCGGCGGTCATCACCGTAGGTGCGCTGTGTGCGTCGCTGTCGGTGGCGACGGTTCTATGGTTGATCATCAAACACAAACAGGTGGTCTGCGAAAGCTGACCCCACTCAACGCCGGAGAGCGTTCATGAAGATTGTCATCGCCCCTGATTCGTTCAAGGACAGCCTCAGTGCCGAAGGCGTTGCCAAGGCCATTGCCCAAGGCTTGAAGGAAATACTGCCTGATGCCGAACTCGTCCAGTGCCCCATGGCCGATGGTGGCGAAGGGACGGTAGAGGCGATTCTGGCGGTGATCAGCGGCGAGCGGCGCGAGGCTGTTGTCCGCGGCCCACTGGGCGTCGAGGTGACGGCCCGCTGGGGCTGGTTGCCTGAATCGCGCACGGCCATTATCGAAATGGCCGAAGCCAGCGGGTTGCAGTTGATTGCCCTTGAACAACGGGACGCCTGCCGCAGCTCATCGTTCGGCACCGGGCAGTTGATTCTTGATGCACTGGACACCGGCGCGGAGAAAATCATCCTGACCATCGGCGGCAGTGCAACCAACGACGGCGGGGCTGGCATGCTCAGCGCTTTGGGCGCGAAGTTTTCTGATGCCGACGCAGGCGAGCTAGTGCCGGGTGGCCTGGCATTGGCGGGGCTGGCGGATATCGACCTTATTGGCATGGATCCGCGCCTGCAGTCTGTGAGCTTTGAAGTGGCGGCCGATGTGAACAACCCGTTGTGTGGGCCTCGCGGAGCCTCTTTTGTGTTCGGTCCGCAGAAGGGTGCCAATGGCGAGCAGGTCGAGGCGCTGGACAAGGCCTTGGGGCATTTCGCCGATGGCTGCGCCAGGGTGCTCGAGCGTGATGTTCGGGATGAGCCAGGCTCGGGTGCTGCTGGCGGCATGGGGTTCGCTGCCAAGGCATTTCTGGGCGCCAGTTTTCGTCCGGGTGTTGAAGTGGTGGCCGAACTGGTCGATCTCGCTAGCAAGATCGAGGGCGCGGACCTGGTGATCACGGGCGAGGGCCGTTGCGATATCCAGACCCTGCACGGCAAGACGCCCATCGGTGTGGCCAGGGTTGCCCGCCAGCAGGGTGTGCCGGTGGTGATCATCGCCGGGACGCTGGGCGAGGGGTATGAGGGTTTGTATGAGCACGGGATTGATGCGGCGTTTGCCGTGGTCTCCGGGCCCATGACCCTGGCTGATGCCTGCGCGCAGGCCCCGCGTTTATTGCAGGAGCGGGCGCGGGATATTGGCAGGCTTTGGCAGTTGGGGCGCGCTACGCATTCGCGGTAGGAGCTGCCTTAGGCTGCGGTGTGTCTGACCCACAGCCTTCGCGACCGTCGCAACCTCCGATTGCTCCTTATATGTTCAGACTTCATGCGTTCAGAGCTTCGTCGAATCAGAGCGTCGCGCCAGGAGTCGAGTAGCAACAACAGCATCCGGGTGCTGCGGAGTCAGGTTCCGTCCTGACGGCCGGGTCACTTTTGTTTTGGTGTACGGACCGGGCACATCGCTTACACGTGTACGGGGACATGGTTAACACTTTCTGGCGAACCCACTTCGCCGGGAAGCCATCATGCCTTGGAATACGAGAGATGCCATGAGCCTGAAAAAAGAGTTCATTGCCTTAGCGCTGCAACCCGGCAGCAACAAAAGGGATTTGTGTCGGCGCTTTGGTATCAGTGCGCCGACAGCATACAAATGGCTTAAGCGTTACGAGATGCAGGGGCTGCAGGGATTGGAGGAGTACTCCCGCCGACCTATTTCTAGCCCTAAGCTGACTCAGCCATCCTTGGAGGCGCAGGTCGTAAAGCTTCGGCAGGAACAACCCGCTTGGGGCGGACGCAAGATAAGCAGCATGCTCAGCCAGTGTGTTGCCCCCAGCACCGTCACCAATATCCTGCATCGCAATGGACTGATTCTGCCGCGTGAAAACCCGGGTCAAGGAGTAGGCAGGCGTTTTGAGCACGAGGCACCTAATGACCTTTGGCAGATGGATTTCAAGGGGCACTTCGCCATCCAACAAGGCCGCTGTCATCCGCTAACGTTGCTGGATGATCACTCTCGGTTCAACCTGGCAATCGAGGCATGTGCCAATGAACAAAGAGGCACTGTCCAGCAAAGACTGACTGATATCTTCCGCCGCTTTGGCCTGCCTGCACGACTCAATCTGGATAATGGATCGCCTTGGGGCGCGCCGCGTAATCCTGGAGAGCTCTCTGAACTGAGTATCTGGCTGGTGCGCTTGGGCATCCGGGTAAGCTTCAGTCGCCCTCGACATCCGCAAACGAACGGCAAGCTGGAGCGTTTTCATCGTTCACTTAAGGCCGAGGTTATCGATGGGCGCCACTTTCGTACCCTCACTGAAGCCCAGGTGGCCTTCGACCAATGGCGTGAAATTTATAACCATCAGCGCCCTCACGAAGCGCTGGGTTATCAAGTCCCGATGAGTCGCTATAGGGCCAGCCCATGGACCTTTCCAGAGAAGCTGTCGCCATTCGAATATGGCCCTGACGATGTATTGGCCAAGGTCTACCACAGCCGATTTCGCTTCAGGAAACGCTACTTCAGCATTGCCAAGGGCCTGGTAGGGCAACTGATTGCCATCAGACCTAACCCTGACAGTGAGGACCTGTTCAATATCTATTTCTGTCATCACTTGCTGCGAACCATCGACATCAATCAGCCGGACTACAGTTGAGGATGTGTAAAGCATGTGTCCGCACACGTGTAAGCGATGTGTCCAGTCCGTACACGCTTTTCGAAAGTGACGCGCCGTAAGGGCGCAAAGGTGAATCAGCGCCACCGCCGATACCGGATATGCAGGGTCTTTCTTGCATTCCAGCAGCCATAGGCATCGCGTGAGTCCAAGAGCTATTGGGTGATGCAGGTTGATGCGGTATCCCCAAGCCACGCGTTCAAATCACCGTCCAGCACCCTCTGGCAGCTTGGCAATCACCTTGATCTCGAAATCAAAACCATACAGCCAGGTCACGCCGACCGCCGTCAGGGTTGGGTGCGGCGCGTTGCCCCAGAACTCCGGGACCACCTCCCAGATACTCTCGAATGTCGATTGCGGATCGACCATGAACACCGTCACATCAATCACGTCATCGAAACTGCAGCCTGCGGTTTCCAGGATCGAGTTCAGGTTGGTAAACGCCTGCCTGACCTGGGTTTGCAGATCCGGTTCGGGGGAGCCATCTTCGGTGCTGCCCACCTGGCCAGAAACGAACAGAAACCCGTTGGAACGGATGGCGGGCGAGTAGCGATTGCGCTCGTACAACGCGCGGCGACCGGCTGGGAAAACAACGTCACGTACTGTCATGTCAGACTCCTTGAGCGGGATCAGAACGTGACCCCGTAAACGATGGCCTGACTTTAAGGGGCTTGCGTGGCAGGGATAAACAGGCAACTGTAGTTATCACTGTTTGTAATTCCCAAACAATCCATGAGTGGATGAGGCGCCAATGGACCGTTTTGATGCGATGCAGGCGTTTGCCCGGGTGGTTGAAGCGGGGAGTTTCACCAAGGCCGCTGAAACCCTGCACATGAGCAAAACCAGCGTGACTCAGCTAGTGCAACAGCTTGAAGCCAGGCTGCGGGTCAAGTTGCTCAACCGCACCACGCGCAAGGTCAACGTCACGGCGGATGGCGCGGTGTACTACGAGCGGGTGATACGCCTGCTGGCCGATCTGGACGACGCCGAAACCAGTCTCTCCGGCGCGGCCAGTCTTCCTCGTGGCAGGCTGCGCGTCGACGTACCCAGCCCGTTGGCCGCCCTGATCCTGGTGCCCGCGCTGCCGGAATTTCATGCCCGCTACCCCGATATCCAGATCGACATGGGCGTCAGCGACCGGATGGTGGACCTGGTGGGCGATAACGTGGACTGCGTGGTGCGCGGCGGCGAGATGACGGATCAGTCTCTGATTGCCCGGCGGGTCGGCGATTTGCAGATGAGCGTCTATGCTGCGCCAGCCTATCTGCGGCGCCTGGGCGTGCCTGAACATCCCCGCGAGCTGGAGGATTCGGAGCACCGGATTGTCGGTTTCCTGTGGGCGCGGACCGGCAAGGCGCTGCCCTATGCCATGCGCAATGGCAGTGGGAGTAGCAGTGAAAGCGTGAAGGTCCACGGGCGCTATGTGTTGGCGGTGGATGATGGCAACGCCTACATGGCGGCGGGGCTGGCAGGGCTGGGTGTGCTGTGGTTGCCGGACTACATGGCGAAGGCTCATCTGGCCAGCGGAGCGCTGGTGCCTGTATTTGGGGGCTGGCAGTTGGAACCGATGCCGCTCTATATTGCGTTTCCGCCCAACCGGCATATCAGTATCAAACTGCGGGTATTTCTGGACTGGGTGATAGAGCTGATGGCGAAACATGCACCGCGGCTTGCCAAGGAAGTTTGATGAGTTCACCAGGAGGCGAAGTTATCGCTCGCCGCCTCTTAACGTTTACGGCCTGATATTTCTCGTTCGCAAAGTTTATTTGTATTCGAATAGCACTCGAATGAGTGCATACTCGATTCAACGGCCTTTCATAGGGTGTTTTTTAAAAAAAAAACCATGTGCCAACTGCCCTCACGCCTTGTATTTGAAGGGAATAACTATGGAAGGCGCGAAAGCTGCTTCCTCCGAGGGGTCTATCGAGCCGGTCAACGGCGCGATAACGCCCGACGAGCCGCTGGATGCTGCGCTGCGTGCCCTGGGGGTCAAGCAGGCAGAACAGGATGATCTGGTCGGCAAGCTGGAGATCGCCCAGACGCAACTGCTGCAATCGGAGCGCCTGGCGAGCATTGGGCAGCTTGCGGCCGGTGTGGCGCATGAAATCAATAACCCGGTGGGTTATGTCTTTTCCAACCTCAAAACCCTGGCCGGTTATGTCGACGATCTGCTGCGCATTATTGATGCGGTCGATACCGTCGCGAATCTGGATGAGTTGCGCCAGCTCAAACTCAGCCTGGAATATGACTACATTCGCAATGACGTCGAAGCCTTGATTGTCGAATCCGAAGACGGCATCGACAGGGTCAAGAAGATCATCACCGCCCTCAAGGATTTCTCGCATATCGAAGAAGAGGAATTTCTCGAGGCCGACTTGCTGCGCGGTTTTGAGTCGACCTTGAACATGGTCAACAACGAACTCAAATACAAAGCCGAAGTGGTCAGGGAGTTTGCCGTCTTGCCGCAAGTGCAGTGCATTCCCTCGCAAATCAATCAGGTGGTGATGAACCTGTTGATCAATGCCGCCCACGCCATTGATCAGTTCGGGGTCATCACCCTGCGTTGCGGCCATGCAGGGGAGTGGGTCTGGGTGGAGGTGCAGGACACCGGCAAAGGCATTGAGCCGCAAGTGCTCAAGCGCATCTATGACCCGTTCTTCACCACCAAACCGGTTGGGCAGGGGACGGGGCTGGGGCTGACCCTTTCGTACAACATTTTGCAAAAGCACCACGGTCGGTTCGAGGTCCATAGCGAGCCGGAGCAAGGTTCGAGGTTTCGCTTCTGGTTACCGGTGCGTCAGCCGGGCCAGTAGCTGGGCAGTCAACGCTATCTCAATCACGGATCGACATGAGGCTGGGCAAACAATGAGAAATGGTCACGTCGTCAGCCAGATCTACATCCACCTGGTTGCCTTTGCCCTGGCCGCATTCAGCGTGGTGGGCCTGTATGGATTCCTGTTCATCGACGCCGCCAGCCGCCTCAAAGTGCAGAGCCTGTCGGATGTGGCCGTGGCAGGTTTACTGGTTGCCGCAGGGCTGCTCAGCGCTGCCCACCATCGGCACCGGCTCAGCGTCTTGTTTGCCAGCCTGCTGATCATGCTAAGTGTCTATACCGTCGTGCATAACCTGGCGGTGCCGAGTCTTGAGTGGGGCACCTCGTGGGCCACCGGCCTGTTGCGCATGCACAGCCCGTTGGCGGTGGTATTGGGCATCACGGGCCTGGTCATGGCGTGCGCACATCGCAGCGTACCGGGCAAATGGCTGGCCAGAGGCTGCGGCGTCGGGCTGGTGGTGGTGATCCTCCTGACACATGTCACCTCCTGGTGGACAGGGCTGAGTATCGAGCAGATCGGGTTTCGCACTGAGCTCAACTACATCGTTCATCTGTTCCTCATATTCATCAGCGTTGCGTTGGTGTTGCTGCCGCAGTTGCCGGATAACCGCAGCCAGCTCATGGATCGCCTGACTGTGGCGGCGGGCATCAGCGGGGCTTTCACCACGGTCATCAGCTGGTTTCTGCTCAGTCAGCAACACTTTGCCAATCAGGACCCGGCCGACAGCTTCGCCGTGACCTATCTGCCCAATCTGATCCTGGGCCTTGGGCTGATTTTCAGTTTCCTGATCATGACCAGTCAGCGTCTGGCGCGCCTGGCACTCAAGCATGCCGAACACCTGCGGCTGGCCAACCATGCCCTGCAGGACAGTCTGCGAGAACAGGCCAGTCTGCAGGCGCTGAACCAGCGCATCGTGGAGTTTTCCGAGGACATTCTGTGCTCCCTGGACGAGCACTGCCGTTTCACCCAGCTGAGCCCGTCAACGATGATCGTGCTGGGGTATCGACCGGAGGACATGCTCGGTCAGTCGATCTTTGATTACCTGGTGGCCGAGGATCAGGCGCCGACCCAGACCATCCTGCGGGCCATGATCGACGGCGGCGAACGGCATCATTTTCGCTGCAGCTTCCGCCGCCAGGATGGCGTCGTGGTTCACCTGCACTGGACCGGGCGCTGGTCGGCCAGCGAGCGCACGCTGTTTGCCATGGCTCATGACGTGACACCGCTGGTGGGCAGCGAAAGTTTTTATCGCTCGCTATTCGCGTTCAACCCCGATCCGGTGTACTCCTTCGATCTGGATGGCCGCCTCACCAGCGTGAACCGCGCCGGTTGCTCGCTTGCCGATTACAACGAAGACGAGCTGCTGGGCGAACATCTGTCGGTGCTGATGCACAACGAGGATTCTTCGACACTGGCCGATTACGTCACCACGGCCATCAGCGGCGGCACGTTGCGAGACGAAGGGCTGCTGCGCACCCGTGGTGGGCAGTTGATCGACGTGGGCCTGACTCATTTGCCGATCATCATTGATGAAAAGATTGTCGGCGGCTTCGGCATCGCCAAGGATTTCAGCTATCGCAATCACACCTTGCGGGCGTTGCGCGAGGCGTTGCAGCATTCCGAGCACCAGGCCGAGCTGTTGGGTGGGCTGAGTGAAACGGCGGTGAATATCAACAGCATCATCAACAGCCATAACCAGAGCGACACCTTGCTCGACTACATGGCTGAACGCTTGCGCTTGCTGTTGGGGGCGCACCAGTCGGTCATCCACCTGAGCCCGACGGCCGAGGGTGCCCCCGGCATCTACTCGACTTCGTTATCGGAAAAATACCCCACCCATCCTCAGGATCACTGGATCAGTGATGAGCTGGAATTCAGCGCGAAGATTCGCGACACCAATCAGCCGATTCTGCTCACCCGAGACCAGCTGAGGAACGACTCGCGCTGGCACAGCCAGGATGTTGAGGGCGCCGGGTCCGGAGCTACCAGGAGGGGGTGGCTGGCCGTGCCGCTCAAGGACCACGACGGCACCAACCTGGGCCTGCTGCAGCTGTCGGACAAGTACGAAGGTGATTTCGATCAGGACGATCTGGCCATCGCTCAACAGTTTGCGCAGATGGCCGTGGCGGTCATGAAAAACAGCCAGTTGGTGCAAAAGGTGTTGGCGGGCGAGCGGCGCTTGAAGACCCAGTTGGAATTCACCTCGGCGATCACCAACAGCGTCAGTGAAGGGCTGTTGGCAGTGAATCGCCACGGCGTACTGACGTTCATCAATCCCACGGCGGCCAACCTGCTGAATCAGCCGGCACAGGCGCTGCTGGGGCAGGCTCTGGGGCACTACCTGCCGCTGGCGCTCAGTGACAGTGAGCACAGCGCGCGCACCAGCAGTTATCACGGCGAAGTGAGCCAGGGCCTGTCGCCTCAGGGCGAACGCTACCTGGCCTTTGACAGCGCACCGTTGATCAACGACGAAGGTCCGCAGGGCTGGGTGGTGGCGCTGCGGGATATTTCCGAACAGAAGCGCTTCGAGTCCGAACTTGCCTACAACGCCAGCCACGATGTGCTGACCGGGTTGCCCAATCGGGCCCTGCTGGAAGATCGTCTGGTCCAGTGCTGCGCGTTCAGCGTGCGCTACAAACGCAGCCTGGCGGTGATGTTCATCGACCTGGACGGTTTCAAGCCGATCAACGACAGCCTGGGGCACAGTGTCGGTGACCTGATCCTGATTGAAGTGGCGCGGCGCATGGAACAGCAGGTCCGACCTGGCGACACCGTGGCACGCATGGGCGGCGACGAGTTCGTCATCATCCTGCCGGACCTGGAAAAAGATGAGGACGTGTTGCTGGTCGCCAAACGCGTGATCGAGCACATCGGCCGGGTCTATACGATTGACGGTACGCAGCTGCAGATCACCGCAAGTATGGGCATCACCCTGAGCGACGGGCGCATCGAACAGCCCATGCACTTGATCCAGCAGGCTGACCTTGCGATGTACAAGGCCAAGCAGCAGGGCAAGAACAACTGCCAGTGGTACACCGAGGACCTCAATCAGAAAGTCAGTGAGCGGGTGTACTTGCGTAACGAGCTGCAAAAAGCCATCGAAGCCCAGGACTTGCAGCTGTATTACCAGCCGCAGGTGGATGCCCGCAGTGGCCGGGTCACGGGCTATGAAGCCTTGATGCGCTGGCAGCATGCCGAACGCGGCTTCATCCCGCCGATTCAGTTCATCCCGGTGGCCGAAGATACCGGGCAGATCATCCCCATGAGCGAGTGGGCGATCACCACGGCCTGCCAGCAGGCCCGCCAGCTATTCGACCTGGGCTGGAGAAACCAGGTCATGGCGGTGAACATCTCACCGATGCAATTTGGGCGGGTGAACTTCGTCAATTTTGTCAAAACCACGCTCGAACAGACCCGCTTGCCCGCCGAACTGCTGGAGCTGGAGATCACCGAGTCGGTGTTGATGGACAACGCTGAAAAAGCCATCGAAACCTTGCACGCGCTCAAGGCCATCGGCGTGCATATCGCCATTGATGACTTCGGCACCGGGTTTTCGAGCCTCAGTTACCTCAAGCGCCTACCCATCGACAAGGTCAAGATCGATCGATCTTTCGTGGGCGAGATCATCAGCGATCGCAGTGACGCGGCCATCGCCCAGGGCATCATTTCCATGGCCCATCACCTGGGCTTGAAGGTGATTGCCGAAGGCGTGGAGAACGAGCCTCAGGTGGACTTCCTGAAAAGAAACCAGTGCGACACGTTCCAGGGCTACTACTTTGCCAAGCCAATGCCATTCAGTGCGCTGGAAGTGTTCCTGGTCGAGCAGCAGGCGACGCTGCAACTGATGCGCCCGGCCAATGCCATCACGGCAGGCGGGCAAACCTTGCTGCTGCTGGATGACGAGGTCAATATCCTGCGCGCCCTGAGCCGGGTCTTGCGTCGCGACGGCTATCAGATCCTGGTGGCCCGCAACGCCCAGGATGCGTTCGCGCTGCTGGCCAAACATGAGGTGCATGTGATCCTGTCTGACCAACGCATGCCGGAAATGAACGGCACCGAGTTCCTGAGCCGGGTCAAGGACCTGTATCCGGACACGGTACGCATCGTGCTTTCGGGCTATACCGATTTGAAGTCGGTCACGGATGCCATCAACCAGGGCGCGATTTTCAAGTTCCTCACCAAACCCTGGGACGACAAGGAATTGCGCAGCACCGTGGCTCAGGCGTTTCAGCATCGGGAACTGATCAAGGTGTAGGAGCGGCTTCAGCCGCGAAGGGCAGTGAACGCGATCTGCCAGACGCGATGCAATCCAACGGTGGGAGCGAATTCATTCGCGAAAGGGCCGGTACATTCAACCGATCTGCATCGCCTGTACCTCCGTCTTCGCGAATGAATTCGCTCCCACGGGTTATTCGTCGCCTTCGGATTCCTGCTCTGGAACCATAGGGCTTCAGCCGCGAAGGGCAGTGAACGCGATCTGCCTGACCCGGCGCAGTCCAACGGTGGGAGCGAATTCATTCGCGAAAGGGCCGGTACATTCAACCGATCTGCATCGCCTGTACCTCCGTCTTCGCGAATGAATTCGCTCCCACGGGTTATTCGTCGCCTTCGGATTCCTGCTCTGGAACCATAGGGCTTCAGCCGCGAAGGGCAGTGAACGCGATCTGCCTGACCCGGCGCAGTCCAACGGTGGGAGCGAATTCATTCGCGAAAGGGCCGGTACATTCAACCGATCTGCATCGCCTGTACCTCCGTCTTCGCGAATGAATTCGCTCCCACGGGTTATTCGTCGCCTTCGGATTCCTGCTCTGGAACCATAGGGCTTCAGCCGCGAAGGGCAGTGAACGCGATCTGCCTGACCCGGCGCAGTCCAACGGTGGGAGCGAATTCATTCGCGAAAGGGCCGGTACATTCAACCGATCTGCATCGCCTGTACCTCCGTCTTCGCGAATGAATTCGCTCCCACAGGTCATTCGTCGCCTTTGGGTTCCTGCCTTCGTACCGTAGGATATTTAGCCGCGAACTTCCATGCGTACGATAAGAACGCATCGGTTATCCGGACCCCTCGCAGCTGAAGCCGCTCCTACGACGGGTGAATCAACCCTTCATGCCCACCCGCGTGCGCATCTGGGCGGTGATGGTCTGTCGGGTTTTTGCCAGGTCTGCCCAGGGGTCGCTGTCCAGCTCTGCCAAGCGCTGGTGGATGTTGTGAATGGTCCAGGTGTTGGCGCCTTTGAGTTCCTTGATTTCCTCTCGAAAGATCGGCACCGACACGGGCAGGCCTTCACGGGTGCGGGGCGCGTAGGCGCAGATCGTGGTAGCACCCAAACCGTTGCGCAGGTAGTCGATGAAAATCCGGCCGACTCGATTCTTGGGGCCTGACACCGCTGAAAACCGTTCGGGCAGTAGCTTGGCAATGTGTTTGACGATCGCATGGCTGAAGTCCTTTACCGCATCCCAGTCGGCCTTGGGGGTCAACGGCACGACGATGTGAATGCCCTTGCCGCCGCTGGTCTTGAGGAATGACTTCAAGCCCAGCTCGTCAAGCACGGTGAGGGTCAGCTGCGTGGCTTCGACCATGCTTTTCCAGGGCAGAGCCGGGTCCGGGTCAAGGTCGAGGATGAATCGGTCCGGCCGTTCAAGGTCTTTGGACACGGCATTCCAGGTGTGCAGTTCGATAGTGCTCATCTGCACCGCGCCAATCAGCGCTTCGAGGTTATTGATCAGCATCATCGGATGCCCGGTGTATTCCTTGCCCATGGTTTCGATGCCGGGAATCGACAGGCGATCTGCGTTTTTCTGAAAGAATAGCTCGCCGGTGATGCCTTCCGGTGCACGGACCAGGGCTACGGGCCGGTTCTTCAGCTGTGGCAGCAACCACTCTGAGATACGAATGTAGTAATCCGCCAGATCACGCTTGGTGGCGCCGCTGACCGGGTCGATGATCCGTTCCGGGTGGGTGAGCCGCACCTTGCCCGTCAGCGCGGGCTCCGTAGTCTTGGTTTCTTCAGCTTTGGGCTTGGCGTTGGACTTGGGTTTCGGTTTGGGCTCCGGTTTGGGCTGAGCCTCTGCTTCGGCCGCCGTGGTTTTCGCTTTGGCTGAGTGTGCAGCGGTTTTGCTTGCTGTTTTTTTCTGCCTGGCGGGAGTAGCGGGGCGCTCCTCGGTGATCGACCTGGCTGGCTTGTCGGTGCGCAGGCCGTGGAACACCGCATGGCGCACCGAGCCGTCCTGGGTGATTTCAGCAAAGGCCACTTCGGCCAGCAGCTGCGGTTTGAGCCAGTGCACGCCCTTGGCTTCAAACCCGGTGGGCGGGTTGATCACCGCAGGTTTTTTGACCTCCAGCGGCGTCAATTGCTGATGGATGCTGCTCAAGGTGGCTTCGTTGAAGCCGGTGCCGACCTTGCCCGCATAGCGCAGCTCGCCGCTGTCGGCATCATGCAAACCCAGCAGCAGGGCGCCAAACTTGCTGCGTGCGCCTTTGGGCTCGGTGAACCCGACTACCACGAATTCCTGCCGACGTTTGCATTTAAGCTTGATCCAGTCGCCACTGCGCCGGGACACGTAAGCGCTGCCCGTCCGCTTGCCGATCAAGCCTTCCATCTTCATCTGGCAGGCGGTGTTCAACAGGGCATCAGGGGTTTCGGCAAAGTCCTCGGAAAAGCGCAGCACAGGGTCTTCGCTGCGCTCCAGCACTTTGGCCAGTGCGGCTCGGCGTTGTTCCACCGGGACCTGACGCAGGTCCATGCCATTGAGGTAGGGCATGTCGAACAGGTAATAGCTGATGGCGTCGCTGCTGCCCGCCTCGAAGGCATTCTGCAGGGATTGGAAATCCGGAACCCCTTGCTCGTTGGCCACCACCATTTCACCATCCAGCCAGGCGGACTCCAAGTCCAGGCTGGCCAGCGCCTCGGCCTGACGAGGCAGTTTGTGGGTCCAGTCATGGCCGTTGCGGGTGAACAACTGGACCTTGCCGTCGTTGATCCTGGCCATGACCCGGTAGCCGTCAAACTTGATCTCGTAGCGCCAATCGCCTTCGGGGGCAGAGTCCACCAGCGTCGCCAGCTCCGGCTTGATGCTGTCGGGGATGGCTGCGGGTTCAGCATTGGCCAGCAGGGTTTTGCCTGACGACTTTTTTGAGGCTGTTGCCGATTCAGCCGCTGCTGCCTTGCCGACTTTCTCGACGGGTTTGGGTGACGCCGGTTTGGGTTCAGCAGTTTTTGCAGAGGATTTTTTCGGCGATTTTTTCGCGGCCTGTTTCTCAACGATGGTGCGTTCGCTCAACACGCTGTGGGGCTCGGCTTTGACGACGTCGTAATCGCTCTCGGGCCGGGCGAATTCATCCTGATGCTTGATCAAAAACCACTGTTCCTGCTTGCCGGGCATGTGGGTTCTGACCAGGTTCCACACGCCCGCGAGCTTTTCACCTTGCAGCTCGAATTTCAGCCTGCCTTTGGTGTACGCCTCAGCAGGGTCGGACAGCGGCTTCCATACCCCTCGGTCCCAGACAATCACATCGCCTGCGCCATAATGGCCTTCAGGGATGCTGCCTTCGAACGTGGCGTAACTGATCGGGTGGTCTTCGACATGGACGGCCAGTCGCTTGGCCTTGGGGTCCAGGGACGGGCCTTTGGGCACTGCCCAGCTTTTCAGCGTGCCGTCCAGCTCCAGGCGGAAATCGTAATGCAGGCGTGACGCGTCGTGCTTCTGGATGCAGAACTGCAAGGCATGCGCGGCCTTCGTCGAGGTCTTGGTTTTGCTCGCACCGCGCCTGCCTTTCGCCTCGTTGCCCGAGGGCTCGGACGTGGCATCGAAGTCGCGTTTGCGGTTGTACTCGTCCAGTGCCGCACTCATGGCCGATCTCCTTGCTGTGGTAAGCAGCAGAACACGGCTCGTGAAGCGAGTTCCGAGGCGCGGGATAACTGGCGCGCGCAGCAGGCGGCTATGGCCTGCAGCGGCAAAAGTCGGCGGGCGGCATAGCCAAAGGCTTACATGAAGTGAGGCGTAATGGCCGTTTACAACCAGGGCGCCAAACCTCAATCTAGAGCCATCAACTGAAGCACAGGAAGGGCTTCAGCGGTCAGGGATGATCACCATGGCTTGGATGCTACCGACAGGATGTTGGAATGGTTTTGATGAAAAATAACCCGCTTCGGCGGGTTTTTTATTGTCTTTTTTCCGGCTGAACGGTGCGGTTAGTGGGCTTTTCGGGATGAACTAGATACGCCGATGTCCTTCTAAGTCTGATCATCACGCCCTAGAGGTCGCCGTGTCGAAAATAATCACGTCCGCTGCTGCTTTCCATGAGGAGATCGAGCAGGAAACCAGGATCTTCGCCTCTGCCAAGGAGCGTCTGGACTTTTATCGCAGCGAAATCCACTTCGAAACCACCAACCTGTCCAGCCGGACCAATGCCTACCTGACCGCCCAGGCATTTCTGGTGATTGCTTACGCCTCCAGCATGGCCAACCTGAACCCGCAGTGGGGCGTGATCTTTACGATGGTGGTGCCGGTGATGCTGGTGATCTTTGGTGTGGTCAGCTCGATCATGGCCTGGCCGGGTATAAAAGCGGCGTGCGACATCATCGATCACTGGTACTACAAACAAAGTGGGTTGCTCAGAAGCGAGCCGGTGATCGGCATGGCTTACGATGATTCGCCGCTGTTCAGTGCCTGGGAGTCCACTGACAAGGGCCATAAGACGGCGCTGCTGTTTTCAAAACGTACGCCGTGGATGTTCTTCGTGTTCTGGCTTTGCCTGGGTGTTTTTGCGGTGTTTGTGCACATCATTTATCCGTCGACCTAAAGGCACGGCAGTTCCTACAGGGCCCGCATCTAAGCGGGCTTTTGTGTTTCTGAGATTGAGCTCAATGCACAGCCGCCTGAAAAAGCGCTACAGCTCGGGCCTTCGGTGGCGTATTTTAGGGCCGATACGGTTGCAGGCCTTGCCTGCCAGGCACTCCCGACAATAAAGAAGCGAGACACCGATTGATCGAACGCCGTCAGTTCAGCGGATGCATGAAGGGCAAGAACCTTCGTTATCTGGATGAAAGCAGTCAGGCGCCGGCGCAACAGACGCGCACCGGTTTTCTGCTGCTTGAGCATTTCTCGCTGCCAGCCTTCACCCAGGCGCTGGACACCCTCGTCACCGCCAACCTGTTACGCCCCAAGCTGTTCAGCACCCGCACCTTCGGGCTACAGGACAGCGAGGTGATCAGCGATCTGGGGCTGGTGATCCGTCCCGACGAAAAAATCAGCCCGCAGGCGCTGCAAGCGTTGGACCTGCTGGTGATCTGTGGCGGCTATCGCACCGAGTTGCACGCCAGCGATGAGTTGATCGGCTTGCTCAAGGCGGCCTCTGAGGCCGGTATTGCCCTGGCGGGGCTGTGGAATGGCGCGTGGTTTCTGGGCGTGGCGGGTTTGCTGGAGGGCTATCGCTGTGCGATCCATCCCGAGCACCGGCCGGCCCTGGCGGAAATCTGCAAGGTGACCCACGTGACCAGCGAGCCGTTCGTGGTGGACCGCGACCGGCTCAGCGCGTCCAGCCCGTCCGGGGCGTTTCACATGGCGCTGGAGTGGATCAAGGCGCTGCACGATAAGGCGCTGGTGGAGGGCATCGAAGACATTCTGTCGTTTGAGGAGTCGCGCTACCGGCGTGTGAAGGCGTCCCCGCACCTGTCGGTAAGTGCGCCCCTGCGCGAAGTGGTAAAGCTGATGGACGCCAATCTGGAGGAGCCGCTGGAGATGGACCAGTTGGCGGTTTACGCCGGGCGCTCACGACGGCAGATCGAGCGCTTGTTCCGCGAACAACTGGGCACGACGCCCCAGCGTTATTACCTGGAATTGCGCATTACCGAGGCCCGACGCCTGCTGCAACACACCGAAATGTCCCAGGTCGAGGTGCTGGTGGCTTGCGGTTTCGTGTCGCCGAGTCATTTCAGCAAATGCTACAGCTCGTATTTCGGCTATCGGCCTTCCAAGGAGAAGCGGCTGGTGGGGTAGTGCGTGTGGTTTGTCTGATATACCGCTGTTTGCAGCCTCAACCAATCAAAGCACTGCGCCTTGAATCGAGTAGCAACAACAGCATCCGGGCGCTGCTGAGTCAGGTTCCGTCCTGACGGCCGGGTCACTTTTGGTGCCAAAAGTAACCAAAACCTCTGCGCTGGCGTACGGCCCCCGCTTCGCGGCGGTACCTTCGCTCCGGCACCGTGGGGCGGGCACGCGCCGACGGGCCATCCATGGCCCAACGGCGCTCGCTCGGCATCCATGCCGAGCGACCCACCCCACGGCACCTCCACTCAGCCTCCCGACGCGCATTTTGCGGCGTCTGGGAAATCGTGGCAGGAAAAGCAAAAGCCAAAGCAAATCTGCTCTGCAGATTTTTCCAGGATGATTTCCTTCCCGACTCGCACTCTGCTTTTGATTCTGGAGGCGTGCGCAAAACTTATGGCCGACACAAATTGCGACTTGTGGCCGGCCGAGCGCAGGTATTGCGCAGTGGGCAACCCGGCATGGATGCCGGGTTAGCCGCACCGGGCCATGGATGGCCCATTGCGGCGGCCCACGGAGCAATGCCGGAGTGAGGGGAGTCTGAGCCTTGGCGAAGACCCGGACAAAGGAGCGGGAGCGCTTTGGTTACTTTCGCGCTTTTCGAAAGTGACGCGCCGTAAGGGCGCAAAGGTGAATTAGCGTCACCTCCTATGCCGGATATGCAGGCGATTTAGGAACCTTGCAACGGCGCATCCACAGGTTATGCGTTGTATCAGGCAGACCACCGTTCAGCTCGCGGCGGTGTTGCTCAGCGCCTTGTGCAATTTACTGATGAGGTCGCCTTCATTGAAAGGTTTCTGCACCACGGACGAGCCTTCCAGGCCGAGCACGTCGATGTCGGCGTAACCAGTGACGAACAGCACAGGCATGTCCGGGTATTGCTGGTGGACCAAAGACGCCAACTCGCCGCCGGTCATGCCGGGCATGGCAAAGTCGGTGAGCACCAGGTCAATGCCGCTGTCGAGCATTTCCATGGCCTGCAGGCCGCTGCCAGCCTGCCTGACGGCGTAACCCAATGATTGCAGCATCTGCAAGGTCACCGAGCGCACGGCCGGGTCATCATCGACCAGCAGGATGGTTCGCGAACCGCTTGGGCGCACCAGCGGTGGAGCGGCGACCTCTTCATCCGGCATGTCTTGGGGTTTGCCGACGCTGGGCAGGTACACCATGACCTTGGTGCCAACCCCCAATTCGCTTTCGATCATGACCCCGCCGCCGGACTGCTTGGCGAAGCCGAACACCTGGGCCAGCCCCAGCCCGGAGCCTTTGCCGACGTCCTTGGTGGTGTAGAACGGCTCGAACGCGCGCAACAAGGTTTCCGGGCTCATGCCGCTGCCCGAGTCGCTGATGGCGAGCACCGCGTACTTGCCGGGCTCCGGGTCCTCGGGGCGAATGGCCGGGCGGGTGATTTCGGCGTTGAACGTGGAAAAGCACAACGAACCGCCCATTTCCATGGCGTCTCGTGCGTTGATCGCGAGGTTGAGGATGATCATCTCGGTCTGGGTCGGATCGCCCATGGCGTACCACAGGTCCGGGGCCAGGTCGGTGTTGATCCAGATGCTGCCGCCCAGCGCCCGAGCCAGCAGGGTGCCCATGTTCCTGACCGTGTCGTTGAGGCTGATGGCAGTCGGCTGCAAGCGCTGGCGGCGTGAGAAGGACAACAGTTGCGCCGTGAGTTTGGCCCCGCGTTCGCCAGCGTCCTTGACGTTCTGCAGGCGGTTGACGGTTTTGTCCAGGGTGCCGCGTTCGATGTCGCGGATGGCGAACGTGGTGCTGGTCAGGATCACCGTCAGCAGGTTGTTGAAGTCGTGCGCCACGCCTGCGGTCAGCTGCCCGACCACTTCCAGGCGCTGCATCTGCTGCAGGTCGGCTTCGATGCGCTCGCGTTCGGTGATCTGCGCGCGCAAGCGCTGGTTGGCAGCAGCCAGCTCGTCGATGACCGCGCGTTCCTCGGTGATGTCGCGCACAGCGGCGTACATTAGGTCGCCTTCCGGGACGATGGTCCAGGACAGCCAGCGGTAGTCACCGGAGCGGTGTTTCATGCGGTTGACGAAACGGGTGGAAATGTTGCCCCGGGCAATGCTTTCCATCTCATGCACGGTCATGGCCACGTCCGCCGGGTGAATCAATTCCCACAGGCGCATCTGGCTGATCTGTTCATTGGACCAGCCCAGCGTGGCTTCCCAGGCGGGGTTGAACGAGATCGGCGTCATGTCCAGGCGCAATACCGCCAGCAGCTCTCGGGAAAGCTCCCAGGTGCGATCACGTTCTCGGGTGCGCAGCTCGATGCGCGCGCCCAGGGCTTCGTTGAGTTCGACCAGCTCGCGGGTGGCCTGCTTGCGCTCGGTGATGTCCTGCATGACTCCGGTGAAGCGCACACAGCGGCCTTTCTCGAACACCGAGCGACCGTTGGAAAACAACCAGCGCGATCGGCCATCGGGCATCAATGCGCGGTATTCGATCTGGTAGTCGCCTTCACGGGTCAGGGCTTCGTGGATGCGCGACTCCAGCAGCGGTCGATCATCGGGGTGACAGCGGGCCAGCAGAAAGGCCAGATCGACCTGGCTGTTGGGCAGGATTTCATACAAGGCGTTGCAGCGTTCATCCCAGAGCATGCGCCCCAGTGTGGGCTGGAATTCCCAGACGCCCATCATGGCGGCTTCGATAGCGAGCCGCGCACGGACTTCAACTTCTTGCAGGGCGGTTTCAGCAGCCCGGCGCTTGACCCGTTCGCGAACCTCGGAGACCGCACGCTTGACGGCCTTGGGCAGCATTTTGAGGTTTTGCTTGAGGACGTAATCCACCGCCCCCAGGCGCATCATCTCCACGGCCTGCTGTTCGCCGAAGATGCCGGACAGGAAAATGAACGGGGTTTCGGGCGCCAGTTCCCGCGCGATTTTCAAAACGTCAGCGCCGGACGAGCCCGGCAGCAGGAAGTCGCAGAGCACGGCATCAAACACCTGCTCACTCAATGCCTTGGCCGCGCCCTGGTGGTTATGAACCAGGGTTGAATCCACTTCGATGCCGCTGGCCTCCAATGCCAAGAGCGTCAGCTCCGCATCGTGCGGGCTGTCTTCAATCAGGAGAATCTTGAGTTGGCTGAATGGCATTAAGTCGACTGCGCTTTAATCAATACAGGTCAGGAACCGGGACGACGTTGTGCTCTGACCGAGCCTGGCGGCGGTTCGTTCAGCACGGCCCAGAAAATTCCCAGGTCGGAGATGGCGCTGACGAACTCCTTGAACTCCACCGGTTTGACCACGTAAGCGTTGACGCCCAATTGATAGGCACGGGACAAGTCCGGCTCTTCGCGGGAGGAGGTCAGCATGACCACGGGGATGCTGCGCAGCTCCTCGGACTGGCGAATCGCGTCCAGCACTTGCAAACCATCGACCTTGGGCAGTTTCAGGTCCAGCAGCAGCACGGCCGGGTTGCCGTCCGAGCGATCGGCGTAAGCATGGCGGCGGAACAGGTAGTCCAGAGCCTCGGCCCCGTCACGCAGGACGATCACTTCGTTGGCCAGCTGGCTGCGCTCCAGCGCCACCAGGGTCAGCTCCAGATCATGGGGGTTGTCTTCGACCAGCAGGATCGGCTTAAGCATTGGTTTCTCTCCGCGCTCTCTATTCACGAGCTCAGGCGTTTGGAGTTAAAGGTTTGTGAGGCAGTGTGAAGGAGAAAACAGCGCCCTCATTGAGCACACCGTTGGCCTGCACAGTCCCGCCATGACGTTCGATGATGCGTCTGACGTTGGCCAGGCCGATGCCTGTGCCTTCAAATTCTTCCATTCGATGCAGGCGCTGAAACACCCCGAACAGTTTGTCGGCGTAGCGCATGTCAAAGCCCACGCCGTTATCGCGGACGCTGACCGTTACCCCGTTTTCATGCTCGACCGCTTCGACTTCGATCACGGCAACGGCTTCATTGCGCGTGTACTTGATGGCGTTGGCCAGCAGGTTGCGCATCGCCAGATGCAAAAAGGCCGGGTCGGCGATGATGATGGGCAACTCGCGAACCACCCACTCGATGGTGCGGCCCTGGTAATCGGGAGCCATTTCGCGCTTGATCGAATCGACCATGGCCGTGAGGTTGACTTCCGACTGGCGCATGGCCGAGCGGCCCATCTGGGAAAAGCTCAGCAGGTTGTCCACCAGGGTGCCGGCAAACTTGGCCGATTCACCGATGGTGCCCAGGAACCGTTGCCCGCGCTCGGACAGGTTGCCCTGCTCCATGTCGCTGAGCAGCTCGGCATAACCGGCAATATGGCGCAACGGCGCGCGCAAATCGTGTGAAACGCTGTAGGAAAAGGCTTCGAGTTCCTTGTTGCTGCGCTTGAGCTCGGTGGCCAGCTGGGCCATTTCTTCCGCTTTGCGCAGCACGATGCCGAGTACCGCCAGGCGTAGTTCCGCAACGCCTTCCAGCTCGGTTTCCTGCCAGGGGGTGGAAAAGCCCTCGACGGTCTGCTTCCAGAGTTCGAAGCTTTGCCGCGGGCTCAACGCGCCGCTCTGATCGACAGTTTTTCCCGGACGACCCGCCCAGTTGACGACTTGGGTCTGCTCGGGCTTGAACCAGATCAGGTAATTGGAATGCAGCTCTGAAATGGACACCGCCAGAGCGCCGCTTACCGACTTTGCCAGTGCAGGCAGCTGGGGAACGTCTTGCCCGACGTTATCGGTTTCGAAGATCTCGGCACCGCCGCGTTCAGCCAGCCATGCAGCCAGTGCGCGCACCTGCTTTTCGGGTGGGGTCTGGCCGAACAGGTCGCATTCTTCTTCGGACACCACGGCCGCGCCGCTGGCGCCGACGAAGCGCACGAAGGTTTCAGGCAACGACTTGAGGCCTCTGAACACGCTGTCATGGTCAGCCATGGCGGCGAGCATGTGCACGATGTCTTTGCGCAGGCTCAGCATGCGCTGGTTGCGCAGGTGCGCTTCTTTGGTTTCGACCTGCAGCGACAACACCCGGCCCAGCAACTCACAGGCCGAGCGGGTCTGGAAGCTGACCGGGTGCGGTGCCTGGTTATGGCAGGAAATCAGGCCCCACAGCTGGCCGTCGACCACGATGGAAATCGACATCGACGCGCCGGTGCCCATGTTGCGCATGTATTGCAGGTGCACGGGGGAAACGCTGCGCAAGGTGGCGTAGCTCAGGTCCAGGGGCTGTCCGGTGGACGGGTTGTGCTCGGGGATAATCGGCGATGGCACGTAATAGGCATCGGCAATGATCCGGATCCGGTTGGCGCAATACAGCTCGCGAGCCTGGCGGGGGATGTCCGAGGCCGGGAAGCACAGGCCCAGGTAACTCGGGTAGCCCGGGTCAGCAGCTTCGGCGTTGACAATGCCATTGCCGTCTCTGTCGAAGCGGTAGGCATTGACTCGGCCAAAGCCGGTAATGCGCTTGATGAAGCGCGCGGAGCGATCACACAGCTCGTCGACGCTTTCTTCTTCGCGCATCTGGCTGATGAACGAGCGCACCAGTGGATACAACTTGCCGTGGGCCGTGGCGGTATCGCTGGCGGGTTCGAACTCGGCAATCAATAACCCGGCGTGACGATGCAGCATCATGGCGACTGGCTGAGCGCCGCGCGCGCCTTTGATGAACGTCACATCGCCAACGTGGAAAGGTTGGGATTCTTCTTCCTCAAGCTCGCCAAGTTCGGCAACCGACGCCGAACCATTTTTGACCAGCGAGTCGAGCTCGCAACCCAACAGCGCGCTGGCGTCGACATCCAGCCACTGGGTGATGTTTTCGCTGATCTGCACAATGGTCATCGACGGTTCTTCGATGACAATCAGAAAACCTTGGGGCTGAATGCTGCCTGGGATCCGGATCGGTTCGCGAGCGCAATTATCGATGGCCGCTTGCAGCGATGCCTGAGTGTCAGTAGCAGTCAAAACTTCCCCCTTTTGAGGCTTTTGAGACGGGTGGACGCGCGCTCAGGTGATGAGCTGGCAATCGTCGAAAGGCATTCGTCCCGAAAAATCCGATGACACAGTATCAAATTATGAGAAAGCAAACTGCCACCGTTAAGCAGATAGGTGGTTGTTTTTAATAACTACAGAGGCGATCAAGCGTGTTTGCCAGGGCAAGCTCGCGGGCAACACGGCCTTGGCTCAGCGTCCCGGATGCTCATGATTGAGCTGGCAATGACCGTATGACCGGAGTGTCATGTTCGATGGCGCTTACAGTCATTGCTGATTGGCCAACCGGTACGCACAATCCCCTCTGGTTTGCTCACTGGGTGTCGGTATGTCGCAACAGGTGTTCTTCGCTCACGCCAACGGGTTCCCCTCGGCCACCTACGGCAAGCTGTTCACGGCTCTGGCGCCGGACTACGTCGTGAGCCACCTTGAGCAACACGCCCATGACCCGCGTTTTCCGGTGGACGACAACTGGCTCAATCTGGTGGATGAGTTGATTCACCACCTGCGCGAGCAAGAGGGGCCGGTCTGGGGGGTTGGGCATTCCCTGGGCGGGGTGCTGCATTTTCATGCGGCGCTGCGCTGCCCCGAGTTGTATCGCGGTGTGGTGATGCTGGATTCGCCGGTCCTGACCCTTGCCGACCAGTGGATGATCCGCGCCGCCAAGCGCTTTGGTTTCATCGACCGCATCACCCCGGCCGGGCGTACCCTTGGGCGTCGTGAAGCCTTTGCCGACCTTGAGTCGGCGCGGCTGTACTTCGCGGGCAAGACGCTGTTTCGCCGTTTCGATCCGGAATGCTTCGACGCCTACCTGCAGCACGGCTTGCTGGCCGACGGCGAGCAACTGCGGTTGCGATTTGACCCCGCGACCGAGATCAGCATTTATCGCAGTATTCCCCACACTCGCCCCGGCCGGCCGCGCCAGCTCAACGTCCCGCTGGCCATGGTGCGCGGTGAGCAGAGCAGGGTGGTGATGCGTCACCATGCGCGCTCGGTGCGCAGCCTGCCTCAGGGCGAGTACCTGTCGGTGCCGGGTGGGCATATGTTCCCGCTGGAGCAACCGGATGCCACGGCGTTGCTCCTCAAAACCTTGTTCAGCCGCTGGTCCGCAGGTGTTCGTCCATGAGCCATGCTGTCGAAGAAGTCCGCTTGAGCCTGCCACACATCGAGCTGGCCGCTCACCTGTTCGGCCCGGAGGACGGCCAGCCGGTGATCGCCTTGCACGGCTGGCTCGATAATGCCAACAGCTTCGCTCGGCTGGCACCCAAGCTGAAAGGGCTGCGCATCGTCGCGCTGGATCTGGCCGGGCATGGACATTCCAGCCACCGCCCGCCGGGCGCCGGATATTCGCTACCCGACTATGTGCACGATGTGCTGCAGGTGGCCGAGCAATTGGGGTGGCAGCGGTTTTCGCTGCTGGGGCATTCGCTGGGGGCAATCATCTCGGTATTTCTGGCTGGTGCAATGCCTGAGCGGGTCGAGCGGCTGGCGCTGATCGACGGGCTGATCCCGCCCACCGGCAAGCCTGACGACGCCCCTGAACAACTGGGCAGATCATTGCTGGCGCAGCTACGGTTGGGCCACAAGCGCAAGCCGATTTACGCCGATCAGGATCAGGCGATTCAAGCACGCATGAAAGGCGCCGTGGCCGTCACTCGCGAGGCGGCCGAGTTGCTGGCCCAGCGTGGCTTGATGCCGGTGCCCGGAGGCTACACCTGGCGCAGCGACAGCCGCCTCACTTTGCCGTCGGCGGTCCGCATCACCACCGATCAGGCCATGGCGTTTGTCGCAGCAATCGGGTGTCCGACACATTTGGTAGTAGCTTCTCAGGGCCTGCTTGCGCAGAATCAGGCGCTGCTGTCAGACCTGCCTTTTGCCGTCACAAGCCTGTCAGGTAGCCATCATCTGCATCTGGACGATGAATCCGGGGCACAAGCTGTTGCAGACTGTTTCAATCGCTTCTTTGCCGCTCCTTGACTTGCGGCGGGCAACTGCCGACGCTGGGCAGGTTGAAACAGGAATCAATCATGACGGACCTAACTCCGGTAGTATCAGGTCGGCACTCTGCCGGCCTTGTTCAAATGCCCACTCTTCACGCCATCTGCGCGCCGCGACGTTTGCCCCACGCACTGGCAGCCATGCTCTGCGCCTCGCTGTTGAGCACGGCGGTGATGGCCGCTGATGCGCCTGGTAGCAGCGACCTGCCTATGGTGCCTCGGCTGACCGACGCCGAGATCGTTGACTATCGACCTGCCACCGAGCTTGAGCGGATCTACCCCATGGGCTCGATCCGCAAGATCAGCGGCCAGCTGCGCTTTGACGGGCAGGTGAGCGCGCGGGGCAATGTGACGGGCGTGACCTATCAGTTGCCTTCGGAACGCACGTCTGCCGAAGCCTTTACCGCTGCGCGCGAAGCGCTGCAGGCCCAGGGTGCCGAGCTGTTGTTCTGGTGCCAGGCCCGCGATTGCGGCGAAAGCAGCCTGTGGGCCAATGAAGTATTCGGCAACGCCAAACTCTACGGCGCCGATGAGCAGCAAGCGTATTTGCTGCTGCGTCTGGCTGAGCCGCAAAGTGACACCCTGGTGGCCTTGTATGGCATCACTCGGGGTAATCGCCGCGCCTACCTGCATGTCGAGCAGTTTGACTCCGGCGCACCGCTGGGCGAGTTGATGCCTACGTCGGCCACCTTGCTGCGCCAACTCAAGAGCACTGGCAAGCTGGCACTGCCCAGGCTGAGCGGTGCACCCTCCGCCGATTGGGTGACGTTGCTGTCCCGCGGGCTGAACCTGGACAGCAGCTTGCGCGCCACCATTTCCGGCCCCGACCGTGAAGCCTGGCGTGAAGCGCTAGTCGCCAAAGGCGTGCGTGCCGCGCGACTGGAAGCGGGCAGCGACGCGGGTAAAGGGCTGTTGATCGAGGTCATCCGCTAGGCTGACGAAAGGGCGAACCTGACGCTGGTCACGTTCGCCGTTATGCTTGAACCCTGAGCCCGACTCCTGGGCTATTTTTTTACTGGATAAGCCATGTTCAATAACGATCGCCTGTTGGTGCAGATCCTGCTCCTGGCGCTGCTCGGCGCGTGCGTCTGGGTGATGGCGCCGTTCTGGTCGGCGTTGTTCTGGGGCGCGGTGCTGGCCTTTGCCAGTTGGCCGCTGATGCGCTTGCTGACGCGCTGGTTCAACGGCCGCGAATCCCTGGCGGCGCTGGTGCTGACCCTGGGCTGGATGGTGCTGGTGGCAGCGCCGCTGGTGTGGCTAGGCTTTAACCTTGCCGATCACGTACGTGACGTGACGTTGTTCATCAAGGACGTGCAAGTGGACGGTTTGCCCGATCCACCCACCTGGCTGGCGGGCATTCCGTTTGTCGGCGAGCGTCTGGTCGGTTTCTGGAACAGCATTGACGAGCAAGGCGCGGCGCTGATGACGACGATCAAGCCGTATCTGGGGCAGGTGGGTAACTTCCTGTTGGCCCGTAGTGCGCAGATCGGCGGCGGGATTCTCGAACTGACCCTGAGCCTGCTGTTTGCGTTTTTCTTCTACCGTGACGGTCCGCGGCTTGCCGCTTTCGTGCTCAGCTTGCTGGAGCGGCTGATCGGCGATCGGGCTCAGTACTATCTGGATCTGGTGGCGGGCACTGTGCAGAGGGTGGTCAATGGGGTGATTGGCACTGCAGCCGCTCAGGCGGTGCTGGCGCTGATCGGCTTCCTGATCGCCGGGGTGCCGGGAGCGCTGGTGCTGGGCATCCTGACCTTCATGTTCAGCCTGATCCCCATGGGCCCACCGCTGGTGTGGATCCCGGCCACCGCCTGGTTGGTATGGAATGGCGAATACGGCATGGCGGTGTTTCTCGGTATCTGGGGCACCTTCGTCATCAGTGGCGTCGACAACGTCCTCAAGCCGTATCTGATCAGTCGCGGCGGTAACCTGCCTTTGGTGATCGTATTGCTCGGCGTTTTCGGCGGACTGCTGGCGTTCGGCTTTATCGGGCTGTTCATCGGCCCGACGCTGCTGGCAGTGGCCTACAGCCTGTTGACCGACTGGGTGCGCAGCGAGCGTTCGCCTCGTAGCTGATTGCCAGCAGATTCACGCGGCCGCCACCGGGGTGTCGGCTACTTCGTTGGGTCGGGAGTCTGCACGCAGGGTCTCCGGCATCGCCAGCATCAGCAGCAACGCGGCCGTCGCCACCCCGGCCAGGGTCAGGAACGCCGCATTGTAGCCAGCGCTCTGCACCACCAGCCCGGCCAGGCTGTTGCTCAGTGCCGCACCCAGGCCAAAGATCATCGAGATTACCCCCAGGCTGACGTTGAAACGCCCGGTGCCTTGGGTCAGGTCCTTGACCACCAGCGGAAACAGAGCTCCGAACAAACCTGCGCCGATGCCGTCCAGCAACTGCACGCCTACCAGCCAGAACGGGTTGTCAGACATGACATAGAGCACGCCACGGATCGGCAGGATCAAAAAACCAGCCAGCAGCAATGGCTTGCGCCCCCACACATCGGCCTTGGCCCCCACCAGCAAGGCGACGGGCACCATCACCAGTTGCGCCGCGACGATACAGGCGGAGGTCAGCGGTGTGGCCAGTTGCAGGTTGACCTGTGCAAGCTTCTGGCTGACCAGGGGCAGCATGGCCGCGTTGGCCAGGTGGAAGAGGGCGCAACAGGCGGCAAACAGCAGCAGGGTTTTGTTGCTCATCAGCACTTTCAGGCCTGAAGGCGAATCGCCGTGGTCTGCGTGCCCGGCCTCAAGGCCTCGGGCGACGTCATGATCAATGGCTTCTGCCGACACGCAACTGACCGCCACCACGCTCGCCAGCGCCATCGCCGCCATCAGGTAGAACACCGCAATCGGACCGAACAGGTAGGCAAAACCACCGGCCAGAAGGGCCGCGCAAGCGTTGCCTGCATGATTGAAGGTTTCGTTGCGTCCAGTGCGTCGGGTGAAGGCCTTGGGCCCGGTGATCCCCAGGGAGATTGCGGCGATGGCAGGCGCGAAAACCGAGGCGGCGACCCCGCTGATGGCCTGAGTGATTGCAATCACACTCAATGACGACGTGAACGGCAATACCAGGCAGCTGCCGGTGACCAGCAGCGCCGCCAATGCAATCACCGCTCGCTTGTAATGGGTGCGGTCGATCAGTGCCCCTGCCGGTCCCTGGGTGACCAGACCCGCCAGCGCGGCCACAGTCATCACGATGCCAATGCTGGCCGGGTCCCAGTGATGCACCGCCAATAGATAAATGGCCAGGTACGGCCCAAGTCCGTCGCGAACATCAGCCAGAAAGAAATTCAATCCATCGAGTGAGCGGTTATTGCGGCGTTCGGTATGGGCGTCCAAGTGTGCTCTCGATTTTGACTGCAGCGAGGATCGGCGGGGGTATCGCAGGGTTTGAGCATGGCCCGTAGAAAAGGTTTTATGGTGGGCGAAGATTTCATGCGGCGTTTATATAAGCACCCGATGAGGTGTGAGATTTGTCTTGAATGGGTTGGAATTCATGACGCGCACTGGCTGTCAAACTCGGCGTTGAGCAAAGATCCGGCGGGCGAATCAATGATTGTGCCTCGCGTCAGGGCGCTCGCTGGTCAGCCAAACGGAGAGAGAATGAGTCGGGCAGTTCTTGAAAGCGAAACCAATCGTCGACAGTTGCAAGAGATCATTGCCGGTCTGTCCGATGGGGTCATGTTGATCGAAGCGGACCAGTCCATTGTCTGGGCCAATGAAGCGGCGCTGTCCATGCATGGCGTGAAAACGATCAAGCAGCTCGGCCGCAACGCCAGTGAGTACGCCTCGCGCTTCACGCTGCGCTATCGCAACAATCACGTTCTGCCGCAAGAGACTTACCCGATCAGCCGGGTGGCGGCGCAAGAGGCCTTCAGCGACCTGGTGGTGGAAGTGCGGCCAGCAGATGACGACGAGAAGTGCTGGGTGCATCGGCTGCGCAGCATGATCCTCGATGATCGCGCCGGCGAAGAGCCATTGCGGGTGTTGATCATGACCGACGCCACCCAGTGGGCTAGCGCACAGCAGCGTTTCGAGCGGACCTTCGGCGCCAATCCGGCCCCGGCGGTGATCTGCCGCCTCAAGGATCTGCGCTACATCAAGGTTAACCAGGGTTTTCTGGAGATGACGGGCTACAGCCGTGAGCAGGTCATCGGTCGTTCCGTCTATGAAGTGGACGTGCTGGAGAACGCCGAGCGCAAGGAATTGGCCGTCCAGCGCCTCAATGACGGTGGAACCATCCCGCAGATGCAGGCAGAGCTGAGGCTTCCCGACGGCGGCAACAAGCTGGTAATCGTCGCGGGCCAGCCCCTGGATGTCGATGATGAGGACTGCATGCTGTTTTCATTCATGGACATGGAGCCGCGACGCAAAATCGAAGCGGCGCTGCGCCAGAGTGAGGAGCGGTTCGCCAAGGCTTTTCGCCTGACGCCCGTGCCGACGCTGGTATGCAATGCCCAGTCGCGGCATGTCGTGGAAGTGAACGACGCGTTCGTCAATGCCACGGGTTATACCGCTCAGGAACTCACGGGGCGCTCGGTGGAGGAGATCGGTTTCATTGATGGGCCGCAACAGTGCGCGCAGTTGTTCGATCTGCTGAAGAAGACCGGCAATCTGGAAGGCATGGAATTCAAGGTGCGCAAGCGCGGTGATGAAGTGATCGATTGCGCGGTTTCGGCCGATACCGTAAGCATTCAGGATGTTTCCTGCTACCTGATGGTGTTCATGGACATTTCCGAGCGCAAGCGCTCCGAGCTGGAACTGGTCGATGCCATCGAGGAGGTGATGCAGGACGCCTCCTGGTTCACCCGCACATTGATTGAAAAGCTGGCCAACGTGAAAAAGGTCAAAACTACCCAGCTGCCGGGTGGTTCGCTGATCGACCTCACGGCCCGGGAAAAGGACGTGCTGGGGTTGATTTGCGAAGGGCTGGCGGACAAGGAAATTGCCGCACGCCTTAAACTGGCACCCAACACTGTTCGTAATCACGTCGCAACCATGTACTCCAAGCTCGGTCTGCACAGCCGTACCGAAGCCATCGTTTGGGCAAGGGAGCGTGCACTGTTCAGCAATGACCGGCGCGGCAAAGCCTGACGGCCGACTTGCAAGGGTGCAAATGCACCAGTCAGTACGGTGCAAATTGATCTGTCGTATCTGCCCGGGGTTTCTTTAACCTGACGGTCCATTTTCGGACCCGTCCATAAGGAACTCAGTGCAGACCTTCATAACGACAGATCGAAAAGGCAGGTGCGTGTGAGCTGGCTGATTCAAGTCCGCCATTTGGTGGAAAACAGCTTCCAGCCGTTGGCCTGTGAATGCGTCATCTGTGCCGATGGCTCGTTGACTGTGCGCATCTTTGACAGTGCCACGGGACGGGTTGACTTGATGGTGACCGGTATCGCCATGTCCTCGGTCAAGACCCTTGAGGACGTTGCGGTGCTGGTTGAGGAATTGCGGGACGAGTTGGCCACTGTTAGCGTCAGCCATCCCGAGTTGCAACCTTCGTCACAGGCTTGAGCGAAACGGGATCGGCTCGCGGTTGGGCTGTTTGTCGGTGTCGCCAAGCCCGACCATTTCTTCATGAACTGCAGGCTGGACCAGAAAGAACGGTACTTCCGGCACTCCGGCCAGGTTTTTGCGGGCTTCTTCGATGGATGCAACGTGCAGGGTCTCGCCTTTGGCGTTGACCACTCGTTGGGATTTGCCTGCTACCAGGACGTGCATGACGAACGAGCCGCCTTCCATGGCGACCAAATCGATCTCGTCGATGTCGCCGGCTTTTACGTGACTGGCCAATTTACTTAAATCCATGACTGTACCTTTCGACTGATGGGCGGGCGATGGCCTGCCTGTCAGTTTTCGAGGTGGATCGTGGGTGGGAGTTCAATGTTGTGGGTGGTGGGGTGATGGGTGACTGGGTATCGCATTTTCAGAATGCTGGGGTTGTGTGTCGTGAGGTTTTCGTTTTGTTGGGTACATATCCGTTGCTGCGGTAACGGCTGCTAACGGTTCCGCTCTTACAGCGGGTCACTTTTTTCAAACGCCAAAAAAGTAACCAAAAACGCTCGCTCCTTTGTCCGGGTCTTCGCTGAGCTCAGACTTCCCTCGCTCCGGCATTGCTCCGTGGGGACGCCGCATAGGGCCATCCATGGCCCGGTGCGGCTAGCCCGGCATCCATGCCGGGCTCCCCACTGCGCAATACCTGCGCTCGGCCTCCCACAAGTCGCAGTTTGTGGCGCCTGTCCTGTCGCGTTCAGGCACACGATCAAGAATGACTATGGGTCATTGAGACTTGGTTTATATCCGCTAGCGTCTTGGTGCAGCAATTAGGCACACTCAAGATCAACCCTCCCGCCGCTGATACCCCAACCGCAATCTTTCGCGAATGTTGTTCAGGTGTCGACGCATTGCTGCCTTGGCGCCATCGGCATCACGGTTGGCGATGGTGGTGTAGATATCCTGGTGTTCCTGGCGCAGCCGGGCGCTGTAGTCGTCGGCGGCGGTGTGTGCGAGTGCCGCTGAGTTGAGGCGGGTGCGGGGGATGAGGGTAAGGCCCAGGTGCTCGGTGATGTCGGCGAAGTAGCGATTGTCCGTCGCCAGGGCGATTTGCTGGTGGAACTGGTAATCAGCCTCCGCCGCTTGGTCCCGGGTGGACGCCGGGTCATCCAGCACTGCCAGCGCCTGATGCATGCGCACCAGTTGTTCTTCGGTGTGGCGCAAGGCTGCGAAACCTGCGGCGTCCACTTCGATGCCGATTCGCAACTCGATCACCGCCAACACATCGTTCAACGTACGGTCCGCTTGCGGGTCGACGTGGTCGGCGCTTTGCCTGACCACGAAGGTGCCGATGCCATGGCGCGTTTCTACCAGACCGTGGGATTGCAGGTGGGAAATGGCTTCGCGGACCACGGTGCGACTGACCCCGTGCTCCTGGGTGATGTGCTTTTCTGCGGGCAGTTTGTCGCCGACCTTGAGTTGGCCAGCGGCAATCATGTCGGTCAGGATGTTGGCCAGCGCCAGCGTCAGGTTGCGCGGGCGGCGGATGGACGATTCGGTTAGGGCTTTGACAGGAGGGGTGGGATTCATGGCTATCCACCTGATAAACAGAAGCGGTGCTTGAATGCGCAACGCTCGTACGGTTGTAAACCTGGCCCAACAAAAACGGCGCGGCTTGTGGGCCGCGCCGTTTTAGCTGAACGGTTCAGGTTCAGGCGATGGGCTGATCGCTCCACTCGCTGTTCACCAGACGCTTGAGGCCCAGCGGGTTAGCGTTTTGCAGCGCTTGCGGGAGCAGGGCATCCGGGTAGTTCTGGTAGCAGACTGGACGCAGGAAACGGTCGATGGCCAGAGTACCGACCGAGGTGCCGCGTGCGTCGGACGTTGCCGGGTACGGACCGCCGTGAACCATGGCTTCGCAGACTTCAACACCGGTCGGGTAACCGTTGACCAGAATACGGCCGACTTTCTCTTCCAGCACCGGCACCAGCCATTGGTACTTCTGCAGGTCGCTCTGCTCGCCGATCAGGGTCGCCGTCAGTTGACCGCGAAGGCCCAGCAGGGCGTCTTTGAGTTGTGCGTCGTCAGCGACTTCGATCACCAGAGTGGTCGGGCCGAAGACTTCTTCCTGCAACAGCGGATCGCCATTGAGCAACAGGCTCACGTCAGCTTTGAACAGCTGCGCTTGTGCCTGTTTGCCTTCCTGCGGTTTACCCGCCAGGTGAGTGATGCCCGGGTGGGACAGCAGGTGCTCAACGCCTTTGCTGTAGCTGCGCAGGCCACCAGCATTGAGCATGGTCTGTGGAGCTTGGCCGCCCATGTGTTCCTGAAGTTGCTCAAGGAACTTGCTGAAAGCCGGGGAGCTGATACCGATCACGACGCCTGGATTGGTGCAGAACTGGCCTGCGCCCATGACCACCGAGGCCGCCAGATCCTTTGCTACGGCTTCGCCGCGAGTGGCCAGCGCTTCTGGCAGCAGGACGACCGGGTTGATGCTGGACATTTCTGCGAACACGGGAATCGGTTGAGGACGCTCGGCGGCCATTTTGCACAGGGCATCGCCACCGCTCAGGGAACCGGTGAAGCCTACTGCCTGAATGGCCGGATGCTTGACCAGGCCTTCGCCGACGCCGCTGCCGAAGATCATGTTGAACACGCCTTTAGGCATGTTGGTTTTTTCAGCAGCGCGAATGATCGCGGTGCCCACCAGATCGGCCGTCGCCATGTGGCCGCTGTGCGCCTTGAAGACCACCGGGCAACCGGCGGCCAATGCTGCAGCGGTGTCGCCGCCAGCCGTGGAGAAAGCGAGCGGGAAGTTGCTTGCGCCAAACACGGCAACCGGACCAACGCCAATGCGGTACTGACGCAGGTCGACGCGTGGCATCGGCTTGCGATCCGGCAGCGCCAGGTCAATGCGCGCGCCGAGGTAATCGCCACGACGCAGCACTTTGGCGAACAGACGCATCTGGCCGCTGGTGCGACCGCGCTCGCCTTGAATACGGGCGGTCGGCAGGGCGGTTTCTTGGCAAACGATGGCGACGAAATCATCACCCAACTGGTCCAGCTCGTCGGCGATGGCTTCGAGGAACTCTGCGCGGCGAGCCGGGCTCAGCTGGCGATATTCCGCGAAGGCGCCTTTGGCGGCCAGGGCTGCTGCGTCGATTTCTGCGTCGGTTGCCTGGTAAAAGCTGAACGGTAAGGCTTCACCGGTCGTTGCATCGAGGCTTTTATGTTGCGGCTCGCCAAGGGCGCTGCGTGCGCCAGCGATGAAGTTGTGGCCGAGAACATTAGGCATCTGTGTCTCCTGTTTTTATTTGCGGGTTTAATCAGGCTGGTGCCTGTCTTAGAGATCTGCCCACCGTCGGCTGACGGTGAAGTGAGCGGCGGAGTCGAACCGTCACTCAACTATGTTGACAGTCATCGTACAACCACGAGGGGAACTGCGCAACCTGTCACTCAGCGCCCTGGACGATGTTGTTGGAAACTCATCACAGGAGTGTGACAGGCATAACCGATCAGGGTTCTTTACCGTGACCGAAGCCCGCAGGCTCATTACAGACAGACGCCTCACCGGCGCCGCCATAGAGGTCCATGGAACCGGCTTTAGCCGGGAAGAGGTCAGCATATCCACTGCAGTTGTATCGACAGAACTGCTGCCTTCCCGGCTAAACCCGGTCCCACGGGGCTCGCTGTATTGCCGGTTAAAAGCGCGGCAGATCCAGCGCCACCGTCAGGCCGCCGCCGGGGGTTTGGCCCAGGGTCAGGTCGCCGCCCATGCGCCGCGCCGCGTCACGGGCGATGGTCATGCCCATGCCGACACCGCCGGAGTTGCGATTTCGTGAGCCTTCCAGACGATAGAACGGCTCAAAGACGGTCTCATGATGTTCCACGCTGATGCCGGGCCCGTGATCGATCACCACCACGTGCACCCGCTGTTCATGATCATGGATTTCAACCCGCGCCTGACCTGCATAGCGCAGGGCATTGTCGATCAGGTTGTTGATGCACGAGCGCAACGCCATGGGCTGGGTCTTGAGGGGCCGGCATTCGCCGCTGCATTGCACGTCATCGCCGTTGTCCTGAGCGTTTTCCGTGAGGGACTCGATCAAGGCCTGCAGATCGAACAGTTGCACGATTTCGCTGGTGCGCTGTTCGTTCAGATAGCTCAGGGTGGCATCAAGCATACCGATCATGTCGTTGAGGTCTTGAGTCATCTGGCCATGCAGTTTGGGTTCGTCGATCTGTTCCACCCGCAGCTTCAACCGCGACAGAGGCGTGCGCAGGTCGTGGGACACCGCCGCCAGCATGCGACCCCGCTGCTGGACCTGCTCGCGGATACGTTGCTGCATCAGGTTGAACGTCTGCGCCGCTTGCCTGGCCTCCAGCGGGCCGCTGACCTCCATGGGCGGGCTGTCGAGGTTTTCGCTGAGGCGTTCGGCGGCATCGCTCAGGCGGCTCATGGGTTTGGCCAGTGCCTTGGCGCCAAACCAGGCGCCAATCACCAGCGTGATCATCTGGAAGGTCAAGGGCACGATCGGCCCGCCGAACGGGGGCGGTTTGCGTCCCTGCATCTGGGGCGGAGGCTGTCCGGGCTGTGCCTGTTGCCCGACAGCAGCCTGCGGCATCGGTGGGGGCGGCGGGAAGCCGTAGACCGTGAACCAGATGAACGCCAGCAAATGGGCGAGCAGAATCGCCACGACGGCCCCACCGAACAGCCGGGCGAACAAGGTATCAGCGGAGCGGATCAACCGATGTCCCTGGCGTCGAACAGGTAGCCTTCGCCGCGCACAGTCTTGATCAGTTGCGGGTTTTTCGGGTCGTCACCGAGTTTCTGGCGCAGGCGCGAGACCAGCAGATCGATACTGCGATCAAAGGCCTCGATGGAGCGGCCACGGGCGGCATCCAGTAACTGTTCGCGGCTCAGCACACGGCGTGGCCGTTCGAGGAATACCCGCAACAGGCGGAATTCAGCGTTGGACAGTGGCACCACCAGACCATCGGCGGCGATCAGTTGGCGTAGCACGCTGTTGAGGCGCCAGGCATCAAACCGCACGGTTGAGCGTTGATCGCTGCGGTCGTCACGCACCCGGCGCAGTACGGTCTGGATGCGTGCCACCAGTTCTCGGGGTTCGAAAGGCTTGGCCATGTAATCGTCGGCGCCCAGTTCCAGGCCAATGATCCGGTCGGTGGGTTCACAGCGGGCGGTCAGCATCAGGATCGGGATGTCCGAGGTGCCGCGCAGCCAGCGGCACAAGGACAGGCCGTCTTCGCCGGGCAGCATCAGGTCGAGCACGATGACGTCGAAGTTTTCTTCTTCCAGGGCCTGGCGCATTTCGGTGCCGTCGGTGACGCCCCGGCACTGGATGTTGAAGCGTGCCAGGTAGTCGCACAGCAATTCGCGGATGGGCACGTCGTCATCGACGATCAGGGCGCGGGTATTCCAGCGTTGTTCGCCTGGGCTGGGGGTGTCGGCAGGGGGTTCGGAGCGTGTTTGCATGATGCGGTTGCCGCCTGGTGATGCCGCCATCACTGGCCGCTATTGAGGATCAACTCTGCCCGCCATGCTACTAGGCCGGGTGGCGCGGCGGAAGGGTGGCGTTGGTGGGTGTCGGGGGGATGTCTTGAATGTATCGGGATTGGTACAAAGTGGGTTACTGGGTGGGCGAGGGTCGGTAGCGTTTGGTTTTTTGCAGTGTACATATCCATTACTGCGGTCACGGCTGCTTATGGTTCCGCTCTTACAGCGGGTCACTTTTTTCAGACGCCAAAAAAGTAACCAAAAACGCTGTGCCCCACCACTCGGCACCTCGCCTAGGCTCGGTGTACCCGTAATCCGACATTGATTCGGCGGGCCGCCGCAAAGGGCCATCCCTGGCCCAGTGCGGCTAAACCGGCATCCATGCCGGTTCACCCGCCGAATCAATATCGAATTCCGGCCAGCGTGGTTTAACGGGGCGCCCCAGATCAAAAGCGCACGAGGCGGCCTGATAGCCGGCCTGTTTCTCGCGTTATCCTGCCGCGCTATCTTCATCGTTTGCGCCATTGCCTTCGCGAATGAATTCGCGGAATCCACGGCGCGCGCAATTCTCTGTAGGAGCTGCCGGTGCTTGTCTCGCGTTACTCGTTGTCTGTGTCATTGCCTTCGCGAATGAATTCGCGGAATCCACGGCGTGCGCAATTCTCCGTAGGAGCTGCCGGTGCTTTGTCTCGCATTACTCGTTGTTTGTGTCATTGCCTTCGCGAATGAATTCGCGGAGTCCACGGCGTGCACAATTCTCTGTAGGAGCTGCCGAAGGCTGCGAATCGGTAGCCGCCTTCGCAGCCTTCGGCAGCTCTTACCTTTAATTCAAGCAACGCCACCGATCGCCGCCTTTGATCTTGATCTGCTTTGGATCTTGCTTTTGATCTTAGGCGCCCCGTCAAACCACGCTGGCCGGAATACGATATTGAGGTGTGGGGTAAACCGGCAAGGATGCCGGTTTAGCCGCCCTAGGCCATGGATGGCCGTTGGCGGCGGCCCCACACCTCAATGTCGGATTACGGGTATGCCGAGCCTAGGCGAGGGACCGAGTGGTGGGGCAAGAGCGCTTTGGTTACTTTCGCGCTTTTCGAAAGTGACGCGCCGTAAGGGCGCAACCCTAAGTAGCCGTTACCTAGCAAATGGATATGTACACAAAATCATCATTAGAAATGTGTAGATACCCACCCACGCCCACATGTGAAATGCGGCCTGGCCCGCAATTCAGGCCGCTGCAGTACATCTCTTTACGCCTTCTTTACGCCGCGTTACACCCCTCGCTCTCGTTCCTTTACACCCACTGTCCCGACAATTAACCACACGCGGCAATCGCCGTAGAGACGGAGAATTTCGATGAGTGTTGTGGACGGGGTGTCGCTGTTGTTGGCAGCAGGGCTGTTCATTTACTTGCTGGTTGCGCTGTTGCGCGCGGGCAGGAGCTGAAGCCATGCACAGTTATGACTATTTGCTGATCCTGGCTTTCCTGACACTGGTGCTGCTGCCCGCGCCACTGTTGGGTCGTTTCTATTACCGAGTGGTGGAGGGCGAACGCACCTGGCTGAGCCCGGTGCTGCGTCCGGTCGAGAACCTCTGCTATCGGTTGTCAGGCGTCGACCCAAGCGTCGAGCAGAACTGGAAGTCTTACCTGTGGGCGCTGCTGGCCTTCAACCTCGCCGGGTTCGTGCTGTTGTTCGCGATACTGCTGGGCCAGGGCGCGCTGCCGCTCAACCCGCAACAGTTGCCCGGCATGGAGTGGTCGCTGGCGTTCAATACCGCCATGAGTTTCGTGACCAACACCAACTGGCAGAGCTACAGCGGTGAAGCCTCCCTGAGCTACTTGAGCCAGATGGTCGGCCTGACCGTGCAGAATTTCGTCAGCGCCGCCACCGGCATCGCGGTGCTGCTGGCGTTCTGTCGTGGGATCAGCCGTCGCTCGACGCAAAACCTCGGCAACTTCTGGACCGACATGACCCGCGTCACCCTCTACGGCCTGTTGCCGCTGTGCATCGTTCTGGCCTTGTTGCTGGTCTGGCAGGGCGTGCCGCAGAACTTCGGCCATTACATCGACGCCCTGACCCTGCAAGGCGCAGACCAAAGCCTGCCCATGGGCCCGGCCGCCAGCCAGATCGCGATCAAGCAACTGGGCACCAATGGCGGCGGCTTCTTCGGCGTGAACTCGGCTCATCCGTTCGAGAACCCGACTGCCTGGAGCAACCTGTTCCAGTTGGTGTCGATCCTGTTGATCCCGGCCGCGCTGGTGTTCACCTTTGGCCATTACGTCAAGGACATGCGCCAGAGCCGGGCGATCATGGCCTGCATGCTGACGTTGCTGTTGATCGGCGGGGCGGTGTCGATGTGGGCCGAGTATCAACCCAACCCGACGCTGAATGTCGCCAACGTCGAACAGACCGCGCCATTGGAAGGCAAGGAAAGCCGCTTTGGCACTACCGGCACTGTGTTGTGGGCTACGGCTACCACGGCGGCGTCCAACGGCTCGGTGAATGGCATGCACGACAGCCTCAACCCGCTGAGCGGCATGGTAGCGCTGGCCAACATGATGGTCGGTGAAGTGATCTTCGGCGGCGTCGGTGTGGGCCTCAACGGCATGTTGCTCAACGTGCTGATCGCGGTGTTTCTCGCCGGGTTGATGATCGGTCGCACCCCGGAATACCTGGGCAAGAAGCTGCAAGCCAATGAGGTCAAGCTGCTGGTCGCCACTCTGCTGGTCATGCCAGTGGGCGTGCTGGTGTTGGGTGCCGTAGCGGCCAGCCTGCCGGGGCCGCTGGCGTCGGTGAGTAACCCTGGCCCTCATGGTTTCAGCCAGTTGCTCTACGCCTATACCTCGGCCACGGCCAACAACGGCTCGGCGTTCGGTGGCTTCAGCGCCAATACCGTGTTCCATAACCTGATGCTCAGCCTGGCGATGTTCATTGGTCGCTTTGGCTACATTCTGCCGGTGCTGGCCCTGGCCGGTAGCCTGGCGATGAAGAAGAGCGCGCCTCTTGGCCTGAACAGCTTCCCGACCCATGGCCCGCTGTTCGTCACGCTGTTGACCATGACAATTTTGATTGTGGGCGGCCTGACCTTCCTGCCGACCCTGGCCCTGGGGCCGATTGCCGAACATCTGAGTCTGGGTTTCTGAGGAGCCGACCATGAATATTCATACTTCTGCACCTAAAACAGCCACACCAACCCTTGCTGAACTGGCTCAGGCTGCCGAACCCCTCAACACTGGCTTTGGCGCCCTGTGGCGCCCTGCGCTGGTGCAGGCGTTCGTCAAGCTTGACCCTCGCCAGCTGGCCCGTTCACCGGTGATGCTGGTGGTGGAACTGACGGCAATCCTGACCACGATCCTCTGCGTGATCCCCGATCCGGCGGTGTCCACCGGCGTTGCGGTGCAGATCGCCTTGTGGCTGTGGTTCACCGTGCTGTTTGCCAACTTCGCCGAAGCCTTGGCAGAAGGGCGCGGCAAGGCCCGGGCCGACAGCCTCAAAGCCGGTAGCGAAGGCCTCAAGGCACGGCGCCGGGATGACAACGGCAGCTTCAGCGTGGTCAATGCCAGCGTCCTGCGCAAAGGCGATGTGGTGCGCGTCGTGGCCGGGGAAATGATCCCCGGTGACGGCGAAGTCATCGAAGGCATCGCGGCGGTCAACGAAGCGGCGATCACCGGGGAGTCGGCGCCGGTGATTCGTGAGTCCGGCGGTGATCGTTCGGCGGTGACGGGCAATACCCGGCTGGTATCGGACTGGTTGTTGATCCGCATCAGCAGCAACCCTGGCGAATCCACCCTGGATCGGATGATCGCTCTGGTGGAAGGCGCCAAGCGGCAGAAAACTCCCAATGAAGTGGCGCTGGACATTCTGCTGATCGGCCTGACCCTGATCTTCCTGCTGGTGGTCGTGACCCTGCAGCCCTTTGCCCATTTCGCGGGCGGTAGCTTGCCGCTGGTGTTTCTGGTGGCGCTGCTGGTGACCCTGATCCCGACCACTATCGGTGGCCTGCTGTCGGCCATTGGTATCGCGGGCATGGACCGCCTGGTGCGCCTGAACGTCATCGCCAAATCCGGGCGGGCCGTGGAAGCGGCGGGGGACGTGCATGTGTTGCTGCTGGACAAGACCGGCACCATCACCTTCGGCAACCGTCGCTGCACTGCGCTGTATGCCGCACCCGGCGTGACCCCGAAAGAACTCAGCGAGGCGGCGCTGCTGGCCTCGCTGGCGGACGACACTGCGGAAGGTAAATCCATCGTCGAATACCTGCGCAACCTGCACCCCATGGTCGAGCCCAAAACCAGCGAGCTGACCGCCGTGCCATTCAGCGCCGAGACGCGTTTATCTGGCGTGGATTATCAAAATCGCCTGTACCGCAAAGGCGCGGTGGATTCGCTGCTGGCGTTTGTCGACATGCAGCGCAGTGACTTGCCTGCTGCACTGGCCCGGGAAATCGACGGCATCGCCAAAACCGGTGGTACGCCGTTGCTGGTCTGCGTCGATAAAAAGCTGATCGGCGCGATCCACCTCAAGGACGTGGTCAAGCCCGGTATTCGCGAGCGCTTTGCCGAACTGCGCAAGCTGGGGATCCGCACCGTGATGGTGACGGGCGATAACCCTCTGACCGCTGCGGCGATTGCCGCCGAGGCCGGGGTGGATGACGTGTTGGCCGAAGCCACGCCGGAGAAAAAACTCGAGCGCATTCGTGCCGAGCAGAACGACGGGCGTCTGGTGGCGATGTGTGGCGACGGCGCCAACGACGCACCGGCGCTGGCCCAGGCGGACGTCGGCATGGCGATGAACGATGGCACCCAGGCGGCGCGGGAAGCGGCCAACATGGTCGACCTCGACAGCGACCCCACCAAGTTGCTGGACGTGGTGCAGATCGGCAAGGAATTGCTGGTGACCCGTGGCGCGCTGACGACCTTTTCCATCGCCAACGACATCGCCAAGTACTTCGCGATTCTGCCTGCGCTGTTTGCTGCTATTTATCCGCAGTTGGGCGTGCTGAACATCATGCATCTGGCGAGCCCGCAGAGCGCGATCCTTTCGGCCATTGTCTTCAACGCGCTGATCATTGTGGTGCTGATCCCCCTGGCATTGCGCGGCGTACGCGTCCAGGCCGCCAGCGCTGCGGCGTTGCTGCGTCGCAACCTGCTGATCTATGGGTTGGGCGGGATCATCGTGCCGTTCGTGGGGATCAAGTTGATTGATTTGATTCTGGTGGGGTTGCACCTGGTTTAAGTCGCCGCTGACTGTAGGAGCTGCCGAAGGCTGCGAAAGCGATGTATGAGGCAGACCCTTTCGCAGCCTTCGGCAGCTCCTACAGGGATTGCATTCCAAATTTCGAGAGGTATTCACCATGTCCAACGTATTGCGTCCAGCCCTGAGCCTGCTTGTCCTGATGACGGTCATCACCGGCGTCGCCTACCCACTGGTGGTTACCGGTGTTGCGCAGGTCGCGTTCCCTGACCAGGCCAACGGCAGCCTGATCCATGATGCCGACGGCAAGGTCCGTGGCTCGCAGTTGATTGCCCAGTCCTTTACCGGAGATGAATGGTTTCATTCGCGGCCCTCAGCAGGGGCTTTTGCCACGGTTTCCAGTGGGGCCAGCAACCTGGCGCCGAGTAACCCGGCGTTGGCTGCGCGCATTACTGAAGACGCCGCCAAAGAAGTGGTCAAGGATCAGGGCGCCGTGCCGCTGGAGCTGTTGACCACCTCCGGCAGCGGCCTTGACCCACACTTGTCACCTCTGTCGGTCGCTTATCAGGCCGCACGGGTGGCAACGGCCCGCCAGTTGCCGCTCGCCAAGGTCCAGGCGCTGATCGAGGCCAACACCTCGCGGCCGCTGATTGGCCCGCCGGTGGTCAATGTTTTGAACTTGAATCGCAGCCTGAATGAGTTACCGTCTGCGCAACGCCAAGCGCAGCTTTGAGTGAGCAATAACCGCCATGAGTGATTCCGGCCGCGCCGATGCCTTGTTAGCCGACATCCCTCGGGACGGTCGGGGACGCCTCAAAGTCTTTCTCGGCGCCGCGCCGGGGGTGGGCAAGACCTTCGCCATGTTGCAAGCGGCTCATACGCAGTTGCGTCAGGGCGTGCAGCTGATCGCCGGGGTGGTGGAAACCCACGGCCGCGCCGAGACCGAAGCCTTGCTGGGCGGCTTGCCGCAACAGCCATTGGTTCGTTCCGAGTATCGCGGCGTGATCCTGGAGGAAATGGACCTCGACGGCCTGCTCAGGCTCAAGCCGAAACTGGTGCTGGTTGACGAACTGGCCCACAGCAACGCGCCGGGCAGCCGCCACGCCAAACGCTGGC